>CAZOOK010000029.1:19798-71959 GCA_964581385.1 uncultured Salinisphaerales bacterium
ATGCGACCAACCAGCTGTCCGGTATGGAAATGATGGCGGTGGACCCGGTGCAGCGCGTGATCGCTCCGCGCTTCCTCGCCGGCCTGATCTCGATGCCCCTACTGGCCGCAATCTTTTCGGTAATGTCGATCGGCGTGGCCGGCGGCTACTTCATGGGCGTGAATGTCCTCGGCGTGGACGACGGCGCTTACTGGTCGCAAATCCACCAGCAAGTCGAATGGGGCGATATCCGCGACAGTCTCATCAAGAGCCTCGTGTTCGGAGCTACTGTCAGTTGGATCGCCGTCTATCAGGGTTTTCATGCGCCGCCGACCTCGGAAGGCGTCTCGCGCGCGACGACCTCGACAGTAGTCGTCTCCTCGCTCGCAGTGCTCGCGCTCGATTTCATCCTTACTGCGTTCATGTACCGCCACTAGAGCGTGTTATGCACTTATTGAATCGTTGCGTTGCTGCCCAAAACGGCGTCGGCCAAGGCGCGGACCACTGGGCATGGAGGTCCCATGGCCAAGGTCCGCAACGCCGGCCGGCGCCGTTTTGGGCGCAACCCAAAGGGACGGCCCCTGCGCGGGCGCATCGCTGCGTCACGGGCTCCTTACGTACGTCAGGTACGCTGCGTCGCCCCTTCCTTGCGCTGCGCCCGCGCAGGGGCCGTCGCAGTGATTCAATAAGTGCATAACACGCTCTAGCTCCTACTCCGGATTCAGACCCATGCAATCGCGATCCCTGGAAATTCTGGTCGGCTTCTTCGTATGCCTCGGCATCGCCGCGATCTTCATCATGACCTTCCGCGTCGCCAGCCTCGACACCGTCGGCGACCACGGCAGCTATCGCGTCAGTGCGACCTTCGACAACGTCGGCAGTCTTGCCGCCGGCTCGTCCGTCAAGCTCGCTGGTGTCAGAATCGGCCGCGTGCGCAAGATTGCGATCAATCCAAAAACCTTCGAGGCGGTCGTCACCATCGAGCTCGCCGCCGAATACAACGATATTCCGGTCGACACCGTTGCCAAGATTCAGACCGCGGGCTTGCTCGGTGAGCAATACATCGCGCTGGAACCGGGCGGCGATGACCAGGTCCTAAAAGACGGTGACCAACTCAAGCTGACCCAGTCCGCGTTCGTACTCGAAAATCTGATCGGCCAGTTCCTGACTTCAGCGGCTGCGCCGAAGAGTTCGCCCGCGCCGCCGGCCGCCAAATAAGGAGACCACCATGTTCAAGCGAATTCTGAGTCTGTTCATCGGCCTGACGATGACGGGCGCCGCGGCGGCCACACCGCAGCCACCGGACCAGATGATTCAGACCGCAACAGACCATCTGCGCGAACTCATCAGGCAGAACGTACAGACCTATCGCGCGAACAAAGATGTGTTCTATAAGACCGTCGACGACACGCTGGTGCCACATTTCGACGCTCCGTACATCACGCAACTGGTGCTCGGGCGCAACTGGCGAACCGCGAACGACGAACAGCGCGCACGCTTCCAGGGTGCGTTCAAGAAGATGCTCGTGCACGGCTACGCCGACTCGCTGCTCGAATACTATGATTCGGTGCGCATCGAAATCAGGCCGCCGCGCTTCGACGACAAGGGCGACACCGCGACGCTCGATACCCTGATCCATCGCCAAAATGCCCAGCAGCCGGTGACAGTGACGTTCAAGATGCGGCTGACCGGCGACGAGTGGAAAGTATTCGACGTGATCGTCGAGAATATTTCACTAGTGCTGAACTTCCGCACGCAGGTCGATGCCGAGATCAAACGCACTAATCTCGATGACGTGATCGCGCGCATGGATAAGGGCGAAGTCATCAAACCCGTGGTCAACGAGCCAGGCCAGAAAAAAACCGGAAGCGCCGGATGAAGATGGGACCCGCGCTCGGCTTCGCGGAAGTGCAGCGGCTGCTGGCTGCTGGCGCCGGGTTACCCGCCGACGGCCGTCTCGATCTCGCGCAAGTCGAACGGATCGACAGTGCGGGGCTTTCGTATCTGCTGGAAATGACGCGGCGGGCTCGTGCCAAGGGCGTCCAGCTGAGATTGGTGGGTGTCAGCGAGCAGCCGCATGCGCTGGCCCGTTTCTTTGGCGTTCACGACCTGCTGAGTTTCGACGAGCCGTGATCGAGTCTTCGCAACAGGGGATTGCGATGCAAAATCCTATAAGAGCGCTAATCGCAGCGTGCACTGTCGCCTTCGTCTCCGGCTGCGCGCACGCACCGGCCGAAGAACCACGCGATCCGTTGGAGCCGGTCAACCGTGTCGTCTACAAATTCAACGACACGGCGGATCGCTACATACTGCACCCGGTGGCGAAAGAGTACGTCGCCATCGCCCCGCAACCGATCCGCACTGGTGTCAACAATTTCCTCAGTAACCTGACCTACCCAAAAACAATCGTCAACGACCTGTTCCAAGCCAAGTTCACGCAAAGCGCGGCCGATCTTTGCAGGCTGCTGCTGAATAGCACCGCCGGTATTGGTGGCATTCTCGACGTCGCTACCGATACCGGACTACCGAAACATAACGAGGATTTCGGCCAGACGCTGGGCCGCTGGGGCATCGGCGAAGGCTGGTACCTGATGCTGCCGCTATTCGGTCCTTCGACCACGCGCGATGCCATCGGCTTGCTGGTCGACCGGCCCACCAACCCGACCTTCTGGCTCGACGGCGATCATGACTGGCTGACCTGGTCGATCAGCGCCGTCAGCGCCGTCAACCTGCGCGCCAACCTGCTCGATGCCGACAACATCCTCGAACAGCAGCTCGATCGTTACCTGTTCATCCGCACCGCATACCTGCAACAGCGCCAGTCGTCGATTTATGATGGCAATCCGCCCGCGGAAGATTACAACTACGACGTGCCGGACGATTCCGGAAGTGGCGGCTCAAAAAAATAACGCCGACGGATTGAGCGGGGGCAGACACCTTGATCACTGCGCCCTACCGCCCCCGTTGCTGCGCAAACATCGTGTCGATACAGGCGATTCTGGCAAGACCGTAGCGCCGCGTTATGGTTTGTTTGCGTACATCCATTCATCGGCTTTAAGCGCCGCTTATTGCTGAAGAACTGCGGAATAGGCAAGACAAGAACCACAGCGGCGCTCACCGGTCAAAGCTGAATATCACGGTTCGCTGGAGATGCTTATTAACCCTTCAAATGATATTGAAGGTGTGTCGCGGAAACAGCAGCAATTCCATTAAAAACCCATGCTTATCATGGGCTTGAATTTAATAATGGCGGAGAGGGTGGGATTCGAACCCACGTGGGAACTTTCGTTCCCCATCCGATTTCGAGTCGGCGCCGTTATGACCGCTTCGGTACCTCTCCGTACGGCAGCGCACCATTTTAGCAGGCAATGGGGGTGGGCACATCCGCACGTCGGCTGCCCTGTCCTCTTGTTCCATTCGTCGTGGTAGCGTGCCGGTGGGGAATCGAACAACAAATAGAGCGAACAACTTTAAGAGTAATGAGCAGATTCGGTCTTGATAAAGAAGGCCAGGTGCAGCGACTGCTGCGCTTCGCTTTCTCCGGTGCGATGATCGCGGCAGTGGCGGCGATCGTGACCACGGCCCTCGCCCCCTCCCCGGGCACCCTGGCGCGTGCGCACGCCCGCGGCGTGCTGCGGGTCGCAGCGGTCGAAAATCCGTCTGGCTGCTATCGCGACGCGGGCGGTATCGAAGGCTTCGATTGCGATTTGCTCCGGAGCTTTGCCCAGCACCTCGGCATGCCGGTGAACATCGCTCTCTTCGAAAGTAGCTCACAGGTCGTCGACGCGGTACGCACGGGCCGGGCTGATATCGGTGCGGGTGGCATTGCCGTGGCGCCTGCCCTGCGGCGCTGGGTGCGCTTCGGTCCGGCACTGCGGCTCAGTGAAGAACAGCTGGTCTACAGCATGGAAACGCCGCCACCGGTCGGTTTCGGCAATCTGAAAGGCAGCCTCGCAGTCACTGTCGGTAGCCGCGCCGCAAACGTGCTGCGCACCGTTGGCACACGTTATCCCTTACTGCGCTGGACGGAAGCGGCTGACGAGCCGTATGACCTGCTCGGGCAGGTCGCAGATGGCGATCTGGATTTCACGATCGCGCCATCCGATCTCGTCGCAGTGATTTCGCACGAACGTCCACAAGTTCGGATCGGGTTCACGGTTTCGGAACCACAGGCGCTGGCGTGGGTATTGCCGCCACGGAATGGGACTGATCTCGACAGTGCGCTACGAACCTATATGGACGGCATCGGACGCTTTGAAATCGAGCGCCTGAAAAAACACTATTTCGGGCACGTGAGCCGGCTCGACTTCGCCGATATCGCGCAATTCCTCGACGATGTCCAGGAGCGTCTGCCGCGCTATCGGGCAAAGTTCCAGGCGGCGGCTCTCGAAAACGATCTCGACTGGCGAATGCTGGCAGCGATCGGTTACCAGGAATCGCGGTGGAGTGCGGCCGCCGAAAGCCCCACTGGCGTGCGCGGACTGATGATGCTGACAGTAGCCACTGCGGCGGAATTCGACATCGCCGACCGTGGCGACCCCGAGCAAAGCATCATCGGCGCAGCGCGGTACTTCAGCGCACTCAAGAGTGCGTTGCCGGAATCGATCGGGGAGCCTGACCGGAGCTGGATGGCCCTCGCCGCCTACAATCTTGGACTCGGGCACCTCAACGACGCCCGCTCGCTCACGGCGCGGCGCGGCGGCGATCCAGATCTCTGGCCGGACGTGCATAACTCCTTGCGTCTGCTGACACGGCCAGGCTGGTATATGAAAACGGTGCACGGCTTCGCGCGCGGCGGCGAAGCGATCAACTTCGTCGCCAACGTGCAGGCTTATTACGATTTGCTCGACGAAGCGATGCGCGCGCCATCAACAGCATCGCTGCTGGAATCCGCACAGCTTGATTGAGAAGACCGGCCAGAAATCAGAGCGCTTTTCTCAGATGCGCAACCGCTCGACAGGACGTCCGTTCAAGAGATGCTCATCCACGATTTCGTCGATATCGCGACGGTCCGCATAGCGGTACCAAACGCCTTCCGGATACACGACGGCGACCGGCCCCAGCTCGCAGCGTTCCATACAGCTGGCCTGATTGACGCGCACTTTGCCCGGCGCGGCGAGACCAAGTTTCTTGACGCGCTGCTTACAGTAATCGCGCAACTCGGTGGCACCCTTATCGTTGCAGCAGGTGCGGTCGCCAGGTGGGCGCTGATTGCAGCAGAAGAAGATATGGTGCCGGTAGAAACTCAAGGCTTCTTGCCTCCGAATCCGTAGCCGAAATTGACGGATGTAATGATATCCGTATGCCGCGATTCCGCGGGCACGGTGGTGTTGTAGCGCACCTCATAATTAAGGGCCGCGAACAAGGCGCCGATGATATTCAGTTTCAGCTGCGACACCGGATTGACGAAAGTGTTCTTGGAACCGATTTCGGTACGCAGCGTCTGAATAAACTGCGACGTGTTGGAGAAAGCATATTCGTACTTGCCACCGATGGTGACGATCGGCTGGATCTCATAACCGTTCTCGCCGACACGCTGCTGCTCGCTGAAACCGGCGCCGAGTTCAGCGTCCAGAGTCTGATGCTCGGTCATCAGCAGTCTGCGACCGTAACCGGCGGACTCGGCAAAATTCTCCGCGATACCGCTGAAACGATCACTGTCGAAAGTGATATCGCCAAACGCGTAGTCGACTTCGTCGAAATTGAACTTGAGCTTGTCACCGATCGCGTACTGCTCGGCCGACGTATTGCCGCCGGTGTGGCCGTTGGCCGCCGCGCCGGTCAGCTCGTTGCGCCACGGCAGATCCGTGTAGTCGAGTTCGAATTTGAGGTTCGTCGCCGAGGTACTGGAATTACCGCTGGTGCGGATATAACCGCCGGATACAGCGCCAGACCAGGGCTGGGTAGCGGTGTCGATTAGAGGCGCGTCCTCCGCGCACGCGGCGCCGCAGGTGGCGGCCATACAGAGAGAAAACAGAAATCTATTCACGGTGCGGACGATCAGCGGAAGCGGCACGAAATGACAAAGAGCAGTATCGCATAGGCGCGACGACCGGAGCGCGGTAGGATCGCAGCGTGACGAAACCCGAACCCTTTCCACTCGCCGATGCGGATCTCTGCGTCAAATGCGGACTCTGCCTGCCACACTGTCCAACCTATGCGGAGACCGGCAACGAAGCAGACTCGCCGCGCGGACGCATCGCACTCATGCAGGGACTTGCTACCGGCGTCATTCCGGCCACCGCGGCGGCGGAACAACATCTGGACGGCTGTCTCAACTGCCGGCGCTGCGAAGTGGTATGCCCAGCAAAGGTGCCTTATGGAAGGCTCATCGACGCGGGGCGCGAATGGCTGATGAACGCGCACCCTGCGCGCGCGCGCGCGCAGCGGGCGATCGCTGGAGTACTCGCTTCGCCGTTGCTGCGCACGCTGGCCGGCGTGCTGCTGTGGTGCTATCAGCGAACTGGATTGAACGCGCTCCCCCATCGCAGCGCACGATTCCGCGCGAGCCGGCTTGGTCGTCTCGAATCGCTGCTGCCACGCATCGCATTTCCGCGTCCGTTCGCGCGCCATATCGGCGCCGCGCGCACTCCGGCGGTTGAACTATTCACCGGTTGCACCGGCGCGCTCGCCGATCGTGAAGCGATCGAGGACGCGGCGCAACTGCTGGAAGCGGCTGGCTACCACGTGCGTATTCCGGCACGACAAGCGTGCTGCGGCGCTTTGCATCTGCACACCGGCCTGCCGGACACCGCACATGATCTGCTGGAAGAAAACCTGCGGGCGTTCTCCAGCAGCGCTCCGATCGTAACGCTCGCCAGCGGTTGTGCCGAAGGTCTGCGCGATGCCTGTGGTCGCACACATGCAGACTTCGCCGCGCGTGTGGTTGACGCGTTTACGCCGCTGGCGCCGATGCACGCATTGCGCTTCCGGCCGCTAAAGACACGCGTCGCTGTGCAGACGCCGTGCACGCAGGCACACGCGCCCGGCGGCGCCCAGGCGCTACTCTCGGCATTGCAGCGGATCCCGCAACTGGAAATCGTGCCGTTGGCACCGCCGCGTGCCTGCTGTGGCGCAGCCGGCAGCTACCTCATCACGCAGCCGGAAATGTCGGATCGTCTGCTCGACTCGCTGCTCGATGAGATCGAGCGCCGACAACCGGACATCGTCGTCAGCGCGAACATTGGCTGCCGCCTGCATCTAGCGGCCGGTCTGCGCAGGCGCCGCAGCGCGGTCAAGGTGATGCACCCGGTGAGCTTGCTGGCGCGGCAAGCGATCCGCGCAGGAGAAAATTCAAGTCCTCCCGGCTGAAAAACGGTGACGCCTGCGCATCGCCGTTTTTCGTCGGAACCTAGGGCGTGTCGTCAAACCTACTTCTTCACACCTTCCGCCTCCAGCGCTTTCTGCACCGCCGGACGCAGGGCGATTCGCGAATGGTATTCCTTCAGCGCGGGCCACGACGCCAGATCAATCTTCACGAACGGCGTCCAGCTTAGAACCGTAAACAGATACGCATCCGCCACGGTGAATGTGTTGCCCATCAGGTATGACTTGCCTTCCAGTGCGCGTGCGAGAAAATCGAGGCGATTGGAAATCACCGTCATCTGCGCCTGCCGTGCTTCGGCGGGTGTGGTCGGATTGAACAGCGGCGAAAAACTCTTGTGAAATTCCGTGCTGATGTAATTGAGCCACTCCTGCAGGCGATAGCGATCGAGGGTGCCATTGGCCGGCGCGAGCCCGCTCTGCGGCTTGAGATCGGCCAGATACTGGACGATGGCCGGCCCTTCGGTAAGCAGGGAACCGTCGTCGAGCTGTAACGCCGGCACGTAGCCCTTGGGATTGATCACGTAGAAATCCTGGCCGCCAGCGGTGCGATGCGCACGGAGATCAACTTTCTCCAGCGCGATATCAAGACCCGCTTCACGGAAAACAATGTGAGGCGACAGCGAACAGGCTGAGGGGGAATAGAAGAGCTTCATGCGTCCTCCTGACAATTGCGAAGAAATAAAGGAAATGGGGAAAGCGGATTAGACGCCATCTACGCCGGCGAGGAAAGGCGGGAGCTCCGATGGTATCGCTACGCGGGTAACTCCTCAGCTTTTGTTACACGCTCCATGCTGCTGCGGTAATAATAGCCCCGCTTTTCGAGACCATAGGGAGCCTTGTCGAATGCTAGCGCAGGAACCATCCAGCTTCGCGACCGAGATCAATGCGCCATCAGCCCGTTTGCTCGCGCTCGAAGCACGCGCGGTTGCTGAGCTGCCACTATTTGTTCTGCGCACGCGCTCGCTGCGCGGTCTGCCGCGCGGCGACGGCCATCCCGTCATCATCATCCCGGGATTCGGCGCGGACGATCTGGCTTCCATACCACTGCGTCACGTGCTGACACGACTCGGCTATTCCGCGTACGGCTGGGGACAGGGGCGCAATCTCGGCATGCGTCCGCGCACCAAGGTCGCGCTCGCGCAAATGCTCAAGCGACTCAGCGCGCAGCACGATGCGCGAATCACGCTGGTGGGATGGAGTCTCGGCGGCATCTTCGCGCGCGAAATGGCGCGCCACCAACCAGAACTGGTGCGCCGCGTGTTCACGCTCGGCAGTCCGTTCACCGGCTCTCCCGATGCCAACAACATGCAGATGCTGTTTCGCCTCGCCAATCGCGGCAAGCCCGTGCGCAACGATCGTGAAGGATTTGAGCGGCGGCGGCGCGCGCCGCCGGTGCCATGCGTAGCGATTCACTCGAAGACTGACGGCATGGTCGCGTGGCGCTGCAGCGTCGAGGAGCCTTCGCCAAGCACGGAAAACATCGAGGTGCGCGGAAGTCATTTCGGACTGCTTTTCAACTACGAAGTACTGCGCGCGCTGGCCGAGCGACTACCCTTGCCGCCCGACGAACGGCATGATTTTGCTGCTGGAAAGGTACGCTCATCTTGACAAAAACCACCTCACCATATCTTGTGTTTTTTTCTCAGGCTTGACACTATTAGATGTGGCAGTTTGATCGTCGGCGAAAGGCGTCGGCGGCGGCAGCCATATATCTTCTCTTGTAATGGGAGGTTGTCATGCCTGCAGCAAAGAAAGCAGTAAAGAAAACCGTCGCCAAAAAAGCTCCGGCGAAGAAAGCCAAGAAGAAGTAAGCAGCGTCAAGCCGTTTAGGCCCGGCGCTTCAGCGCTGGGCCTTTTTTATCTCCGCAGGTATTTACAACAACCAACGGCCGGCTGCCGCTGTCAGGCGGCGGCCGGCAGCGAAACCGTAGCACCAAAAAATTCCGCGACCAGTTCGCGTTGCGCAAACCGGCAGTCGACACCGCTCACCTTCGTCCAGAATATTTCGCTGCCAGCGTGACTGCGACAGTACCAGCGGATGTGCTTGCGGGCGACACGCACGCCGGCACTTTCACCGTAGAGCGCATGCAGCGCATCCAGGTGTTCGAGCAGCAGGCCACCGACTTCGCTCCGCGCCAGCGGCGGTAAACGCTGGCCTGTCGCGAGATAATGAGTGATCTCGCGAAAAATCCACGGTCGACCTTGAGCGGCGCGCCCGATCATCAGACCGTCAGCGCCGGTGTGCGCAAGAACCCTACGTGCTTTCTCCGGCGAATCGATGTCGCCGTTTGCCCATACCGGAATGCGGACTGCCTGCTTGATAGCACCGATGGTGTCGTACTCAGCGCTCCCCTCGAAAAGATCCTCGCGCGTGCGCCCGTGCACTGCGAGCGCACGGATGCCACAGTCCTCCGCGATCCGCGCGACGTTCAATCCGTTGCGTCGCCCGCGCGCCCAGCCGGTGCGGATCTTCAATGTCACCGGCACTGGGACCGCCGCGACGACGGCCGTGCAAATGCGCGCGACCAGCGCCTCGTCGCGCATTAGCGCCGAGCCGGCGTCGGCGTTGCAGACCTTCTTCGCCGGACAGCCCATGTTGATGTCGATGATCTGCGCGCCGTGTTCGACATTGTGACTTGCGGCCAGCGCCAACATGTCAGGATCGCCGCCAGCGATCTGCACCGCGATCGGTCCGGTTTCTCCGGTGTGATCCATACGCGTGCGCGACTTCGCCGTTTTCCACAGCCGTGCGTCGGCGATGGTCATTTCAGAAGCGGCGAGGCCCGCGCCAAGCTTGCGGCACAGTATGCGAAACGGCCGGTCGGTTACACCCGCCATCGGCGCCAGCGCCAGCGGCGGATCGATCCGGTGAGAGCCGATTTGCATCGTCATCACCCGCTCACGGAAGGAATGTTTCCGCTCAGAACTGCGCTGCTGACATCGTCAGCGTCGTGCTGTCGAGGCGGTTCAGAAGCTCGGCATTGCACAGCGATTTCGGCAATTCGTAGCGGAAGAAGAAGCGGCAGGCGTGCAGCTTGCCCAGATAGAAATCACGATCCGCGGCGACTCCAGCAGCCAGGCCGACACGCGCAGTCTGCGCTTGGCGCAGCCAGATCCAGGCGACGACGATGTGGCCGAACATGTCCAGGTAATACGAAGCGTTCGCCATCGCCGGTGCGATCTGTCCCTTCATCATCGCGCTGGTGAGCAGGAGCGTTGTCTTCGTTGCCGCGTCGACAGCACCGCGCAACGCATTCGCATATTCGGCCAGCTCGGAATCGGCACCCGCCGCCGCGATGGTGTCGCCGATGCGCGCAAGCAGGACGCGTAGTGCAGCGCCGTTCTGCATCGTTACCTTGCGGCCGAGCAGGTCGAGCGCCTGGATGCCGTTGGTCCCTTCGTGGATCGGGTTCAGGCGGTTATCGCGATACAGCCGCTCCACCGGATAGTCCCGGGTATAGCCGTAGCCGCCCAGGATCTGGATCGCGTGCTTGTTCGCTTCGAGGCAGTATTCCGACGGCCATGCTTTGGCGATCGGCGTGAGGATGTCCAGTAACAACTTCAGTTCCTCGCGCCGCTTCGGATCTTCATTGACTTCCAGTTCATCGACGAGCCGCGCGCAATACATACACAGCGCAAGTCCGCCTTCGACGTAGACCTTCTGCAACAACAGCAGGCGAGCCACATCCGGATGCTCGATGATCGCAATCTGCGGACTCGAAGGATTGCGATCCGTCACCTGCCGCCCCTGCGTACGCGTCTTCGCGTATTGCAGCGAATAGGTATACCCCGCATAACCGAGCATCGCCGCACCAAGGCCGACGCTGATGCGCGCTTCGTTCATCATGTGGAACATGCAAGCTAGGCCCTCGTTTTCGCGGCCGACCAGTTCGCCGACGGCGGGCTCGGTCTCGCCGAAATTGAGCGCACAATTGGTGGTGCCGCGGAAGCCCATCTTGTGATTGAGACCGGCGAGGCGCACGCCATTGCGCGCGCCGCGCGTACCGTCCGCGTTGACGCGGTACTTCGGCACGATGAACAGCGAAATGCCTTTGGTGCCGGCCGGCGCGCCTTCAACGCGCGCGAGCACATGGTGAACGATGTTCTCGGACAGCTCGTGCTCACCGCCGGAAATCCACATCTTGTTGCCTACGAGGTGGTAGCTGCCGTCAGGCTGACGGATCGCGCGCGTGCGGATGTCCCCCAGCGACGAGCCGGCCTGCGGCTCCGACAGGCACATCGTGCCGAAATAGCGCCCCTCCAGCATCGGCCGCATATAGCGCTGCTTCTGCGCATCCGAACCATGCGCACGTAGCAGGTTCGCTGCGGCAGCGGTCAGGAACACGTAACCCGTCGTGCCCACGTTCGCTGCGTTGAAATAGCTGAGTGCGGCGGAAGCGATCAGATAGGGCAACTGCAAGCCGCCATCTTCCACGTCGAAGCTGACAGCCGTGAAACCGCCTTCGACATAAGCGGTAAGCGCTTCCTTCACCTCGGGGATGATGGTCACGCGCTCGCCGTCGAAATGCGGTTCGTTCTGATCGAGCTTGGCAGCGTGTGGTAGGAATTTTTCGACGGCAAGGGTTTCCGCGGCATCGATGATCTGCGTGAACGTCGCCCGATCATGCTGCGCATAGCGGGCGCTGCGACATAGTCCGACCGCATCGAAAACCTCGTACAGCAGAAAATCCAGATCCCGCCGATTGATTAATTCGTTCACGTTTTGCTCCTCGGATTGGTAAATGCCTGCCACTCGCCGTCGGCAAGCGGCCCTGCCGACGTCGCTTCCTGCCAAAGCCCTGGGAAGAGGTTGAACTCCATCGCACCGACTCCCTGCCGGCGCTATCCAACCGGACGGGCGCCTTATTTGTGCGTCTTGAGTAACGCCGTCACCTTCTCGACGTACTTCTTCTTTGCGTCATCCTTACTCGTTCCTTTCAGCTTTTCCCAGGAATCGAATTTGGCACGGCCGACCATATCGAGCATACCGGGTCGACTGCCGGTGGCGTCACCTTCAGAACCTTGCTTAAACAGCGAATACAGTACGAGCAGATCCTCGTTGCCAGGCCGCTTGGTCACCGTCTTGATATCTTTTTGAGCCTGCTCGAACTGCGCTTTCAGATCAGCCACGGTGCAATCTCCGAATATGTGATGGGTGGCCGATTTTATCGCTTGCCGATCGAATTTAGGTCGCAAAAAAGCCGGGATGCCGACTTGCGGCGATCCCGGCTGCGAAACCTTGCGTCGGCAGTTTGTCAGTAACGGCGCTGGCCACCGGCACGTCCGCCCTTGGCATCCTTCGCGCGCTCCTCATTGACACGCAACAGGTTGCCGCGTAGTTCCTTGCCGTTGAGCCCCGCAATCGCCGCACGTGCTTCATGGCCTTCCATTTCAATGAAGCCGAAGCCACGACACTTGCCGGAGAATACGTCGTGCGCAAGCTTGATCGAACGCACGCGCCCGTGCGCGGCAAACAGTTCGGTCAGCTCTTTCTCGGTGGTGTCGGGCGGCAAATTGCCGGCGTAGATTCGTTTCATCTCGATCTCCTTGCTAAAAAACCAACTTGTATGCGATGGACAGGTGAAATCCGCGGCCGCTTTTCTTGAAGACGGATCGGGAACGCCATCAACGTCCGTTCCGCGATCTGCCGGCACGCTGGCCAGCATCACGCTGCGGGCCTGGATGCCGGTTCCCGTTGGCATTGCCAGCGCCGCTCTTGCGCTGCGGCGACGACTGCTGCCGCCGTGGCGGATGTTGGCCGTGACCGCCGCGATGATTGCGCGGCGGCTCGGGACGCGCCGTCTGGCTCGCCAGTTCCTGCGCGCTCGGCGCCGAACCGGGTGCAAAACCTTCGACGATCGACGACGGAATTTCGCGCCGCAGCAGCTTTTGGATGTCCTTGAGCTGCTGGCGCTCGTCGCCGCTCACCAGCGAGATCGCCTCGCCCGCCGAGCCCGCGCGGCCAGTACGCCCGATGCGGTGCACATAGTCTTCGGGAACGTTCGGCAATTCATGATTGACGACGTGCGGCAGTTGATCGATATCGATACCGCGCGCCGCAATATCGGTGGCAACCAGCACCCGCACCTGACCGGCCTTGAAATCGGCCAGCGCCTTGGTGCGCGCATTCTGCGACTTGTTGCCGTGGATCGCCGTGGTGCTGATACCTTCGCGGGCGAGCTGATCGGCAAGCCGGTTGGCGCCATGCTTGGTGCGCGTGAATACGAGCACCTGCCGCCAGTCGCCGCTTTTGACCAAGTGCGCAAGCAGCGCCATCTTGCGGGCCTTGTCGACTGGATGCACGCGCTGCGCGATGCTTTCCACCGTCGAGTTGCGCGGCGCGACATCGACACTCGCCGGATTGTGCAGCAGGGTTTCCGCAAGTGCGCGGATTTCGTTGTTGAAGGTCGCCGAGAACAAGAGGTTCTGACGCTTCTTCGGCAGTACCGCCAGCACGCGGCGGATGTCGCGGATAAAACCCATGTCGAGCATGCGGTCGGCTTCGTCGAGTACCAGCACCTCGATGCCAGACAGGTTCACGGTGCGCTGCTGAAGGTGATCGAGCAGACGGCCCGGCGTGGCAACAATGATGTCGACACCGCGGCGCAGCAGGTCGATCTGGGGATTGATGCCGACACCGCCGAAAATGACGGCCGTGCGCAACCGTAGATGACGGCCATAGGTCCGGATCGAATCGGCAACCTGCGCCGCCAGTTCGCGCGTCGGCACCAGCACCAGCGCGCGCGCCACAGGTTGCGAACCGCCGGCGGCAGTGAATCGTTGCAGCAGCGGCAGTGTGAACGCGGCGGTCTTGCCGGTACCGGTCTGCGCGGCGGCAAGCAGGTCGCGACCGGCGAGAACCAGCGGGATTGCCTGCGATTGAATAGGTGTGGGCTGCGTATAGCCCTCGTCGGCGAGAGCACGCAGTAGTTCGGGCAACAGGCCCAGATCGGAAAACGACATGTAAACACTCCTGAGACCGCCCCACCGCGACATGCGGAACCGGTTCAGGCAGAGATGATGGACTTGGGCGCGTTCAGTGAATTGCGCCTCGGGTTTGCTGCGGAAGATAAGAGTCGATCAGCAGGGCGCAACCGGAGCGCCGACAACAAACTGCCGACATCATACACGAAGGTGGTGACGAAAACTTGGTAAACGGAAACCGGTCTATGCTTACGGCCTGTTGCCGTTCCCTCTTATCCTGATCGTTGTGGTCAAAAGGGTGGCAACAGATCCACTACCCCAGCTCAGAGAGGACCTCGCCAATGATCCACAATCGGACTTTACCCCTGCTGGTACTGTCAGCGCTTGCATTCGCCGCTTGTTCCAAGCAATCAACCGCGGCACCGGAATCGACTATGGCTCCAGTCGCCGCAGCGCCCGCGCAGCGCCAGAAGGCGCCGGACAACGTCACGGTCGGATTCGTCGGTATCAAGGATGGCGATACCGTAAGCAGCCCGTTCAAGGTCGGCTTCAGCGTCGAAGGATTGAAAGTCGCGAATGCCGGCACTTTCGACCCAGGCACGGGACACTTCCATCTGATCATCGATTCCGCGCTGCCGCCGCAGGATGGACCGCTCCCGTCGAACGGCCATCTTATGCACTACGGTAAAGGACAGATGGAAACCGACTTATCGCTGCCGGCGGGCTCACATACGCTCCAGATCGAGTTCGCCGACGGCAGCCATGTACCGTTCGATCCGCCGGTGGTCTCCGCACCGATCACCATCACCGTCAAATAGGTTGGATTGCAAGCGGGAGGCGCACTTGTCCATGTCCGCCGCGTTCGCCATGCCGATTATTTGACGGTATGCTGTGCGGCCTTAAGTCGCGGCGGCACTCGTAGCGCCGCCCTTTTGCCCTCACGAAACTTGGAGAAAGAGACCGTGAATTTCAATCGTACCTGCGCCGCTCTGCTCGCCGCTGCCGCTCTCGCCCTGGGCGCGTGCTCGCAGAAGACCGAAACCGCTCCGGCTCCTGCCGCCGCCCCCGCGGAATCAGCCGCACCGGCACCTGCCGCTGCTCCGGCTGCCGAAGCACCGGCAACCCCGCCAGCCGCTTCTTCGGTCACGCCGCCGCCGGCTGCGTCTTCGGTTCCGGCCGCCAAGTAGAGAGAATTTAAGGGATACGCGAATTGCGAGTACGGTAGGACGCGATGCCTTGAGTCCGACTTGCGGTTAGCCGAGGTCGGCCCGCGACGCAAAATTTGCCGTATCACTTGTGAAATCCCCAGCCACATTTCCTGTGGCCGGGGATTTTTGTTTTAATTGCCCCAAAAAAATCATCAACGGTTGCGTTGGGGGCGATTGTGGAAGCATTTGAGGGAGCATATCCCCTTACCGGTCCCGTCACCGGCGGGGTGCTGTGGATTGTGCCTGGTTGATGATCATGGGCGCGCAGAGGCTGCACCCCGATTTTCCGGTCGCCGAAGGCCGGCACCCACTGGATCGCGAATGGTCGCTATTCCTGCCCGCGAAGTTCAATCGGCGCACTGCCGATGGCAATCTCGTACTGTGGCGGCCAGGTCTCACGGCGTGGGCAGCGATCTGGAGCAACACCGGCAACGAAAGCGCGGGTCAGCGCCTGGCGCGTATCAAAAATACGGCAACCGCAGATGCCGCTTTCGTCAGGGAAACCTGGAGAGAACGCCTCCTGTTCCTAATCTATCGTTTGCACGGATCGACGGAGGACGAGCGTGGTCCGACGCTGTACTGCTTTGTGCTGGCGGACAGCGGCCATGTCGAACTGGCAATTCACTTCGACCATGAGCACGACATGCCGATCGCAGAATCCATCTGTGCCAGCGTCCGCAATGCGCGCCTGGAAAGAATGGGATTGCGGAGCTAGTGCCTGTTTGGTCAATACGGCAGGGCCCAAACTCCGGAACGCCGGTTCACATCTCCGTAACCTGATGGATACACGCCGTCTAGCCGTCTTTCTCGCCGGCGCTGCCGCTTTTGCGACGTTATACGCGCCGCAATCGCTGCTGCCGGTGCTGCGCCCGTGGCTCGGTGGCAACCCCGCACTTGCGGGACTTGTCGTATCGGCGGCAACGATCGGTGTCGCGCTCGCCGCGCCGTTCATGGGGCGGCTCAGCGAGCGCATCGGGCGCCGTCGTGTCATCGTCGGGGCGGCGTTTGCGTCCTGTATACCAACGCTGGGCATTGCCGCTGCGCAAAACGCCGTGCAGATGATTGCAGCGCGTTTCGCTGAAGGATTGCTGCTGCCAGGCATCTTTGCAGTGACCGTGGCCTACACCGCCGACGCGTGGCCCGCACGGGAAGCACGGTCGGTCACGGCGTTATATATCGCCGGCACGATTTTCGGTGGCTTCGGCGGCCGCTTTACGGCCGGTCTCGTCACCGAATTCGCCGGCTGGCGGCTGGCCTTTGTAACACTCACGCTGATGCAGCTCATCTATGCCCTGATCATCTTCACATGGCTACCACCGGAACCAGCGCGCGCCGGCGGCGTTTCGCCGCACGTGAGTATGCGCGAGCTGCTGGCATTCGCCCCGCTGCGCGGCGCCTGCATCGCCGGTTTCATGATCCTGTTTTCACTGATCGCGGGATTCACCTATGTCTCGCTGACACTCGCGCAGCCACCATTCAACCTTGGACCGGGCGCTTTGTCGGGCATCTTCATTGTCTATGTCGTCAGCGGCCTCATCACGCCAATCGCCGGTCGCCTGCTCAACGCGCTTGGCCATCGGCGCGTGCTGACGCTGGCCTGGGCGCTGGCGATCTGCGGACTACTGCTGACGTTGCCGCCGAGTCTGCCAATGGTCATCGCGGGGCTGTGCCTGTTCTCGATCGGATTATTCTTCGCGCAAATCACCGCGACCACATTCGTCAGCGAAGCGACGCCGACCGCACGCGGCCCGGCGGTCGGGCTTTACGTGACCTGCTACTACATCGGCGGCAGCATCGGCGGTGTCCTGCCCGCGCCGGTGTGGTCGCACGCCGGCTGGCCGGGCGTCATCGCGCTGATCACCTTGGCCGGTGTTATTTCGGTGACAGCGGCGTGGCGCTCCTTCAACATCCGGCTTACGCCGCGATTAGTGCCAGCTGATAACGCGGGCGCGTCGATTGTGTCGAGGCCAGCATCCAAATGAATTTCATCCAGCGTCTTCTGCCGTTCGTAACCATCGCCGTTCTTGCTCTAAGCACGCAGGGCACAGCGGCTGCGGACGAGCTGGAGAATCTGCGTGCGGAAAACGCGGGGCTCAAGGCGCGGATCGCGACACTCCAAGCGCAATGTTCTGCCATTCCATCGAACACGGTCGCACCGGCGGCAAACTCTAAAGAATCGCTCGCTACCCCGCCCAATCCCGGCGAGCCGCCTGCAGTGCCAGCACCCTCGGTAGTGCCGCCACCAGGTTATCGACTAGTGCCCGAACCCGCGCCCAACAGCGAAACCGGATGCTCGAAAGGACTCTTTGACTTCGGTGCCGACGCACCGTGGAAACACGCCGACAATTGGAGCGCATTACGGCGCGGCGCGGATGCGGCAGAGGTCGAGCAACTGCTCGGTACCGGACATTTCAACGTGGAAGCTCGTGGTCGCGTGATGTGGCAGTACGGAAAATGCGGCGCCAACGCTCAGGGCTTCGTTGTCTTCGAGAACGGCAAGCTGCTGTTCTGGCAGCAGCCGGATTTTTAAATCGCTGCCAGCGAATCGCTACTTCTTTCTGTTTTTGGCTCGATCCAGCAGCCGCTTGCGCTTCATTTGCTGGCGCGCGGTGAGCTCGTTCTTGCGACCCTTGAATGGATTGTCGCTGGTTTTGAACTGCAGTTGCAGCGGAACACCGGTGAGCTTGAACGCCTTGCGGAACACGTTGGCAAGGTAGCTCTTATATGAATCCTTGAGTTTTTCGGTCTGGTTGCCATGGATCATGACGACCGGCGGATTGCGTCCGGCCTGATGCGCGTAACGCAGCTTGATGCGGCGCCCGAGCACAGCGTGCGGCGCATGGCGCTCGACCGCTTCTTCCAGTACGCGCGTGAGTTCGGGCGTCGGCAGTTCGCGAGTGGTCGCCTCGTACGCAGCGACGACATCCTCCATCAATTCGCGCAGGCCGGAACCGTGCAGCGCGGATATGAAATGCAGCGGCACGTAATCGAGAAACGGCAGACGATAGTCCACCATGTCTTTGACGAATTTGCGCTTGTCGGGATCCAGGTGATCCCATTTGTTGATTGCCAGCACCATGGCGCGGCCGTGATGCGCGACGAGACCCATCAGCCGCGCGTCCTGCGTACCGATTTCCTCCTGCGCATCGACCACCGAGATGACCACATGCGCGCGCTCAATCGCCAGCAGTGCCTTGACGATCGAAAATTTCTCGATGACCTCGGACACGCGCGCACGGCGCCGGATGCCGGCGGTATCCATCAGCGTGAAGCGATGCCCTTCCCACTCGAACGGCACACTGATCGAGTCCCGCGTGGTGCCGGGCTGGTCGGAGGCAAGCATGCGCTCCTCGCCGATCAGCCGGTTGACGAGCGTTGACTTGCCCGCATTTGGACGGCCGATGATGGCAACGCGAATGGTGCCGTCATCACTAGGGCCCGCATCTTCCGACGGCGGCACGTTCGCCAGCAGTGCGCGCAGCAGCGGCGGCACACCATCGCCATGCTCGGCGGAAACCGGTTCGGGTTCGCCGAGACCGAGCGCAAAAAAATCTGCGACTGTCGCCTTGCCCATGCCCTCGGCTTTGTTCGCGAGCAGGCGCACTGGTTTGCCGAGCCGCCGCAGATAGTCGGCGATGTCCCGGTCCGACGGCAGCAGGCCGGCTTGCGCGTCGACGATGAACAGCACTTCGTCAGCTTCGTCGATTGCCAGCTGCGCCTGCTGCTCGGCCAGCGCCGCGATCGGATCGGCGGATTCAGGACTGAGTCCGCCGGTGTCGACCACGATGAAATGCCGTCCTTCGAATTCGCCGCGTCCGTACTGACGGTCGCGCGTGAGTCCGGGGATGTTCGCAACCAGCGCATCACGGGTGCCGGTAAGGCGATTAAAGAATGTGGACTTGCCGACATTCGGCCGGCCGACCAGTGCCAGCACCGGGATTGCGGATTTCGGCGTGTCCATGATAGAGCCGGGACGCTTCAGCGCGCCGGTGCGGCCTCGATCGCGGCGACTTCACCCTTAACGTCCATCGCATAGAGATACTTTGGCCCGACGACCAGGGGCGCAGTGATCGCATGGCTGCTGAGGCGCGTGCGGGCGACAAAGTGACCGTCTTCAGGCGACAGCCAATGCAGGTAGCCCTGGTAATCGCCCGCGACGACGTAACCGTTGAAGAACGCGGGCGGGGAAAGCTGGCGATACTTCAGACCCTCTTGCTTCCAAACTTGCGCACCCGATTCAGTGTCGAAAGCCTCGACAAAGCCGTCGTTGTCGGTCACGAACAAACGGTTTTCGCTCAACGCCATGCCGGTATAGCTTTTCACGGAGCGGCGCCAGATCGACTGCCCGTTCGACGGATCGAGCAATGCCAGATCGGAGCCATAAGTGACCACGAACAGGCCAGGCCCACCCGGCAGCAGATCGGCGTCGATATCAGTCAAGCGATCGAGCTCGGTGCGACCACTTGGAACTGAGATCGCCTGTTCCCATGCAAGCTGGCCGTCGCCGAGCCCGAGTGCGACGACGTGGCCATTATCGAGACCGGCGAAAATACGACCGTCGCTGACGAGCGGCGCGGAGAGTCCGCGCAGCGTCAGGTTCGGCACGGTGCGATCGAAGCTCCAAGTACGATTGCCGGTGGCGACATCGAATCCGAAAATGCGTCCGTCTCCGGAGCGCACCGCGACGGTATCGCCGTCGCCGACCGGTGGCGCCAATACTTCGCTAGAGACACCTGCCCGCCACCGCTCGGTACCGTCGCTGCGCTTCAGCGCGATCGCCTGCGCGCCGAGCGTACCGACGAGTACGACATCGCCGTCGATGCTGGGACCGGAAATTACGCGTGCCTTGGTCTTGGCCCGCCACAATCGTTTTCCGGAATCCGGCCGCAACGCCTCCACCTCGCCATCGGCGCTGGCCACATAGACCGCATCCTCACCCACTGCCACGCGCAGGCCTGCATACATGCCGCCGCTGCCATTGCCGACGCCATGCGACCAAGCCGAATGGATCTTCAGCGCGGGTTTTGGAATGTCCGAAAGCTGTGCCGGCTCGCGCGTCTTGCCTTTGCTGGAACAACCCGCAATGACAAGAACCGCTGCGGCGACGGCGGCGACCCGCCGCGGACCCAGGGTCATGGCTTGGTTCCGGCCGCGTCCGCCAACGCGTCGTATTTCTTCTGCAGCGAAGTGCGATCAGCCTTGTCGCCTAGATGGTTCAGCGCAATACCGTAGGCAGCGCGCGCCGCGGCGCGATCGCCACGCGCGAGCAAGATGTCTCCGCGCAGTTCGGCATAGAGTCCGTCGAACGCCGGCTGATTGCCGGACAGCTGTCCGAGTGCATCGTCGTACTTGGCCATTTCCCAAAATACGCGTGCCAGACGCAGCCGCGCGATATCGATGATGCCACCATCTTTGCTGTGATCCTTGATCCATTGCAGCCGCTGCCGCGCATCTTCATATCTAGCCGCATCGAAAGCGTCCTGCGCGAGTAACAGTTGCGCATTCGCCGCATAGGGTGTGTCCGCAAAATCGTCGATCAGTTTCTTGCCGATCGCTTCCGCCTCGCTGCCCTTGTGCTCACCGAGCATATGTTTGAGATCGTCGAACATCTGCGAGCCCTGCACCGCGTGGGCATCCTTGTGTCCGTTCCAGGCTTGCCAGCCGAAAATCGCGGCCAGTCCGAGCGCGACGCCAAGCGCCAGCGCCATCCAGTTCTCGCGCCACCAGCGACGCAGCTCCTCGACCTGGGCTTCTTCTTCGTAATGGGTGCTCACGGAATGTTCTCAGTTATGCAGAAAGCGAGAGGTTCACCAACGGCGCCAGCCGCGCCGCGCAGGCGTCCCATTCACATTGGAACGCTTCAGCTTCCTCGCGCAGGAATTTTACTTGAATGCGACGCTGCGCCGCTTCGTCGTCGCCGAGAATCAGCGCCAGCCGCGCGCCGCAGCGATCCGCGCGCTTGAGTTGAACGCCAAGCTTGCCGCCGCCGGCATTCAGCATCAGGCGGAGGCCAGGCAGCGCATCGCGCAGGCGCTCCGCGAACGACAGCGCCGCGCGCTCCGCCTGCGCACCGAAAGCACACAGATAGACGTGCGGAGCCGTGTCGGGGACCGCCGCACTCTGCTTTTGCAGCAGCAAAATAAGACGCTCGACACCGATAGCGAAACCGATGCCCGGCGTCGGCGAACCACCAAGCTGCTCGACTAGTCCGTCATAACGGCCACCGGCGCAGATGGCGTCCTGCGCGCCGATCTGGTCGGTGATCCACTCGAATACCGTGCGCGTGTAGTAATCGAGTCCGCGCACCAGCCGTGGGTTGACGACGCAATCGATGCTCAGGTCGCTCAAGCCCTGGCGTACGGCATCGAAGTGCGCGGCGGATTCTGTATCAAGGTGATCGAGAAGCCGCGGCGCGGCGGCGACGATCTCGCGCATCGCCGGTGCTTTGCTGTCGAGCACGCGCAGCGGGTTGGTGTGCAAGCGCCGCTTTGAATCCTCATCCAATAAACTCTCGTGGCCGCGCAAATAGTCAACCAGCATGGTCCGATAAGCGGCGCGCGCAGCCGGCGTACCGAGCGAATTGATCTGCAGCGCGAAACCAGTAACGCCGAGGCGCTTCAGTAACCGCGCAGCGATCGCGATGATTTCGACATCGACATCGGGACCAGCGAGTCCGAACGCCTCGACATCGAGCTGGTGGAACTGCCGGTAGCGGCCCGCCTGCGGACGCTCATAGCGAAACACCGGCCCGGTGCACCAGACTCGCTGCTGCTGGTTGTGCAGCAAGCCGTGCTCGATGCCCGCACGCACGATCCCGGCGGTCAGTTCGGGTCGCAGCGACAAGTGCTCGCCGCCGCGATCCTCGAAGCTGTACATCTCCTTTTCGACGATGTCAGTGACTTCGCCAACCGCGCGCTTGAACAGCTCGGTACGCTCCACGAGCGGCAGCCGCAGCTCGCCGTAACCATAGGCGGCAAAAACTTCGGCGGCCACGTGATAAACGTGCTGCCACAGCCCGGTATCCGCGGGCAAAACATCGTTCATGCCGCGAATGGCCTGAATGCGCGTACTCATGCTGAAGTTCTAAATAATCTTGACTGGCGGGCGCGACAAATCGCGCGGAATTACTGGGGCGTCTCCGTCGGCACTTTCAGACGCGCCGTCGAGTTGTCCCGCGAGTAGGGCTGAAGATCGATGTTCGCATCGCCATATTGGAGATCAACACCGGGCGCATAGCCGACGAACACTAGATAAGGCGCAGGTCCCATCACCCGCTGGTTATCGCCTGGATGCATCATGCGCGAGATCAATAATTTGCCGTTGGCATCCTCAATATGGACCCATGACGTTGCGCGGATGTGCACTTGGAGCGGCAACCGCATCTCAGCCGCGTTCGCTGCGGGCACGGGTACGGATGTCTCAGCAGCAGGTTTGGGCAGCACGGCTGCGGCCATCTGATCATGATCGATGTGCTGCTGAGCCGGCGGCAGCTGGTGCTGCTTCACAGGCGCCGGAGCGTCGGATCGGACAACTGCTGCCGGTGCAGGCGGAGCCGGTTCGACCGCTGGCGGCGTCGGGGCACTGGTCCGGGGTGTGACAGACGGAGATGCAGCCGGGGTCGCCGGTGCCGGAACCGGCGCGGGTGTAAGTGCAGGAGCTGGCACCGGGGCCCGCTCTGCGGGACGCAGCTGCTCCGCTTGCGCGGCCGCGGATGCCGACGACGACTCCGGCGTGGGCGGCGCGGTATCGGCGTCGGATGTGCTCGTGGTAGCCGAGCCCGCCGGCGCTGCCGGCTCGCCATGCTTGTGGACTAAGGAGCCGATGATCACGATGACAACGACGATCGCCACGCCCCACAGCAGCCATTTCGCACCACCGTGTGAGCGACCGCCTTCATCGTTACCTGCCAGCAGCAGTTTGGTCGGCGCCGGCGCTCCTTTGCGCACGGCAACGCGTTCGTAAGCGGCCAGCAATTCCGCTTCCGAGATATTCAGGAACTTTGCGCACTTGCGGTAGTAACCACGGATATATACCGGCTCCGACAGCGCCGCGAAATTGTCGTGTTCGATTGCATCCAGCGTCGCGCGCGAAAGGCGCAGCTGCGCGGCGAGCTCATCCTGGCTCATCAGGGCACGCTCGCGAGCGCCGCGAATGAGCGATCCAGGGCTAACACCCGACGTCGAAGGTACCGGCGCCACGGTTTCCTCGGGTCGATACGGGTCGGTCATGGCGTCGTGTCTTTGCGTAGTGCCTGCGCTTGTGGCGAATCCGGGAATTTCTGGATCAGCTGAATCTGATAATCGCGCGCCGCGCCCTTGTCGCCAAGCTGGCGTTCGGCCTGCGACTGCATCGACAGCGTGTCGGGCGTTACCGGACCGACATGCTCGTAACGTTGGAGAAAGGCACGCGCTTCAAAATAATCACCGCGGTTGAAGCTGATGCGAGCCATCTGCAGGAGAGCGCTCGGGAAATTAGCATTGACGCGCAACGCCTCGCGGAAATCCTTCTCGGCGTCGGCGGCACTGCCGCCATGCTGGATGATGCAAATCCCGGCGTTGGTCCACGCGGCTTCGGGTGTCGAATAGCTGAAATCCTGAGCGGCTTGTTCAAAATAACCGAGCGCTTCGTCCCGCCGACCCTGACCGCAGAGGAACACGCCGAAGTTGTTCTTCAAATCTGAGCTTTGGCTATCGAGGTGCAACGCGCGGCGGTATTCCTTTTCCGCTTCTTCGAAATCACCGCGCTGGTTGTACAGCATCGCCAGTGCACCGTGCGCCGGCGCGTAATCGGGATTCTGCTCGATCGCGCGATCGAGCTTTTCCTTGGCGGTCTTCTGCTCGCCCTGCTGCATGTAGGCGACGCCAAGCTGCGTATTGACGCGCGCGGCTTCCTTCAGATCCGCTGGCGGAATCGGCGATTTCGGTCCGGTCGTGACGCAGGCAGCGAGTGCAAGTACGGCGAGCGGAGCCAGCGCGCGAAGAACCGGGATCAGCCTCATGAGGCTGTTACCTTGACCGGGATATCGCGCAATCGCTGCTTCTGCCGTGACTGCACACGCCCGACCAGCTGGCCACAAGCAGCATCGATATCGTCACCGCGCGTGCGGCGCACGGTCGTCAGGATGTGCCTGGAACGCAGCACATCCGCGAATGCGGTGATCGCTTCGGGCCGGGAGCGCCGGTACTGCGTGTTCGGAAACGGATTGAACGGAATCAGATTCACCTTTGCCGGCAGGCCGGCGAGTAGCTTCGCCAGCTCGCGCGCGTGCTCGGGATGGTCGTTAATGCCGTCGAGCATCACATATTCGTAGACGATATGCGTCTTGCGATCCTTGCCGGAAGTGTAACGGCGGCAGGCGTCGATCAGCTCGGCGATCGGATACTTGCGATTAAGCGGCACCAGCTCGTCGCGCAGCTTGTCGTTAGGCGCGTGCAACGATACCGCCAGCGCGGTATCGCAATCGTCGCGCAAGCGGTCGATGAACGGCACCAGTCCCGACGTGGAAACGGTTACGCGGCGCTTGGAAAGACCGAAACCGAAATCGTCGAGCAAGATGCGCAGCGCGACCAGCACATTCGCATAGTTTGCGAGCGGCTCGCCCATGCCCATGAATACGATGTTGGAGATGACGCGCCCTCCGCGTTCGGCGGGCGTGTCGGAGGACGCGTCGTCGGCGCGTTCGCCGCTCATGAGCGACTGACGAGTGCGGTCCGAACAATGATGTTGAAAGTCGCCGCCGAGTGTCTTCGCCGCGAACCACACTTGGGCCACGATCTCGGCCGCCGTCAGATTGCGCGAAAAGCCCTGTTGCGCGGTGGAGCAAAAGCTGCAGTCCATCGCGCAGCCAGCCTGCGATGAGATACACAGCGTGCCGCGATTGGCTTCGGGAATGTAAACCGTTTCGATCGCGGTGACCGGCTGGCCGGCAGTGTTGCCCGCGCCGCCAACGCGCAGCACCCACTTGCGCGTCCCATCCGTGGATTGCTGTTCGGCGAGCAATTCCGGTGGACGAATCACGAACTGCGTCGCGAGTCGATCGCGCAGCGCTTTTGACAGATTGCTCATCTGTCCGAAATCGTCTGTGCCGCGCCGGTAGATCCACTGCATGACCTGATCCGCGCGATAGGCCGCTTCGCCCATCGCCTGAAACTGCTGGCGCAGTCCAGCGCGATCGAGTCCGAACAGGTTGATTGCATTGCCGGGCGCCACGCAAGCATCCGCCTCGCGACCTTCTCCGGTCGCGATCAGCGGCGCTTGCGTCACGTCGGTCACCGATCAGGTCTCAGCGCGTGCGTGGGCAGATTTCCGTGGCGCGGAAGAAGTAGGCGATTTCGGTCGCCGCATTCTCAGCACTGTCGGAACCATGTACGGCATTTTCGTCGATCGAACTGGCGAAGTCCGCGCGGATCGTGCCGGGCGCCGCCTTCTTCGGATCGGTCGCGCCCATCAGGTCGCGATGACGAGCGACCGCATTCTCACCTTCCAGTGCTTGAATCATGACCGGTCCGGTGGTCATGAAATCCACCAGATCCTTGAAGAACGGGCGCGCGCGGTGTACCGCATAAAAACCTTCGGCCTCGGTGCGTGTCAGATGCGCCATGCGCGCGGCAACGACGCGCAGGCCGGCTTTTTCAAAACGCGCATAGATTTGACCAATCACGTTCTTGGCAACAGCGTCAGGTTTGATAATGGAGAGAGTGCGTTCAACCGCCATGGCTTTAATTTCCGTTTTGACTCGAAAGGCGCCCGAAATAGGCTAAAACTATGGAAGTTTAGCCGTCGGGAGCCGGGGGCGGCAATTAAAAGAAGCGTTGAACCGGCGAATGCGCCGGTGCCAAATTCCGACTTCGGCGCGGAATGCGCTCAGACCGCGAAGCTTTCGCCGCAGCCGCACTGCGCCTTTACGTTGGGATTACGGAATTTGAAGGCTTCGTTAAGCCCATCACGTTCGAAATCCAGCGTCAGCCCGTCCAGCATCGTCAATTCGTCGCGAGCCACCACCACCTTGGCGCCATGCGATTCAAATACCTGATCATCTGGCCCGATAGTATCAGTATAATCAATAACATAGGCGTATCCAGAACATCCGGCCTTCTTGACGCCCAGACGCAGCCCGACACCCTTGCCACGTCCAGCCAGCTGCGTCTGCACGCGGCGGGCGGCGGATTCGGTCAGTTGTATGCTCATGCTGATATTCCCCTTATGGCTGAAAGAAGCGCCTGGAGCGCATCTTCGCCAATCAATGCACAGTGCGCGCGGTCATCAGGAATTTCAAGCTCCGCACGCAAAACCCTGGCGCCCAACTGCGTTAATTCTTCGACATCGCGGCCGACCATCCAGTTCGCAATCCAGGCGCCGACCGCGATTGTCGTCGGACAGCCATGGGCGCGGAAACGTGTATCGACCACGCGGCTGTCGCGAATGCGCGCTTGCAATCGTAGCGTCGCCGGCGCCGCCGGCGTGGATGCAGTCCCGGTGGCGATGTCTGGCGCAACTGCCGGAAAGGCACCGGCATGCGGTGCTTCGTTGAACAGACGCCAGATCGGCGCGCTGTAGCCGAATGGGTTCTGTAGCAAATTCACGGCGTCCATAACGGCGATAGCTCCCGTAACCATTGAACCTTCTCGATCACCCGCGCGGCAGCCGCTTCGATCTCGGCGGCGGTGGTCAGTCGGCCGAGTGAAAAGCGCAGGCTGGCATTCGCCTGTTCATCGCTGCGTCCGAGCGCGCGCAACACATACGACGGTTCCTGCGTCGCCGACGAGCAGGCGGAGCCGCTGGATACCGCTACACCCGGCAGACTGGCGCGCAAGGATTCGCCTTCAACGCCTTCAAAACTGACATTGAGAATATGCGGTGCCGCCGATAGTGCTGAGGATGGCGAATTGCGCAGAATGCGCGGCAGCACCGAGAGCCGCTGCCACAATGCCTCGCGCAGATCACCAAGCTTCCGTGCATCATCCTCGCGGCGGCTCGCAGCAACTTCAAATGCCGCGCCCATCCCGACCAGTTGATGCGTCGCTAGCGTACCCGACCGCATGCCCTGCTCGTGACCGCCACCGTGGATCTGCGGCGCCAGCCGTGCACGCGGTCGCTTGCGCACAAACAACGCGCCGACGCCCTTCGGACCATAGAGCTTGTGCGCAGACAGCGACAGCAGATCGATCGGCGTCGCATGCAAATCGATATTTAGTTTGCCGGCGGCCTGCACGGCATCGACATGGAACTGAATCCCGCGCGCACGCAGCAACGGAGCCAAACGTTCGACGTCCTGAATTGCACCGGTTTCGTTATTAACCCACATCAAGGAAACCAGTGCGGTTTGCGGTGTCAACGCTTCCAGCACCTGTTCCGGGGTCACAATGCCGTCTGCCTCTGGCTTCAGATAAGTCACGCGCACACCGCGCGTTTCCAGATAGCGGCAAGTATCTAGCACGCACTTGTGCTCGGTACGCGAAGTCACTACGTGCGCACCATCAAGGCCGCGGAATTCCAGCGCCCCTTTGATTGCCAGATTGTTCGATTCAGTCGCGCCAGAGGTCCACACGATTTCGCCTGGTTCAGCACCAATCAGCGCCGCCACCTGCGCGCGCGCTTTTTCGACGCCCGCGCGCGCGCGGAAACCGGGCGCGTGGGTAGACGCCGGATTGGCCCACAGTAGGTCGGCACCGCCGGGCGCGAGATACGGCAGCATCGCATCGAATACCTGCGGGTCAAGCGGCGTGGTTGCGGCGTAGTCCAGATAGATCATTGCACCTCAGGCCGCCGCCACCGCGGCACGAATATCGTCGAGCACCGCGAGAAAACGATCGGCTTCCTGCGTCGTGTTCTCCATGCCGAAACTGACGCGCACCGCGCCATATGCAACATCGCGCGGAATACCCATGCCGAGCAGCACGTGACTCGGTTGCCCCTTGCCGCTGGAACACGCAGAACCGCTGGAAACCCCAAAGCCTTTGCGGTCGAGCGCCATCAACAGCGCTTCGCCTTCCCATCCCTGCACTGCGAACTGCACGGTGTTGGGGAGCCGCGCCACGCGTTCACCGAAAATCGTGACGCCGGAACGCGCACGCAAACCGCTTTCCAGCCGCTCGCGGAGATTGCGCAGATGTTCTTGGCGTGCCGCTAACTCGATTTGTGCCAGTTCAGCCGCAGCGCCGAAACCGACGATCGCCGCGACGTTCTCGGTACCGCCGCGCAAGCCGTGCTCCTGGCCGCCACCGTGCAACAGCGGAGACAATTGCACCTCCGCTTTTTTGAACAAAGCGCCCACACCCTTGGGACCGTAGAGCTTGTGCGCGGACAGACTCATCAGATCAGCATCGCTGGCCGCGAAATCGAGCGGTATCTTGCCGGCTGCCTGCACCGCGTCGGCCAGCAGCAGCGCAGCAGCGGAATGCACGAGTGCGGCCGCGCGCGGCACATCATGCAGCACACCGGTCTCGTTGTTGGCCACCATGACCGCCGCGATACGCACTGGCTCACGCGCGAGTTGCACCGAGAAAGTCGCCCAATCGATGATGCCCTGCGTATCGACCGCCGTGGTTTCGACGCCCCAGCCACGCGCACGCAGCGACTCCGCGGTTTCCAGGACCGCGGGGTGTTCGGTAATGCCATAGAGAACGCGTGTCGGCGTACGTCCTTCAGTGGCACCCTTCAACGCGAGATTGTTCGATTCCGTACCGCCCGACGTCCAAATCACTTCACCAGGCTGCGCACCGAAAGCCCGCGCCACCTGCTCGCGCGCGGCTTCGATCGCTTCGCGCGCTGCGCGGCCGTAGCGATGCACGCTCGACGGATTGCCGTAAGGTCCGGTGAGATAGGGCTGCATAGCTTCCAGCACGCGCGGATCGAGCGGCGTGGTGGCGTTGTGATCAAAGTACGGCATTGATCTTTTAAACTGCGCGACGGCGCTGCGCGTCCGTGTTTTCCGCGGTGCCGTCACCGGCGCGCGAGGAATCGCCGCTGCTATCGCCGCAAAATTCCGGCAACTCAAGCTTCGACAATTGCAGCTCAGGCATCCGTGAATCCATCTGGTGCAGCAGCTTGCACACCTGCGTGAGCCGCTCGTCGAGCACTTGGATATGCTCGAGCATGGCGCCGATGGCATTGGTGACCGGATCTGGCATGTCGCGCGTGAGCCCGTAGGCATCGAAGCCGAGCGTTTTGGCGATGGCGACGACTTTTTCCGATGGGGCTTTCGCTTCCTGCACGACGCGTGCGGGAATGCCGACGACCGTCGCGCCGGCCGGCACTTCCTTGACGACGACAGAATTGGAGCCGACGCGCGCGCCGTCACCAACCTTGAATGGACCAAGCACTTTCGCGCCGGCGCCAACGACAACATTGTCGCCGAGCGTGGGATGGCGCTTGCCTTTATTCCAGCTGACGCCGCCCAGCGTGACGCCGTGATAGAGGGTGCAATCGTCGCCGATTTCCGCCGTCTCGCCGATGACTACGCCCATACCATGATCGATGAACAGCCGATGCCCAATGCGCGCGCCGGGATGAATCTCGATGCCAGTGATCCAGCGCGCGAGATTCGAGTTCAAACGCGCGAACCATTTGAAGCCGTGCATCCACAGCCAGTGACTGACACGATGTGCCCATACCGCCTGCAAACCCGGGTAGCAGGTGAGAACCTCCCAGGTGTTACGGGCAGCGGGATCGCGGTCGAAAACCGCGCGGATGTCTTCGCGGATACGGTCGAACATGCGCGAATTTTACGCTTTATTGGTCTGCGCAGCCCGTTGTCTCAGTGTGGCGCGGACTCCGGCGCGATACGGAGATCCTTCGAATAGTGGATATCGGCGATGTTATTCTCCCAGCCGAGCACACGTGGCTTCACCAAGTGTTTGGATACATAGAAGGAAATCGGCAACACCGGAAGATCGGTAAGTACTTCGCGCTCAGCTGCTTCCAGCGTTCGCATGCGTCGCTGTGGATCGGGTTCTGCCGCGGCGCGGGCGAGCAGCGCATCGAACGTCGCACTCGCGTAGCCGGAAGCATTCATGCCGTGGTGTGAACCGAGGATCTCGAGAAAAGTGAGGGGATCGTTGTAGTCGCCAATCCATGATCCACGGAAAACCTGCGTTACCGCGCGCTGACGCCGATTTTGCAGAAACACTTTCCATTCCTCATTGACCAACGACACATTGGCTCCAAGTGTCTGCTTCCACATCGCCGCCATCACAGTGGCAATGCGGCGATTGTCGTTCTGGGTGTTGTAACGAATTTCCACGTTGAGCGGATGCTGGGGCGAATAGCCGGCTTCGGCATACAGCCTGCGTGCCTCGCCGATACGACGCGGCCACGGCCAGTCCGCCCACGCCGTGCGCTGCGCTTCATAGCCAGGCATTCCCGGTAGTATCCACCCGGATGCGGGTACACCCGCACCCTGCATGACTTTGTCCACGATGATCGCCGGATCGATCGCCAGCACTAATGCCTCTCGCAGCTTCAGGTTGTCGCGGAACGGGGGCCGCGTCAGGTTGAAGCCGTAATAGGAAACACCGAGATAAGGCTCCAGATGCAGCTCACCACTCAGATGCGTCCGGATCCAGGGCAGCTGCGTCGCCTGAATGGTAGAAGTCACATCGAGTTCGCCGGCCCGGTAGCGCTTGAATTCCGATCCCGCATCCTCGGTCGGAAAATATTCGACGCGGTCGATCGACGTGTGCATGTTGTCCCAGTAATAAGGATTGCGCTCCACCGTCACCCGCGCTTGCACAACCCACTCGACCAGACGATAGGCGCCGTTACCGACTAGCCTGTCCGCGCGCGCGAATTGCTCGCCGTATTTCTGCAGCGACGGGCGATGGATCGGATAAGTCGCCTGATGGTTGAGCAGGCCGAGAAAGTATGGCGTCGGCGCACGCAGGCGGATTTGCAGATCATGTGCATCGAGCGCGCTCACATGCAGCGCTTCCGGTGGCAAACGTCCTGCCGTTACTGCTTCAGCATTCTCGATGGGCGCGAGGATCTGCGCATAACCCGAACCGGTGCGCGGATCGGCGCTACGTCGCAATCCCGCGACGAAATCATCCGCAGTGACCGGATCGCCGTTGGACCAGCGCGCGTTCTCACGTAGATGGAACGTATAAACGCGCTCGTCGTTGCTGATTTCCCAACGATCTGCCGCGCCCGGAATGACATTGCCGTGCGGATCCTCGATCGTCAGTCCCTCATAGAGATCGCGCAGGATGTTCGCAGCGGGAACGCTCTGAGCTTTGTGGGGATCCAGGGTTTCGGGTTCGGCGTTGTTGCCGAGGCGCAGCACCCCCCCGGCCCAAACCTCGGAACCAAGGAAGATTAATAGAGTGCAGCAAACCGCACGAAAAATGCGGCTCATGCGTCTTCGCCGACAACGCTCCGGCTTTCCGGCATTACATAGCGATTGCCCAAAGCAACAACTACGACTCCTGACAAGATTATGGCTGTACCGAACCATTGGCTGGGCGTCATATGCTCGCCGAGCAACAACCAGCCGAGCACCGCGGCAACCGCAGGATTCACGTAGGCAGTGGTTCCCAATTGCACCGGCGATACATGCCGGACAAGCCAGAAATAGGCGGCATAAGCGATACAGGAACCGAACACGATCAGATAAGCGAGCGCCCACATCACATGCGGGCTCCACTGAAGAAGGCTCCAATCTCCGTGAATCGCCGCCAGCCCGTTCAGCACAACACCAGCGATCAGCATCTGCAGAGCGGCGACCATTAGGAACGGACAGTCTGTCGTGCGGCGACGCGCCAATATGGTTCCGAACGACCACAGCATCGGCGACAATAACAGCGCCAGATAAGCCGATAAGGGCGCCGCCTGCATGCGCCATCCAGCGCCGACGAGGACCGCGACACCGGCAAAGCCAAGCGCCAGACCCGCCAATGCCGTCGGCCGCAGCGATTCTCCGCGCGCGCCCAGAGAGCCGAACCATGCAGTCCACAACGCCGATGTCGCGACAATAAGCGCGGTCTGATTCGATGGAACCCAGTGTTCGCCCCACGTAACCAGACCATTCGCGGCCGCCGGCATAAGTAGTCCGGTCGCGGCAATCGTCATCCAGTCACGTCGCATGTGCGGTCCCTGTGGCCCGCGCTGCCCACGCAACCATCCGTATAAAAAGAGGAGAACGCCGGCCAGGAAAAAACGTGTGCCCGCGAGCGCCAACGGCGGAAAGTCACGGACGCCGACGCGAATCGCAAGATATGTGGAACCCCAGATCAAATAGACGGCCGCGAATGCAAGTGTCTTCAATAGCATTCCTTACGTCGATTTCGTTGACTGAATAGGATCTGTGAACCGAATCAATAGCCGAATAAAGCAAGCTTTTTTTACTGTGATTCGGTGCCATATCGCTCGTTGGCGTCTTTGATATAGACGTTGAACTCCTCGATCGCCTTGTGCGCGGCATCTGCGTGTGCGCGCGCCAGTTTGCTCTCGACATCTACGTATGACTGCACGCAGTTCTTGTAACTCTCCAGATCACGGTGAAAGCGCTTTTGTTCGGATGAGGAGGGTTCGACGGTCGGCAATGGATCCGGCTGTTTGCAGGGATTCGGTTGCACTGTAGTGGATGCCTCAGGTTTTGCCGGAACAGCCGATTCGTCGGCCTGAGCAGTCCATATACAGCACAAAGCAATTGCTCCGAAAACGGTTGGCTTTAACATTTCGCACCCCAGTCCACATATAGACCCATCGTGCCAACTATACCGCACCTCTTTCCTGGAATTGGCCGGAGAAAAGATGCCTGTGTGCGGAGCCATCCGAATCTCCGAGCGAATTGATAACGCAAATGAAAAAGCCGGCGCTGGAGGCCGGCCTTTTCAAACAACCATCACTCAGAATTTGAATTCGTATTGGACAAAGCCCTCCCGTCCAAATGAATTTGAATATGAAAGCGCGGCGCCGCTCGTAAATTGGTTCTGATCATCCGTAGGATCGAAGGGGGGATGTGCACCAAGAATGTTATTGACGCCCAGTCGGATCGTGCCTAAATCTCCCAATCGGCAATGCCCTTGTAAATTAATCTGCGTGAAGGACGGCATGTACTGCCCCTGCTCGGCGGGATTTGCTGAGTTCGCGCCAGGCACATGTGGTATGTAGAACCAAGTCGCATCAGCGCCGTACGGTCCACGAGTCCAATCAATGCTCGTAGTCCAACGATGGCGTGGGAAGGAGCCGTTTACCGCGCCGGTATTCAACAAAGACTCCTCCGGCGTTTCATTGTTCAGCTGGTACTTGAACGCAAACAAGTAAGTCATCGTGTACTGCACGCTAAACTTGCCGACAACGGTGATCGGGAAATCGTAGTTCACCTTTGTATCAAAACCTTTTTGACTTTGCCCCGCTGTATTCAAAGGACTCTCGGTCACTTGGGCGGTTTGACCCTGGAGTGTTCCTTGGCCATCGCGCTGAATCTCACCGCAGAGCTGCCCCGAATACGCGCACTGGTTCAGGATGAACTGTGCGGTGGGCGATTGCACTGCATCGCGAAGTTGTATGAAAAAGTAATCCCATGACCAGGTGAGCCTTTCGACCGGCTCAACTGCGAATCCAAAGCTGTAGTTAATTCCCTTCTCCGAATTCAATTCAGGATTGCCAGTCGAAATGGACTTGACCGACTGAACAGGCGTATTGCAATCAGCGTGACCCGTATTTCCATCACCGACCGTACCGCCTTCGTTCTTGCAAAGCACTGTGTCGATCGCTGTTTCAAAATTCGTCGTCTGCCCGCCGTAAAGACGCTGAATATCAGGTGCCCGAAAGGTGCTGCCGATGGATGCACGTAACAACACTGGTTTGACAGGACGATACTGCAAGGAACTCTGGGCGGTGAACTGGCCACCCGAATTGGTATTGTAGTTATCGTAGCGGCCAGCCATATTTAGCGTAAGCGGTTTCAGAATCGGCAGGCTGAACTCCAAAGCCTCCGAGAGATGGCTACGGTTGCCCTGTGCACTGACTCCACCGTCAACACCTTGCCCCGATGAAGTGATCGGGTCGTCCAAATCTGAATACCACTCTTTTTCGTAACCTAGATAAGCCGCCATCTGTACACTGCCACCTCGCAGAGAGGGGACATACGGTAACGGACCGCTTATGGTTCCATCGAGCGAAGTCGTCTGGGAAACCGCATGCGTCACCTTTAAGTATGACGATTTCTGTACAACATCCGCGGGAATCGGCTGCAGCAGATTGAGACCGGGAGCGTTGGGATCCGTGCAGGACGCCGTTGCCGCATCGTATTTACCACCACAGACCGCATTATTAAGTACGCTGGAAATGATGCTCGGAAAATCGTCATTGGATGTAATCTGACTTCGCGTTACAGCTGTATCCCATTCATAGTCGTCGAAACCACCCTTTAAGCCGGTAAGTATGGAATATGTAATGTTGTTGACATCAGCGCCGCGTGGGCCAAACTCAACTGCGCGGCGATAAAAGTAGCCCGATCCAGACGTTGGCGCATAAACAGCTCCCGCGGGAATAAGCGGGCTGTAGTATGGAAAAGGCTCAAATCGCGCCTCTGTCATTTGATTGGTGTAGAGCCCTTGCACATATAGCGTCGCCACGCTGAAACTGTGTTCGAAATGTGAGTAAAGGGTCGAACGATCAACGGCGGGATAAAGCTCACGATATTTTGCCCGGTCGAAACTGCAGGATAGTCCGGACAAGCCAATGACATCATTTAGTAGGGGTGAGGCAACCGTTATTCCTGCCCCGTTTAATAAACTCTGGCAATTTGACGCTGGTGTATTCACTCCGTTGTCGAAATCTAGATAATTGGCGCCATAGACGCTGTAGTTCTGTGTAATCGGGAGACCGGGCACAACATCGGATTGAGAATACCGGCGCTGCGATGCATGCAGCGGATCATTGTGAAAAATCTCGCCCGATATCACGATGCTATCTGATTCATTAATGAATCCGTAGCTTAGCTGCGCGCGTTCATTGCCATAACCACCATGTTCCGTTCCACCTGCACGCACGCTACCCGCGAGTCCTTTGTACTTCTTCTTGGTAATAATATTAATGACACCGGAGATCGCATCGGATCCATAGATGGCCGAACCACCGGTCGTCAAAATTTCAATGCGATCAACGATCGCAGTCGGAATACTCGATAAATCAACGAAATTGTCAGTTCCACTATCGGCAACTGGATAGACCGGCAATCGTCGGCCGTCCAGCAAAATCAGTGTTCGGCCAACGCCGAAGCCGCGCAAATCGACACCACTCGCGCCTGGCGTGAATCCAAAGGTATTGTTCTGCCCCAGCGAACCGCCGACATTGAGCGAAAGATTGTCGAACAACTGCTGAATTGTTGAAAAGCCTGCATTGGTAATCTGCTGGGAGGTAATTGTCTCGACCGGGGTTGGTCCTTCGGCTTCGACGCGACGGATGCGCGATCCGGTGACAACGACGCCCTTCAGCTCAGTTGGGGTATTCGATGTGTTCGGGGGCGCAGAGTCTTGTGCGTATACAGATGCAATTACGTTCGGCCCCAGCGCTGATGCGAGCAAAGACAGCCTCACCGCCCTTCGGAACTGCCCCTGAAGATTAAGCTGCATGATTTTCTCCCTTTATAAACGATGAGTGGCCCGCACGCATTTTTGATAGGCAAAAATTTGGCCAACATTTTAGATGCCACGGGATTTATCCTACGCCAAACTTCAATGTAATCAAATCACCAAGCAATAAACCCACCTTCCAATTCAACAGGCATAACCGAGCGCTTGGGCAACGGGGCGCACGATATCCTTGGCGGCACTCAATTCACCTTCGTAATGCCGCCATCTCGCGATCGCATCACCATAGATCGGCTTCACTACCTGATCGTAGCTGGGTGTCCCGATAATGCGGTCACGCGCGTGCCGATAATACTGAAGCACTTCGGAATCCCACGGCAGGCCAAGAAAGTCGATAAGGGCGCGTGCCTGTGCTTCGGGTTCCGCGACCAGCTTTTCGTAATAAATGTCGTGGCATTGCAAAGTCAGTTCTGGTCGCTGGGCCAGCCACAATCCAACTGTATCCCGATAGATCCTGCTTATTTCTTCGAGGTTCCAAAAGCCGTGTGAGTATTTCGTATAGCGAAATCGATTTACGAAGCAACTCAGAATCGAATCAAGCGGATGACGCATGGCGAATATCCATTTGGCTTGCGGGAACAACCGTCTCAAGAGCTGCGCCTGACAAAGATTGAATGGATTCTTGTCGACAAACGCGTTATTGGGATTCCTATCTATAAACTTGGCAACCGTTTGCCAATAGTGAAAACGCAGCCCAGCAATATCTTTCTCGCGCAGCGAAGCAATTGCCCGCGGATATCCAAGTGGCATGGTTCCGATGATTCTTATAAGGCTTTCGACGAGCGGCTTTTCCTCAAGGACGTCGATCTGCGGATGCGCATTCAGGATTTGATCGAGGAGCGTTGTACCAGATCGCGGGAATCCGACCAGAAATACGGGATCGGCGTCCATCGTTTCCTGTCGAGAGTACCCCTCAGAGGAAAGCGTGATGAGGTCTTGCGACTCAGCAAGCCAGGGCAGGCCGCCTTCGATCTCGCATCCTGGGCAGATTCGCTCAAAAGTCTGGCGATCAATCGAATTGCCCAGCTGAAATGCTTTGTACGCCTCGGCATATCGGCCGGTTTGGTCAAGCATCCGCCCACGATCGAATTCGATTTGTGCGCAAAGATCCTCCGTTCCGGATTTGAATGGGCGCAATTCCTCACGCAGTTGACTCAGCAAAGCCAGGGCTTCGTCTGTTCGACCTGTACGCGCGATGACGCGCGCCTTGAGTGCCCGGCCAAATGGTCCCGGCGCCTCCAGATCGTCAAGCAGAGCGGCGGCGGCCTCGGAACGGTTGGTTCGCTCGAAAACATGCGCAAGATTTACCTTGATCGCAACGTTGCTCGGCGTTTCTGCGGCGGCTTGTACGAGAGCCACTTCCGCCTCCGGAAAAAGCGCCAGGCTGATACAAGCACGTGCGTACTCGTTTATCTCCTCAGCTTTTAAGCCGCGGACGTTCGCCAAGCTTTTTATGACCGTTTGTGCCTCTTCAATAAAGCTCAGTTCGATTAATGCCCGGGCTTCATAAATTGCCGCAACCTGCAGTCCTGGAGCATTGCGGCGCGCGGCTTTTAGTGCATCTGCCGCCTCTGAGTAGCGCTCAAGCTTGAATAAGACCAACCCCAAGTTAAAAAGGCAGGCCGGGTCGCTCGGTGCAATTCTTTTTGCCTCAGATAAACACTGATGGGCATCGTGCAATCGCTCTTGATGGAGAAGCAGAATACCCAGATACACCTTGAACTGAACCGCGGCGGGCGCGCGAGAAATCAACTCTCGAACAAGTGCCGTCGCTTCCTCGAAGCGCGACAGATTGGTAAGAGTCACTACAAGCAGTTCTACTGCATTGCGATTATCGGGAAAACTCTTGATTAGCTTCCGGCAGATTTGTTCCGCTTCAGAAAAGCGACCGGACGAAAATTCCCGAAGTGCGTCTTTTAACGTCTCCATGGACCATTTTGTGCCGAACAATAAGCTTCTGCATAGAGAAGCCCGCGCGCAAAAATACCAGCGCGGTCCCTGCGCGGTGAGCTCACCATCTATTTCTGGACAATGAGAATGCTGGGAGAATACTGGGGATACTGGCAAGCACAAACAAAAACGGGCGCCGAAGCGCCCGTATTTCTACACGACGGTATTTATTATTCAGCGGTCACGGCGGCGGATGTAACTAGGCGATCCACCAACTCGACATACGCCATCGGCGCATTGTCACCGGCACGGAAACCGCAGCGCAAGATTCGCATGTAACCACCCGGACGCGTCTTGAAGCGCGGGCCGATCTCATTGAACAGCTTCTGCACTGCATCGCGATCACGCAGACGGTTGAACGCAATACGGCGGTTGGCGACGCTGTCTTCCTTCGCGCGCGTGATCAGAGGCTCGGCGACGCGCCGCAGTTCCTTGGCTTTCGGCACCGTGGTACGGATCAGCTCATGCGTGAACAACGAGATCGCCATGTTCTGCATAGCCGCCTTGCGGTGGCTGGTGGTACGACCGAGGCGTCGGCCGGCAACTTTGTGTCGCATTGGAAAACTCCGGGGATGCTTAAGCCATTACCTTCGGCGACGACCAGTTTTCGAGCTTCATGCCGAGGTCGAGCCCATGGGCCTTGAGGGCTTCCTTGATTTCGTTGAGAGACTTCTTGCCGAGATTGGGCGTCTTCATCAACTCGTTCTCGGTACGCTGCACGAGATCCCCGATGTAATAGATATTCTCGGCCTTCAGACAGTTCGTCGAACGCACGCCCAGTTCCAGATCGTCGATGAGGCGGAACAGGATTGGGTTCAGTTCCTTGCGGCTGCTGCCAACCACGGTCTCTTCTTCAGCTTCCAGATCGACAAACACCGCGAGCTGGTCGCGCATGATGCGAGCTGCCGCACGAACCGCCTCGGCGGCGTCGATACCACCGTTGGTATCCACATCCAGGATCAGCTTATCGAGGTCGGTGCGCTGCTCGACGCGTGCGCGTTCGACGTTGTAGCTGACGCGGCTCACCGGGCTGTAAGAAGCATCGAGACGCAGCACACCAATTGAGGTGCCCTCGTCGTCATTGCCGATGGCACGCGTCGCCGCCGGCTGATAACCACGGCCACGAGAGACTTTCAAAGTCATGCTCAACTTGCCACCGGTGAGGTGGGCGAGCACCAAGTTCGGATTGACGATCTCAACATCGTGATCAAGCTGGATGTCGGCGGCGGTCACGACACCGTTGCCCGATTTTTGCAGCTTCAACGTCGCTGACTCGCGCGCATTCATCCGGATCGCGACATTCTTGAGGTTCAGCAGAATGTCGATCACGTCTTCCTGCACGCCTTCGATCGCGCTGAACTCATGCACGACGCCTTCGATCTGTGCTTCGGTAATCGCAGCGCCAGGAATCGACGACAGCAAGATGCGACGCAACGCGTTTCCAAGCGTATGGCCGAATCCGCGTTCCAGCGGTTCCAGCGTGACGCGGGCACGGTTGGCATCGACCTTCTCGACTTCGATGGAACGCGGCTTGAGCAGATCAGATACAAGACCCTGCATATGGGCAAACCTCTTGGGAAAACAGAAACGGATTACTTGGAATACAACTCGACGACAAGGTTCTCGTTGATGTCGGGGAGAACTTGATCGCGCTCAGGCAGTGACTTGAACACGCCGCGGAATCCCTTCTCGTCTACATCGACCCAATCCGGAAATCCAATCTGCGCGGCCACTGACAGCGCTGACGCGATGCGGCCCTGCAAACGTGACTTTTCGCGGATTTCGACGGTGTCGCCTACCTGTATCTGGTACGACGGGATGTTGACCGGCTTGCTGTTGACCAGAATCGACTTATGGCTGACGAGCTGACGAGCCTCGGCACGCGTCGCAGCAAATCCCATGCGATAGACGACGTTGTCGAGGCGCTGCTCCAGCATGCGCAGCAGATTCAAACCGGTGGAACCTTTTGCCGACGAGGCCTTCACATAATAATTGTGAAACTGACGCTCGAGCAGGCCATATATCTGGCGCAGCTTCTGCTTTTCGCGAAGCTGCAACGCATAGTCGGACAGGCGGGGCTTGCGCGCACCATGCTGTCCCGGCGGCGTATCCAGCTTGCACTTGGTTTCGAGCGAGCGACCGCGTCCCTTCAGCATCAGGTCGGTACCCGCGCGACGGGCTAGCTTGCAGGTCGGCCCAATATAACGTGCCATGGTTCGATCTCCTTAAACGCGACGGCGCTTGGCCGGGCGGCAGCCGTTGTGCGGAATCGGTGTGACGTCGGTGATGTTCGTGACTTTGAGGCCGGAAGCATTCAACGAACGCACTGCCGACTCACGACCCGGGCCTGGCCCCTTCACACGCACTTCGACCGTTTTTACGCCATGCTCGGCGGCGGCAGTGGCGGCACGCTCGGCGGCAACCTGCGCAGCGAACGGCGTGCTCTTGCGCGAGCCCTTGAAACCGCAGGCTCCGGCTGTCGCCCACGCCAGCGCGTTGCCCTGACGATCAGTGATCAAAACAAACGTATTGTTGAACGATGCCTGAATATGGGCGATCGCGTCGGTAACATTCTTTTTGACGCGCTTGCGTGTCTTCGCGGCGGAAGCTGCTGCGGCTGGATTGGCCATGGTGTCTTCTAAACTTTAATTACGTCTTGCGAATGGCTTTGCGCGGACCCTTGCGGGTGCGGGCATTGGTGCGTGTACGCTGACCGCGAACTGGCAGACCGCGGCGATGGCGCTGACCACGGTAGCAGCCCATATCCATGAGCCGCTTGATGCTCATAGAGACTTCACGGCGCAGGTCACCTTCGACACTGAACTTCGCCACTTCGGCGCGAAGTTGATCGAGCTCACCCTCGGTGAGCGCCTTGACCGCCACTTCCGGCTTGATACCGGCGGCCGCGCAAATCTTCCTGGCGCGAGTCTGCCCAATGCCATAGATCGCCTGAAGAGCGATCACCGTGTGTTTGTTGGCCGGGACATTGACGCCCGCTATACGTGCCATGCGCTTAACTCCAAACCCGCGCGGAAAAGAGCGGGATTATAAGGAAAATAGCCTGCCCCATCAACCCTGACGCTGCTTATGACGAGCGTCGCTGCAGATCACGCGTACAACTCTGTTGCGACGGACGATCTTGCAGTTGCGGCAGATCTTTTTGACTGATGCTCGGACTTTCATGTTTCAACCTCGATAGACGGATACCGAACCGCGCGCGTCCGCTCAGGAACGCACCGCGCCTGCGCCGCCGGGAGACTTCAAGTTCGCCTTCTTCAGCAAACCCTCGTATTGATGGGACATCACATGCGCCTGCAGCTGCGCCATGAAGTCCATGACAACCACCACCGTGATCATTAGCGAGGTACCGCCAAACGAAAACGGGACATGGAAATAATTGATGAAGATTTCCGGCAGCAAACATACGATCGAAACGTATAGGGCGCCGGCAACCGTCAGCCGCGTCAATACCTGATCGATATACTCGGCCGTCTTGATGCCGGGCCGAACGCCCGGGACGAACGCGCCGGACTTTTTCAAGTTTTCCGCAGTCTCGCGGGAATCGAATACGAGAGCGGTGTAGAAGAACGAGAAGAAAATAATCAGCACTGCGTACAACAAGGTATACAAGGCCTGGCCGGGCGATAGCGCATTGACGATCTGTTGCATGAAACCGCTGCTGCCCTCGTCCCCAAAAAAACGGACGATCGACGCCGGGAACAGAATGAGGCTCGAGGCGAAAATCGGCGGGATGACGCCGGACATATTGAGCTTGAGCGGCAAATGTTGCGTCTGCGCAGCATATAGCTTGCGCCCCTGCTGGCGGCGGGCGTGGTGGATCGGAATGCGGCGTTGCGCACGCTCGACGAATACAACGAATGCGGTGACCCCTACGACCAACGCGGCGATCGGAACCAGCAAAAATCCATTCAGCGAACCCTCGCTGACGAGCTGCGCGGTCGCACCGATCGCGCGCGGCATACCGGCGACAATACCCGTGAAAATAATCATCGACATACCGTTGCCGATGCCACGCTCGGTGATCTGCTCGCCGAGCCACATCAGAAACATCGTCCCGGTCACCAGCGATATGGTTGACGTGAAAATGAATCCGAAGCCCGGCGCCAGCGCGATTCCCTGTTTATTCAGTGCGATCGCCGCACCCGCCGACTGGAAAATCGACAACGCCAGGGTACTGTAACGGGTGTACTTGGTCAGCTTGCGGCGGCCCGCATCGCCTTCCTTGCGCAACTCCTTGAGTTGCGGCAGCACGGTCGCCATCAGCTGCACGATGATCGACGCCGAGATATATGGCATCACGCCCAGTGCGAAGATCGATAGACGATGCAACGCGCCGCCCGAGAACATGTTGAACATGTCCAGGATCGTGCCTTTCTGCTGATCGAAAAGCTGAGTCAGCTTAGCGGGATCCACACCAGGAACCGGAATGAACGATCCGATGCGGTAAACGATGAGCGCACCGACCAGGAACAGCAGCCGACGACGAACCTCCCCGAGCTTGGAGAGATCCGGCACCATGCCGCGATTGCTGGCCTGCAGATTCGCCATCGAAATATTGCGACTACTCTGCGATCGAGCCGCCGGCCGCGAGCACCAGCTCGCGCGCGCCCTTGGTCACGTTGACGCCCTTCAGCACAACTTTGCGGGTCAGCGTACCGGACTTGATGACCTTTGCCTGCTCGGTTTGCGCCGGAATGACGCCTGCCTTCTTGAGAACCGCAAGATCGATCTCAATTTCGCTGAGCTTCTGCAAATCGGAGAGGCGCACTTCGGCGCTTAGCTTGGCCAGCGCTGAACTGAACCCGCGCTTCGGCAGGCGACGCTGGATCGGCATTTGGCCGCCCTCGAAGCCGATCTTGCCACGACCGCCCTTGCGCGCACGCTGACCCTTATGCCCGCGCCCAGCGGTCTTGCCCATGCCGGAACCGATACCACGGCCAACACGAACGCGAACCGTCTTGGAACCCTTAGCAGGCTTGATTGTGTTCAGTTTCATCATGACATCGCTCTCGAATTTGCTGGTGAGGGGTGGGGTCGGCCGCGATCACACCCTGTAAAGTCGCCCGCTGTATCCGCTGTGAGAAAAAACTGGAAGGCTCCGGTTCCCTCACAGCGCCGAAGGCGCGACCTTACAGCTCGCGCCTCACGCTTCTTCCACTTTCAGCATGAAACCAATCTTGCGGACCATGCCGAGATTCTCCGGCGTAGCGGCCACTTCGACGGTCTGATAGACCCGGCGCAGGCCGAGGCCGCGCACGCAATCCCGATGGGCCTTCAGACGGCCGAAGGGGCTGCGGACCAGCGTGAGCTTGAGCTGTTTGGCTTGAGACATCACCGCTCTCCCTTAGGCGCCGAGGATTTCTTCGACCGTCTTGCCACGCTTGGCGGCAATTTCGGACGGAAGGTTCATACCTTTCAGCGCATCCATGGTGGCGCGCACGACGTTAATCGCATTGCGCGAGCCGAATGACTTGGCGAGCACATTCTGCACACCGGCCACCTCGAATACCGCGCGCATCGCACCACCGGCGATGACACCGGTACCGTCCGATGCTGGGCGCATAAACACCTTCGTCGAACCGTGCGTACCCCAAATCTCGTGCTGCAGGGTCATGCCCTTCAGCGGTACCGCGATCATGTTCTTGCGCGCCCGTTCCATCGCCTTCTGGATTGCGACCGGAACTTCGCGTGCTTTGCCATAACCGAAGCCGACGCGACCAGCGCCGTCACCAACTACGGTCAGGGCCGCGAACGCAAACTGCTTGCCTCCTTTGACCGTCTTGGAGACGCGGTTCACCGCGACAAGCTTCTCTTTGAAATCGCCGCCGCTTTGAACGTCGTCGAACTGCGCTGGGTTATTAGCCATCTCTTAAAACTCCAGACCGCTTTCGCGCGCGGCATCCGCCAACGCCTTGATACGCCCGTGATATTTAAATCCGGAACGATCGAATGCAACCTTGTTGACACCGGCAGCTTTAGCACGCTCAGCGAGCGTCTGCCCGACTTTCTTCGCCGCCTCAACGTTGCCGGTGCTACCGAGTCCGTCCGCTACTGCTTTTTCCACGGTCGACGCCGCAACCACAGTACTCCCGCCGTCGGCGGCGATGATCTGTGCGTAGATGTGTTGCGGTGTACGGTGCACGGCCAGGCGATAGACGCCCAACTCGCGGATTTTGGCGCGTGTACGGCGCGCACGCCGCAGACGGGTTTCCTTTTTCGCGTTCATCGTTCCAGCTCTTGTTCCAGTAATAACTCTTCAGGACCGTCGCCGCTCGCAGGTCGGCGTGCGGGCCAAAAATACGCTTACTTCTTCTTCGCCTCTTTCATCACCACGCGCTCATCCGAATAACGCACACCCTTGCCCTTGTAAGGCTCGGGTGGACGGTACGAACGGATATCCGCAGCGACCTGACCGACCATATGACGATCCGCGCCCTTGACGATGATGTCGGTCTGGCTCGGCGTTTCCACCGTGACGCCTTCCGGCACCGGGTATTCGATCGGGTGAGAAAATCCCAACGAGAGATTGAGCTTCTTGCCCTGCACCTGAGCGCGATATCCAACGCCGACCAGCTGCAACTTGCGCTCGTACGGCTTGACTACGCCGTTGACCATATTGTTCAGCAGCGCGCGGAACGTTCCCGCCATCGCGGCATTGGCCTTGACCGAATCCGCGGACAGTTGGGCCACGCCATTGGCGACCTCGATCGCCACGCCGACGGGCATCGCCTTGGTCAGCGTCGCCTTGGCGCTCTTGACGGTCAACACGCCACCGTCGGTCTTGACTTCGACTCCGGCCGGAACCTTGACCGGCGCCTTCGCGATTCTCGACATGTCAGGCCACCACGCAGATCACTTCGCCGCCCTGGCCGGCCGCGCGCGCAGCGCGGTCGCTGACGACCCCTTGGGAAGTGGAAACGATCGCCACCCCGAGACCGCCGAGAACTTTGGGCAATTTATCTTTGCCTTTGTACCAGCGCAGACTCGGCTTGCTGATGCGCTCCAGCCGCTCGATGACCGGTTTGCCATCAAAGTACTTGAGAACCACGGTGATTACTTTCTTACCGTCGTTATCGACGACACTGTAGTCGGCGATATAGCCTTCGTCTTTCAGCACGGCGGCGATCGCTATCTTCTGCTTCGACGACGGGGCCGTAACGAATTTCTTGCGCGCGGACTGACCGTTGCGAATGCGAGTCAGGAAGTCACCGATCGGATCATTGACGCTCATAAATCAGTTTCCAATTACCAGCTGGCTTTCTTCAGGCCGGGAATTTCGCCGCGCATCGCGGTCTCACGCAACTTGACGCGCGACAGACCGAACTTACGGTACACGCCACGCGACCGGCCGGTAATCTTGCAGCGATTGCGTACACGTGCCGCGCTCGAATCCCGCGGCAGCTTTTGCAGCTTATTTACCGCATCGGCACGCTCATCGTAGCTACTGCTCGTATTCTCGATGATCGCCTTAAGCGCAGCGCGCCTCTTGGCGTATTTTTTTACCAGCGCGATACGCTTCTTCTCGCGCTCGACCATATTCGTCTTGGCCATACCTGCCTCGCCTTACTTGCGGAACGGGAAGCTGAACGCTTCGAGCAATGCGCGCCCTTCTTCGTCCGTCTTCGCCGTGGTGGTGATCGTGATGTTCATGCCGCGCAACATATCGATCTTGTCGTAATCGATTTCAGGAAAAATGATCTGTTCATTGATCCCGAAGTTGTAATTGCCCTGACCATCGAAACCACGCAGATTGAGGCCGCGGAAGTCGCGAATACGAGGCAGCGCGATCGAAATCAGGCGCTCAAGAAATTCATACATGCGCTCGCGGCGCAATGTAACCTTGACGCCGACCGGATAATTCTCGCGGATCTTGAAGCCCGCAATCGCCTTCGAAGAGCGCGTGACGATCGGCTTCTGACCGGCAATCGCCGTCATGTCGGACACCGCATGCTCGATGACCTTTCGATCAGTCGTCGCTTCACCCACGCCCATGTTGAGCGTGATCTTGGCGATGCGCGGCACCGCCATCGCATTGCAGCTCAGCTTTGTCTTGAGCTGGGGCGCGACGGTTTCGCGGTAATAGGTTTGCAGATTAGCAGCCATGGCCCTTGATCCTGCTTACGCGTCCACTACTTCATCGGTGGACTTGAAATAACGCACCTTGCGGCGGGCTTCGCCTTCGCCGAGAAACTTGAAGCCGACACGATCCGGGCCGCCTTCACCCTTATTTTTTGCCGGATTCCACAGCGCGACGTTCGACACATCGATCGGCATTTCCTTTTCGATGATGCCGCCGGCAACACCGGTATTGGGATTGCCGCGCTGGTGCTTCTTGACCAGATTGGCGCCTTCCACAATGACCTTGCCATTCTCCAGCACGCGTGCAATCTTGCCGCGGCGGCCCTTGTCGCGACCGGTTAGAACCACGACCTCATCGGCTTTGCGAATCTTGTTCATGACGATCTCATCCCCGCTCAGAGAACTTCCGGGGCCAGCGAAATAATGCGCATGAAGCGATCGCGCAACTCGCGCGTAACCGGCCCAAAGATACGGGTACCGATCGGCTCCATCTTGTTAGTCAGCAACACCGCGGCGTTGCTGTCGAAACGGATTAGCGATCCATCCGGACGGCGCACGCCTTTCTTAGTGCGAACCACGACGGCGTCGTGGACTTCGCCCTTCTTGACCTTGCCGCGCGGGATCGCGTCTTTGACCGTCACTTTGATGACGTCACCGATGTTCGCGTAACGGCGGTGAGTGCTGCCAGCCACGCGGATGACCTGGACAATCTTCGCGCCGCTGTTGTCGGCGGCGACGAGCATGGATTCTTGTTGAATCACGTCTCAGCCTCCCGCACTTGGCGAACTGGCGCTTTCCAGCACTTCGACCAAGCGAAAATGCTTGCTCCGTGACAGTGGGCGCGTTTCGACGATCGCAACGAGATCACCTTCGTGACATTCATTCTTCTCATCGTGCGCATGCAGCTTCGTCGTCTTGCGCACATATTTGCTGTAGAGCGGATGCTTGACGCTACGCTCGACCGCAACGGTGATGGTCTTGTCGGCTTTGTTGCTGACCACACGCCCGACGATACGGCGCTGGCTCTTGGTTTGGGCTGCCTGTTCGGTCATGACGCTTTCGCCTGTTGATTCATGAGCGTCTTGATGCGCGCAATCTTCTTGCGCGCTTCGCTGACGAGGTGCGATTTCGCCTGCTGCCCCATCGCCTGCTGCATGCGCAGATTAAACTGCTCACGGCGCAGGGCGGCCAATTCTTCTTTCAGTTGCGCTGCGCTCATGCCGCGCACGCTCTTCACGAATTCGGCGGTTTTCATCACAGGATCGTCCGCTTTACAAAGGTCGTCTTCACCGGGAGCTTGGCAGCAGCGAGCTCGAATGCCTCGCGCGCAGTCGCTTCGTCGACGCCCTCCATCTCATACAGCATTTTGCCCGGCTGAATTTTGGCCACCCAATATTCGACATTGCCCTTGCCGGAACCCATGCGGACTTCCAGCGGCTTCTTCGTCACCGGCACGTCTGGAAAAATACGAATCCAGAGCTTGCCACCGCGCTTCACATAGCGCGTGATACAACGGCGGGCGGCTTCAATCTGGCGCGCAGTCACGTGGCCACGCTCGGTCGACTTCAGGCCCCATTCGCCGAAGCTGACCTTGTTGCCATTCTGCGCGAGCCCGCGATTGCGGCCCTTCTGCTGCTTTCGATATTTGGTGCGCTTGGGCTGCATCATGGCAGCATCACTCCTAAGCTCTTCTTAACCTTATGCGGTGGCTTCGGCGCCCGCTTCATCCTTACGCTCATTGCGTTCGGATTTGCGCTCGACTTCAAAGACTTCACCGTTGAACACCCACACCTTGACGCCGATAACGCCATAGGTGGTTTTCGCTTCAGCCGTCGCGTAATCGACAAACGCGCGCAAGGTATGCAGTGGCACACGCCCCTCGCGATACCATTCAGTACGCGCGATTTCAGCACCGTTCAGGCGACCGCCGACCTGGATCTTGATGCCTTGCGCACCCTGGCGCATCGCATTTTGCACCGCACGCTTCATCGCGCGACGGAACATGATGCGGCGCTCAAGCTGCTGCGCGACGCTTTCGGCAATTAAGTGCGCGTCAATTTCCGGTTTGCGGATTTCTTCGACGGAAATATGTACGGAATCCGGCTTGAGGCCCATCTTTTGCGCGACTTCGATGCGCAGTTTTTCGATGTCCTCACCTTTCTTGCCGATGACGATACCGGGGCGCGCCGTATGAATCGTTACACGCGCGCTCTTCGCCGGACGGTCAATCTGAATCCGCGACACCGACGCCTGCGACAACTTCTTGCGCAGGAAACTGCGGACCGCAATGTCCTTGTTCAACGTTTCGCCGTAGGCGGAACGCTCTGCATACCAGTTCGAAGTCCAGTGCGTGGTGACACCGAGACGGAAACCGTTGGGATTAACCTTATGACCCATTGCTGACGCCCCGGTTATTGGTCGGCCACGCGCACGGTAATATGGCTCGTGCGCTTGATAATACGGTCTGCGCGGCCCTTGGCACGCGGACGGATACGCTTCATCGTCGGACCTTCGTCCACGAAGATTTCAGAAATCTTCAGCTCGTCGATATCAGCGCCATTGTTATTCTCGGCATTGGCGATCGCCGATTCCAGCACCTTGCGGATGATGCCGGCGGCACGCTGCCGTGAAAATTTCAAAATGTTCAAAGCTTCATCGACTTTCTGACCGCGCACCTGATCGGCGAGCAGTCGCGCCTTCTGCGGCGACAATCGAACGAATTTCAATACGGCTTGCGTTTGCATGGCTCGTCCCCTAGGCCGCGGTCTTCTTGTCGCCGCCATGACCCTTGAACGTGCGGGTCGGAGCAAACTCACCGAGCTTGTGACTGACCATGTTTTCAGTCACGAACACCGGCATATGCTGACGGCCGTTGTGCACCTGGATGGTCAGACCGACCATTTCGGGAGTCACCATCGAACGTCGCGACCAGGTCTTGATCGGCTTCTTTACGCGGCTCGCCTGCGCATCAGACACCTTCTTCGCAAGGTGATGATCGACAAACGGGCCCTTCTTAACGGAACGCGGCATGGCGCTAGTCCTGTCTCAACCTTACTTCTTGTGACGACTGCGCACGATGAACTTCTCCGTGCGCTTGTTCTTGCGGGTCTTGAGACCCTTGGCCTTCTGACCCCATGGCGACACCGGGTGCGGATTACCCTGCCCCGACTTACCTTCACCACCACCGTGCGGATGATCGACCGGATTCATCACGACACCCCGGACGGTCGGACGGATGCCTCTCCAGCGCTTAGCACCGGCCTTGCCGTAGTGGCGAAGATTGTTCTCGGTGTTGCTGACTTCACCGATCGTTCCGCGGCATTCGACATGCACCTTGCGCATTTCGCCGGAACGCAGACGAATCGTTGCGTAATCACCTTCGCGTGCGACGAGCTGGACGCCAGCACCTGCCGAGCGTGCAAGCTGCGCCCCTTTGCCGGCACGCAATTCAATGCAATGAATCGTCGAACCGATCGGAATGTTACGCAGCGGGAGCGCGCAGCCCGGCTTGATCGGTGCATCAGCACCGGCCTGGATCAGATCACCTTCGGCAATGCCGCGCGGCGCGATGATGTAACGGCGCTCGCCGTCCTTGTATAGAACCAGCGCAATGTGCGCACTGCGGTTGGGATCGTACTCAACACGCTCGACCTTACCCGGAATCGAATCCTTGTCGCGCTTGAAATCAATGACGCGATAGTGCTGCTTGTGACCACCGCCTTTATGGCGCGTAGTGATATGGCCGTGATTGTTGCGGCCACCACTCGACTTCTGCACTTCGACCAGCGGCCCGTACGGAGCGCCCTTGTGCAGGCCCGGCGTGGTGACGGCAACTACATGGCGTCGCCCCGGCGAGGTCGGTTTCATCGGAACCAATGGCATGACCTATCCCCTTAGCCGTTCGCGCCGCCGAGGAAATCGATTTCCTGGCCTTCCGCGAGCGTGACGTAAGCTTTCTTCCAGTCGGAGCGAACACCTTCAAAGCGCCCGAAGCGCTTTGTCTTGCCCTTGACGTTGAGCGTGCGCACAGCCTCGACCTCGACGTTGAACATCTTCTCGACCGCAGCCTTGATTTCCGGCTTGCGCGCATCGCGCTGAACCTTGAAGACGGCCTGATTGCCCTTCTCGGCAACACGGGTGCTCTTTTCGGAAACCACCGGTGCGAGGATTACGCTATGCAGGCGCTCGCCCGAAATGCTGATCTTGCTCATGACAGCCAGCTCTCCAACCGCTTCACCGCAGGCGCGGTAAGCAGAACTTTCTTGAACGACAGCAGCGAGACTGGATTCAGTGCCTCGACATCAACGACATCAACGGTGTGCAGATTGCGCGCCGACAGATAGAGGTTCGGCTCGACAACATCCGTCACGATAAGAATGTCGCGGGCTCCAATCTTCTCGAGCTTCTCGAGCAGGCCCTTCGTTTTCGCACTGGATACCAAAAAATCTTCGGTAACCAATAGATCACCGCGGCGATTCAATTCCGACACGATGGAGCGGATCGCACCGCGATACATTTTCTTATTGACCTTCTGGCTGTGATCACGGGGAACCGCGGCGTGAGTCTTGCCGCCGCCGCGCCACAACGGACTGCGAATCGAGCCAGCACGCGCACGACCCGTACCTTTCTGCTTCCACGGCTTCTTGCCGCCGCCGGAAACCTCAGCTTTTGTCTTCTGCTTCGCCGTACCCGCGCGACCGCCAGCAAGATACGCAGTAACGATCTGGTGGATCAGTGCCTCGTTATAAGGCGCGCCGAATACAACGTCAGCGACGTTGAGTTTGCTATTGCTTTGGTGAAGTGGGAGTTCCATGACAGCACTCATTATTTGACGGTCGGCTTGACGACAACGTCGGCGCCGGTATGGCCAGGAACCGCGCCCTTGACCAAAAGCAGATTGCGCTCGGAATCGACCTTAACCACATCGAGATTCAGCGCAGTGATGCGCTCGCTGCCCATGTGGCCCGACATTTTCTTGCCCTTCCACACCTTGCCCGGACTTTGGCGCTGACCGATAGAGCCCGGCACGCGGTGTGACAGCGAATTACCGTGTGAAGCGCGACCGCCGCCGAAGTTCCAGCGCTTCTGTACGCCGGCGAAGCCCTTGCCGAGGCTGGTGCCGGTGACATCAACCGCCTTAATGGCAGTGAACTGGTCAACCTTCATTTCGCCGCCCGGCGCGAGATCCGCACCCTCACCATCGGCAAGTCGGAACTCCCAGAGTCCGCGACCAGCGGCAACGCCTGCTTTCTTGAATACGCCGGTAGTCGATTTATCGACTCGGCTGGATTTCTTCTCACCCGCAGTAACCTGCACGGCGCGATAGCCATCGGTTGCCACGGTCTTGACCTGAGTAATGCGATTAGGCGAGCACTCGATCACGGTAACGGGAATGGATTCCCCCCCTTCCGTGAATACGCGAGTCATGCCCACCTTGCGCCCCACAATTCCGATCGTCATGGTCCTGTGCTCCGGGATCAATTGACGCGGATCTGAACTTCGACGCCCGCCGGAAGATCGAGCTTGGACAGCGCGTCCACGGTCTTTTCGGTTGGGTCGATGATCTGCATGAGCCTTTTGTGCGTGCGAATTTCGTACTGATCGCGCGCATCTTTATCGGCATGTGGAGAAGTAAGAACGGTGAAACGTTCCTTGCGGGTCGGCAGCGGGATGGGCCCGCGGACGACGGCGCCCGTGCGCTTCGCGGTCTCAACGATCTCCCTCGCTGATTTGTCAATCAGACGGTGGTCGAACGCCTTGAGCCGGATACGGATCGATTGGCTGGTCGCGGCCATGCTCTCACTCGGGTCTTAAAGAACGGCCCTGAAAAGCTCGAAGGCGCTTCAGGGGGTAAAACGAAAGGGGGCGAATTATAGCCGTGTACTTTCGAGAAAGACAAGCCCCGCGCGCACTTTATTTATGCGCGCGAAGCACAGCTGATATGCGCGGCGAACCGCGCTGGAAAATCAGCCGTATTACTAACCGTTACGCCAATATTTTTGTGACGACGCCTGCGCCGACGGTACGGCCGCCTTCGCGGATGGCAAAGCGCACCTGCTCTTCCATCGCGATCGGCTGAA
>CAZOOK010000030.1:0-71020 GCA_964581385.1 uncultured Salinisphaerales bacterium
GATGCATGGTTTGCGTACGCCCAGACCTGGCGCTGGCGACGAATTGTGTCGCGTGACTTCCGGACCAGGGTGGACTGAGACCGCCCAGCGCCAGGTCTGGGCGTACGCAAACCATGCATCACCTGGTACCATTTTTGGTAGGTGTGCGTTTTACTAATTGTCTTAAATTTGCTTAATTGTAAATGCAAACATAATAATTAGAGCAATTAGTGTGCCGGCACGCCTACGAAAAGAGTGACCAGGCGATGCATGGTTTGCGTACGCCCAGACCTGTGGCTGGGCGGTCTCAGTCCACCCTGGTCCGGAAGTCACGCGACACAATTGGTCGCCAGCCACAGGTCTGGGCGTACGCAAACCATGCATCGCCTGGTAGCACATTTGGTTGGTGTGCGTTCACTCGCAACATTTTTGGCGCCAAATTCAAATTCAAATTCAAATTCAAATTTCAAATTCAAATTCAAATTTGGTGGTGTGCACGTGCACGTGTGTGTGCGCGTGTGTGAGAGAACAAAAAAAAGTCGAGGGTGGAGATACGCACACACGATCGCACGCACGCGACGATGCGCGCGGCGACGCGCTCGCCGTCTCCTGCTCCGTCTACTGCTCTGCACGACCACGCTCGTCGCCGCGCGGCGTACCCGCGCGCGTGCGCGTCGTGGGTGCTCGAGGAGCGCAACCTCGCCAACCGCGAAGGCGTGCGCGCGGCCATCGCGAGCATCGCCGGCGTCAAGGCGAGCATCGACGAGGAGAGTTCGTTCGACGTCTCGCGCGACGGACAGTACCGCGCGTACGTCGTCTCGTCGAGGGCGCTCGTCGACTCGCGCCTCGTCGACGCCGTTCGCGCCGCCGTCGCGCCGTTCGGAGCCGACGCAGCGTTCGAAAACACCACCATCCTCGGAACTAGAATCACCGTCACGCTCCCAGTCGTGCACACAGCGTTCCTCGCGTGGATGGGGAGATGCACAGGCGTGTTTGCGTTTGCAAAGTTCGTCTTTGGCGTGCTCGCGTGCGCGCTCGCCGCGCACGTCTTTGTGACCGCGATCTAATTAGGTAAACCGAGCGCGTTTCGGAGGAGCCGAGCTCTCGTCGTCGATTTGCTCTCCGCGCGGAGGCGCGTCGTCGAGCGCGATGCTGATCACGATCGCGAGCAGGTGCGTCCGCGCGTACTCTTTCGCGCTCATCTTGAGCCCGATGTCGTCGGCCGTCACGTGCAAGCTCGACGCGAGCCCGGTGGTGAACTCGGCCGTCACGCCGCGGAACGTCGGCGCGAGAAGACCAAAGTCCTCCTCGGTGAGGCGCGCGCCGACATTGACGGGACACGTCACCGTCACGACGCGCGCGCGCCCGGCGTCGCGCGAGACGCGCACGCGCCGCCAGTACACTGGAAAGTTGCGGCGGCAGTGCTTGATGATCGACTGCACGCGCGCGCGCTCGTCGCCTTCGAGTCCGAACCCGTCGGCGTCGCTCGCGTCGAACGGAATGCGTTCATTTCGCGTCCTGACGTTGAAGTTCTCGCTCTGAGACACGGCCAAAAGACCGTCGACGTCGCGGCGCGCAAACGCGTGAAGCACAAACGTCGAGCCGTCGTTGTAAAAGACGACGCCCTCGCCGCGCGCTGTCCTCACAGCGCGCACGACGCGGTGCAGGTCGGCGAGCGAGATCGTCTGCGGCGGGGGAACGAGATCAAACGCGCACACTCCCTTGTCGTAGTCGATCTGGTCGCCGTCGGCGGCGCGACCGGCCAGAACGCGACGCACGAGCGTGTTGATGTCGACGAGTTTTTGACGCTCGCTCGCGCTCGTGCTCGCACTCTCACTGACGCCAGCAGACGGAGCAGCGGTGAGCGCGCCCGTCACCGCGTCGAGCACGCGCGCAAACACAGACATGGTCGATGAAGTGTGTCGTTACACTCGCTCTCGCTCGCTCTCGCTCGCTCTCGCTCTCGCTCTCGCTCCACTCCAAATCTCAGACCGCCGCGACGGCCGAGCGCGCGCGCACTTGCGCTCGCAGCCTGGTGATGGTCGCGTTGTGCTCCGCGATGAGCGCGTCGAACCTGCTTCTGGGCGCTCCGCTCGCGGCCGCACTCGCACTCGACGACGAGGTGGTCGCAGCCGCGGCCGCGGCCGCAGCGCGCGCATTCGCATCGGCGAGCTCGCGCGTGAGCCGCGCGACGTCCGCCTTGAGATCAGCGTTTTCTTTTTGCAGAGCGACAATGGTGCTCGTGGCGCTGCTTGCGGCACCGGCGAGCGCGTCCTTTGCATCGGCAAGCTCGGCGCGAAGAGCGTCCATCGACTTGGCGTTAGCTGCTTGCACGTCGTCGAGCTGCCGTTTGGCATCGTCGAGTTGGCGCTGAATGGAGTCGACGGCCGCCTTGGCGGCGCTGTCGAGACCGCTCTCTGCCGCCGCCCGCAAACGCAAAATCTCCTCATTGAGAACCTTGTTCGCTTCGGAGAGCTTGCGGTTTGCCTCCTTTTGAATCTTGAGATTCGCGTCCGCCGTGTCGTGCTTTGCGGCACGGTCGCGCAAACGCTCCAGATCTTCGAAGAGAAGTTCGGTGGTCGCGTAACCGGACCGTTGCAGTACGTTCTCCAAAACAGCAACAGTCTCTTTTTGCGCCTCGTCTGCCTTTTTCTTCGCAATCGTAAGCCGCGTGATCGCGTCCAACGCCGCCATAAACGCCGCAGTGATCGCCTCGAGATTTTCCAAATTCGCCGGGACAATCTTCGGCTCTTCGCCAAGAGCCAGAGACCGTTGAATGTCGGCCTTGAACTTGACTCCCGTGTCGCGGAGCCTGGCGCTGAGTTCGTTGAGCTTGAGCAACGTATCGGCATTTTCTTGCGTGTATTTCGCGGCCTCCCGCCCCACGTTGTCGAGCGCCTCGCGCAACGCTCGAACGATGTCTTCGTGTTCTTTGACCGGCATCATTTGCAATTCGGCGTCGGCCACGGCTCGAGGAGAGAACGTAATCACCGTACTGGCGCCCTGTATGCTGATTGCGCAGCCAAAGGATTGGGCAATGGCGTTCTTCTGTGCTTCGAAAAGCTGACCTCGGAACGCCTCGGTCAGCGCCGCGGTCTGTTCAGCAGACAACTCCGTGCTGCCGAGAGAAACCGTGAGAAACGACCAGACCGCGCGCCACACGTCTTCAGCAGGAATGTCCTCTTTCTCTTCCTTGTCTGGAACGAACATGGAGATTTTGCCGTAGTCCTTGTCGATGCTCGCTGCGTTCAGAAGAGCGCAAACGAGGTACGTGTCGACGACGGGGTCAAACGCGCCCGCGCCCGCGTCCGCGCTCGAAACGCCAACGACTAGGACCTTCGATTCGACCAAACGCGCGACGACATCCGCGCGACTGTACGAGATCGGCCGTTGCACGGGGCTCGCCCGGCGACGCAAGGGCTCGGGCTCGGGCTCAGCGGGAGGAGGCTCGGGCTTGGGCTTGGGCCCACCCTCACCCACCGGCGCGGGCGGAAGAACAGGAAGCTTGCCGGACGGCACAACCACGGGCGGCTCGTCAGGCGGCTCGCCAGGCAAGGACTCCTGCTCATCGCTCTCCTCCGCCGTGTCGCCTTTTTCCGATTCCACGGACGGGGGCGGTTCTTGATTGGCGTTGCGTTCACGTTCCGCAAGCTCCAATTCTTGAATCTTCAGGAACAACCTCTTCCTGTCTGGAAGGGTGTACTTGATCTTTTTGGTTTTACCGGTACCTTCGATGTTGTACGGGTCCGCCGATGCCACAGCTTCAATGTTGTCGTCGGTGATTCCGAAAAGACGGAGCACCTTGTTGATATCATCCAACTTCAACCTCTCTACCTCGCGAGATGTCAAAGCCAACGCCTCATCGCGCGTAGTTGGCGTGCTCATTTCTTTTCGGCTCGCGTGTGCGTCGCGGACATAGACGCGCGACATGCGATTACCTCGACCTCGATCGCATTCTCGTTCGCGCTCTGTGCGCAGCGTCGGACGACCGACTACGTCTGCGACTGCGACTGCGTTCGTCGGCGAGAACAGGTCGTGCTCGCTCGCGTCGTGTGTCGAGGCCGAGGCCGCGCGCGATCGTCGCAAACGCGGCCAGATCGCGCCGCGCCACGTCGTCGTCGACTCCCGACGCGCCCAACCAAACAACGAGGTCCACTGCCGCCACACACCCAGGCGCGTCGAGCGACCGGCAGAACACCGCGCGCTTGTCGTGTTCTCCGATCGTCACGTCGATGCGCAGCGTGTCGGCGCGAATCGGGCACGTGCCGGTGTCAAACCCTGTGCGCACAACCTCCATGAAACGCGCGGCGCGTTCGACGTCCGTCGCGCACACGAGCACGCGCGCGTCCCAAACGCACGAGACCAGCGCGACCACGAGCGCCGCTGCCCACGTGTAAATCGTGCGCTCCATCCAGTTCAACACGAGCATCTGCGCGACGTCGGTCGCAGCCCACTCGTTGCGAACGAGAACAGCACGGTCACTCTTGTGCTCGCCGTAGACGAGCGACGCAAGCACACCGATTGACGCGCGCATCACGCGTGTCCGGTGTGACGTGGTCGTCACACTGCGCGCCGCGCGCATCGCCGTCTCGCTCACGCGCTTCATGAGAGCGTCAGGGTCGGCCCACGGACGGAGCCCGGGCTCACGCTTGCGCGCCGCGAGCGTGACGATCATTCGTCACGCTCAAACTGTTCGCCTTGTGAATGAGTTGCGATGTGGGCGGCCACGCACCGTACGTTCTGGTGCGCGGCGCAAACCAAAAAGCGAACATCGACAAATGGGCGAGCTCACGTTTGCGACCGTCGTGTGGTTCTCGTGCGCGCTGTACCTCCTCGCCGCGTACGTCCCCGGCGTCAAGTACAAGTTGCTCGTGCACTACTTTGAGGTGACGCTCGTCGTTGCAGTGTTCTTGGCGCTCACGCCGTACGCGGTGTGGTTCTGGAGCGACGCGCGCACGCCCACCGACTTTCGGCTCGAACTCTCGGCGCCGTGCGTCGGCGCGTGCTGCCGCTCGCGCGCGAGGACAAAGAGGCGCGACCGAGACCCCATGACGTTCGTCACGCTCCTCGCCGTGGTGTGCACGCTCGTGTACATCGCCGGCGTGCTTCAAACGGCGTTGTGGTTCAACGAGTCGAACCAAGTGGCGTGGCCGTTCAACTTTGGAAACGTCCGCTCGCCGATGCTCCAGTCGTCGGCGTCGAACGTCCAAAAAGACTCGTCGGTGTGCTACAACCCGACCGGCTTCTTTGACGCGTCGCGCACGTTCGAGCAGGCGCAAGCGACCATTTGCGTCTACGACACGTCGACGCCAGCGGGGCGGTACGCGAGCTCGAACGGCCTGAAGATCTTGGGGTACCCGCTTCTTCCGAACTCGACCTGTCCCAACCCAAACGCTCAACCGTGCTCGGGGTGCGACCAGCTCGCTGGGAACTGGTCGGAGGGGTACCCGAACCCGGCGTTGTGCTTGCGCGACGGGTACTTCCCGTGTTTCAACTCGTCGCTGTACTTTGCGAGCAACTCGGCCCCCGGCCCGGGCGTGCGCGCGATCGACGGCCAGCTCGTCGGGATGGGGCCGTGCGGGTTCTGCCTCGCGGCGTGGCGCAAGCACTACGGGTACACCGACCCGTGGAACGACTACTGTCCCGACGCGACCGTCCCGCCGAACTCGGTGGTGTCGGCGAGCGACGACACGCTGTATTGCGGGAGCGGCCCCGGGACGTTCTCGATTTGCCCTCCTCCCGAATCGAACCGCTCTCCCGAGGTGATGTCGGAGGTGTTCACCGACTCGCTTCTCGTTCTGACGATTCCGATCTCGGACGTGGTGTACGTCGTGCTGATCCACCGCGCGTACACGGTGATTGCGTGGCGGAGGAGACGCGCAAAGATCGACGCCGAGCGGCGCCGGCTCGCTGGAATGTCGCCCGTGTAGCTCGCTTGCCCGTCTATGTTCACACGACGTAACGATTCTAAAAAAAAGAGAAATGACGAGCGCTGCTCCTGGCTTTGCGTTGATCAAGCACCCCGTGTGGTCGAGACACGTAGGGCTTTATTTTGGATTCGTTGTCACGGCCGACGGTTCAAACGTGGTCGTGGGGTCAGGCGATCGATACGCGATCATGTTGAATGCCGACTCTGGCGAGATTGACGCGAGCAGGGCATTCGGGGTACAAAACACCCATGCCGATTCGCTCTCTGCAACGTACGACACGCAGCAGTACGCCGTCATGACCGATCGAGGGCGTCTTGAGATTTGGGGAACGAACCCTGCCGGGGTTGTCGTACTTCAAAAACAGTTTTATCACTTCTTCCATGATTGGAATGATGTTCGGATCTCTCCGGCTGGAAGCGTCGTGGCATTCATTCAAGGCGATTCTGTTCGAATTTGGGTTCCAAGCGAGTCCAATGTTTTGTTCCACGACGTGGTGCATGTTGGGAGCAAAGTCCGCGACGTTGCGTTTTCACCCGACGTCAAGACCTTGTTCGTGGCATGTGAGGATGGAGGTGTGGACGTGTACGACCTTGAACAAGAACGGTCGGTCCACAGATTTATGGACCACAACAACGACGTGTTGCGCGTGAAGGTTTCGCGCGACGGGCGTTGGGTCGTGACTGGATCGAGCGACAATACGGCAAGAATTTGGTCGACGCAAGAAGAGTACAAGACGAAACACGTTCTCCGCGGACACAGTTCCGCTGTTACGTGTGTTGCGATTTCGCATGACTCGCACCTCGTTGCGACAGCATCGAACGATTGGACTGCGCGAGTGTGGGATCTCGAGAGCGGAGAGCTCTTGTCCATCATTGAGAACAGTTCTCCTATTCGAGACGTGGAATTCTTTCCGGACAAATTTCGTTTGGCGACGGGGGACGTCGGACGGAATGTGCGCGTGTGGAGATGGTACGGGCGCATGAGCGCCCAACTAGGATTGCTCGCAGCAGTCTCAGGTTTGCCGTCGTGGCGGGATATGTTCGGCGCAATGGCTGGCGGAGATGGAGACGGAGCGATTCGGGATCGCGTGTTTCGGATGGCGACGGGAGATTGAAACCAGCCACACATCCACTCCACACCACGCCGCACCACACGCTACGCTTGATTGTCGCCGTCGTCGTGCCCCTCCATCCCCTTGGTGACTTTGACGCCGGCGGCTTTGGCGGTGTCAAAGGCCTTCGAGAGCGCCGTGGTCGTTTTGCCGAGGGATTCGGACAGCCCGACGAGACCGAGTCCGGTCGCCGACATTGCAGACACCGATTCCTTGAGCGAATCGTACGCCTCGTTGAGAGCGGTCGCCGTGTCCTCCAACGCGCGAGTCCTTGCGCGAACCGCGTCGTCGTCGCTCGTGCTCTTGCTCTTTTTGCTCTTGTCCTCTTCGTCGTCGCTCTTGTTGTCGTCGTCCACCTCGTCGTCGTCGTCGCTCTCGTCATTGTACTTGTTCTTGTGCTTCTTTGCACGACGCGTCTGGGAGTCGGTGTACTCGTCCGCGTGGTCGTAATCGGAGTTCGCAAAGCGAAACACGACCGAGCTCGTCGCACCTGGGCGCCAGAATTTGTGTGGAGGTTGCACGTCGACAATCGGCAGAAACGTCACGCCGCGGTCGCTGTACTCCTCCACTCTGCGCAGAAGGACGCCGCGCGTCTCGGGTCCGAGCCACGTGTGGTCGATGCGCGACACCCCGCGTGCGTACTCGTTCATGCGCGCGCCGTATGACACGAACGTTCCGCGTCCAAACTCGCCGCGCTCGAACGCCACGCGCTCGATGCTGAGCGGGTACGCACGCATCCACTCGCTGAGTGAGCACGACACGAACAAAACGAACACCTCCGTTCCGTTGTACTGGGTGTGAAATGCGCGCAACAGATGGGTGGACGCGTCGCCGTACAAGACAACATCATCCGTCGCGTCGCACGGATCTTCGTCGAGGCGCAAGTACCGCACCATGAGGTCGAGGAAGGCGTTGATGTCCTTTCGCCACGTCGTCGAACCGAGCGACCACGGCACGACGAGGTCGAGGGTCTGCCCGATCGGACACCCGCTGTCGTTCCACGCCTCGGCGTTGAAGGTCCTGGTGACCTTTTGGTACGCGCGCAAGATGAGCCCGCTCACGAGGGCGACGTCGTGCATCTGCTTCGGCGGAACGTGGTTGGCGAAATTGCACAAGCCGGTGACTGGCGCAACTTGCGCCAGTTCAGAGACCCACGTCTCGCGTACGTGGTGGTCGACGTCCCACTCCTCGGGCTCGGGCTCGGGCCCAGTCTCGGTCGTCATTTTTTTGTCGAGACGAGATGAGTTGTGTCTGCAACCCGAACGCTCGTCCGAGTTGTGACTTGCGCTTCCCTCACAACGCATCGAACCACTCGAATTCGTCATGACCGGCGGCATCGTCGTCGACATCCTTTTATCTTCTATATTCTGGGTGGCGATTGCGTTTGCGATGATGGTCGTCACGATTCTGTACGATTTCGTGCGCTGGCGCGCGCAACAGCGCGGGCGAGATGAGCAAAGCGCATGGATCAAGAAGTTCGACCCACTTTCGCGCGAGGGTCTCGATCTCGGCTGGGCTGCGAGTGTCGGTAAAAGTGTTCTCGCCGAAGTCGTGCGCACGCAACGCGAAGCCGAGGAGGCGTACAAACGATCGCAGCGGTTTTGAACGCGACGTACGTGTGTCGCAAAGTGCATTCACCAAAAACAATGTTGGTCGTGCTCGCGTTGGCGCTTGCGCTCGCGCCGACGCTCGCTCCAGTCAACGCGCTGCGCCACTGCGCGTCGCACCGCGCGCACCACATGCACTTGCACACGCGCGACGACCTCGCGTGGGCCGCGCGCGTCGACCCGAACGCGCGCGCGACGCTCGTCGACAAGACGCACCCCGAATCCATGCACGCCGTGTGTTCGCGCGGCGGAATTGACGACGACTTCCACGTGTTTGTGCACGTCGAGGCGGTCGAGTGCCCGTTCCTGCACCGCGTCCCGCTCGAGACGACGCTCGGCAAGTTGCGCTCCATGAAGTGCGAACTCGACATCGACGTTCCGTCCGATCTCGGTGTCGACGACAGTTTGTACGCCATTCCAGATCGCGGCCACGGCGTGTTTTACGGAGACGTCGACGTCGACGTCGAATACGAAAACGGAAACGACGACAACGACGAACACGTGTTGATCGTCGTCAACCCACAAGGCGGGCCTCATCGCGCGTTTGCGTCGCTCGTCGCGGCGCGCGCCGCCGCGCGCGACGCGGGCGTGCGTCTCGTCGTCGCGAACCCGCACCGCGCGCACCACTCGCATCTCGGCGTGCACGCGCTCGGGGCGCACACGATTGCGGCGTTTGCGTCGGCGCGACACGGCGGACACGAGGCGATGTGCGTGCGCCAGGCCATGAGCGACGCCGACGTGCGCCGCGCGACGACCGAGTGCGCGCAAGACGTGCGCGCCGAACGCGACCGACGCATGCGTCGTTGAACCACTCCACTCTCGTCTCGCCTCGTCTCGTCTCCTCTTCACATTCGTGTAGTAAGTACGTCGTTGTTTCTAAGACGCAAAGGTCTGCGCGATGTCGCGCAGAACGAGTTCGCGGCGCAGCGCCCAGTCGGCCTCGGCGCGCTTCACGACGTAGTACTTGCGCTGCTTGGGTGTGGTCTCGGTGACCGGGCCCCACACGGGGTAGTGGTCGTTCTCGGTGAACCCCGTCAGTTCGCGCTTTTCGAACCACTCGACGAGGTGTTCAATCGCGGGAATCAGAAGCACGTCGGCCATGACGAACTGGCGCTCGAGCCCGGCGCCTTGGATCGAGCGCGCGATTTTGACGTTGCGGTTGGCCTTTCCGGCCGTCGCCGCGTCCTTGAGCATCTCCAAACCTGGCGAGACGCTGAAGTCGATGTTGCGGTTGAACATGACGGCCGGGTCAAACGCCACCTCTGGCTTGATGAGGTTCTGGATGGTCTGCACGCACTCGACGAAAATGTGGTTGTTCCACAGACCCATGACCTCGCGCGCGAGCTTCGCCGTCTCTTTAAACCTCGTCGGGTTCTCGAGCGCGCGGAACACCGCGTCCTCGCTCGGCGACGAGTTCGCGGCGCACGCGTTTTTCGCGCCGAGCACGTCAAACGACTCGACGTAGTAGAACTGACCGCGGAACTCGGCGCGAAGATCGTCGAGCGCCTCCGGGCCAGTGGGCTTGAGCGTGCGGACGTTGAACGACGCGTAACACACGACCGGCGCGTTGCACATGCTCGGCGTCGAGAAGTCCGTCGGTGCGCTGACGAACTCGCGCAAAGGCTTGAGCGCAAAGACGAGGTGAGGGTTGAAGACGCGCGTGAACGCGGTCGAAAAGTCCAAAATCGTGGTGCCCGAACGGAGCGGCCACTCTGGGGAAATGGGGTACTCCTTGGCGCTCGAGTCCGCGCGCGCGACGTACACGTGGAGGCGTTCGTCTGCAACGTCGTTCATGAGCGCGTCGCGCAAGCGCAGACCGACCATGCGCGCCTTGCGGTCGGCGTCGGCCTCGCCCACCGCGAGCACGATCACAAAGCGCCTCTTGCTGTCAGACCATCCGTACTCGAGGATCAGAGCGCGCACGATGCGAGCGATGGCGAGAATGTCGTCCGTCTCGAGGTCGGTCATGACGAGCACGCGAATCTCGTCTTTGATCTCGATCTCGGCATATTCCAAAATGTGCCGCAGCATCTCAGACGTGTGTTGCGGAGATCGGTTGTGGGGGTGTTGTGACGCGACGAGCGACACACAATTCAACTCGAGCGCGAACACGCATCGTCTCCTCTCCCTGCGTCAAATTGCCTCGTCCCGATGCCGGCGCAGTACCCGTACAAGACGACCATGTGCAACAACATCATGTCGACCGGAGCGTGTCCTTACGCCAACAAGTGCACGTTTGCGCACTCCGAGGCAGAGATGGCAAAGTGGAGGGCGCACAACAACAGGCGCCCGTCGTCGCATGTGCGTCGCCGCATCGCGCGCGAGCGAGCGAGCTTCCCCGTCGTTCGACCGCCGCCCGCGCTCACGCGAAGCGTCGCTGTGCCTCCGTCGCCTCCCCGCCCGTTCTGCGCCGTGACTCAGCCGCCGTTCCTCACGATGCGCGACGCCGCGCTCATGCGCATGCGAGCGACGGGTGTCGGCGCCGACGGCTGCGACCGCGACCGCGACCATACATTCGCACCGAGCGACAACGCCATGGCTCCTGTTCTCGTTTGCCCGCTTCCGAATTACAGAAACGTCAACGTCAGCGTCAACGCGAGCGCCGTGTCGACGCCCGATTTCGATTTCAAAGACGACGCGACGGACCCCGACCCCGATCTCGGGTGCGAGCACGACGTTCGGCTGTACTCGCTCGACGAGTGGATCGTCGCCGGACCGAGCTTTACGCTGGCCTGAGACGGCACCCGTTCTCGACGACGACGACGTACAAGCACGACAACGACGAAATAATGACACACACGCGAGCCGTGACGAGCGCGTACGGGTTGTCGCACGCGACTTCGTAGAACGCGATCGCAACACCCAACGCAAAATACGAACACAAAAGACGGTCGAACAATTTTTCAAACGACGACATGTTGCGCGCCGGGTGTCGCGCTGTTGCGTTGGTGTGTAACGCCGGCGTAGACGGACGGGACGAACGCGAGAAACACAAACGCTCGTGCGACGACAATCGTATTGGGAACGATGTGGCTGAACTCGTAGAATGCAGCGGCCAACGTCAGCGCCATGTACGAAAACGAAATACGGTCGTGCACCAAAGGCGACGTGGCGCGAGCGCACAACGACGTGCGAGGAACGTCGGTATCGGCGCCGTTGTTGTTATTCGTCCACATTTGGAAAAATCTGCGTCGGCGGCGCTGCGCTCGTAATCGTCGTGCTCGGGTGTGCGTCTGCGGTCGCCGTCGCCGTCGCAGTCGCCACGACGGCCGCGTCCCACTCGTCGCCATCTCCGCTCGACGTCGACATCGACCGCGGCGACACTGGCGACGCTGGCGAGACGGGCGACGCTGGCGAAACGGGCGACGGGGGGCTGTTTGCGCGGACCTGGACATGTGCGGGTGCGGGTGGGTGTTGAACGCGCACGCGCCCAAGCCCGTCGCGCACCGCGTCGAGCGCGTCGTTGACGAATTCGGTCAAGTTGAATCCGTCGAGAGCGCCGTCGTCGTACGCGCCCATGACAAGCTCGAGCACGCCGATCCACAACAAGCACATCGAGAACCGTTCCTTGATGGCCGCGAGCGTCACGCGCGACTTGCGGATTTGGCCCGCCGATCCGCGATCGCACGATTCGAGCAAGGCCTCGCGCACGCCGTGCAGCGCGGCCGCGACGTTGTCTTCGGTCAGCTCACATCCCCCGTCGCGCGCGGCCGACGCCACGAGCTCGCGCGCGGCGTCGCGCTGCCTCGCGCGCGACCGAATGCGCGCGTCGCGCACGCGCTCGAGCTCGGCGAGCTCGCACCCGCGATGGTGAATCAGCGCGTCGAGGTCGGCGCCGTCGTCGAAAAACGCCTCGCGCGCCGTCTCGACTTCGACGTCGTGTCCCGTTCTGGCGCGCCTCTGGCGCCGTCGAGACGATCGAATCGCGGACGGGGCCGGCATCGTGCGTGCGGCGCCAATCGAGTGTGACGAGCGTTATCCGAACCGCGCGCGCACCGCCTGCTGCACGGCCGCCACGGGCCTGCGCACAACTTCTTCGTCGTCGTCCTCGTCCTCCGTCTCTGCTCGGAAAGAGCGCACAGGGCCACGAGCGCGATCGCGATCGAGATCGACGTCTTCGAACCGGCTCGCGGACCGTCGGACGTGCACGCTCGCTTGCGATCGTTTCTTGGCGATGGCGCCCGCAATCGCGTTGCCGATGCTCTGCTCGAACGCGAGCCGCGAGCTTTGGGTGGACGCGTTCGACGAACCGCGTGCGCGCTCGATGTTGGCCGCGTTGCGTACGTCTTCTTGGCTCTGCTCGTAGCGCTGCGCGACCGCGTTGACGTGGTCGCTCACGGCCTCGGCGCGCTGCGCCATCCGTCTCTGCAAGCGCTTCGGGAGGGTCAACCTCTTCGACGCGTTCTCGAGGATCTTGTTGACGCCGTCGTGCTCCTCCAACTGCAGCAACTTGTCGTTTTCAGCGTTGAACGCAAGCTGCAGCTGTTGCTTCTTGGCAGAGAAACGGTGCAGCGCCGTTTGCGCCGCGTTGATGCGCTCGGTCGTCGCCGCGAGCGCGTCGCCGATGCCGCGCATGTTCGTGTCGGCAAACACCTCAGTTTGCAAGTAGGCCGCGAGTTCCTCGTCGGTCATCGTGTCGGCCTCGTCGCCGAGCCTCTCAAAACACCGAGCCAACACGTGCGGCAACACCTCTCTCGTTTGATTTTCGAGAACGCGCCTCTTCCGCTCTTGATCGAGGATGTTGTCCTTCGTTTCGGTCTCCTTCTTGTTGAAATCAATGATTTGATGCGACGTCAGGTGCAAAAAGTTCCACGTCTCCCACTTGGCGTGCTCGACGTTGGCCGTCATGCTCAACATGAAACGCTTCCAAGGGCCGTACTCGTGGTAGGGGTTTTTGCTCGCGTCGAGGAACCGCGCGTACGGGTTCGTCACGCTGCTCGCCGCGTTCGCCGACGTGAGCGACGCGAGCAACTCTGACGTCTTGCGTGTCTGAACCTCGTACGAGTCGTTGTCGACAGAAGCAGTGACCTGTTCGACTTGCACATGTCCATCGCCGTCGCCGTCGCCGTCGCTGTTGTCGTCGTCGTCGTCGCCTTCAAAATCAGGAAGCGCACGCGCCAGCGCCGATGCGTCGCCCATCGCCTTTGCGTGTGTGCGTGGCACACCCGAATTGCGTTCGACACGTCTCGTCTCGTCTCGACATGTCGCCGGCGTCGTCGTCTGCGAACAAAAAGAAGCGCACCAAGACCAAGGGCGCCGCGGCCAAACTCGAGCGCAAGGTTGCCAAGGTGGTCAAGGCTGCTGAGACCAAGGCCAAGCGCGAGGCTGTCAAGGTGATCAAGGCGGCCAAGGCCAAGGCCAAGACCGACGCGGCCGTCGTCGAGACCAAACCGTTCAAGTTTGCGTCGGCGTCCGAGACCAAAGCGAGGAACGTGCGTCGCGCCAACGAGAGCGTTCGCGCGGCTGCTGTCGCTGCAATTGGTGGCGGGGGTGCTCGCCACCAGCACCCGTGGACTGGTCTTGGCGCTGGCGTGCCTCTCGCGTCGTTTATCCACGAGGACGAGGTTGGAGTGGTTCCAGAGGGGCGCGAGCAGACAGCCGAGACGCGCCAGCTCGACGGAGCGTTCAACGCCGCCATGGATGCTCAAAAGCGCGACCCGCGCTATCTCGCGCGCGTGCTTCGTCTTCGGGCGGACCATCCTGCCGCGCAGCACCACGACATGTTCGGCGACCCGCTCCTGGCGGGGGCACACGCGCTTTTGCGCTCGCTCGGCCACGCGCCCGGCTCGGCCGCGATGCGCGCCGCCGAGGACGAGATCATCCGCTCAAAGATGGGGGGCGCGATGTGAGGTCGATGTCGACGACGCGCGCGTCGCGCAGTGAGGCGGGAACGGTAAATCGGTCGCGCACCGACACGAGCACCACGCGAAACGTCGACGTCGCGTTTGCGCCAGAGCGCGCGAGCGCCGTTGCAAACGCGGGCGGGTCGAGGTCGGCGTCGTCGTACGCAAACACGACGACACGAGCGTACGCGCGCGGCGACGACCCGAGCCGTGCGAATTCGTCGTCGTCGCCGTCTGCGTATCCGTCGCCAACGACGAGCCGCACGACCGCGCCGGGGGCGGGCGACAACGTTCCGGCCGTCGCCGCGAGCGCGCGCGTCTTTCCGCACCCGCGCGGACCGCGAAACACCACGCACGTCGGGGCCGACGCCGTCGCGCGCACGTTCACGCGGCGCGTCGTGCTTGCGCCGATGCGCGCGCTCACCACAAACACAAACGCGTGGTCGGCGCCTTCGACCACGAGCCTCGACAAGAACATTGGCGGCGGAAGAACCCTTCGTTTCGTGGCGCGCAGAGCGAGAATGAGCTTCACGGTCGCATGCGCTCGTAGCGTCGAGTTGTCGACCCATTGAACTGCGTGCTCGGCCGAGCGCGCGCGCGCGACGGCGGTGTCGTAGTCGTCCGATTCGGGCGGCCCGAACCCGAACCGTTGCTGCACAGAGACCGATTCGAGCGCCGACGCGAGCGCGGCCAATTGGCCGAGAACGTCGCTCGGAACGAGTCCAGGCCCAAGCACGTTGGTCACGACGATCGACGCGTCGTCCGAAATCGAATCCGTCCAAGCGTGAAGAGCGTCGACGAGCGCTTGCGCCGCGCGCGCGCGCGCGGCCACGGCGTTTGCGACACGTGCCCAGAACGACGCGTCGTGCGACACGCGCGGCGCGAGTTCGGGGGGCCACGGCGCGTCGAGCACGCGCGCGCGAGACGCGAGGAGCTCATCGGCGTCTCCGTCGTCGTCTCCGAGCGCGACGAAGTTTTCGGACAAATCAGGGCTCATCGCGCCGGCGTTTGCGAGCGCGCGCGCCGCGGCGACGGCCGCGCGCGCCGGCTCGACGACGCGGTCGACAACAGCGTCACCAAAGTGCGCGCGCATTTGCGTTGTCGCACAACGTAACTCGAGTCGATGACCGACGAGCGCAGCACGGTGGTGGCGGTGTATTTTGACGGGGCGAGCAAGGGAAACCCCGGACCGGCGGGCGCGGGGGCGTACATCATGGAGAACGGATGCGGCCCGTTTCTGTCGCTGAGCACGTTTGTTGGGCGACACGAGACGAACAACGCGGCCGAGTACGAAGGCGCGATCCTCGGGCTCAAGGCGGCGCTCAAGTTTGTCGCGCCGCTCTCGACAAAGATCAAGGTGGTCGTGCGCGGCGACTCGAAGCTCGCGGTCGAGCAGCTCAAGGGACGGTGGGAATGTCGCAGCGCGAACCTCATTCCGCGCCTCGAGCGCGCGCAAGAGCTCATTTGTGAACTGCGCGCGCTGGGCGTGTTGGTTCTGTTCGAACACGTCCCTCGCGCGGCGAACGCGCGCGCCGACAAACTCGCCAACGAGGGAGTGCTGAAAGGAAAGGCGTGAGTTGTGAGTGTTGAGTGAACACAACACAACGCAACACGCGAGAGGCGCGATCATGGACGACGTTTGTTTGACTCCGCCCGACCTTGCGATGTTCATGTCGAATCCATTTTACGCGTGTCAAGCGGCGTCTTACGTGGTGTTTTACGCGGCGTTTTACGTTGCGCATGCATTCGTCATGTTAGGATTTTTTTTGAACGTTTGGTACATGGCGTGCATCACGGGCGTCGTGATGGTGGTCTTCATCGCGACAATCATCGATGCTGTCGCAACGACGTACGACGATTGTGTGCGCAAGGGAAAAGGAAGGGAAAGGCGTGAGTCGTGAGTGTTGAGTGAACACAACGCAACACGCGAGAGACACAATCATGGGCGACGTGTGTCAAATATTTGCTCGCAACGATCATGTGTGCGTGTTTTTCGTGCCTAAAGAAATCCAGTCGCCGCCTTTTAGTTCGTCCTCGTTCGACGGCGTGTGCAAAGAGTGGTCGTATGACCCAACGCGAATCGCGTCGATGATGGACGCGTCGACACCGCTCACCCCGGCGACGTACGACCTCATGTTCAAAACGTGCACATCTGCTTGTGAGTGTGTGCACCGCCACATGCATGGAAACTGGCTAATCCACATTACGATGTTGTCTTCGTTCTTTCTACCCATACCGGTCTTTATGATTATTGTATTCATTCGTGCGATCAGCAAACACTTCGCGCCGCCACTCAAAGTGCAAGGACGCGGTGAAGGCCCGCAAAACGCGTGTGCGAGCAACGAAGAGAAACTTCTTCAGTAGGAGTGAGTGAACACAACGCAACAATCACACGCGAGACACGATGGACGCCGTGTGTCGTGTTCTCGCGCGACGCAGCAACATGTGCGACTTTTTCGTATCCGACGAAGTGTTTTCGCAGAGCTTTACGTGGTCCTCGTTTGGTGGCGTGTGCAAAGAGTGGTCGTTTGACCCGGCGCGCATGACGTCGACGATGATCGACACGACAGTTCTCACGCAAGCGACGTACGACCGCATCTCCGAGACGTGCGCGTCGGCGTGCGAGTGCACGCTCCGCAAGGTGCACGACGTCTGGACGCTCTTCTTCTTTTTGTCGGTGATCGGTGTTGTCGCGGTGTTCGTTGCGATGTTCGAACACCGCGTCATGGCATCGATTGGCGACCGCGTACGACGACGCGATGACGGTCCGCAGACCGCGTGTGCTAGCAACAAAGAGAAGCTTATGCATGTGTGAGTGAACACAACGCAACTCGAGACACGATGGACGGAGTGTGTTTGGCGATAGCGTGTGCAGCGAGCGATTCGTTGTTTTGCAGCCGACGCATCTCAGACACGGACATGTGTTTATACGTCGGTGCTGAGAAGCTGGACGTCCCGATTGACACGCGCTCGTGCGTGCGCTGGTGGTTCAATGCGAACCGATTCAATGCGCGGATGGACTTTATCAACGTCGCCAATCACAACCCCAACCCCTCGCACGGTTTCATCACTCCAGCAATCATCGATCTGTGCGCGTCGGCGTGCGAGTGCGTCCGTCGCGGTCGCAGCGAGGCCGAACTCACGTCGGACGAAAACATCAAACAAGTCGCGCGGAACGTTGTGTCTTTGTTTTTTCTCTTCTTTGCCGTCGCCTTGTGGTGGGCGACCAGACACGCGCGTCCTGAACACGAAAACTAGTTCGAGACTGCCATATCGGAAGAGAAATTTAAACGTCGCACCCGGCGCCCCATTTCTCGCGGTTCCACACGTCGCCGCCGACCACCGCGCACACCCTCTTGAGCAAGTCTTCGTCCTCGTACGCGACGCTCGTCGGGATGGGCGTGTGCGCCGCGGCGCGCGCGCTCGTGCTCTGCGTCAGCGACGCCTCGTCTATGCACCGCAGCATGCGCTCGGTCGCGGCAAAGTTCGTCGTGAAGATCTCGCGCGCGAACTCGACGCACCGCCGTACGACGCGGTGCGAGTCGACGAACTCAGAGTAGTCGACCACCATCGACTTGAGACCTGCGGCCTCGGGCTTGCGCGTGTCGCGCACGGCGTCCACAAACGCGTCGGCGTACGCGAGCGCAAACGCCGACCACTGCGGCGTGCGAAAGTCGCGAGCCGATACCACGCCGCCGCAGTCGGCGCTGCGCGCGTGTATCGCGTGCTTCGCTCCCGGAAACGCCACGTCGCCGCACGACACCGCGTCGTGGAACGCCTCGACGCTCGCGTCGAGCGGATTGCGAAGCACGAAAACAGCGTGCGTCGGGTTGTAGTGCGGGAACGCGACCGCCGCGTCCCAATCTGAAAACATCACCGCGAGGTGGTTCGCGCTGTACGCCATGCCCGTGCAGTCGCCGCGAAACAGAGGAGAGTGCATGTCCTTGAATTGAAGGCCGTGCATGCACGCGGGGAGCGCCGTCGTGACGTGCGTGGCCATCTCGAGACGCGCGCGCAGCCAGTTCCCGCCCGTCCCGTTGAGCGACACGATGACGAGCCGACCGCACGCCGGTGGAACGCCGAGCATCGTCGTTTCGAGCGCGCACCAGTTCACAGAGGTGTCGTTGAGCGCGTGCTCGCGCCGGCGCACGTCGTCGACGCTCGGCGTCGCGACGAGAACAGCAGTCACCGCCCCCGTGCGCGCGTTGACGGCCGAGTACGCGAACCGCCCAAACACAAAGAGCAGAAACATCGACACGGCGAACCAACAGAAGCAGCAGCACCGCGTCGAGAAGCACGAGACCGCGCACCGTTTGTTGCCGCGTCGGCGAAAGATTCCGCACCGCGCCGCCTCGATCTCGCTCGACCGAAGCTGCAACCGCTCAAACGCAAGCGTGCTTTTCGGAAGAACGTCGGCGGGGTCTTCGAGGTCGATGGCGCGACTCTTTGGTTTCGCAACGCTCGGCGTACGCTCGTCGTCTCCGTCTCCATCTCCGTCTTCGCCGCGCTGCGCCATGGCGCAGACCGCAGCGGTGTGCGGTTGCGAGACCAGACGTTCGCGTTCACGCTCGCGCTCACACACACACATCGCCCATGCCCGCCCTCGCCGTCACCATCACTCGCGCGCGCCTCCTCCCCACGACTGCGTGAGACGCGCGATCTTGGCTTGGTTCGCGTTGCGAAGACGCGAGAGCGCGCGCGCGCGCGAAAACTCGCGCGCGGCGCTCGTGCTCGAGACGCTCACGCGCGACCAAAAGTCGTCGCGGTTGCCGAGCGGCGCGACGTGGTACCCACGCTTCTGAAGAATGAGCGCCACCGTGTTGTACTCCTCCTTGGAGTGCACGTTGAATTTTGTGGTGCTTGGCCCCGAGTCGGAGAAAAACGTTGTCCTGTCGAAACACGCTTTATGAACCCGAAGCCCGTCCTTGTCCGTGAGGCGCATCGTCACCAAACCGTGCGGGCTCGTGCGCACCATCTCGACAATGGGCTTCACGACGGTGTCGTGAAGACGTACCATGTACGCTCGCGCGACGTCGTTGTCGACGCGGCGCACGTGCGCAACGTCGAAGTCGTCGACGGCGTGCGTGCTCACGCGCGCACGCTTTACATTGGCATCCGGCTCGTGTTCGTCGCTGGCGACCGACGACGCCACGACGTCATCGTCGTCATGGTCCGTCGCGACGTGAGGGCTGTGGCCGTGGCTGTGGCCGTGGCGCGCGATGGGGAGCGGCTCGACGCTCGATCCAGACTCGTAGTCGGGCTCGTCGTCCGTTTCGGGCACGAATCGAATGGTCGGGGGCGTCGGCGGCGGGACGCGACGCGAAAACGGCGTGTGGTCGCCGCCGTCGTCGCTGACGTGATGGTCGTCCTCTGCCTCCGGCTCCGGCTCCGGCTCAGACTCGGACTCGGGCTCAAACTCTCCGAGCGACGGGTTCTCGTAGAGCGGATCAGGAACGCGACGGAGAAGACGGCGGAACGCTGGCGACTGCGACGAGTGCGGTGACGACTCCGGGACGCGCCGCGCGCCCTTTCGCTGAACCTCGGGCGGGCGAGTCGGGACGCTCGCGGGAGGGGTCGTCGGCGGGTGCTCCGACATCGACATCGGACTCGATTCGGCTCGAGTTGAGTTGTGTGGCGCTCACACACTAATTCGACAATCGAGAGATGGCCGACTTTCACGAACTCGACGTCGACAAGATCATCGACGCCGTCAAAGCGTACGCGTCGAGCGTCGACGACGCCGATCACGCGCTCGCTGAAATTCTCGTTGCGCTCGCGAACAAGTTGCGCAACAGAGATGTGCAGTTCACCAGCGAGGACATGCACCTCTTGAGCGTCGTCGCGGCGTCGGAGCAACGTCCGCTCACGCCGATTGTCGAGGAGGTCGCGACGGCGACTGTGGATGACGATCATAGCAAAGACGAGACGAAGGTGGCCAAGGTGACGTTCGACGTGGACGCGGCGCACCGCTACAAGATGAACTACCGCCACCCACCGTTCCCGAAGCACACCGACTGGATCGGCGACGTTCCGACGTGCTCGTTTTGCGGCGCAGAGTACGCGAGCACCGACATCGAGGGCGTTGACCCCGACGACCTCGTCAAGTTCAACACGCTCATGGGTATGGTCAAGTGGTGCGAGAACTGCGAGCAGTGGTCGGGCACGTGCGTGTGCGTGTTCAAGCACGCCGACGAGCCGACGGTGTTCACGACGGACACGGGTCTCCAAATCAAGCACCACGTGCGCACGTATTACACGCGCGCGATTGAGTACATTCACGTCAAGGGCGAGAAGGTGCGCGGGTCGCCGTGCGTCCCTCTTTCGCGCATGAACGAGTTTATCCGCGACGTGGTGACGGGCGAGGTCGACATCCACTTTTGGTGCGCGTGCCCCGGGCACTGCCCCGCCGAGACCAACGAGGCTGTGCGCAAGATCGTCGAGTCGTACAAGTGCTGCAAGGAAGGAAAGAACCTCGTGGTCGTCGACGAGACCGACGGCGAGCGCGACGTCTCTGATGTGGCCGAGGACGGCGTCGTCGACTCGAACGCCGACTTGGTTCGATGGCTCTCGCACGCGCTCGCCAGTACCTCGCTCGATGAGCCTCGAAAAGAAGGAAACGGTGACGCCGACGCTCTTCCTGACGCTCCGCCGTTTGTGACGTTCCCTCTTCCCGACCTCGACATTGGAGAACCTCCCGCCCTGGACGACGTTCAGGCCGATCACGACGAGTCGCAGGTGTGAGCGAGAGCGAGCGAGCGAGAGAGAGAGAAAACACACGTGAAAGAGGACGCGACGTGTCGTCTCAATGTCCGAGCCAGAGTCCCGGTCTCGTTCACGACCTCGCGCCGACGCAGTTGGAGGAAGCGACGACGATGCTGATGCGGAGCGTGTCGCCAAGAGGCCTCGCGTCGATGCATCCGCAACGACGACGACGACGACCGACGACGTGTTGTTCACGTACCGTCCTCGGTTCGCGTCGGGAGTCGAGGCGGGTCGCACGACGGCGACGCGCGACGCCAACGTCGTGACGCGGAGCGCGCTCGATCGGTTCATCGGCTCGATCGACGGCGGGCGTCTTTCTGATTTGTGCATCGGGTGGGCGCTGCACACGTTCATGCTCGACGCGGAGCGCGTCACGCGCGACGTGTGCGTCGTGTACCCCGACCAGCTCGAGAGCGCGGCGCTGCGCAACGGCGGGTTCGCGCGCAAGTGCATTCCGCGCCTCTTGACTGGCGCGTCCGACCCCGCCGTCCTCGAGCGGTTCATGCACAAACGGTGGTTCGTGAGCGTCGTCAACGCCAACAACAACCACTGGGTCTTTTGCGCCGCGCGGTCGTTCAACGGCGTCGTTCACGTGCACACGTACGACTCGTTGCGGTCGGTCGGGTTCGACGCGTCCGACGCAGAAGAGAGCGCGGCGGAGCGGCTCGTCGACGCCGTTTGGGGCGCAGACGCCGCGCGCGACTTTGACCTCAAAGTGCGGTCGTGCGCCGTGCAGCGCAACACGACCGATTGCGGCGTGTTTGCGCTCGCCGCCGCTCGCGAGTGGCTCTACTCGGACCAGTTCGGACGCCGCTCGTTTGCGCCTGCGCCTGCGTCGTCGTCGTCGTCGTCACCCACCTCTACCTCCACGACGCGCGCCGCTTCGAGCGCGCCTTGCAACTCGCCTGCGTTCTTTGCATTTACGTCGTCGTCCGCCAAGACCCGCCCGTCGTCGTCGACCGTCGTTCCGCCTCTCAACGTCGCGTACGAACGCGAGGCGTACGCGTCGTCGATCCGCGCGTGCGCCGACCTCGCCGCCACTGTATCCGCATCCGCTACGAGCGACGAGAGGCCAAGGCAAGAGTCGGCGCGGTCGGACACTGAGGATGATTAGAATCAGATCAACACGCGAAACACACGCGCGCGCACACCCACCCTTGCGCATCTGCGCTGAGCGCGCGTACGGTCGACGGTCTGTTGACCGCGCAAAGAACGCGTTCAATCGCGCTCGCGCACTCGCGCACGCGCGCGTCGGTCGTCTCGTACGCAGGGTACCGCCCCTCGCACACCCACTCGTCGACGTGCACGAACACATTCGTCACGTCGCACGACGCGTGCGCGCACTTCGGTGTTGGGCTCGAAAACAGCCGCCGCGCGATGTCGAGCTTCGCGGCGCGTTTCGTCTCGGACGTCTTCATGTGCGACAAAGGGCGCTCGGTGGCCAAGACTGCGTCGAGCGCGCGCACGTACTCGTGTGGCATCGCGGGGGTGGGCACGAGTTTCGCCGTTCCGTCGAGCACCTCGCTCATTGGCGCGCCGGGCGCGCCGTCGCTCGCTCGCGTTCCGAGAAACACGAGCGCGCCCTCGTCGAGTCCGAACAGCGCCGACGGGACGCTCGACACAAACATGCCCGCGACGGCGTGCAGCCGAAACGGTTCGACGTCGACTCCGCCCACGCGCGCGTGCGCGTAGCTTTCGCGGTGCATCACGGCGAGGTGCGACGCGAGCCCGGCGCTCGAAATGGCGTCGCTCAGCTGAGAGTGCAAGTCGACGTCGGACGCGCGCAGCTCAGCAACGCCGCACCGCGCCTCTTCAAACGCCACCGTCTCAACGAGAAGAACTTCGTCTGTTGTTGTGGCAGAGCCAAGACCGAGCATGCGCGCGCACTGAGCGACAGGCACAAGGACGCAAAACGCGTGAGCGAGACCTTTGGTGTTGTTGCTCGTTTCGGTCGCAACGTCGCTCGCGACGTTCTTGAACGCGCTGCTCGCGTTCTGGGGCGTCACGGCTCCGTAGACGACGAACGGAACGAACCGCAGCGCGACTGCGCGCACCGACTCCGCAAATTTGTTTTGTGCAGACTCGTAAGAGCGCAAGAACAGCGCGACTTCGTAGCCGAACAGCGCCATGTCCTCGCAATCTGCGGCCTCTTGGTTTTGGAGACGAGTGGTGACGTCGGTGAGGTCGTAGCCGCGCGACCCTGGCGCGACCATCCTGTAGTCGCGCGCGTACTTGTGGCGCTCGGCGTACACGCGGCACGCGCGCGCGAACAAGCGGCGGTGCGTCTCGTTGTTTTGATCGAGCGCGCGAGGGAGGTCGACGTTCATGCAAAAGGCGGCGACCTCGAACTGGCGCACGACCCACTCGTCGTCGGCGCGGAACGCGCGCGTGCCGCGCGCGCTCTCGCGCACCATCGCCGCGCCGTGCACGAAGAACGAGTTGCGCACGGCGAACCATTTTGGGTCGTACTTGACGACGCGCGCGAGCGGAGACCACTGTTTCTGCGCGTCGCACCACACGACGTAGCGCTTCGCGTACGCGCGAGTGAGCGCCTCGAGCTCGGGCGGGGCCGACCACGCGCGCGCGCCGACGAGGCCTGCGGCAACCGTCACCGTCACTGTTCCGCGAACGTACGCGGTGCGATCAATCGGAACGTCGCGCTCAAAGTGCTGCTCGCGCATCGACAAATCACCGTACGCGACGAGATCAAAGTCGAACTCGTTCGACTTTGTCACTGTAGATGATGATGGAACGAGCTCGAGCGTGCAGCTCGCGCGTCTGCGAACGACGATGTCGTGCGCGCGCACGTCGCCTGCGAGCGCGCGATCGTGCGCCTCGGGCGACGAGAACTCCTCGCTCAGCACGTCGACGCACAACACCGTCGCGGACGTCGTCGACGCGTCGCACAAGCACATTGTTGGAACAGAACACTCGTCGCTTCCGTTGATGCTCACGAGCGCAAATGGAACGTCGCGTGTGTTCGTGTGATGGGTAGGAGCGACGGCGACGGCGTAGGCGTCGCCGCGGTCGTTCGGACCGCACGTCGACCGAACGCAAAAGGACGTGTGTCCGTCGTGTGCGATTCCGACGGTGTGCGGCTCGCTCTTGTGCACGGCGACGCCGTGGTCGACGCGCACGCACCATACCTCGACGAACACCGCGCGCGCGTTGTACAGCGAGGCGTTCGTGCGCACGCTCAACCGCATCGTTTTGTTTTTGTTTGTTCGCACCGCCGCGACATAGCCCGTCGCCTCGTCTTGCTCCGCACATCACCACTCGACCGGCGCGCGCGTGTGGAGAGGGTACGGGTACATGTACGGCACTGGGTGAGGGTGAGGATGAGGATGCGGAGCCGGATGCGGAGGTGCGGCGGCGGGGTACGCGACGAACGTCGCGCCGTCGATGACGACCATCATTGGACCTTGGCCAGGTCCTTGGTTAATCGGAGGAGTGTGCCAGTTTGGTTGCACCATTTGTTCGTAAAACGGGAGCGGTGCGAACTGGAGAGGAACAGGTTGAGGAAGAGGCGGGAGCGGCTGCAAATCGGTGCGCGCCCACGTCACACGTCGCGTCGGAGCTTGGCGAACGGGCGCGCGCGGTGCGTGGTCGTCGTCGACGGCGTCGGAGATCGACGGAATGGGAGGAGCAGGAGCAGGGTCCTGCGCGACCAAGTGCGAGACGAGCGAGCGCGGAGCGTACTCGGTTCCGACTCGCGTGCGTCGATCTGGAAACAACGCGGCGTTCGTGTACACCTTTCCGTCGCTCGCGCGACGCAGCATGAAGCCTTGGAGCGCGAGAAAGACGAGAAACGCGCTGTGCGACCCGGCGTCTTGCGCGAGCCTCTTGATCAAGTTGAGCGTTGCGGCGTACATGCTTTGCGTGGTTCGGTCGTGGTCGTACGTGTCTGGTTCGTCGTTCGACACGAGGTCAAAGTACTCGTCCATGCGCGCCGACGCGAGAATCGTCACTCCGGCGTACACTGCGCCTTGCTCGTCGTCGGTTTGAAACGAAAAGAACCCGCGTTTCGACAATTCGGTCGCGACGGACGTCACGCGCGCCTCGTCGACGTCCACAAGTTCGTACATGGTTGACGTTTTCGTCATCGCGCACAACGCACGCGGCTCGCGCCTTGCGTTGTGTGACACGTAACACGATGCTCGGGCGTTTCGCGTCGCGCGCGGACTTTTCGTTTGCGGTCGCGTCGACGAGCGCGCCCGTGTTCACCGTGCGGCGCACGACCGACTCGCGCGTGCTCGCGCGCGCGCTCGTCGCTCCGACGACCGACGTGCGCGTCGAGCGCGCGACCGACGTCGTCGTGCTCGACGTGTGCACGGTCGCGCGCACGCGCGCGCGACGCGAGCGCGAGCGCGACGACGACCAAGACGACGACGACGACTGGCGCGAACTCGACGGCGACGTCGTCACACTCGAAAACGAGCGTCTATTTTCAAAGTCGCTCTTCGAGGGCGACACCGACGCCGAACTCGCCGCGCGCGCCGAACGCGAGAGCGCGCTCGCGCGGCGCCGCTTCTCACCCGCGCAGTGGTTTCGGCTCGCGCAGCGCGTCCGCGACGCTCGCGTGCGCTTCGTGCGCGTGCGCGTCCAAAACGTCGATCGAAAACGCGGCGCAGGCGTCGGGTCGATCGTCGTCTCGCTTGAACCGCCAACAAACAACGCCGTCGCGCTCGTGTACATTTATGGAGTCTCCTACGTCGCGTCCGTCTTGCGTCACGACGACGACGTCGACGACGACGTGGCCGAATTGTGAACACGACGACGACGACGCCGAACGCTCGTCGCGCGCGGTCGTGCTCGAGTTCGACGACGGGCCGAGTGGACAGCGTGTGGGGTGCGTCGTCGTTGCGAGCGCCGATGGGGCGGGGGTGATCTTGCACCCGAGCGACGCGCCGACGAACGTCGTCGAGGCCGACGCCGAGTTTCTCGCGCGCGTCGTCGCGACGCCAAACACAAAATGTCGCGTGCGCGACGGAGAAGGCGCGCTCGACGGCGTGTTGCTCTTCTCGAGCAAGGCCCTTCGCGACTGTGTCGTGAGCGCGAGCGACCGGTGCTCTGCGATGCTCAAGCGCGCGTGGGGGGTGTACTCTGGCGACGAGGCCGCCGCGCTCGCGCGCGTGCAGCCGCACACGCACGTGTACGAACTCGAAGTCGTCGAACTCGGCGTGCTGACGCACCCGCACAACTCGCGCGCGAGCGCCGAGGTCGTGCACCGCGTGCGCACCCCCATCGTGACGGTGTTTGCGGACGCGACCTTGTTCTTCGAACGGCTCGGATGTGGCGGAGGGGTGTGTTGGGACGACGGCGACGACGACGACAAAGAAAACGAACAACCGAAACGAACGAAATACGAACAACAAACGAACAAACGCACGCACGCCATTGAGTGGACGTTTTTGGGGTACGGCGTGCGCGCCGTCGTGCGCGAGGACCAAGCCGAAGATTGGGACCCAAACGGGTTGTCTGCGCGCCGCGCGCGCAACGGAATGACGCCCGCGTTCAGCGACTCTGACCCGTGCTCTCGCGCCGCGCGCGAGAATTGGACGACGGACGTGTCAGCGGGGTGGCTCGTGCGCTCATTCCGCTCTGTTCCGGCGACGCCCGCCGAGCTCGCGCGCTTGTCGGACGTGGCCGCGCTCAAGCGCGCGTACCGCGTGCGCCATTTTTTCCGTCACCGCCGCGAGACGATTTTGTCTGTTCTCGCGTCGGACGCGGCGTTTTGCGACCCGTACGAGGCGTCCGATTGGGAATTCATCGCGCGCGCGCGCGCGCAGTGTGAGTGGTTCGTCGACGCAAACAAAGGAGCGCGAAAGTACAAAATCAACGTCGGCCAAGGCGAAACAATCATTCGCGACCTCCTCGCCATCATCTTGCACTACACGCGCGCGTCGGACGAGCCCGAATTCGCGGTCGTCGAGAGCGGGACGGAAGATCCCGACGCGCGCCGCGCGCGCATGGTCGCGGCGGTCAACTGGTCCGCCGTGAACTTCCGCGACCCGGGCGCGGCGATTGCGGGGCGCACGTCGCGCGTCGGAAAAGGCCTGCGCAAAAACGCAATGTGGGATATTGTTCAGAGGACGCACCGCGTCGTCGAGCGCGCGTTTCGCGCGTGGGCGTAGAATGTGAATCAAATTCACAACGCACAACGCAAATGTCGCGTCGCTCCGAGCGCATTCAGGCGAGGGGGGTCGCGGCCATCGCCGCGATCGCCGACGAGAACGCCGAGACCGTCGAGGCCACGCGCGCGTTTGCGCTCCTCATCAAGGAGACGCGCAAAGGAAAGAGGCTCGGGGTCGGTGCGTCGCGCGAACTCGTGCGTCGACTGTTTCCGTCGTTCTCGGCCGCGGACGTGCGGCGCATCGAGACCGAGGTGCGCCGCACGCCAGGACACCACGAGCTGTACGTCAGCTTCGCGAACGCGTGCTTCGACAAGGACCGAGACGCGCTGTACGCGCGCGGGCGCGCGGTTGCGGTCGACGACGAGGACGAGGACGAGGCCGAGGCAACGCACGAGACTCGTCCCAATCCCGATCGCGTCAACGTCGACATCGAGATCAGGCCTGAACCGGAGCCAGAACAAAGGCCGGAGCTCGCACAAGCGCCGGCGCGCCTCTCCGAGGAGGACGAGATCAGCGCGCAGGTCGCGGCCGAGGAGGCGAGTGCGCGAGCGCAAGCTGTCGCGGTGGCCACCGCGGCAAAGAAGCTGGCCGACGAGGCGAAAGCAAAGGCAAAAGCGGCCGCAGACGCAGACGCGGCCAAGAAGCTGATCGAGGAACAAGAACGGCGCAAACAAGCGCACATCGAGCGGAACGCGCGCGAACGCGAGGCGTACTTGGCGCGGCGCCGAATCGAGGTCGAGCGCAAAGCCGCGGCCGATGCCGAGGCAGAGGAGCGTCGCAAGCGTGTGGCTGTTGACGACGAGCGACGACGCGAACGCGAGCGCGAACGCGAGCGCGAAGACGTGCGTGCGATGGAGGAGCGCGCGCGCTCTGCCGAGGCGCACGCGCGCGCGCAAGAGCGCGAGGCCGAAGAGGCGCGCCATCGCGTTCTTTCGATGCTCGAGCAAAAGGCGGCGACGCAGCGCTACATCTCCGAACTCGGGACGCTGTTCTCCGACCGACAGCTTTTCTCGAACGCGTTCCACGCGTGCGCACTCGCGACACACGCGTGGATCGACGTCAACAGCATCTACTACAACTCGTACTACGGCGGACTGATCGACTACACGCGCACGGGCATGCCCCCGATTCGCTCGACGCCGCCGTTCCTCGCATTGGGCCTCCCGCTCGAGTACATCGCGAGCGTGCACGCGGGCGTGCGCCGCGTCTCCGACGCTCTCAAGCACGCCGCGGCTCCGATGTCGATTACGTCGTTCGTGTCTCCGAACGTCGTGATTCGCGAGCGCGCGCAGAACGAGTTGAGGTACGCGACGACGTACGGCGATTTTTGGGCGGCTCGGTGGGCCGCCGTCCTTGCGCTCAAGGCGTCCACGCACAACCTCGACCCCGACTTTGACCTCCGTCTCGTCGTGCTCGGAAACCCCATGCACGAGCTGTGGCACCCGCACGAGATGCACGCCGTCAGCAGCGTGTGGGTGTACCTCGCGCCGCTCGTGCACGAGGTTCTGCGCCGCGCTGAAGAACAGGCGCGCGCGCCCGGCACGGTGCAAGTGTGAGCGAGCGAGCGAGAGCAGAGCGAGAGCAGAGCGAGAGCGAGCGAACGAACGCGCGTATGTCTGTCGTCGAGCCGCGCGCGTAAAAAGACGGTTCGTCCGTCGATGCGTCTTGCTGCGCTCGTCGTCGCGTTGAGCGCCGTCGCGCTTGCGCTGTTGGGTTCGCCTGTTTCTGCGGCGAACACGACCTCTCCGACGACCGCGTCGCCAACGACCGCGTCGCCGACGGTTCCGACGTCGTCGCCAACAACGGCATCTCCGACTCCCCCGACGCGTCAACCGTCGAACGCTCCGACGCGCTGGGTCTCGACGCAACAGACGACGCCGTACTTGACGATCGGCGTCATTTCGCCCATCTTCGCCGCGTTGAGCACCGCCGTTCTTGCATCGGCGCTCACGTGAGCGTGAGCTGAGCGCGCGTATCTTCCTCTGCACGCCTCCGACAAAAAAAAAGAGTAGAGATGAAGTCGTGGCGGTCGGTGGTCGCGGTTGCGCTCGCGGTCGTCGCGCTCGCTCTCGCGCTTGCGGTCGCGCCTCACGAGACCCTCGCAACGAACTCGCCTTCGCGCCAGCCGTCGCGGGCGCCCACCGCGTGGATCTCGACGCAGCAGTCGTCGCCTTACCTGGCCATCGGCGTCATCGCTCCAGTCTTTGCGTTCTTCGGTACGATCGTGCTCAGCTTTGCGATCACGTGAGAGGAGTCGTGTGTGCGCGTGTGAGGGGTGGAGAGGGCGTGGCGTCAATCACAACACATCTCATCTCGTCTCTCAACCCGGCTCGATCTCGCCTCACCTCTTCGCCTCGCCTCGTCCCGGTTCCGAACCCCGCCCGCCAGCACAAAAAATGAGCACTCCTCGCACCACGGCGATTGTGTCGCTCGGCGGACCGCACCGCATCGGGCTCGTGTCGGGCGACCACGTCGCGTGGGTTGCGTCGTTTCCGTGCTCGCTCGGCGACGCGCACGAGGTCGTCACGGTTTCTGAGCACCGCGTGTTTCCTGACATCAAGACCTTTGAGCGCGTGCCGGTCAACCTTGCTGGCGAGGACAAGGTTGCGGAGGGCCGCGCGAAGCTCGCCGCGGCCATTGCAGCCGTGCCGAACCTCGGCCACGTCGTCGTCCTCGTCTCGACGATCACCGCCGACGTGTGGGCCAGGGCGTTTGGCGACAAGTTCGTCATCACGAACATCGACGCGATTCGCGCGTTCCTCGGCATTCCCGCCGGCGTCGAGCTCGACGTTCTCGGGCCGTACCTCGGACGTTCTGAGCCGGACTGTGTCGTCTACAACAACAACGCTCCGTTCGGCACGCTCGCTCTTCAGCGCATCACGGTCTCCGTTGGTGCGTCGGCGGGTCCTGTTTTCCTCATTGACAGCACCGGGCGCGTGTCGTCGTCCGTGATCGACCTCGCGACGCTCGAGCCGCTCCCCGTCGAGGACATTCCCAGCACCGCCGTCAACGGAGCGCGCAAGCCCTACAAGGCCGGGGCGTGAGAGTGAGCGAGCGGAGCGGAGAGAGAGCGGAGAGAGAGCGAGTGGAGCGGACGAGAGAGCGCGATGAACGGTCGTGAGTCCCGCGCAAACGTCACAACACAACACAAGTCTCACACGATGTCTGTTTTCGTCGTCGCCGTCGATGCCCATGCTGGGTTGGTGTCCGCGTACTCGTCGCGCAAAAAGGCGCTCGAAGCTGGACACGACGACGATGATGTGATCGAGGCGACGATCGACGCCGATGTTCAAGCCGAGCCGTGCGCGTCGCGCGTGATCAGCATGCGCGGACCAATCGATCTTATCGCGACGAGCGAGGAGCGTGAGCGCTGGACCGCCGAGCCGTCGCCTCTCGAACACAAAGGATGGAAGAGTCGCCTGATCTGGGACTGGGAACACTTTGCGGCGGTGCGCAAGATGGCCGTACATGGCAACGACGGTCCGTGTGCTGGCGCGTTGCGCCGCTACGAGGCGGCGATCGCCGACCATGGCGCGAACCCGAACTCGCCGGAGGTGATCAGCGCGTTTGAGAACGCACTGTTTATGGCGCCAGCGCCGTATCGCGAGCTGGGGTCGATCTTTGACAAAGCATGGTGAGAGCGAGTGGAGCGATGAACGGTCGTGAGTCTCGTATCCACTGCACACTGTTGCGCTCTGAAAAGCAGCACGGCGCGGGACGGCGCGACGATGCGTCTCCTTTTGTTGCTCACACTCGCACTCACACTCGCACTCGCGCTCTCAACACCGCGACTTGTGCGCTCCGAGTTCCGCATGGTCAACAACACGTTTGGAAACGTCGCCAACTTCTTGTACTACGACCCAAACAACCCCGACGGGCTCGTCGTTCTGCTCAAGTACGTCGCCGCGACACCGACCACCGTCGGGCGCGCGTACCTCGCGCGCGTGCCGTCGGTCTCGCCCGCCTCGCCCGGAAAACCGACCGTCCCAAACGTCGTTGGCCGTCTCGTCACCGCCGTCAGCATCATCACCGACCCGCGCGGGTGCGACGGACCGTCGCAAGCCTCGGCCGTCGAAAACTCAAATTGTGTCGCCAACAACGCACAAGCCGCCGCCAACTACAAGCGCCTGCACACGTTGTGGTTCTTGCCGTACTACGGGATCAACCGAGACCAGTGCACCAACAAGGGCGGCGACGCGTGGTCGTGCCTCGGGCCGCTCAAAGCAATCACGTTCAACGTCGACTCGTTCGTCAAGCTCCAAGACCCCGACGACCTCGCTCTTCTCGGGTCGATCTACCGCGCGGTGTTCGGGTCGTGGGGCCAAAACGCGGACATCCACACCGTCACCGAAGTCGACATGGACACCTCGAAAGCGCTTCTCCAAGCCGACGCGTGCGTCTTTTACCCGTCCGACCTCACCTTCTCAGCGCCGTACGTCGCGTACCCGTTCGACGCGTACACGCCCGGCATCACGCAAATCCCGTGGACATTCTCGCCGACCGATTATTTGGGGCCGCAGCGGCGCGTGTTGCTCAGGCGCTCGCCCGAGGCGCTCGTGTACAACGCCAGCACCATCTACGCCCCGCCCGATTCGTTCACGATCCAGTTCGCGTCGGCCGCGGGCGTCGGGCTCGGCGACGCGTACTTCGTCGTCATGTACGAGTCGGACATCATCACCGTCTCGCAGAGCTCGACAATCTTCGCCACATTCGCGTCGTTGTTCAACACCAACATCACAATGTACAACTCGAGCGACGGAGGCGACACGTCGTGCGTCGCGCGCTTCTCGCTCGTTCCGGCGCCGTACCCCCCCGTCATCATCGATCCACCCGTCGTCTCGATCAACACGTACGCGCTCAGCTCGAACGTGTTCCCGCGCCGACAGTACACCGACCGCGTGTGCAACTTCCACGTCGGGCGCTACGACGAGAACAACCGTCTCGTGTTCCCGTACTGCCTCGAGCTCCAAATGTGCGGCGGCCGGTCGCACGCGCGCCGGCGCGAGTTCCCCTACCTCGCCGAAAACGTCGTGCGCGACGTCAACTACGCCGCGTACACGCTCTCGTGCTCGGCGTTTTATCCGAAGAACGCCACGTTCGAAGGGTTCGGCCAAACCGGCACAGACGGAACAACATACGATCGCAGCGTGCCGCAGTCCGACGCGTGTCTCATGCCGCACCTCGACATCAACGCCATCCTCGCCGCCGACAACTCGCAAGCGCGACAAATCGATTGTGAGAAACAAGGCGCCTTTTGCGTCGGGCGCGTCTGCGACGTGTGCGGCCAGCAAATCACCTACTCGCCGTGCAAGGCCGGGTGGGTGTACCACGACCAGTTCTGCTACTACAAGATTCCGCAAGAGCAGATCTCGAACCTCGTCGGCCCTCTCTCGCAAGCGCAGCAAACCGCGAACCGCATCGATCCAGCGACCTTTCCCGCCGGGGCCGTCACGCCTCTTCTCACCACTGACGAGTCCACCTTGCTTTTTGTGACTGAAAAGTACATGTGGCACATCCCGCTCGGAACGACCGTGCGCATCCGCTCGTCCGTCACCAACGGACCGTGCACGTGCTACACCGCCCCCGCCATTCCGTACGCAATGGGAGGACGCGTCACCGCCGTGCCGTGCGTGTGCGAGGGCGCGTACCTCGACGTGTTCCGCTACCACTGGTCGCAGTACGCCGTCAAGGACTTCTGGGTCAGCATGCACTCGGAGACGGCCGCGATGATGCGCGACGGACAAAACACCGGAACACCGCCGAACGGCGAAATGAAGCTGTGCGAGTGCGAGTACGGGTGGGGCGGCGAGCTGTGTGAGCAGCCGTCGTGCATCGCGCCGTCGGTCATCTCGGTCTTCTCGCCGACGTACCCCGCGTACAACTCGAGCGACCCGATGAACGCCGTGCTCACGTTTTGGGGCAAGTGCTACGCGAACTACCAGGGCCAGTGCCGCGACACGCGACCGAACGTGTGCCAGTGCAACTACTTTTTTGGGCCGAACGCCGCCATCACCGCGCTCACCGACGTCAACACCATCCCCGTGTGTCCGTGTCCCGCGTCGTCGACCATTGGGGGGCAGTACCAGATCAACGACGTGTTCTACGAAGACGACTACTCGTTCTTGGTGTGCGACGGTGTCGAGAACGGAATGTGCAGCTGGGACCCGACCACGAACCTCGGGCGGTGCGTGTGTACTCCGCGCGTCAACACGAGCCCCGACGCCATCATCAAGGTCGAGCCCGGGCGAGGAGGAATCGCGTGCACGTGCGACAAGCCGCTCATCTCGGCGGACGGGTTCGTCCAAGACCCGCCAAATCCTCAAGACAAAGATTGCGGCGGGAACGGTGTGTGCTGCCCGATCACCGGCACCGGGACGTCGTCGACGCTCAACGCGTTCACGCAGAACGGCGAGGCCGCAGGGGGCGTGTCGCCCCAAGTGTGTCAGAACGACGACGGGACCGTCGCAAAGGGGTGCAAGTGCTTCAACGGGTGGACCGGGTCGGCGTGCACGTGCCGCGGTCGTTGGAACGCCGCGGCGAACCTCCAGGTGCTCGTGGGGTCGTCCGTCCCGAACCAGCGTTTGCGCACGAACACCGCCGTCGTCGTGTTGACGCAAGCGACAAACATCTTTGGCGTCAAGACCGCGAGCGTTCCTCCCGACCTCTTCTTGGGCGGAAGCGCAAAATGCACGCCCGTGAACGTTCAAATCTCGACGGCGCTCGACGGCGCGTTCCGAAACTGCACGCTCACGGTGATTGAAGGCGTGTCGGAGTGGCGGTGCGACGGGGCGTACGCGGGGTTCGTCATCGTCACGACGCTCGAGGTCGTGCCGCGGTGCAGAATCGCAGCGTACAACACGCCCGAGTCGTTCATCGCGTGCGGCGGGCCGGGGCACGGAAACCCGTTCGCGCAGCGGTTCTGGGCGTTCGAGGTGTACCGCGCGTTCCGCGTGTTCCAGTGGGTCGCGCAAGACCAGGCCCTCGCGGCGGCGGGGTGTCCCGTCGCGTACGCGTGCATGTGCTCTCCAAACTACGTCGGCGCGGGGTGCGTCGCGGGCGTGTCGAGCGTGACCACCGCGCTCAGCGGCAAAAACACGCAGTGGCCGTGCGGCATGACCACCCTCCCGCAGCGAGGCGTGTACGAGTTCAACCAGCGCACCAACCTCGGAGCGTGCAAGTGCAACACGTTCACGACTGCCGACTACACCGGCAAACTGAGCGGATTGTACGGCGGCGCGGTCGGGCTCTTTGCTGGCGACGCGTGCGAGTGCGCGACGTACGTCAACACCGACGTGTCGCCGCTCCCAACTGTGTGCGGAACGCGCGGAAAATGCGTCCACCCTGTGATGCCGTACGGGACGTGCGACGCCGACCTCGTCGACTATTATGGAGACCCGCTCTCGACGCCGCTCGTGCGTCGCCCCGGAACGTCGAAGGACGTGTTTCTGCAAAAGTTCGTCGACGTCACGACGGGCGTCCCGAGCGTCGTGGTCGCGCGCGGCCGCTCGTGGTTGTTTTACGATGGCCAGCTCGCGACGCTCGACAAGGTCGGCGGCGACCTCGGCATCGTGTGTTTTTCGAGTACCCCCGTCGCGTTCACGATGACGGTGTCGCCCGAATCGACGGCTGCCGCACCCGACCCCGCACTCGCGTCCGTCCAGGTGTGGACGCTCACGGTGAGCTCGGCGTGCACGACGACGCCGACTCAAGCCGCGACGCAGTCGCCGACGCTCGCGCCGTCGTGCTTCTCGACGGTCGTCACGAGCGAGACGTGCGACCCTGCTGTCGGAACAACCGCGTTTGTGGGCGACGACCCCGTGTCGCCGATGCCCGCCGCGTGCTCGACGACGATCTGGTGCCCCCCCGCGTGGCTCACGCTCGGCGAGATCCCCGCCGACCAGATCAACAACCAGGCGTTTTCGTGCCTCGCGGCCGCGTCGTACTTCGTCGACACCGTCGGCCGTTCAGCGCAACAAACGCTCGCGTACTCGCGCGCGTACGGCGCCTACGCCGCGTGCGCACGCGGCGTCAACTTGGGCATCTCGTCCACGCAGCGCTACGAGTCGCTCAAGTACGGCGACCTCACGTGCAACAACTTCGTGCACCGCTTCGTGGACGCGAAGCTCACCGAGCTTCTCGCCGACACCCCCCAAGGGTACACGCCTCAGTGCTTCAACTGGCCCATCACGCAGCACTCGAACGTGCTGGGCGCGGCGGACGGCGGGTTCTGGAACCAGGTCCCGGACCTCGTGTTCACGGACGACTGGAATCTTTGGGACGACGAGATCTTCTTGTACATTGCGACCACCTTCAACAGCGAGCGGTGTTTCTACGCGGACGGAACCGCGCTGCAGCTCCCGGGCGAGAAGCAGTTCGACGCGTACTTGACGGCGATCGTCAACACGTCGTTCTCGTCGCTGTACACGCCGAGCGGGTCGACGACGCCCATCCCCGATTTGGCGTTCACAGGGTACAACTCGGCGATGATGTCTGCGTTCGGCGAGTCGTTTCTCGATTTCATCGCGCCGCTCACGAGCTGGACGCCGTCGTCGAAAACGACCGTCAAGTTCACGCCAAACTACGTCGGGTACGAGGTGCAATCGGTCGAGGAGTTCGCGGCGCGCATGGCGCCCGCGCTCGCCGATTCGGCGTTCGCGTGGTACATCCAGAGCGTCGGGAGCGTCCAGCTCGGTGCGTTTTTGCCCGACGCGTCGGCGATCACGTCCGATCCGCGCATCATTCAGTACGCGAACGAGGCGCGCGACGGCCACGACTTGTTCGTCGCCGACATGCTCGACGCCGCCCAATCGTACGCGCAATGGAGCGACCCGGGCGTGTGGCAGAGCATCGCGGGGTTCACCGCCGCGCAAACGGTGTCGGTGACGTTCCCGGCGAACTTGACGGCGTTCCAGATCTTCAACGGCGACGGGTCGCTGTGCGCGACGGTGTTCAACGTGGTCGAGGGAACGACGCTCATCTTTACGTGCTCGCTCGTTCCGACAAACGCGTCGCAAGTGACGAACGACGGCATCCAGGCGTTTGCGGCCGAAGTCATGCAAGCGAGCGCCGCGTACTTCGCGTCGCACTACAACGACACGCTGTACACGGACGCTCGCGCCGGGACGCTGTCGACGTTCCTGGCCGCGACGCTTGTCGAGTACTTGTACGGCGTGCTGACGGGGTCGCAACAGAACTTGCGGTTCAGGAGCGTCCCGGCCGACCCGCTGTTTGTGCTGACGGGGCTGAAAGGGTTCACGAGCGCGCCGTTCGACGTGACGCCTGGGTTCGATGCTCCAAACCCGAGCTCGCCGTACCGCTTCGACCCGGCCGTCGACATCGTGCCGCAGACGATCGCGAACGGAACGACGTTCGCGCAGTACTGGGACTACTTGACGTACTTGATCGTCGTGAAGCACACGTGGCCGTACAACCCCGTTTGGAACGCGACGATCGCGGCCGCGAACGTGTCGGCGTCCGGACCGGTGACGTGCCGCGCGTTCGACGTGACGAACGAGCTCGACCGCGTCGCGGTGAAAAACTACTATTATGCGATTTTGGCGCCGAGGAGGTGCACGAGCGACGTTCAGTGCAACACCTTTTACAGGGGCGCGTCGCCGACGTGCAAGTTCGACGCGACGCGCCCAAAGGGATGGCTCAACGGCGACGAGGCCGTGCAGGAAGAGAACGGCGTCGTGGCCGTCGGGCAACAAGGAGGGTGCAACTGCTGGCACAACGCGACGCTCGGGTTCATGAACTACCCTGCGATGTGCATCGACTGCGTTCCAGGGTGGGGCCCGTCGACCAACGCCGAGTGGGGCCAGGTCAACGCGTACCAGCGAGCGTTGCAAGCTCTGCTTCCGAACGAGCCGGCGAACTCGTTCTTGTACGACCCCGCGATGTTTGTCGGCGTCGTCCCGCTGTGCAAGCTTCCGTTCGACCGACACACCGACGGGTTGCTGTGCGGCGGACGCGGGTCGCTGAGCATGTCGAGCTACTCGCAGAACGTGTCGCTGGTGGTGTTCCCGAACGCGCAGATCACGCCGCCCGTGCTCGAGACGGCGAGCTGTTTGTCGCTGGTGGTGGGGAGCGAGGGCGGCGCGACGCTGAGCCTCGCGTCGCCGCTGTGGACGGTCGACGCGTTGCGGTACGCAGGCGGTGCGGGGACCAACGTGAGCGTGTCGGTTCTGGACGCGGGCGAGGTGTTTTGGGTGGACTCGACGTTCGGCGACGCGAGCGTGCGACAGGTGGAGCTGGCGAACTGCGACCAGCCGCTTCAGAGCGCGTGGGTGTGCGACTTTGTCGACCTCGACGACGGCGTGACGATTGTGGCGGCCGACGTGGCGTGCGTCAACGACGTGGCGTTCTCGCCTCCGCCGTACCACGTCGACCTCGTCGGCTACGAACTCGATTTCGAGCGGTGGGTCTCGGTTCTCGACGTCGTCTCGTAATCGTTCGTACACGAACGCGCGTACACATCACACCTCATTTCTATCGCACGCTCACAATGGCGTCAGACGCCGAGGCGGAAGCCAACCGACGCATGGAAGCAAGGCGCAAACGATTCGTGTTCCCGCGAACGTACGACGAGCAATTGGAAGTCGACATCGCCCATTTGCACGCCAAGTACACGTCGTTGCTCGAAATCTTGAAGCTCTCTGGTGTGGACTGCGCGCAACATCTTCAAGGCAAACCTGCGCGCAAAAATGTACCTTCGTGGGTACCACGCAGCGACTACTGGCGTCAGTATACGAGAAACCGATACAAGTACAACCGCGCGATGCGCAAATGGCTCCCTACGGCGATATTTCAGCTCAAGGTGTTGCGCAAGCTGCACATGGACGCGCTGTGCCCAAACGCACGCCTGTCTATTCTACCACCACCAACACCGCCTTTGCCTTGCCCACCCTCGCCGCCGTTGTTCCCTTCTCCACCGCCGTCTCCAGTTTCGTTGCCAGCATCACCACCTCCGTCTCTACCGCAGCCACAACCAGATTCTCGGCCACCGTCTCCGTCACCATTTTTGCCGCAAACCCCGCCTTGTTTTCCACCTCCGCCGTCTCCGTACGCTGCTCCGGTGATGGAGGAATGGTGGCTCGATGCCGATACCGGCGCGGTTGCGAGCGCAGAGTGGAAGTTGTGAATCACACTTCATCACGACTTTGACGGGACGATGAGCGACGCGCCCGCACCCGCATCCCCATCCCCGTCCCCGCCTCCACCCGAGACGTGCGCCGTCCCGGTTCCCGGGTTGGAGGCGGCGGCATCGCGTCCGACGTGGCACGAGCGCTGGGCGACGATGTCGGCGCGCTTGCGCGCGTACCTCGGCGACGAGGAGGGCGACGATCCCGAGACGCCGCAGATTTTGCGCGCGCTCGACCAGCTCGATGCCGCGGCCAAGGAGTGCACGGGCGAGCTCGAGATGATCGAGCTCATGGCCGACGTGTCGCGCGAGTTCAAGAGCGGTGGACACCTCAAGAGCGACACCGTCGACGACCTGATGCTCGCGTTCAAAGGGTTGCTGCTGCGCGAGACAGACGAGTAGCGTTTGCGACTGCTGCGAGCCGTGTGTGCGTATGTTCGAATCGGAGCGCGCGTGTGAAAAAAAACGAGCACGGCCAGCGATGGAGGAAGATCCGTCCGACGTGTTTGTTGTTGGAGATGGAAGTCTTCGCATCTCGTCCGAGACGAGGTTTCCCGGGGTGGTCGTGGCCGTGCTCGGTGAGCGGTCGCCGACCTCGCAAAAACAGTACGTGCTGCTGAGCACGTTCGTCGGCGAATCTGCCAGCCAGCCCGGACAGTACAAGACGAGCGGCGGGTACGTGCTGCGCTCGCTGAACAAAAATCTGTTGCTCAACTTGCGCTTTCGAGGCGACAACTCGCTCAGAATCGTGCCCGAGGGAACACACGCCAAGGTTCTCATCGGGCCTCGTGAGCGCGCTCAATGGCGCGAGTACTACTTTACGTCCGTACAGAGCATCACGACCGATGCGTCGGGCATGCACACGATGCGCGCGCGCGAAATGGAGTTTTTGAACTCGGACGGTACAGTCGCGGAGAACGCCGCGGCGACGCTCTTTGCAATCGGCGCGAAGAACTGGATGCAAACGCGCGCCCGCTCTGCTTCGGCTTCTTCCGCTGCTGCTGCTGCTCCCGCTCCGGCTCCCGCCACCACCACGACATCGACGTCGTCGTCGTCGAGCGCGGCGGCGGCAGCGTCCCATCCGTTGCTCACGCCCGAGACGTTCGACACGAGGTACGCCGCGTGGCGCGCCTCTGTTGACAACAATCAAGTTCCTCGGTGTGATTTGATCTTTTTGCAAGACTCAATTCTGGTGATGTTCGACGACGGCGGCGCCGTTCTCATCACTCCGCGGCCGAGGGCGCTGACGGGTATGCGTGTGTTGCGGAACAACGCGAACGGGACCACCGAATTCATGATTCAGCCAGGCTCGCTGGTCCTTGCGCGCATCATGACTGTGAAGCGGAGCTTCGAGACCAATCGCGCGACGCAGTACACGTGTTCTTACGCGCGGCAGCTCACTCAGCGATGCTTGCACTCGAGCGACGGCAATTACTTTGCCGTGTACGTGTCCGCCAACTACAAACTTCAGCACGCGTGCGCGAACCACACGCGCAGCATCGAACCCGCGACGCTGAATTCGTGGGACTTGCTGTCTCCTGCTCTTGATCGATCGTACTGGGACCGTTACAACGAGCTCATGAAGCTCGCCGCGGATCGAACGACGAGGTCGTTGTCGTCCGCCGCTGCTGCCGCTCCCGCCACCACGACGACGTCGACTTCGTCGTCGAGCGCACACCCGGAATTGCGCGCCTTTCCTGAGTCTCTCGAGCCGCGGCTGCGCGCCGCGATTGAAGCAGGCAGGATTCCGACATGCGACTTGCTCCTCTTCAGCTACGTGACAGAGTACACCGTGCTGTTTGACGACGGCGTGTTCGTCATGTTGCGCAAGAACCGCTCAGGTGCAACGAACACGCGCGAAATTACGCGTTTCGGCAAACTCGGACTGCACCTAGACGGCGAGCACAACGAACAGGCGCGCAACGAGGCCTTGACCCGGTTTCGACCGGGCGTGTTCATCCTCGCTCGTCCGCTGTACTTTACGGCCAAAAACGAAACGTGCACACGCCTCGCGTGCAGAGAACGCAACACTCCTGGAGCGAGGTGCATGCACGATGCCGAATCGAAGCATTTCTTGCTGTACGTGTCGGACGGCTACGTTCTGCAGCACGTGTGCGGGGCGCTGAAAACGATCACGACGAATTTGGACCACGACACCAGCATGTACAGCCACATGTCGGGTCCCACGGCCAAGATGCGCGAGAATCCGATTTGGAACACGTTCGACGAGGAACAGAACAACGATCCCAGGAAACAGGCATTGTTTAAGACTCTGCGCGACAAGGCCGTCGAACGGACGCCCAGGCGCGTCAGCACGGCTCCCGCAGTTCGGCAAGCGTCGTCGTCGTCGTCGTCGTCCGCAGCCGCACCTCCTTTCGGCGCTCTTCTTCCCCCAGCTGCGCTCGAGTATCCGAAGCCCCCTTCATTGTGGGGCCGGTTGCTCAACCCACTCGCGAGTGGAGGCGGGGGAGGAGCTCCTTTGCCGCGCCCTAACCTTCCGCCCGGCGCCCCGCCGCTCCCAACCCTCGTTCCGCTGCCGCCATTGATGCGTACGCCAAGCAGGACCGAACCGGGTTCGCCCAAACGCCAAGCTCGACGGAAGGAGGATGAGGAGGATCTCGAGTATATTGGGAAGCTCGAACGATTGGCGTACGGCGACGAGAGTTCCGAGTTCGACTGGGACAGCAGCAATCCTTACGACGTATACGTCTTGAGGAGAGGCGTCTTCATCGAGCCGCGTGCTAGCGCATTGCGCAAAGCTGCGTTCAAGTTTCGCTCGACGTACGAGACGTCGAACAAACAAACTGAATTCAAGAAAGCAAAAAGGTCTGCGGAGAGGTTCATCTATATTTACAATACATCCAACGAGGACCAACAAAAGATTTACATCCAGTCCTTTAAGATTGCAACAACCTACTTGGAGGCAATGGAGGCGCAGAGCTCAAGCAAGGGGGAGGGACAACCCGAGCTCGACCCCGGTTTCGAATCCATGCACAATGCTGCAACGTAAGACGACGCGTCGAAAGCCGACGATGATTCAGACGAGGAGTATTCCGAATGAATACACGATGCACGAATATCACGCCACTCCCAAAAGTCGCCTGCACTGCACATCGCCCGCCACGCCGCTATGGACTCCGCCGCCACCCCCGTCCCCGTCCCCGTCCCGGACGAAGCCGCCGCGCCCGCCCGCGACGACGACAACGACGACGTCGACGGCGAAGTCACAGAGCCGGGCGCCGCAGGCACGGGGGAAGAGGAGGAGGAGGTCATGCCCATGACGACTGCCGACGGAACCTCGCCAATCGACGAAGACTCGGACTACGCCACCCCAACGACGCAGCTCGCCTTTGGTGTCACGGCGCTCATGTACCTTCCTGGCGTGGTGCTCTCTGCGACGGACAAGTCAGTGACGCGGCGCGTGCAGGTCAACGGACGCGACCTCGTGGCAAAGTACGTAGACTTCAACGGAGGGCCGAAGCACTCGGGCTTTTCGTACCGCGAGCTCGTGGACCTCATGGAGAACGAGGTGCGCGCGTACCTCTACCTCAAGGCGGCAGGCCTCGAGGGCCAGCTCGCGCCGCGCTTCGTGTTCCGCGGTTCGGACATCAACTTCATCTGGGTCTTTGTCACGACGTACGAGGGCGAGTCGCTCGAGAAGCTCGCGGAGCTGGACAACCTCGGCCCGGACGTGCGACGCGGCGCGCTCGCGTCGCTGCGCCGGCTCCACGCGGCTGGCGTGCTGCACGGCGACGTGGAGCTGCGCAACGCCGTGTTACGGCCGAGCGACGGCGCGGTGGTGTGGATCGACCTCGAAATGGCGCAGCTGCGCGGCGATCCGAGCGTCGAGGATTTTGACGCGTGCGCCGAGGCAGAGGAGCGCGCGCTCGCTGCTCACTTCGAACCGAGCGCCGCGTGAGAGAGAGAGAGAGAGAGGAACGGAGTGCCTACTAGAGTGTTTTACTCGTCTCCGCCTCCACTAACGTCGACGTCGACGTCGACGTTCGGATTCATCGCGGCGGCAATGGCGGCTTCTTCGGCCGCCTCGGCGAGCGCGCGCGTCTCGTCGTCGATGTCGACGTCTGCATCTGCGTCGACGTCTGCGCCAGATCCCGTCGTGGGTGCGGCGCTCGACTCGACAACCACCGTGCGCGTCTCGTGGAACACGCGCTCGGATTTCGAGCTCGCGTCGCCGTCGACGAGCCACGCCGCCGTGCGCGCCTTTTCGGCGTGTTTCTTCAGCATCCTTTGCGCGATCGAGTTCTCCATCACGACGTACACGAACCGCTGCGGCCGCGTGGCGCCGACGCGCCACGCGCGCGCCTCGGCCTGGTCGAGCAGCGCCGGCGACGGCGGGAGCTGGAAGAACGCCGTGAGCACAACGCCGGGCGTCGCGTTCACGCCGACGCCGAACGCACCAATCGACAACACGCCGAGCTTGAGCGTCGTGTCGTGCGCTCTGAGGTTCACGAGCAACTTGTCGCGCTCGCTCTCGGGGGTCAACCCCGTCCCCACCGCGGTCTCAATCGGGGGCACAGCCGACTTGGCCTTGTCGGCGACGACCGCACACACCGCCTCGTTGTGCACGAACACAATGACCTTCTCGTCGGGCGCGAGTCGACCGAGCTCGTCGCGCGCAAACGCGTCCCACGCGTGCGGAGCGGCAATCTCGCCGCACGCGCGCACGAGCACGCCGTACAAGCGCTGCATCTCGCGCTGCGCGCGTTTCGCGGCCGCGACGCTCGAACTCGAATCGGCGGCGTTGGCCGCTTTCGTCTTGACGTCGAGCTCCTTGAGCGCCTCGAAGAACTTGAGCTCCTCGGCGCGGTAGCGCGCCCATTCGGGAGAGGTGCGCGCGAAACGCAAAAGCACAAGAACGCGCGTCGCGCGCGGGAGCTCGACGACGTCGTTCTTGAGGCGGCGCATCATCATCGACCGCAAATAAAGCATCATCTCGGTGGTGTTTGACTTTCCCGTGTCGATGGTCGTGCGCAGCGCAGGAACCCAGCGCGCGTCGCAGTAGCGGTTCGCGAACTCGTCGTACGAGAGCTCGCCACGCCGAACGCACTGCGTCGCGGGGTACAGCTCGATCGGGCGGCCGTTGAGCACGAGCGTCCCGCTCATCAGCACGACGCACCGCGTCGTCCACAGAATCGACGACGGAGACAGCGCGAGCGTCTGGCTGCGCATCGAGCCGTGATTCTTGAGCATGTGGCACTCGTCGACGATGACCGCGTCGAACGCGCGTTCGGGCGCGTGCACGAACGCGTGCAGCGCGCGCGTTTTGAGCGAGATCGAGTCCACCGACACAACAAACACGTCGGCGGCCTCGCGCTCTCTCGCCTCTTTCTTCGTTTTCTTATTTTCGAGGATGTGCGCGACGAGCGGCGTCCATTTCGTGATCTCGGCGACCCAGTTGTCGGCGACGCCGGCGGGACACACGACGAGGACGCGCGGCTTGCGTGGTCGCGCGGCGACGTACGCGATCGCGAGCGACTGGATCGTCTTGCCGAGCCCCGGCTCGTCCGCGAGAATCATGCGGAAGTTGTGTCGCGTCGCGCACGCCGCGACGGCCTCGCGCTGGTACGCCTTGATGCTCTCGCGCATCGGCGACGGGAGACACGCGACGAACTCGGATTCGTTGACGTCGGTGTGTGGAGGTCGTCGCGCGAGCATCGTGCGAACGACGGCGGCTGGAATGCCGCCCGACCCTTCGGCGTCTTGGAGCCGAGGAAAGTCCTCGATTGGAACGAACTCCGACCCGTCCATTCCGAACCGCGCGCACACGCCTTGCGCGCGCTCGGACGCCGACGCGTCGAGCACGCGCACGAAATCAGAGTCGAACCACTCGAACTTGAGCGCGTCGGGATCAGCGTCAGCAGCGACGCGCACGCGTTTCGCGTCGCCCATTTTTTTCGGAACGTGCGCGCGTGCGTGGGTGCAACGCGAGAAATACGTTGTGTTCAAAGATCGTCGTCGTCATCGTCGCTCTCCTCCGTCATGAAAAAAACGTTGTGTTCAAAGAACGTCGTCGTCCTCATCATCCGAGTGCGTCTCGACTGGCTCGCTCGGCTCCAGCGTGAATGCACCGACACGCCACCCGATCGCATGGTCGCCGTCGACAATTGTGAAAAAGTGGCCGATTCCAGCGCCGCCGAGCGCGGCCAGCAAGCTCGCTTGCGGGCGCCACAGCTTGTACACGCCGTTGTGCGGCTCGTCGTCGTTGGGGTCGTAAAAACGGGAGGTGCCAACGCAGCACAAGATGCCTTGGTCGTACGCAAAAAACTCCATCGAACGAACAGGACACCCGATGCCCGTAAAGGTGTGCGCGATGACGTTGCGACGAACGTCGTAGAGCTTGATGTTCGTCACGTCGATCGTCGGCAAGTACACCGCCGCAGCAACGAAACGCCCGTCGCTCGAGACGCACACAGCCGAGACGCCTTCGTCCTCCTCAGACAAATCGCCATCACCGCCGTTGCGCAACGAGACCAAATTGGATCGGTCGCTGAACGTGAGCAAATCGACAAACCACGGCCGAGTCGCCCGCTCGACGCTCATGGCAAGAACGCCGTCATTCGTTCCTGCGACCGCCCACCCCGCAGGCGAAAACGCGACGCACGTCACGTCGCAGTCGTACGCCTCGTCGCGGCGAACGTACCCGGGCAAGTTCTCGTACGTCAACCATTTAAATGGTTGAACACGACTCGCACGAGGACGATGCGCGGGTCCGTTCTTGATTTCGTTGACGCTCCAGAGCGCCAACGGGTACCCATCATGCCAAATCTGGTTGACGGATTGGATCACAGCCACGTAATGCGCGTCGTGCGACAAAACAAACTGCCTCGAACTCGCAAAACGCGGCGCCCGAGTTCCAACGCGACGCACAGGCTCTCCGTCGCTCGCGCGCACGATCTCAAACCCGTTGCCGCACCATGTCAACAAAATGGTCTCTTCCGAAACGAACTTTGCACCGATGCAGACATCCGCGACCCTCAAATTCGGGGTCGTGTTGAGGTTTACGCGATTGTGGATGCTCCACAGCGATCGCTTGGGTTGTTTATGTCCCACGCGTACACGTGGCTGGGGCTCGCGCGAACAACGTAGCGACGATTGTAGTCGACAGAGTACGCTTCTCCAACAGTTTGGTTTTCTCCGATGGAAAAACGTTTGACGACGACGTTTCGTCGCACGTCGACGAGAATCACGGCCTCCTCCGCGTCGCCGGTCGTCACGGCACACAGCGTGCGCGTGGCGTCGTCGCCGAACGAGATGCATTTCGGGTCGTTCACGTGTTGCACGAGCTCCATTCTTTGTCTCTTTTCGTTACGTTGTGACGTTCGAACATACGCGTGTCTGACCTACCTCATTTGTTCGTGCCGTTCGAGCATGAATTCGCCGACGCGCCACCCGATCGCGTGGTCGCCGTCGATTCTTGTGAAAAAGTGGCCGATGCGCGCTCCACCTAGTGCGGCAAGCAAACTCTCTTGCGGGCGCCGCAGCTTGTACAGTCCTTCTGGCGGAGGAGCGCCGTACTCGTCTGCAAAGACGTGTGCATTGAAGCAGCACAAGAGCGCGTCGTCGTTCGTCGTAAACACCATGGCCGGAACGTGTGCGTTGATGTCCGAGAAGGTGTGAACGAACGCGTCGAGTTTCACGTCGTACAAGGTGATCTTCACGACGTCGATGGTCACGACTAACACGGCTGCCGCGACGACGCGCGCGTCGCTCGAGATGCACAGCGCGGTCACACCGAGATCGACGTTGCTGAAATCGTCTTCACCGGCATTTTCGTAAATCGCGCGCAAGCGCGAACGCTCTGCCGGACTCAGCAAATCGATGCAGTAACCGTCCGCAAAGCCCGAGGCGTTCACCGGCATGAAACTGAGCGTGCACGCACTCGATCCTCCGACGCACCACGCACGCGCGGCGTCCGTGTCCGCGTTGTTGTCGGTCGCAAACGCAACGCACGTGACCAGAATCGTCTCGTCTTCGTCTTGAAACATGTCGCTCAAGTCCGTGTCGTTGAGCCGCCACCTCGCGTGCGGCTCCTCGTCGGCGACGACGCCAGCGTTCTCGGTGTTCACGACGTCCTGCAAACGCCAGAGAGCCATGGCGAACCAAAAATCTTGGTCTGGCATATTGACTTGAGTGGCGACCAAGTACTGCCCGTCCGGCGAAATGAAAAAATTAGACAACGAATCGAGTTTCATGATCGACGGAGAAATGAGGCCGAGAACGCTCCCGTTGTTGCTGGCGTCGACGATTTCGAATACCCCATCGCCCCACGCCAACAAAATGTTCTTCCCCGTGCCGTCCGGAACGAAGGCGGCGTCGATGCAGTACACACTATGCGTATTCGAGTTTCTCGGCGGGCGTTTGCGAATGCTCCACAACTCGCGACCGGGGTCGTTCGTGTCCCAAACGTACACGTAGTCTAAGCACGCGAGCAGAACGTAGCGGCTGGTGTAATCGACGGCGCGCTGGCCCTCGAGCGGGTCGTTCGGTCCGACGACGAACCTCTTCTCAACGACGCCCGTGCGTACGTTGACGATCATCACGGCCTCGGCGTCGTCAAACGTCGACACGGCGCAATGCGTGCGCGTGCGGTCGTCGCCGAACGACATTCGTCTTGGGTAGGACACTTCGCGAACCAGCTCCATTTTTCTTTTTCTTTTATTTTGAACTGTGATTTCGGGACATACGAGCGCAAATATGCGCCCGGTGCGCACACGTGCATAACGTGTGTCGATGTGTTGTCACATTAATCACAACGCAACGCAACGTCGCACTACATGGCCGTCTTCGTGCAACAGACGTGTACCATGTGCGGAACACAAAAGAACAGTCGCGCGCTGTTCTATGTGGACTTGAGACGCATCGATGCGACAGGTTTGACAGAGCTGTACACGCGACGCCTCTGTTGAGCGTGCCTCGGCCGCATGCGTCGCGAAGCAGGCGTTGAGGTCCGTGATGTTGTGAGTTTGGCCCAATGGGCGGCGTACACGTCGTACGTCGATGTGTTGTCACATTAATCACAACGCAACGCAACATGGCCACAAATACGCCTGCGATGACGTGCTCGAAGTGCGGAGTGAAAAAGCAGAACAGCGCGTTGTTCTACGTGTTCCACAAACGCCGTGGCGTGCTCGAGGACACGAAACCGCCGTCGCGTGTCTGCCAAGCGTGCCTCGACAACATGCGCCGCGACGCGGACGTTGAGATCCTCCGCACTCCGGAGACAGTGGCCGTTTGGGAAGCGTACTTTGCAGCCCTCGGCGCATGAGGCACGCACGCCTCGCTGTTCTCTACACCTTTGGAGCCACCGAAACCGCCGTCCGCGTCATGGCGCTCATTTCTTCTTCGTCGTCGCCGATCATGTCGTCGTCGTCGACGCCGAGATCGTCGTCAAACGGCGCAAAGCTCTGGTCGTCGTTGCAGCACACGTACTTGTTGACGGTGCAGTACCCGCCGACGCCGAACACGAGCACGATGCACGCGAGCGCGACGAGAGTTTGCGGCGCCGTGAATCGGACGTGCGAGTGCAGCGCGAGCAGCAAGATCGAGTCGAGCACGTAGATCAGCACGACCCACACGACGTGTGCGGGCAGCAAGACGTTGCGCGATAGGACGACCTCGACGAGGAAGAACGAGAAACCGCACCAGTGCAGCGCGTCGTTGCACGGGCCGTGCACATCTGGGGTGCGCGTGAACACTTGGTAGAGCGGCGCGGCCGCCGCGAGCGCGGGGTACCCGACGCTGAAGCACACCCACGTCGCGCGCACGGGCCACGTGAACGTCTCGGACTCGAGGCGCTCGTCGTACGACATCGACATCGTGCGGATGGTGAGCGCGAAGCTCAGAACGAGGTACGCGAGCACGAACACGAGCAACACGTGGTACAGCTCGAGCGACCACGCGACGTCGGAATCTTCGAGCTTGAGCGCGCGCGACTCGTCGGCCGCGACCGACGCGAGCGCGACGTACGTCACGAACTGCGTCAGCAGCCACACGAGACGCGTCCATGGGTTCTCGTACAGGCGCGTCTTGCACAACGACGAGCACACACACCGCGCGGGCGTCGTCGCCGCCATGAACGCGCGGTACATCCCAAACGGCGTGCGCTGCGTGAACATCAGGTCGTGGCGCGTCGGGCGGTGCGGGTGCATCAGGTACAGGCGCACCGGACACGTGACGAGCTCCCACACGACCGACGCGCACGCGCCGACGTGTTTGCACACCGATCCGGCGTCGTCGTTCGACGTAGACGGAGCGACGGACACGCCAACAAAGCTCACTGCTTTTTGCGCGCGCGCGGCGCTCGGTGCGGTGGCCATGAGCGTTGAGCGCGTGGCGGAGCGAACGTCGACGCGCGTGCAGCCGCTTCCTGATTTCCTTTGTGTGAGCGCGGCGAGCGTGCACAACGTTGTGGCGACGCGTCGCGAGGGCGAGTTTGTGAGCGCGCTCGAGCTCGCGCTGAACCGTCTGAGCCCCGAGCGCGCCACCGCGGCGCGCGCGCTCGCGAGCGAGATTGCGTCGGCGTCGCGCCCGGAAGAGCTCGCGATCGACGCAGAGGGCGACGACTCGGTGCTCGCCGTGCTCGCGACGGTCCTCGCGCTGCGCAACGCCAATGTGCTTGTGTGACGTCGACGACTTGTACGATTTGTGCTGCAAGAGGTGCGTGTGCGAGGAGTGCGTGCACGCGTGCGACGACGCGGGATGTTGCTTCTTGTGTTCGTGCACGCGGATGTGCGACCCGTGCGTCGAGTGCGGCCGCGGCGCGGTCGACGGGTGTGTCGAGGGGTGTTTGTGCGACGTCGAGCGCGCAGGCGCGTGTTGCGGGTGTTGCGCAGACACGCCCGACTGCCGAACGTGCACGCGCGAGTGCTGCTCGTCGTGCGGGTCGGCCGGACGAACGTGCTGCTGCACGTGCATCCCCGGCGCGTTTGCGTGCGTCGAGGCGTTCTCGCGCGTGCCGTGCATGCTGTTCAACCTCGCGCTCGCGCTGTTGCTCGTGTACGTTGCGTGGTGGCTGCTCGCGGGCGGCGACTTGTCGTCGCAGCTCGACGTCGTGCGCTCGGACGCGAACCTCGCCGTCGCGCTCGTGCAAAGTGCAGGGTAGAGTAAAGCACGCGGCCACACTGCATCGTTTGCGAGTTCAATGCCCGCACGACGTCGCAACAGCGACGACGACGTCGAGTACGTCGACGTCTCAGACGCCGCGTGTCGCTTGAGCACGTACACACTCATCGCGTATTTCTTCGCGGCAAGCGTCGGGTTTCACGAAGCCTACGCGTTGGACAACAACGCGTACAAAGACGACGGTGTTCCGTGGCCAATCCGAGTCGCTCGTTTTTTCAGCGTCGTTGCATTCGCGCTGTTGTTCCTCGACTTGTTGTGCTGCACGAAAATGCGGTGCATCGGCGTCATGAACTACGAACTCTTTTTCAAACCAAACGCTCCGTATCGAATGCGACACGACGCGACGACGACGACGATCGATGCCGTCTGATCTTTAGGCCGACGCGACCGCACAACTCAACGCAACGCTCGTCGTGAATTGAATCACTGCAATGGATCCCTTTGACGCACAAGGCGCCGAGGTCGCGTTCGCCATCGTCGACGTCGCGCTCGCAGTCGTGACGTGCGTATTCATCGCTCAAACCGTGATTGCCGGCGACGATGGCAACGACAAACGTCTCGTGTGTCGCGCGGTCATCAAGTGCGCCTTGATGGTGTTTCTCATCATCGGCGCGATTGTGTTCTACGTCGTTCTAACGTCGACTCCAATCCGATCGGTTGAACAACTCATGATCGTCACGTTTCTCGTTGCAGACTCTTGCTTCACGCATTTTTTGTTTGCGTTGTTCCGTTTTATGTTCGCGCCCGCCACGAACGGCAGCGTGCTCATCGTCGCGGCGTGTGCGGTCGCTTGTGTCACGGGTCGACGAGACCGCACAACTCAAGTCGCGTAAATCAATCGGAATGGATCTCGTGCGCGAGGGTGTGCTCAGATTGGCGGCTGGTGTCGTCGCCGGCACTTTTATCTTTGCAGCAATCGCTCCGCGCGAGATGAAGCACCGAATTCTGTCGCGCGCGGTCGGGTTCGAGGGCGCGTGCGTCGTTCCGTTCAAGGGCGGCGAGATCGTCGTTTACCGCGACACGAAGCGCGAACGCGAACGCGAACGCCGGCTCGCGACGGGAGCCGAGCCGATTCGCATCTACTCGTGGCCGGGCGGAAAGGTCGAGATCGTCGACGTTCCGCGCGGGCTCTGGTTGAAGCTGCGCGGGTTCGACCACGCCGTCGCGCGCGTCACGGCCGCGCGCGAGTTTGAGGAGGAGACCAAGACGGCCGTCGATCCAACCAAGCTGCACAGCGCGTTTGAGAGCGGGCACGGACACACGAGCACAGGCGAGCCTGTTGTGGTGTTCCGCGCCGACCTACCTGCCGGTCATCCCATGTCGGCGCACGACGCTGAGCTCGTGACGATCGGGCCGCTCCCGCACATCAGCAAGACGATTGTCGCCGACATGCGACGGTTCAACTCGGTTCTTTTCCCGGCCATTCACGCCAACTGGCCAGGAGTCAAGTTCGAGTGAGCGTGAGCGTGTGAGTGCGATTACGCAACGTCGACGTTCTCCTCTTCGTCGTCGTTGAGAGGAGGAAGGGGCGCGGCGGCGAGATGTGCGGTGGCGTAGCGCTCGCACGCGGCGACGACGTCGGGCGTGGCCGACGCGCGCACGTGCTCTGCGGCCGCGCGCAGAGCGTCGTGCGTAATGGGGCGGAACCGAAGCGTCGCGGCCACCGCCACCGCGCGCGCGCGCACGCACGCGCACACCGGACACGTCGTCTTTGCAAACGAGTCGGGCGCGGGCGGCGCGGCGCGCGCGCACACGGCGCACGGCGGGTCGTCGGCGAGCGCGCGCACGAGCATCGCGTCGCCCGGACGCGCAAAGAACCGAACGGCCTCGCGCGTGCGAATCATCTCGTCGGCACACGCGCGCTCGACGAGCTTCTTGATGTCGGCGCCCGAGTACCGCTCGAGATCTCGCGCGGCCGCGGCGCGGTCGAACACGCCTTTTCCGTTCGTGTACAGCTCGAGGATGGCCGCTCGGCCTTCGACGCTCGGCAGAGCGACGTACACCTGGTCGAAGCGGCGCAGAGCGGCCGGGTCGAGCTGCCACGGGTAGTTTGTGGCGGCGAGAACCCAAACCGCGCGGTCGAGCGCGAGCTTGGCCGACTCGTCGAGCGCCATGAAGAACTGCGTCTTGACGCGGCGCGTGCTCTCGTCCTCGCCGCTCGTGCGCTCGCGCAAGTACGAGTCGACCTCGTCGAAGAACAGCACGCACGGAGCGTGCTCTTTCGCAAACGCAAACGCTGCGCCCACGGCCTTTTCAGACTCGCCCAAGTACATGCCCATGATGTCAGACGGCCGAACCTTGACGAACGAGACCTTTTTCTTCGCGTCGGCGTCGGCGACAGTGACGGTGTCGGGAGCTGGAGCGTTGAACGCGAGCGCGTACTCGACGCCCATGCGTTTCGCAAACGCCGTGGCGAGCGTCGTCTTTCCGGTCCCGGGCGGGCCCCAAAGCAAAATGTTGCGCCCGACGTGCACGCCCTCGGCCGCGAGAACGGCGTTGAAGTGCACGATGTCGACGATCCTGTTTTGTAGCGTGAGACTCGCGTCGTCCGACCCGGCGACGCTCTCAAAGTCGACGTCGGGCTCGGTGAGCTCGAACTTGGCCGGCGCGACGTCGACCAGCGCGGGGTGTGCGTGTGCGCTCGGACGAGCCCGTTCTTTCTCTCTCTCGACGGCCGCCGCCGGCGGAGGAGGAGGAGGAGGAGTAGGGGCCGATGGAGTGGGAGGTGGTGAAGGGGCCGGGGGAGACGAGACGAGTTCGTCGACCTCGCGCAAACGCGCGACGTACTGCTTGAGCCTCGTCTTGAGCTCTTTGCGCACGAGGACGTTGCTCTCGCACGCAATCGCCGCGCGCAAGTGTTTGATCGCGGCGGTGTACGCAACTGCTGCGTCGGCCCATTTCTCGTCGGTGTCGAGACGCACGGCGTCGTTCAACGCCGCGCGCACCTCCGCCCACGCCGCCATCGCACTCGCACTCGCACTCGGGTGTGACGACAGTGCTCAAAAGTCGAACTCGTCGTCCGCGACGCGCCTGGCGAGGGCGTGCAGCCGCGCATCGGTAAGGTTCTGAATGAGCATCGTTTTGGGCATGACGTACGCTCCGGCGGCAAAGTTGCAGTACTTGAACGCGCGCGCTTCGCCGAGGATGGATTTGATTTTGTTCTTTTGCGTCTCGGTTGTGCTGGTCGATGCGAGTTCGCGCTCGAGCTCGACGCAAAACGCGTTGAGCAACTCGGTCTCTTCGGCGTTGGGCGGGCGGTCAGCTGCGGCCGCGCGCAACCACGCCTCCATCCTCGCGAACTTGTCCTCGTCTCCATCGCCCGTGTCCTTGTTCGGGACACCGCCACCCGCCGCTGCCGCTGCCGGAGACGGAGACGTCATTTGTTTCGATTCGATACGACGTGAGACGAGATGATGTGTGAGACGATTCACACGACTTCCTCGGTCTACGAAACAAAGAGCGGACAGCCCGAGACGATCATGGACGCTCCTGCGAGGATGGCGAGGAGCGACAGGCCGACCTCCAAGAAACCATGGGGGACGATGTCCGTGTTCTTGTCTCCGGGCCCAATCACGGCGAGGTAACCAACAACGACTTGCACGATCCACATGAAGGAGATAGTGCAGAAAAACACCATGTGATCGAGCGCGCACTTGGACAGAGGCACCATGGACATCGTGTCCGCCCAACACGCCGAGCACGACATGAGAGTGCACGAGAGATGAGGTGTGAACTTCTCACATCTCATTTCATCGCATGGCAATGCAACAAGAAAACCGGTCGAGAGAGACGACGTACGCGGTGGAGGTGCGCACGCCCGAAAATCCGCAGCCCGTTCCGCTCACGATTTGGGCCACGTGGAACTGCGCGTGGAATGGATGGCACGAGGTGAAAAAATTCGAAACGGTCGCCGAGGTGCGCGCGGCATGTGAAGAGGCACCGTGCACGACACTGTGCGTCGTCATGCGCGCGATGTCTGCGTTTGGAAAGATGGAGGATTACGCGATCGCCTTTGCCATCAGTCCAAACACGACGTACTCGTTTGACCTCTGTCAATACGTTGACGCGTCGGACGAGGCTGATTGGAGAGACGGAGTCTCTCGGCTCAACTTTCGCATCGAAGACCAGTACTTTGACACGGGCGGCCTCGAAGACCTCGTGTGGGACGAACTGAAGAAACTCGGGGCGTTCAAGATGAGTCCGGCGTGAGCTGAGTATGCAAAAACAACGTCACAACTCATCTCGTCGCGACACACGATGAGCGTCAACACAAACGTCACGGAACCGGATGTGTACGACGACGTCTCGCTCGACACGCGCGAGGTGTTGCGGATCATGGCGCGCCAAAAGGAACTTCTCGGCGAGGTGCGCATTTTTGAAGAGGGACGCACGGAGTACAACGAGTGTTTCGTGCGTTTCATGGACTACTACAACGTGGGATGCGTTCTGAAGGTCGACACAGTGGGAGATCGTCCGCTCCTAAGGCTCGGCGTCGAAACGAAACCGAGCGACGTGAACAACGTGTTCTCCAAGCGCGTGGCGGTCGACAACGGCCTCATGACTCTCACGCGCTCTGGAGTCGAATCGTTTCTTCCTGCTCTGACGGCCTTTGTGGCGACGGGCGATTTCGACAGTGTTGCCGAGATTATCGAATACACCGACGTACACGGAACGCATTGCTCGCTGCAAACGAGCATCATTTTGTCGCCGAAGGCGGTGTGGTTCGGCATCAATCGTATCTCGACGTCGGGCACGTACATCAACCAACGCATGCACCTGACGCAGTGCCAAGCTGAAGCGATTTTGCCCATACTCGCGCACTTTGTGACACACGGGACGTTTGGACGTGATTGAGTCGATTCGATTCACAAGTTGAGAGGGTAAAACAGCGGCGACGACGTCATCACGAGCGCGAGCGCGTACTCTGCTTGCGACTTGCACGGTCCTTGCGGGCACGACGGGATGTCGATGAAGTTCGCCGAAAAGAACTCGAGCGTCAGCGCCGTCAGCAAGCTCAGCAAGTCAAACACGTGCATGACGAGCCGCTCGGGCGTGACGAGCCCGACGATGTCAGAGGGTTTGGCCTTGCCGGTTTGTCGCCTGTACTGCGCGTAGACGACGGTGTCGGTGAGTCGCAAGACGAGGTTCGCGAGCGCCCACAAGTCGTACGTCGCGCCGATCGAGTACGCGGCGCTGTCGTGCACCGACCCGAGCTGCCCAGGCAAAATCACGAGCGTGAGCATGCTGCTGTACGAGAGCGCGAGGCCGGCGAGGATCGACATCACGCACGCGAGGTACGCGACGCGCGCAAACGACCGAGGCACACGAACGACGCGCGTCTCTTCGCGCTCGTCGCCTCCGCTGTTCTTCTCTTCGTCGTCGACGTCGGCATCGGATGCTGCCGACTCGGACGACGCGGAGAGCGAGCCCGAGCCAGAGTCCGAGCGCACGACGACCTTGTACTTGAGCGCGACGTAGTCAGGCTGCGCCTTGCTCCAGAAAAGCTCGATCGGAGAGCGCAAGTGGATGATGCGAAGCGGAAAGAGCCAATACCGCAAGAACGTCGCGAACGCAAACACAAAGATCGACGTGAGGTATCCGAACCTAAGCTCTGGGTGCGACACGAGCGCCGAGCTGATCGTCTGCCACGTCGCGGGTGTGTAAAAGACGCGCTGGATCATGTAGATGACGCCGAACCCAAACGCGACGTCGGCCGCAAACGCCGTTCCGACGCAGAACAAAAACGAGTCCGTCACGAACCGCGGCGCCGACGGACACCATGCCGGTACGGACAATGACAGCGCAAGCGCACGACCGCCAAACGGATGGATCGGTTCGCGCTCGCGTTCGCGTTCGACCGCGAGTTTTTGCTTGAGCGTCTTTTGCTGGCGTTTAAGCGCGAGAAGAGGCTCGCTGCGCGCCGTTCGCTGGCTCATCTACCACAGCGTTTCTGTTTTCGGCGCGCGCGGGCGCGCGGTGATATGCGCGCTCGCTCTCGCTCTCGCTCTCACGCCCACGTTCACGTCCACGCGCACGCGTTTGCGGTTGGGTTCGTGTCGGACTTTGGCGACGTCGCGCGCGTGTGGTGGTTGCAAGCGCTCGGGGCGAACGTCGAGGCCGTGACGCTCGCCGAGTTCGGCGTCGCGGCCGCGTGGCTCATCGGGCCGCTGTGCTCGGCCGCGCACGACGCGCGCCCTGATTTGGCGTTCCGCGCGTCGCTCGTTCTGTGCGCCGCGGCGTCGCTCGGCGTGGCGTTTGGGCCAACAAACGCGGAAACGCTCGTCGCGCTCACGTGCGCGCTCGAGGCGACGTTCGTCGCGTGGAGCGCGTGCGTCGACGCAAGGAGAGTCAGCAACACCAACGAGGCCGTGACGTACGCGCGCGGGTCGGCGTACTTTTCGCTCGGAACGTTTCTCGGATACGAGCTCGGCGGAATCGCAACCGACGTGTGGGGCCACCGCGTCCCGTTTGCGCTGCAAACGGCCATGACCGTCGTCGCGCTCGCGTTTGTCCCAACCGCGCCGCCCGCAATCGACACAAACGACACCGAACGCGCAAGTCTCGTTGATAAAGAAATGTCGGTGACACAAACGCGCGTCGAGGCGGTTTCGGTGGCGGTGCGCGCGGTCGTCGCGTTTCGCCCGACGTGCTTTGCGGCCGTGTGCGTCCTGAGCGCGGCGCCGGCGATCCAGATGCCCGTGACGCTCTTCCTCAACCGCGAGGCGGGGTTCACGGCGTCGCACGTCGGGTTCGTCGGAGCGCTCACGTCGCTCGCCGGCGCAGCCGCGGCGATCGCCGTCGAGCGGCGCGCGCAGTCGGCCGTTGCGGCCGCCGTGCTCGCGAGCGCGTGCGCGCTCGCGACCATCGCGGCGTGCGCGAGAGGAGGGGCAGGAGGATCAACGACGATTGCGGCTGCTTTGCCGCTGAGCGCGTTCGGCCTCGCGGCCGCGCAGACGCTTCTGTCGATGCAAACGGCGCGCGTCGTGCGCGCGAGGTGCGCGTCGCACCGCGCGCTCGCGTACTCGGTGGTCAATTTGGCGCCGATGGTGTGCAAGGGGTTGGCGTTTGCGAGCGTGGTGGGACTCGGGCGCGCGACGGGCGTGGCGCAAAACGACTTTGCGCGCCTCGGCGACGTCGTCGACGCCGCGCTCGCTGTGGTGGTCGCAGCGTTTCCGCTCGTGTGCTTGTAAAAAAAATCACACTCGCACCGATGACGTGGTTGAGCGGTGCGACGACGTGCGACGCGTGGTGCGACGACGTTCACGACTCGCATGGATACAACGTGTGGATGATGGTGGTGTTCGTCGTGCGCGCGGTGTGTCTCGCGTACGCGTGCGCGCTCGTGTTCTCGCGCGGACACGTCGCGCTCAGAGCAGCCATGGTGGTCGCGATGGCGTGGCTCGCGCCGACGGCGTGGTTCTTTGTGACAGCGGCGTTCACGCGCGACACGGTGTGGAGCTCGGCGTGGCGCGCTCTGACGTCGGCGTTGTTTCTCAACGACGACCTCATCGTGCGTGCGTTTGACGATCAAGGTCGCGGAGGAACGTTTGCCGATCAGGTCGTGTGCACGGTGCACGACCGCGTGGCACGCACGGCGATGGACGCCGCGTTCGTGCCGTTTTTCATGTGCAAGTCGTGCTTTCGATAAAAAAATTACGCGTGCGCGCTCAACTCGGGCGGGAAGCATGCGCTGAGCGCGGCCCATTTGGCGCGTTGGAGCTCGGCGCGCCAGGCGCGGCGCACCTCGACGAGCGCGAGCGCGCCGAACACGACCAGCTCGAGCACGCGAACAACGAGGACGGGGTATGATGATGAGGGTAGATCGGCGGCGTACGCGGCCGTCGCGGCGACGACGAGCGCCGCGACGGCCCACGTCGCGTGCGTGCGCAACGCGCGCGTCCGTTCGTCGTCGACACGCTGCGCTCCGAGCCGAAACGCGATGCCAGGCGAAACGGTCGTTTGGGCGCGCGCGTCGGCCACCTCGAGCGCGACGACGAGCGACACGACCATGACGTCGAACGCCGACGCACCGAACCACATCATCGCCGCCGCGCCGACGTGGATCCAAACGAGCGGGCGCGCGGCCATGACCACCGCGACGGCGGCGCGTGTTTGCACGCGCACACACATTGCAACGACGCGTGTGCGAATCGTGTGTGCGCGCGTCGATCAACGATTATGAACGTGCTCGAGACGTTGAGCGGCGCGATGGTGGCGCCGTGGAACGCCGTGGTCGCGCTCGCGGCCGACGTCACGTTGGGGACGACGTCGTTTGCGCGCACGACGATCACGCTCGCCGAGTGGCTCGGGCTCAACGTCGGCGGCGAGAACGAACAAGTTCAAATCGCGCGCCTCATGGCCGTGATGCTCGAACTCGGAATCATGGTCGGGCTCATCTACACCGTGTTCGACCTCGTCATCTTTGAACGGTTCGCGCGGCGCCACTTTGATGAGGTGCATGCTCATGACCATGTTCGCGCGCCTCCCCCTATCCTTCGTCGGACGCCCGTGCCTCAGCCTGCGCCTGCGCCTGCCTTGACGATCAAGACCAAGACGCGTGTTCCTAAAACGACGTGCACGATGTCGTCGTTTGGCATGCGCGGCGAGCGCGTGCCCGGCGTCAACATCCTCGTCACGTCGTTCGGCGAGGCGATTGCGCCAGACGCCGACGCGCCGACGACGGTTGCGACGCTCGCGAAACGCGTCGTCGAGCGCGCGCAGTTTGTGTGCGACACGGTCGCCGCGCTCGACCTCGGGCCGTCGGCTGCGTGTCAGGTCGTTGCAAAAGGCAAGGGTACGCACGACGCGAACGAGAGTGCAACGCCCCCTCTCTCGCTGTACATCGGCAAGACGACGAGCAAGACGATGCAGGCCCGGTTCGAGAAACACTGCGAGAAGACGCTCGAGTCTGGCGAGGTCATGTGGATGGTGAGCGTCGCCGAGCTCACCGACGCCGACGCGCGCGCCGTTGGCGTCAAAAACGGCGAGGAGCTCGCGTTTGCCGTCGAATCGCGCGTGTGCCGCGACCTCACGAGCGCGCCCGCGTGGCGCCCCGACGTCGAGCTCGTCAACATGAACAAGGGCGGAGCGGGCGGGCGCACGAAGCGAAAGGCCGATCAGACCGTTCTCGGCGTCGTGTACGCGCTCGTTCGCGTGCGGTACCAAACAATCAAGGCGCCGTGCGCCGCCCCGCCCAAACCGCCCGTCACGTTTGGAAGCTCTGATTCGAGCTCTGACGACGACGACGGAGACGACACGTACGCGTCGGCGGACGACGTCGTGTTGTGAGTCGAGATGAGCCCACAATGCAAGACGAGCGCGACATGTCTCAAATCGACGTCGAGCATGTTGCGCCCGCACGGTGTGCACGTCCCGTTCCGAGGACGCGCGTGTTGAAACGACCGCGCACCGTTCTCGAAGCCGAAGCCGGCGCCTGCGCCGGCGCCAACAGAGTAGAGTTCAGTCCGGCGTACCTTGTGTACGTGCACGCACAGCACCCGCCGATGGCGTGCGACTCGACGATGATCACGGCAACGAACCCTCACATCGACGTGTACTCGTTTGAGGGCCGGGTTGTGTCGTCCGACGAAATTGTTGCGATGCGAGCGTGCATCGACTCGGACCCCGACTTGTGGGTGTGCGTCCACAACTTCGCGTACAGCCAAACAACCGTCGGCCGCGCGAACGGTTACTTCTTCTGGTTCAACTGCGCGCGCTGGCACCACATAAACATCACTCCAGTCGTTGGACACGACCAGTGCATCGTGCGCGACGCGCGTTACGTGCACGGGCACAGCGTGGTCGTCCCGCGCGAAACGGTCGATGCGTGCAAGTGGGCGTACACGCTCAACAAGAGCAAGAGCCTCGAGCTCGTTGCGACCATCGCGGCCGAGGAGGCCTTGTTTGCAATTGCCGACTGGATGGTCGATCCAGACGAGCACGCCGACGACTTGGACATGCACAGACGCAACCACATCGTTGAACCAGAGCAAACGTAATTCACACCACATCGCATGTCGGCGAAGAAGAGTCTGTTGCGCGCGATGCAGGTCCATGTCCCCGTCTCGGTCGCGTCCAACGATTCGGATGCAGACACAGGCGCGGACACTGTCCCGATTCGCACACCCCCTCGTCCTCCAAAGACAAATACGACGCTGCACGGACAATCTCTCGACGTCGAGCGGTACGTTCTGATGTCACCGTCGCTCGACGCGTACTTGAAACAAGAAGGCGCTGTTCTCGCGTGCTCGATGCTGCGCATGGTCGCACAGGCGCGCCACGAGGCGGTTCAGTCGTACGTGACGTTCTTGACGCCCGAACGCACGTCGATGGACGAGTCGCGCCGCGCGGCGTACGACGCGCTGAGCGACGACGAGCACGTGAACCGCATGATGTGGACGACGATGTACGACATGATGCGGTTCTTGGCGATGGCGATCATGCGCGGGATCCACAACGTGCCACTGAGCGCCCCGATCGACGACGCGCTCGCGTCGATGGACGCGGTGTTTGTGTTCCGCGAAGGCGACGCCACGACGCTCGCGGCGCTCGAGTCGGAGGGCGACGCGTCGCGCGACGAGGACAAGGAGAAGTTCGCGCGCTTGTTGAGGCGCATCAGGCAGCTCCTCGACTTTGACCACTGCATGGGCGGCGTCATGTACAAGGACGCGCGCGTGCAGTGGGCGCACCTCGGACTGCCGACGCGCGGCGAGGTCGCTCACACGCGTCCGCGCACGATTGAGTTCGTCGAGCGCGTGCGCGCTCGTCTCGCCGAGACGCACGGCGGGCGCGTTCCGTTACGCGGAGCGTGGCCATCGATTGTTCTGCGCGAGACGAAGACGCACAGCGCCGAGGACGCGCGCGCGGCGATCCACGAGGCGTGGACGTTTGAGAGCGCGTGGCGCGACGCCGAGGCCGACGAGCCCGACCACGAGGTGTGTGAGCGCGAGCGCGAGCGTCGCGTGGGGTGGCCGTGGGCCCCGCCGACGCGCACGTCGTGGGCGCGACGCCTCGAGGAGATTGCGCGCGGATTCGCGGCCGAGGAGGCGCGCCCCGGCTCGTCGATGCTCGGCATCGCCATCATGCACGCGATGCGCCAAAACAGCGCGCGCGAACGAGAGAAGGAACGAGAGAGAGAAGGTTGAATGATTTGTTATCAACAACACAAACACCATTGCTGTCGCTTTTTTGTTTTGGTGTCGTCGACATCGAGCTCGGCGATGAGGAAAAGAAAGATGTTGAGCGCGGCCTTGAGTTGGTCGAGCATGTCTTTGTTGCGGTGCTGTTGTTGAATCGACGTCGGCACAATTTCACCGCAAACCAGCGCGTGCGTGTTCGCAGCTTTTGGCGCGTCGCACACGCGGCGAAGAAACAACACGCAGTCGTAGAACTCGCCGTCGACGCGCAAGACGCACGGTCTGCGCACAAACCACGCAAAGTGCTCCGGAATCGGTTCGAACGCGACGCCCGTCATCGAGAGCGCGTCCGTCGTCGCGGCAAACAAGACCACATCGGAGAACCCGGGAGCGCTCACCGTCGTGACGTGGCGCGCAGGCGCAAACGCGCTGAGTTCGGCCACCGTCATAACAGGGGCTTGCGGATCGGGTCGAGGCTCTGACGGAGGAGGCTGGGCGCTCATGGTCTCGTTGCGTTGTGTTCTCCTCTGCACACTACATACATCGCCATCCACAACTCACGGAGACGGTCGTATAGCTCCAAACAGCGCCTCTTGTTGCTGGATCCACTGCTGCGTAAACTGCGACCAACGACGCGACGCGCTCACAAGGCGCTCGATGCGTTGCTTGATCTCTGGATTGCGTTGCGCGTACAGGTAGAATGCGTACTCACCAGGAGGCTCGCGACCAGTGTCACGCCAACGCTGATCGAACGCGTTGCGGAGGACCCAATCCAAGGCGTCGTAGGGCGTCTTGGCCTCGCGTGGCGCATGACGAACATCGCGCTGGAAGACAACGTACGGCAAAAGAGCGTAGCAGTCCTCGTACATTTGCTGGCGACTGTACTCGGCGCACGTGCGCAAGCAAATGGAGGAGGCACCATGTTGTTCGAACGTCACGTTCACGAACGAAGCCGCAAAGGACGCGACGCGCCCAGACACGTCGACGTCTGCCACTTGTTGCGGTACTGTCGCTTGCGCCGACGCAGTTGCCGATACGCGCTCTCGTATGAATGAAATCGTGCCCGCCAACTCCGACACCGCAGTTGACAGTTCGGCCAACTGCCGCTTGACATCGACGATGTCGCGCACGATTGTCTGATCGGCTTCACGCGCCCGCCCGTCCCGATTCTCCAGGCGCGTGCGACACGTTGGACACGACGGCGTGCGGCACGTCCACGCGTCGATGCACCCCGTGTGGAACGTGTGGCCGCACGGCGTCGAGATGGGGCGAAGACAGATGGCACACGCATCCGATGGAAACACGAGACGGTCATCGCCGTTCTTGGTGGCGGAAGTGGCACTCATCTGGTGTTGAGATGTGTTGTGACGACCAATCACAACAACAGACGCCACGCCGCGTCGATCAGGCGTTGCGCGCACGCCTTGTGCTGGTCCGAGCGCATGACGTACAAGTACATGTTGAACTCTTCGTAATTGAATCCTTTGAGCGGGATTTGCTTGGTTTGCGGGTGTTCGATGAAGCTGTTGTTCTTGTACGCCCACATCACCACCTCGAAGTTCGTCACCGTCGACACAGGACGAGAGAGGTCGACGCACACGAACGGACGCAGCATGCAGCAGTCGTTCAACATGTCCGCGTAGGTGTACTCGCTCGTCGTAAGGAGATAAACACTCGCGCTCTGCAAATCGGCTGGAACTTTGTAAAACTTGACTATCGGCGTCGAGCGCTCAACCGCTTCTTTCACATTCGCGATGTCGACGCGCATGGCGGAAAGCTCGGATGCGAGCTTCGCGCAATGGTCTCGCGCAGTCGACGCGAGGCGGATGAGCTCGTCGTTTTGTTGACTCATCGGCAATCTTGTCGTGCGTTGAATTGAGTTGTGTTCAACACACAACACAACGCTCGCGTCGAATGTCGTCTGCTCCCACCCCAGCTGCTGCGCCTGCTGCCGCCGTCGCCGTCCCGGTTGCGGTCGCGCGCCGGTTGACGACGGGCGAGCTCGCCGAGCTGCACGCGGTGGAACAGCAGCTGCGCGCGGCGTGGTCGCGCGCGCGCGAGAAGTGGCTGACCGACCGCGTGTTTGACGGAACCGAGATCGACCGAGAGCGAGACAACTACGGTCGCTTGACGTGGTCCTTCATGCCGTGCAACTCGGACGATTGGAAACAGGTCCGCGACGTGGTGTGGGTTGTGCGGATGCTGGCGTCGCTCGCCGAACAACTCGCGGGCTACTTCGCGACGTCATACGGATACGAATGCGCATCGTACGTGCGACGAATCGTGGAGATCGACGAATGGTGCAGCGATCCAGAACGCGAGGCTCTGATGTTGAGTCTGGACCCCAATCGCGCGCTGCAGGCCGACGCCATTGACTTGATGAGAGAGCACGTGTTCGTTGGCGGTTGCGACATCTGCCATCACACGAAGTCGTACGAGTGGGCGCAGCAGTACCTCAAGCAATCCAATGAGGAGCGTGACCAAGAACGCGTGCGCAACGAAGAGCTCGTCCGTGTTCACGACGCGCAGCGTGCGCGGGCTTGCGTGTCGAGCAGTGTGGTGTGAACGACGCACACACAACGCAACGCCATCTCACACTCACGTCGAATGTCGTCAGTTTCCTCTCCTGCTGTCGACGTCGCCGTCGCCGTCTCGGTCCCGGTTGCGAACACGCAACAACACCTGGTCGTGATCACACACACCAAACGTTTTCCAGACGGATCGGTCGCGCACATCTACTCGGATGGAATGAAAAAGTGCATCTTCAAGGGTTACTTCAATCGCACAGTGACCGTGACCTCCATTCCGCGCTTTCCCAGGATGATCGTACATCTACACGAGCCAATCAGTATGTTCCCGCCAATATCGGATTGGCTCACCGACGACGACACCAACCTTTACGTCGCGCGTGCCAAGAACGCGTGGGCCGAGATGACGTGATTGTGCGTGTGCGTAAAACATAACTCAACTCGACTCGAGTCAACCGATGTCGCAGACGCCGACGCACGCTCATGCTTTGGCGGATGTCCCGGACGCGAACACGAACGCAGACGATGCCGTGCCGACGTCTGTGTACACGAAAAAGTTGGACTACGGACGTGCCACGTTGCTGTCCAACGGCAACAAGACGTGCTGGATGCGCCGTGGCGACTTCTGCATCGACGTGTTTTACAATGCCAAAACTGCCACGACGACAGCGTTTGGTCACTGGAAGACAGCGCTCGGTGTGACAATAAGGTCATCTTCGTTGATTGCCGACGAGTACATTCCCGGCGCAGAGAAGATTTGGGCGGAGATGGAAGTCGAGATGAAGAATGCGAGCGGTGTGAGTTGAATAATTGATCACAACTCAACGCTCGCTAACGTCGACCGATGTCGTCGTCTGCTCCCGCTCCCGCTCCCGCTGTCGACGTCGTCCCGGTTGCGGACACGCAGCAAGAACTGGTCGTGATCGAGCGTACCATACGTTTTTCAGATGGATCGTCCGCGCGGGTCAACTCGGATGGAATGAAAACGTATGTTTGCATAGACAGCGAGCAGTTCCCAGTGAGCGTGACCTACACTCCGCGCTGGTCTCACTTTGAAGTTGTGCGACAGGAATCATGGATGCAAGACGGCAGGATCAAGACAATGTCGAACTTTCTCACATGGGACATTAAGGACTTTTACGTGAAACGCGCCGAGAAGGCGTGGGCCAAGATGGGCTGATTGTGTGTGTAAGAACACAACTCATTTCTCATCTCGACTCGAGTCAACCGATGTCGTCGTCGTCTGTTGCCGCCGCGGGTGTGGGTGTTGCGCGCACGGAGGCCGAGCGCGCGGCCGTCTCGAAAAAGTTCCAGAAAAAGACGCAAGTCGAGCACGTTCTCCTCCGCCCCGACACGTACGTCGGGTCGATGGAGATGGCCACCGAGACGCGCTGGGTCCTCGATCTCGATCTTTCGTGTGCACCCGCCGCGCATGACGGCGACAGCGACGGCGACAGCGACAACGGCAGCAACGACCAGAAGGATAAGAGCGAAAAGCAAAAAATCAAATTGGTCGAGCGCGAGGTGTCGTTTGTGCCTGCGCTCTACAAGATCTTTGACGAGGTGCTCATGAACGCCGCCGACAACAAGCGCCGCGACGCGTCGATGCGCAACTTGCGCGTCTTCATCGACCGCGCGTCTGGGTCGATCTCCGTCTACAACGACGGTGCGTCGATCCCCATCGAGACGCACACCGAGCACGGCGTGTACATCGCCGAGCTGGTGTTTGGGCATTTGCTCACGGGCGAGAACTTCGAGGATGGCGAGGAGCGCGTCGTCGGCGGGCGCAACGGGTACGGCGCGAAGCTCGCCAACATCTTTTCGACGAAATTCGTCGTCGAGACGCAAGACCACGGGCGCGCATACCGCCAGGTCTGGACGCGCAACATGAGCGCGTGCGCCCCGCCCTCCATCTCGGCGTCCAAGACCAAGCGCGACTACACGCGCGTCTGGTTCACGCCCGACTACGTGCGGTTCGGGATGCCAAACGGACTCGACGACGACGCCGTCGCGCTCATGAGCAAGCGCGTCGTCGACGTCGCCGGTGTGCTCGGCAAGACCGTGCGCGTCTCGCTCAACGACCGCGTCCTCGACCAGTGCAACACCTTTGACAAGTACGTCGCACTCTACCTCTCGCCATCGCCAACATCCGAGCCAGACGACGAGGACGAGGGGAAAAAAGAGAACGACAAAGAACACGTGACGGCTCGCCTGAACGAGCGGTGGGAGATCGCGGTGGCCGCGTCGCGCGACGGGGCGCACGAGCACGTCTCGTTCGTCAACGCGGTGTGTACGACCAAGGGCGGGCCGCACGTCGCCGTCGTCGCCGACCAGGTCGTCAAGGCCGTGCTGGCGCACCTCCAAAAGAAGCACAAGGCGCTGGCCGAGTCGCTCAAGCCCGCGCAAATCAAGAACCACGTGCGCGTGTTTGTGAACGCGCTCGTCGTGAACCCGTCGTTCGACTCACAGACGAAGGAACACCTCACGACGAAACCCGCCGCGTTCGGCCCAAAGGAGTTCTTTCCATCGTTGCCGGACGCTCTGCTGACCAAAATCGTCAAGCACTCTGGCATCGTCGACGCCGTGCTGCGGTGGGGCGAGGCCAAGCAGGCCAAGGAGCTGCGCAAGGTCGGCGGCACGAAAAAGGCGCGCCTGCTCAACATCGAGAAGCTCGACGACGCAAACTGCGCCGGCGGAAAGCGCTCGGCCGAGTGCACGCTCATCTTGACGGAAGGCGACTCGGCCAAGTCGCTCGCGCTCTCTGGGTTGTCTGTGGTCGGGCGCGATCTTTTCGGCGTGTTTCCGCTCAAGGGCAAGCCGCTGAACGTCCGCGACGCTGGGCACGCGGCCATCGTCAAGAACGCCGAGATCCAAAACGTGCTGAAGATCTTGGGGCTGCGCGTGGGCGAGGACGCCGACTCTCCAGCCGCGCTACGCTACGGCCACGTGCTCATCATGACGGACCAGGACCAAGACGGGTCGCACATCAAAGGTTTGCTTTTCAACTTCTTCCACTTCTTCTTCCCTCGCCTGCTCAAGTCTCCCGGGTTCATGCGCGTGTTCGTGACGCCCATCGTCAAGGTGTGGCGCGGAAGCGCATCTTCGGCGTCGCTCGCGTTTTACTCGCTGCACGACTACACCGAGTGGACGAAAGCCAACACGGCGAAGCGCGTCAAGTACTACAAGGGTCTGGGGACGTCGACGGCGGCCGAGGCGCGCGAGTACTTCTCGGACATGCGCAACCACACGATCGAGATGGTTTGGGACAGGGCGAACGACGCAAACGAGCGCGACGCGCTCGAGATGGCGTTTTCGAAATCGAGGGCCGACGACCGCAAGAAGTGGCTCGAGGCCGGTGCGCCCGCTGGAAACATCGATTTCGGGCGGAAGACGATGCGGTACGACGAGTTCGTGCGCAGCGAGCTCGTTCACTTTTCGCGATCGGACAACACGCGGTCGATCCCGTCGATGCTCGATGGACTCAAGCCGTCGCAGCGCAAGGTCCTGTTCGCGTGCTTCAAGCGCAAGCTCGTCGACGAGGTCAAGGTCGGCCAGCTCTCTGGGTACGTCTCCGAGCACGCCGTGTACCACCACGGCGAGGAGAGCCTTCAAGGCACGATTGTCGGAATGGCGCAGACGTTTGTTGGGGCGAACAACGTCGCTCTGCTGAGCGCGGGCGGAGCGTTCGGCACGCGGCGCATGGGCGGCAAGGACGCCGCGAGCGCGCGCTACATCCACACGAAGCTCGAGCCCGTCGCGCGCTTGCTGTTCCATGAGGACGACGACGCGCTGTACACGTACCTCGAAGACGACGGCGCGAAGATCGAGCCCGTCGCGTACGTCCCCGTGATTCCGTTGGTGCTCGTCAACGGTGCGGCGGGGATCGGAACTGGGTGGAGCACGAAGATCGCGCCGCGCGACCCGCGCGCCGTTGTTGAGGCGGTTCGCGCGTGTCTGTTCGAGGGCGAGTTGCCGGCGCTGCCGGTGCCGGCGCTGCCTCCTTGGTTCCGCGGTTTCCGCGGCGAGGTCGCGGCGCTTGACGCGCCAGGGCGGTGGGCGGTGCGCGGCGCGTGCTCGCTCGATGCCGCGAACGAGACGCTCACGATCACCGAGCTTCCGGTCGGGACGTGGACGGCGTCGTACAAGGAGGACCTCGTGGCGATGGGCGACGACAAGATCGCTGACATCAAAGAACACCACACCGACGAGACGGTTCGGTTCGAGGTTGCGCTGACGAGCACGTTTGCGGCCGAGTGCGCGGCGATGGCGCGCGACAAGCTTTTGGAGACGTTCAAGCTCGTGACGACGCTGAGCGAGTCGAACATGCACGCGTTCGACGCAGACGGGCGGCTGCGCAAGTTCGACAACGTGTTTCAAGTCTTGCGCGAGTTTTGCACGGCGCGTCTCGCGCTGTACGAGAAGCGCAAGGCGCATTTGGAGAAGGTGCTCGAGGAGGAGTCGACGCGTCTTTCCGAGCAGGCGCGGTTCGTTGGGTTGGTGGCGCGCGACGAGCTCAAGCTGGGGAACAAGCCGCGCGCGGCGCTGGTGAGCGAGCTCGAGTCGCGCGCGTTTGCGGCGATCGACGGGTCGCACGACTACTTGCTGACGATGCCGCTGTGGTCGCTGACAATGGAGAGGGTGGAGGCGCTCGAGACGCGCGCGCGGATGAAGAGGGACGAGCTCGAGGCGCTGCGCAAACGGACGCCGCGCGATTTGTGGATCGCCGACCTCGACGCGCTCGAGCGCGAACTGGTGCGCGTGCTGAACGTGCCGGTGCAGACAGAGGGAGGGGCGCAACCGCAGACGAAGAAGCGCGCGACGCCGAGCGGAGCGGCCAAGACGGAGAAGAAAAAGGAAAAGGTGGTGGTCGTGGAGTAGTCGAGTCGCACGCGAGCGTGAAATGATGCAGATGTGAAGCGACCGAGACACACTCTAAAGCCAATGAGCTTCGATGACCTTTTGCACCGCCTGGCGCGACGCAACATGCAGCTCGCTGATGAGGTCGATCTCTTGCGTGCGCGCGTGCTGCAACTGGAGAGCGAGTTGCGCGGCGCTCGCGCGCAACTCTGTCGTCCCATCCCGCGCAACGATGCGGCACGCGCACGCGAGCGCGCCACACATGTGTACGCCGCGGCGCCTTTGAGCGAGGAGGAGATGATGACGCCCGTTTTGGCATGGGCGAGAGGTCTGACCGAAGAAGAGATCAACGGGTTGCATCCGATGCAGGCCGCGGAGGTGCGTCGCATCCGTGCTGGTGCGTTGACATGATTCACGACGCCATCACCAACACGGTCGACTCGAACAAGAGCTTGTCAAAGATGCTTTAAATGTGGTAACGTAAGAAACTACGGCCACCCCATGAATCCGAGCACGTTTGTTTTGATCGCATGGTCACCGTCTCCACCACCACGTCGCCGCGCGTTGAACATTTTGTCCCAGGACGGAAGACCCGCGACAGCTGCGAGAAGAGCGTAACGCGGCCGATGCGTCAAATCCCACGACATTCCATATCCGAAGCCTGTTGGTCGCATACGCGGTCCACGTTTCTCGTACGACAAAACGTTCGTCGTAAACATGTGGCGCGAATCTGGCGAAAACTCGTATTGCTTGAGTAAGTTGGTCGTGTTGATCGTGAGCACCAAACTTTGTGTTTGAATTGACCACACGTGTACTGAACTTTTGTCGTTCACAGCGACATATTTGGAATTGGGCGAAATACAAACACCTGAAAAGTACCACGCATCGCCAATCGTAAACGCCGGTGTATCGACCACTGCGTTTTCGAGAGCCCAAACATACACGCGCGTTGCTTTGTCGCGTCGCAACACGGCAGCAAAGAATTTGCCGTCGTCGGATATTGTTGGTACTTGAACACGATCGTGAATGCCCATCCATGGCGCTTGACCTGCATCTTGGAATGGTGGTACAGTCAGTTGACGAAGAGTAGCCTCCGTATTGAGATCGACAATATAAATGCTTTCTTCGGCCGTGAAATATGCAATTGTTGCATCAGGCGACAAGCACATCGACGAGACATTGCACGGCGCTTGAAACCTTCGAACAATATCTCCCGGCGCGGCGGAAAGGCGTGCGATGGTAATCGTTGAATGTTCGTACATGTTCTGACTATACGTCGTCACAACGTGTTGACAATCTCGCGCCACGCAGAATCTGATGAGGGGACCCGGCAACAACAATGTTCTGTACGCAGCTTCTTTACCTGAAACAAGATCCCAAACGTGAATAACACCGTTGCTTCCTATTGCGAGTACACGGTCAGAGTCGGGAGACACGAATACTGCAATCATATCGGAGCACAAGACGTGTTCAGGAACAGTGAACGTCGCGATGTGGTCACCGCTCACGGTCGAGTACACATAGATGTTTTTCGCAACGCATACCAAAACTGAACGCCCGCTCGGCATGTAAGCAAATGCCGTCGGGCCATACTCGTAGCTGTAGTCCTCTGTCATCCATTCGTGGTCGGACTCGTTCAAGACCGCCATTTTCTCACACTCGTATTCACGTGGAGATACGCGCACAACAACTCAACTCATCGCATCGCATCGCGATGTACGGACGCCAGCCTGTGCGGTCGTGTCCCGGTTCCGGCGCGCACAAGACGGACGCCGACGAGTTGTGGCAGCACGTCAAGCGCGTTTTCTTTGTCGACGCGCGCGCGCACGCGGCGCGCGTGTTCGCGGCCGCCGCCGACCCCGAGCTTGCGGGAACGATCGAGATCGAGGCGCGAGTCGGAACGATCAACGAATCGGGAACCGGATTCAGTGCCGGAATTCCGCGCGACGTGTTTGAGCCGATGCTGCATTGGGTGCGCCTTCAAAACGATTGGGACCTCGCCACGCGCACGACGACGGCCGACCTGACGTTCCAGCTCGCCGCCGACGACGACCGCGTGCGCGTGACGGTCGATCTCGACACGAACGAGGTGGTGTGCGTGGTGCGAAAGGACCGACTTTGGCGCCCGACTGATTTTCGCGCTGCGACCGGCCACAAGGTCGACGTGCGCATCGGCGCGTCCGTCGAGAGCCCCGTGTCCGAGCACGTGCGCGACGCGCTGGTGTTTCCGACGCAACGCGCGATGGGTGTCGCGTCGGCGCCGCCGGCGACCGGCAGCGCGAACGAGCCACGTCTCGTCATGGTGCGGCGCAAAGAGCGCGAGATCTTCAAGACGGGACCATTTTCGATCGACATGACGAAGGTGCAATCTGGCGCGACGCTCGAGGAGGCGCGGCGCGCGCCGGTGACGTTTGAGGCCGAGGTCGACTTCAGCGTGGCCGCACACGTTCTGGCGGGCGCGAGCGCGGTGCCGGATCATTTTCCACACACGTTTTACGACCTTCTCGTGAACTACCTCTTTGACATCCGCGTCGAGGAGAGCGATGGGTCGGCACCAGCGCCGGTGCCAGCGCCAGCGCCGGCGCCGGCGTAAGCAAGCATGAGCGGACATACGCCTACGACCTTGTCGTTTCAGACACGCCTACGACGTTGTCGTTTCAGGCACGCCTACGACCTTGTCGTTTCAGCACCCATACCAAACCTGCGACCACCTGATGCATGGTTTGCGTACGCCCAGACCTGGCGCTGGGCGGTCTCAGTCCACCCCGGTCCGGAAGTCACGCGACACAATTGGTCGCCAGCGCCAGGTCTGGGCGTACGCAAACCATGCATCACGTGGTCGCAGGTTTGGT
>CAZOOK010000031.1:0-68128 GCA_964581385.1 uncultured Salinisphaerales bacterium
GCATCCGCGCCATCGCCATGTCCTGCGCGATGTTGCCGTTCTTGCCCATGATGTCCGCGCGTATCTCGCGGGAGAGCAGCCCGACCGGAGTGCGCTGCACAATCGACTGGTCGATGATGTTGCCGCCGATGTGAACGAACGGATCGATGAACTTCAGGATCGGCATGCCGAGAATGCGCGTGTTGGTCAGCCGGCTGAGCGCCTGGACGAAGGCGCTGCCCTTGCCCATGAGGGTGAGATCGGTCGCGATCGTGCGCGCCGCGGCCATCGTTTCCGGCGCCGGGTTCTGGCGTAGGTCGGCGACGCGAGCCTCGAAGGCCGGACCCTGCAGCCCTTCCTCCGCCGCCTGGCGGAAGACCATGGCGTTCTTGGCCATCGAGTAGTTGACCGTCCGGAAGAAGCTGTGGATGGCCGCGATAAACCGGCTGGGCAGGCGGGCGAGCGTCCCGACCGGCAGTATCGGCACGCCATGGATCGCAACGTCCGGAATGGCGCCGAGCGGCGAGTAATTGAGGCCAAGGAGTGGCGCGCCCGGCTCGCCGCCGGCGCCGATCAGCGTCCCGGTCGAGATGATGCCGTCGCGGATGCCGCGAGCCGCGCCAAAGAGGCCGCTGCCAAGGTCGGAATATCGGAACGCCTCGTCGATCGCCGCTCCGGGAACGCCGCTGGTGTTGGGCTGGAACGGCAGCGCCCGAACCTTCTCGCCGGGGAGCAGCGTAGTTACGCCGGTGCGGAAGGCATCCACCGCCGCTTTCAGCGCCGACGGTATCGAGCGCCCGGCCGCCGCCAGTTGCTCGCGCACCTCGCCGAGATGAACCACCTCGCCGGTGCGCCCGCCCGCCCGTCGCGCCGCGCCAATGAGCGCCGCAACGCCGGTCTCGGGAACCGCCTTCTCGAGCGCGAGGATGGTATTGCCGACGGAATAGGTGATGTGGGTGGTCGGGCCTGAGATCAGGCCGTTGATCCAGTATTCGAGCAGCATGTCCCAGAAGCCGCGCTTGCGGGAATCGCGGACGAACTTCGACACGCTCTCCGGATCGCCAAGCAAGGAGCCGAGTTTCGCTTCGGCCCGCAACTGGAACAGGGTGCGCGCGGTTGCAGTGCGAAGGAACTGGTCGACGCCGGCCGCCTGCGTCTCGCCGATCAGCGAGCGGAACGCGCGGAGAGCTCGCCCGGCTTCGGCCGTCAGTCCGGCCACCTGTGCCTGAATCATCTGGTGACGGGCCTTGGCACGGGCATACTCGAGCACGTCTTCATCGGTTCCGGCGGCCGCCTTCTTCATGGCATCGGCGGTCGTCGTCGCCGATTGCAGCAGGAGTTTACGCGCGGCAACCACCTGCTCCGCGTTGAACGCCTCGCCCAGCCGCCGCTGCGACAGTTGCGCCGCGTCCATGCCGAGGGCGTCGGCGAGGTCGAGAACCTGCCCGTCCGTGATGACGCCACGACGGTCGCCGATGAAATCGTTGTTGGCGTTGGCGGCGTCACGGATCGCCTGTGCGACTTCGGTCAGGTTGGTAAGGTTGTCGATCCGAATGTTTCCGGCTTTGTCGACGAGGGGGCTTTCCCGGGCGTCGAACCGGTTGGCTGGCTCTGGGGCAAGGGGTTGAGGCCGAGCATTTTCAGAAGCGCCGGGTCGCTGAGACCGTAGTCCGGCTCCAGGCTCTTCTCGTCCTGCGCCTCCAGTCCCTCCTGATACGCCAGCGCCTTCTTCCACGCGCGGGCCGCCGCCTTCGACGACTGCGCCACGTTCGTCGCCACCGCCGACGCCTGGGGCGAGAGGCCCGGGCTCGTTGCCACCGCCGCCCACCTCTGGCTGTCCGCCTCCGCCTGCGCCACTTTCTCCGGCAGGCTCGGTTCCGGCTGCGGCTTGTCTTGCTGCTTCGGCTTTGGCGATTTCATTTTGCACCTCCGGCGGCTGGTCGGCCAAGTATCGATCGCGTTCGGCCGCTATCCGGTCGCCGATGCCGTGGGCTTCCGATGGATGGGCCTCGGCAGCATCGGCCGCGTGAATGGCGGCAAGGGAAACGTTGGCCTCGCGCTCCGGTGCGACCACCGTGCGCTGCGGCTCCTCGGCCAGCAGGCGGTCGAACACGCCGCGAATGTCGTCGCTGATCGGGGCACCGAGACCCTTGATGGTCTGGTAGATCGAGGTCAGCCATGACTTGAATTGGGCGAAGACGCGGGCGAGCGCGGACGACGGCGCCACGCCCTCGCGCATGTACTGCTCGAAGCCGCGAGCGAACTTCTCGTGTTGCGCGGTCTTCAGGGGCGCGTCTTTCTCCGCGCCTATCCAGCGCTCGGCCGTTCGCGCGTCGGCGATGATCTGATCGCTGGCGGCCGGGTGCGCTGCGTCACGTCGCAGTTCTTCGAGCCACTGATGCCCGACTTCGTGGATGAGGGTCGACGCGTCGGCCTCGGCGAACATCTTGATGATCGGGCGGCGGCCTTCGGCGAGGGTGATCGAGCCTTTTTTCGCTGGCTGAAACAGTTCGCGCTGGGCACGGTCGGCAAACAGGCCACCGGCCTGCTCCTCGACGGGCGCCTGTCCGCCCTTGCGCATCATCGACTGCCGGGCGCGCAATGCGGCCTCCGCGCGCTGGCGCTCGGACCGCACCTGCCGAGCGGCCTCCTCGCGGGTAAGCGCCTCGGCACCGGGGATGACCAGTTGCGGCAGTCCCTCGGCACCCGGCTCCTCCGGCTGCTTCTCCTGAAACAGTTCCGTCTCTACAGGAGCGGGCTGTCCTTCGCGCTCTCCTGCTGCGCCAGGCTCAACGCTGCCAGCGTTTGGCCTTGCGTCCAAGCGTCCTTCAATTGCTGACCGGACAGCCCCAATGAATTCACGGGCGGCTTCTCCGGGCTTGAGCTCCCCGGCTTTAAGGCGGCGGGCGACGGCGCTGAGGGCGTCGCTGACCGGGCCCGCGTGGAATGCGAGCGAGGTGAGGCTTTCTGTGGCTTTTTCATCGGCGGTCAGCCTTCCTACGTTTGCCTGCTGGTCGAGTACGTTTTCGCCGACGCCGTGAATTCGCTCGGCCTCGTCGACCAGAGTGCGGAATGCGTTCTTGTCCTTGCGGAGTTGCTTCAGCGCCTCGTCGGCGATCTTGGCGCGCTCGAGGACGATGCTGTTGGCGAACGACTCCTCGCCGAACAGGCCGCCCTGCCGCGTCTCCGGCGTAGTGCCCGACGCGAGCATGTCCTTCACGATCATCTCGGCCTGGGTAACGTTCTCCGGCTTGGTGGCGTTGAGCACGCGCACGGCTTCCATCTGCTGTGCCGGATCGGCGACCAGACGCCCGATGATGGCAGCGTGTGAGGCTGGGATAACCCCGTTCACGGCAGCGCCGAAGGCTTCCGGCGACAGGCGGGCGAGTGCCTTGCCCTCACGTACCAGCGTCGAACGCGGCGGCAGAGGGGGCAGTTCGATGCCCGATTCCGCAGCCGCGCGGAGCACCTTCGCCGCGTCTATCGAGGTTCCGGTGCCCTCAGCAATGTTCTTGACGCCTGCAATGGCGCGGGCAGCCGCCTCCGTCATCCCCTGCTTGGCGTCGAGCACGAACGCATTGAGTTTGATGCCGGGCTGATTCGCGCTGAGGCGCTTGGCGAGTGCAAGGCGCTGATGGCCGTCGGCGATCCAATCCTTGCCGTTCACGTCGCGGAAGACCAGCGCGGTGCCGGCCAGCCGTGGGTCCCACTTCTCGACGCCTTGCAGGCGCTCGGTGACGCCGTGTTCGTTGCCGCCGGATTTGAACTGGAAGCGCTTGGCGTCGACGCCGATGGTAGCCGGATCCAGCGCTTCGATGCCGCCCTCGGATACGGCTGACGGCTGCGCGGGCGCTTGTGGAGCGGCTGGCGGTTCGACAGGTGCGGTCGGCGGTGCTTCGGCGACCGGCTGCGGTGCGGGCGCCTCGGGTACCGGTTGTGGCGCCGGGACGGCAGCCGGAGTGGCCTGTGCCGCTGGTGCCTGCTCGGCTGGTGCGGCAACAGGCGGCGGCGCCGACTTACGGATGGCCGCCACTTCCTGCTCGCTGACCTTGCGGCCGTAGAGCGTCGAGATTTCCGCGTCCGACATTCCGGCGGCGATCGTGCGCTCGACCGGCTTAAGCAATCCCTGAGCGGCCGCCTTGGCGCGGGCAGCGGCACCGTCGGCCGGTTCCGGCGTCCGCGACGGCAGGTTCGGCTCGGCCACGGTCGGCATGAGCGGGGCCTTGCCGCCGGCCCGGATGATCGGCCCTTCCGACTCGAAGAGCGCCAGCGGTCCGCCGATTGCTCCCTGCATGCGGGCGGCGCGGGTCTTGTAGCGCTGGGCGATCAATTCCGCGTTGGCGCGGGCTTCCTCCGGCGGGCGACCAGCGGCGATCAACTGGTCGTTGACCGTCTTGGCGATCGCGTCGACCTGCGTCTGGATGCTGCCCGGCGCGTGGTCTGCCCTCTTGGCTTGCGCTGCTAGTTCCTTTGGAAGAGTGAACTCCGCGTTTGTAGCTGCTCCCGCCGTGTTGACGTACTTTGACGCCTGTTCCGTAGGAATATCGACATACGAAAGATCGCCTCCGTAGGCTTTGCGGAACGGCAGCGCGAGCCCCGGCAGGTCGTTGGTGAATTGCGGGTTCTGTCCCGTCTCCCCGGGCCGGTTGCCGCGCCATAGACGGGTCATGCCGGCGGCTGGCGGCGGCAGGTTTCGGTTGATCTCCTCGGCGTCGCGCCGGAACTGCACAATTGGCGCTTCCTTCGGCTGAGCCGCTCCCGCTTGAGGCGTAGGCGCCGCTGCCTCGCGGATGGCCTGCGTAGCGGCCTCGGTGCGGTCCAGTGCCTCGTGATCGACCGTCTCGGTGTTGGCCGCGTCCGCCGCGCGCCGGTATGCCGCCGACAACTGCGGCACCATGTCGCGCATGGCAACGTCCGTTTCCATCACCTTTTGCCGCAGCGCGGTCATTTCCGGGGTGTCCGCGCCTTGTCCGGTCGAAAACGCCTTCTGCCGCTCGGTCAGTTCGTTGACCTCCGCCTGGGCATCCCTGACCTGTGCGCGGAGCGCGCGAGCCTCATGGCCGCCTGTGTAGCCACCACGACCGGCCACATGTTCGTCCAGACGGGCCTGCAGCCCCGCCAGCCGCTCGGTGGCCGTCTGCACCGCCTCGGCCGGTGGATTGGCCAGCGACGCCAGTTGCGAGCGCAGGGCCTCGCGCTGGGCCGACAGGGCGTCATAAGCCTGAAAGGTCTCCGGCTCCATGCGTCGGGCAACCGCGTGCACGTCCGGCTCGATCGGCTGCGGGCGGAGAAGCGCACTCTCGGTACGGGCGGCGTCCTGTGCCGTCATGGCCGATTCGGGGGACTGCGCGTGCGACCCCATGAACACGTCTTCGGTAATCCCGGCGCCCATCACCTTGGCGTCCGCGGCCTGGGCGACGGTCAGTGGTTCCTCGCCGACGGGCGCGGTCGGTGGCTTATACCCGGGGAGGTCTTCGACGCGGGTGGCGAGCGGTTCGGTCGGCACGTTCGCGCGGAATGGCTCGCCGCCAAGCCAGCGAAGGGCGTCACCGCCGACGTGCGCAGCGGATGAACCAGCCCCGACGATTGCCTTGCCCAATCCCATCGGCTCGTTGAAGATCAGGCCGAACCCGGTCGCAATGGCGACATGCGCCCAATCAACCGAGTTGCCGCCCTGCACCTCGTTCGCCGTCTCCATGCCGCCCATCATGGCGCCGCCGAACAGGCGTGCGGTCAGTGGGTTGGCGACGATCTTCTGCCAGGCTGTCGCATTCTCCGGCAGCGCCTTTGCCGCCATCGAGAAACTTCCCGGACGCATGGCGAGCGCGTAGGGCACGAGGCCGCCAAGGAATGATGCGGTCGGGTGGTATTCCTGATCGAGTTGCTGCTGGCGATCGCTGACGCCGAGGGCGTCGACCCACGACTCCGGCAGTTGATGCAGGACCCAATTCTGAACATCGGAAACTGCTCTAGCCCCTAGTATGCCGCCTGCAACGGCACCGGTGAACCCGCCGATAAGACTTCCCCACGGTCCGGCCACACTACCGATTTCGGCACCAGTCTCTGCTCCGTAACCGGCCGCCGCCAAACTTCCGGCTCCTGGAAGGGCACCAAGCTCCATCCCGTGCACGAAGCTGGTCGGGTTGGAAGTCTGCTCCTCCGGCGTCGTCAGAATGTCCTTGAACGGGTCGGTGCCGTTATTCTTCTCGAACGCCTGCGCGGGCGTATCCTCGCCGGCCGGGCGCGCGGGAGCGCCGGTGCCGAGGAGGTCGGCAAACGGGTCCGGCCCGTCCGGTCCCGGCGGAGCGGTGGGCGCCGAAGCCTGTGCGTCGTCTGGAGGTGGCCGGCCGATGCCGGTAAAGCCGGTGGGCATCAGCGCCCTTTATTAGGTGGTCGTTTCAGCGGCGGACGCGGTGTTTCCAAAGGTACCACGCCGACTTGTCCCATCTCACGGATTACGACAGATCGTTTCATAAGCGCAAATAGGTCGGGCTTCGACAGCCAGCCCGGCGCGTCTGCGGGGGAAACAATGCGATGGATTAGGCGCGGGGTCATGGCAGCCTCCTACTCAGCGCACTCTATTAGACGGCCATTTCATTGGTGGTTTCGGTTCTACTGATGGGGCTAAAAATGTCACTTCTTCTGGACGAATATGCAGGGCGCCTTCCGCCAACGTTTCAAGGCGCTGCCTTTCCATTGCCCGGTACACCGCCTTTGCCACATAGTCTGCACTATTCTCCAGACCGCCGGGGTTGACGTACTCCTCCAAGCAATCCGTGCCGGCCCGCGCCATCTCACTGGTGATTTTTGTATCATTGTCTCTCATAAGTATTACTCCGTTACACGATTAAGGGGTGAAATCTCCAAGCGGTCGGTTCGGATCGAATGGCGGAGCCGCTGGCGGGGGACGGGCTGGCGCGGCTGCGGGCGGCGGAGCGGCGGCGACCGGCGCGGAGGAGGTCGGCAAACGGGTCCGGCCCGTCGGGTCCCGGCGCAGTGGCCGCCGGTGGTGCCGGAGCCTCTGCTGTGTCAGTTCCCGGAGGTGGCCGACCGATGCTTACCATCGGCGCACTCTATCGCTCACGGGGCCGGCGCCTGCTCTGCGGATAAGATTACATGGCGCCACGGCTGTGCCCACAAGGTTATCAACCCAGAACCCACTGCCGCTTCGAGAATCTCTCGAACGACTTTGCGTGCGATCCTACGGTCTAGGTCCAAATTTGAGGTATCGACACCTGAACTAAGCAGGGCGTGGACGCCCGCATCAATCTGATCGTCAAAAGACTCAACCTCGCGCTTCATAATCACAAGACCATTTGGCGTCTCACGGACGCAAACCAGACCAGCGCCGATAATGAATGGCTCAAGTTCCCGACGGAGATCGCGCACGAGCGCATCTGCGCTTTCTTTTTTGTAAAAGCCGTCGAAGTAGATACGCACGAGTTCGTCGGGATCGGGCGACCTAATAGAGTAGCTCTGAACGTGGATTTTGCCTTCCATTTCGCCATTGATGTATCGGGACGGAATGGAAATCGCGGACGCCCAGCCCTCCGACGTACAACATGCGGAAGCGCGTGCCTCGTGCGCGATTTGAAAGGCTATTCCTTCGAGTGCGGTGGTCATGGTGGCGCTGCCTCCAATCTGATTGCTACCAAATACATCACTTCGCTCGGCGCTGTCGGCGCCATAGTGCCCAGCGGACCGACCTGAGAAAGCCATGCCCGATGCGCCACTTCAATTCCTTCAGGTCACGTCCCATGCGGCTTTTGGGGACACTTACCATCACGAGGTCGCGAGCCATGCCTCCGCCATACACGATGCACCGCTTGCCGACGAAGCTATCAGCCGCTCGCTTAAAGGATTCTTCGCTAAACACGTAGTTGATCTTTGTGGCATCCTTGGTCACGGCGTGAAATCTCCAAGCGGCTGGTTCGGATTGAACGGCGCGGCCGGCGGTGGCGGACCTGCCGGAGTGCCCGGTGCCGGCGGTGCTGACGCGATCGGCGCAGAGGTCTGCCGCTCGTCCGGCCCTTTCTGCAATTCCTTCGGCACGCCGAGCGCGTCGAGCACGTCATCGGCCCTCAGCCCCTTTGCTTCAAAATACTTGTCAAACCAGTTGCGCACGCCGGGCGTCGGGTTAGCCACCAGCCGCTCGACGACCTGCTGCCACTTGCCGGGATCGAGCGCGGTGCCGTCTTCCTGCGGCGGCGGCGTATTCATCACCAACTTCCAGCCTTCCGGATTAACCCCGGTCGGCGGCGGAGGAGCGGTGAATGTGCTGGTGTCCTGATTGTCCTGAGCATGGATCTTCTGCAGCGCCATCTCGGTCGGCGAGCGCAATCCCTGCATCAGCTTGTCCGTGTTTTCTTGGGTTAGAAACTGCCACGGGTCCTTGCCGGCTTTCTTCCACTGGTCGAACGCAGACTCGAACTTCGGGATGAAGCGGGCATTGAAGATACGCTCGCCCTCCGGGTCCTTGATCGTGATCGTTCCGGTGTCGGGCTGGTTGGACAGCCGGCTCTTGGCATAGGCGATCAGCCCCATCTTGGTCGTGTTGACGGCCTGATCGTCGACGCTGCGGGTGTTCTCGCCCATGATCGTGACCAGCTTCTGCACACCGGCCAGCGTGAGATCACCGCCCGGTCCGGCCCGGTTAAGGACTGCCGCCACGTCCGAAATGCGCGAGGGGTCGCCGACGGGCGCGCTCACCTGCTTGTACGCAGACCAGAAGCCGGGGCCGAATGCCGCGGATGCTCCCGACACCGTGTTCTCGGAATGCGCCTCCGCTGCGCGAGTGAGCGATTCCTTCGTCTCCCACGTCAGCCGCGTGTCCTTGGCGATGTCGGAAAGCAGCGTCGGCCCGGCGCTCCCGCCGAGCAATTGCGTCATGTAGCCGTCCGCCGCCTTGTCGCTTTCGTTCTTGCGCTGGGTGGCGGTCGCGTCGGCGGCGACCTGCTCGGCCGCGAGTTGCTGCCGCAGCGCCTCGAAGGCGTACTGCTTGGCCTCCGGCGTGAGGTCGGACGCGGCGATATCGCGGTAGCCTTGCGCCAGTTCCGACAGGGGAGCGGGCTGTTCGGCCTGTTGCTCCGGCGTCGGCGGCGGTGGGGACAGGTCGCCGTCCGGAGCGGGCGGGGCGACACCGGTCGGTGCCGGCGCGCCTGGGACCGTGTTGTCGGTGCTCGCCACCTGCACACCGGCGCCGTTTGCGCGCAACGTGCCGCCGGACGCGACGACGGCCGCGTTCTCGCGCGACGCCGATGGCACCCGGCGCAGTCCGCCTCCGGCGTCCGTCGCGACATTGACGTCCGGGACCACCTCTCCGCCAGCGCTGATCGGGGCGCCCGACGCCGCCGCGCGCAGCCAGCCAGGCGCGTTGGACGAGGCGCCCTTGGCGCCCCACACCATGCGCGGGCCGCCCTTCACGCCGTTCGGTCCGTAGCCGACGTGGATACCGGCTCCCATGTAGCCGGGCCCGGCACCGATGCCCGTGGCGCCCGCCGCAAATGCCGCCGTCACGAACTTCTCGACGTAGGGCAGGTCGGCCGGGTTGCGGAAGTCGAGGAGCTTGCCGTTCCTATAGAGATAGACGTCGCCGGCATTGCCGTTGTCGTGGCGCGTCGATCCGGTCCGCCGAGCGCCGGGCGTGCCCCGAGGACCCTGGCCGCCGGAATAGACCACCACCTTGACGCCAGGGTCGGTCGCCGCGGCCGCCGTGGTCAGCACCGTCGACAGGGCCGGCTGGATCGGCCGCGAGCGAATACCGGACTGGATCTGCTTGACGACCGGAGCATTGTCCTCGATCGCAGCCGGAGCCGGGTGGTTCTCTTCCTGCACTCCCTCCGGAGTGGTTGCCGGCGTCTCGACCTGATCGGGAGAGGCCAGCGTGCCGTCCGGGTTGGTCGCCAAGCCCGGGGCGGAGGCATCGCCGATGGGCATTCCGGTCTTCGGGTCCGTCGGAACACCTGGATATAAGGGCTTGTGGGTTTCAGGATCGAAAAGCTGAACACCATCTTGGTTCGACGCGGATACGGCCGGAGCGCCTCGCTTCGCCACGCTCGCTGCCGGTCCGGTGCCGTCGAACTTGTGCGTCCACATGGCGGTAAACTGCGCCGCCGTCATATCCGGCGATCCGCCGTTCTGGATCACGGCCTGCCGCCCGATCAGGCTCGCCGCGGTAGCACCGGGATGGGAGAGAAGCCGCGCCGCGCCGACGCCACCCTGCTGATGGGCAAGGTAGAGCTCGGCATCGGTTGGAGGCCGCCCGAGGATCGGCGTCAGGATGCGCGCGTTATAGGCCGCATATCGCTGCACGGCCGCAGCCGCATCGGCGGGATTGTCAGGATTGCCGCCGGCACCGAAGCGCGCCCATGTGTCGGACGAGAACTGTCCCTGCCCCATGTGGCCGCTGTCGTTGGTGATCGGCCGGCCGCCGCTTTCGAGCGCGATCGTGCGGGCGACACCCTTGGTCGAGAAGCCGCCCGGGATGTCGGTGACCGCCTGGCGGATGTACGGCTGGTCGGGATTGGTCGGCGACGCCGCCGCGGCTGCCGCCTTGTCGCTGGTCCGCTTGGTCAGCCATCCCGCTGAGTACGCCGTGCCGGACTGCTTGTCGGCGCGGGTCTTCAGGTCGGCATAGAGGTTGTCGTAGTCGGTCCCGGCGATCGTGCGGTTCTTGTTGAGAATGCGTAGCGCCGTGGTCGGGTCGGTGGCGCCGATCGCCTGCACCTGCACCTTCAGCGCATCACGCTTGGCGCCGTCGACAGCGCTTTTCCACACGTCGTCTCCCGGCGTGGCGCCGGCTAGCATCGCCTGCTTGGCCGCGAAGTTGGCGGCATCTGCCGCGCCCGCCGCAACCACCTTCGGATTGAACGGATCGTTGGCAATCTGGTCGAATGCGTTCTTTTTTCCGGCATCGTTGACCGTGGTCGCCCAAAACGTTTGCTGGCGGTCGAGATGCTCGCCGACGCGCTCGCTGAGGTTTACCCGGTAGCGGCGCGAGAACGTGTCGAACTGAAGTTGCTCCTCGGGAGTGCCGAGACCCTTCCGGGCATCGGCGAATATCTTGTCGAGGTTCTTCTGGTAGCCTGGCGCTGCCCGGAGCGCGGCATCGCCCTTCAGGCCGAAGAAGCCGGTATCTGGCACCATCGTGCCATCCGGACCGGGCACGGATTTGGTGGGATCGCCATAGGAGAGGTTGGTCGCAGCCGTGGTGGCGTTGTTGTAGGTGTTGTCGGCCGCCACCTGACCGAAGAATTTGCCGGCCGTCGACAGGCCCTGCCCGAACGCCTGCAGTCCTTCCGCGGCGCGCGGCTCGATGTGCTGGTAATCCTCCGGCGGCGTCGGATTTGGCGCCTCGGTCGGGACCCCCTGCCGATCCGGTACCTGGGCCATCAGGCGGCCTTATTGAACTTGAAGCCGATCGAGGACGCGCTACTCAACAGGCTTCCGGCCGCGCCAAACGACGCACCGATGCGATCCTGCTCGGCCTGCGCCTTCTCGTTCACCGCGGTCGTCGTGTAGCCATAGGCTTGCAGTTCGGCGTTGTTCATCACGGTCTCGGCGTCTAGGCGGCCGGTCTCACGGTTGCCGGTCGCAACATCCGCCGCCGATCCGGTGTTTACGTCGACCCCGTTAGCGGCAAGCCCGGCCCTGATCGTGGCACCCTCTGCAGCCGCCTTGCGGCTGGCGGTCGCTGCGGCTTCCGAACCGGCCTCGCGCGCATAGGCGGCATTCTGCTCGGCCGTCTTGGCGTTGTTCTCGGCGACCTGCGCGGCGTAATCGCCCTGCTGCTTGATGCCCGCCGCCTGCACAATGCCGCCGACGAGGCCAAGGATAGGAGCGATGAAACCCATCTCAGGACATCCTTCGCGGCTGTTCGATCACCATGATCGCTGCCTCGGCACCGTGGATCGTGATCGTCTCTTTTACGTGGAACCCAAGGAAATAGGCAAAATCCATGGCCGTCCGGTCTGCTTTTAACACAATCGTCGCCAGATGGCGTTTCGTGCGGAGCAGTTCGTTGAGGTGGCGGAGCGCGGTCCGCGCAATCGCTATCGGGTGCGCCGCGCTGTCCTCGGTTGCCGCCAGCCACACCGATCCGTCGCTCGAGGCCAGCGGCCCGGTGACGCCCGCGATCGCCACGACCTTGCCGTCGATGACCAGCGCGCGGCTGAAGGACGACTCGTCGTAGGTGGCGCGAAGATCGCGATGCGCGTTGACCTTCATGGCGGCGAGGAGATCGCGGTATTCCGTGCGCAGCCGGCGCGCCACCTTGCCGCAATGGTGCGCCTGCCCTTCGACGATCATTGCTGCTCCTGCGGCTGGCCGCGCTGCCCGCGCTTCGACACCATCTGCTCCGGGGTATCGCCGGCCAGAACCTCCGAGACAACGGCATCTATGTTCATCGGCAGCGGGAAATTCTGTTGCAACGAGAACTGTCCGGTCTTGTTGAACCCGGCCGTCACCGGCGCGCGGTTGTAGCCGGTGTAGAGCGGCGTCACGGCGCTATTGAAGGACGGGGCCGCAAGGTTGGGCATCGCCGTCAGGTGTCTCCATCTCGGAGCCAGTTGCGGCGGGCTCTGGGTCGAGCCGTCCGGCTGCGCTCCTCCGGCAAGGACGTCGCGCGAGCCGTCCAATAGCACGTTGACGGCGCCCATCTTTTTCCGCGCACCCTGCACGCTTGGCGCTCCGGCGTCGAGATAGACGCCCTGCAACTGCGCGCGGAAGCCGAGGCCGACGACGACGTTGCTTGCTGGCGCATCTAGCGCGATCGATCCGGCGGCGCTGACGACGCGCGGCGTGATGACCTGCCCATCGGCTACGCCGGTCACCATCCCGCCGATGAGGTGGTCGAGGCCGGAGATCACGCTTACCGGCGTCGTCATCGTCCACGAGCCCGGCGGCTGAGGAATAACGTTGCCGCCGCTGTCTGGCTGCATGGCGGTAATCGGATCGGTCAGCACGCCGTCGACGCTGGTCGGGCCGTGATAGACGGTGATCGTCGCTATGCCGCCGCCCATGCGGATGACGTCGCCGATGTTCGCGGGATCGAAGACCGGGGTGTCGGACATGAAGTGCGTCGTGGTGTCGAGAACGCAGGTTGCCGATGCACCGGAGCCGGAGTTTGTCGGGTCGGTGATGACGAGCTTTGGGCTGGTGTAGAGCGTCCCTTGCGACCCTGGAGCAAAGGTCACCGCCGTGATGACGCCGCCGACGATGGTGAGCGTGGGAATGGCGCCGGTTCCGGTCCCGTCGCCGTTATTGTCGACCACCGCGGCCGTGGTGTTTGCCGCATAGTTGGCGCCGCCGATCAGGCCGGTGACGCCGGTGATGGCGCCGATGCCGTTCGGGAGGTCTGCGGTCAGCGTCCCGTTGGGCGTCGGCTGCGGCAGCGACAGTCCGGCATCGACCGCCCAGACATCATCGACGCTTGCCCACAGGCGATGGTCCATCCGCTCGACCATGTAGGAACTGTTGCCGCCGATGTTCCGCTTGGTCGCGACATAGAGCGCGTCGATCGGCGGCTCGGTTATCGAGCATACGCTGACGAAGTACCCGTTGGTGTCATGCCGCGCCCAGCCGGCCACGGCCTGCGTCTTGTAGTAGGTGAGGCTGAGAAGGATGCCATCGTCGCGGACGGCCCAGAGCAGCTTGCTTGGCTGCTCGCACCATGCGTTTTCCTTGATGACGTGGAACTGGAAAAGGTGGGCAGACAGTTCCGAGAGGTCGATCGGCTCGGACAGCACATAGAGCTGGTAGGGCAGCGCGTAGTAGTAGGACCCCTTCGAGTTCACATAGATCACGTCGTAGTTGATCTTGATCGGCTGGACGATCGGCGAGACGCCGGTGAACGCCTGGGGCACGTCGTCCTGCGTCGAGGGTGAGATCGGCTGCACGTTGGTGGCAAAGCTGCCGGCACCGGCGAGGAGCCATGCCGATGAGCCGGTCATCACGAGCAGACCGCCGGAGGTCTGGATCAGCCACTGGATGCCGTTCACCTGCAGAGACCACGGACTGCCGATGATCGCGTCGGTGTCGATCGTCGGGATGCGGCTGTCGAAGTTCCGGAAGGCACCCGGCTGCGACATGAAGTAGGTGTCCGGAAGGTTGAGCGTGTCGGCGAACACGCGCCGCTCCTGAAAATATCCGGGGACCGACGGATAGGTGCCGCTCTGCGGCCCGACGACGAGTTGAGCCGTCGCGCCGGCTCCCGTCCCGGTGATCGCCACGGTGTCGGTTGGCAGGTATCCGCTGCCGGTATCCTCGACAATCGCGGCGACAACCGCCCCGCCGACTAGCACGAGGTCAATCTTCGCTCCGGAACCGGTGGCCGAAGTGATGACGGCGGTCGCTGACGTGTAGCCGGCCCCGCCAGTCAGCATCTTCAGCGAGATGATCCTGCCTCGCGCAAAGGGATCGACATGCCGCGGTGGGACCTGAGCGAAGTCCGGGATGATGTTGTTGTCGACGGTCTGGTTCCCGTAGGCGCTCCCCATGTATCCAAAAAGCGATCCGACCGGCGGAAGAAAACCAAAACCCGGCTGCGCCTTGTAGACGTTGTACTGGTTGACACCGGGCACGGTCGGCCAGGTGACGATGACCTGTCCGGCCACGGTCGAGATATTGACGCTGCCGACATAAGCGATGGGCGACGCGATGCTTTCGGTCCCGTCATCCGGAGAGACGGCGGTGACCTCGTAGGCATAGTAGGTCGTGCCGCCCGCTGTCGCCGTGGCCAAGGAACTGGCGGGCGGCGACACCGACGGCACTGAAACGGCCGGCGTGAAGGTCCAGGCCGTGTCGCTGATGCGGGCAAGATCCTGCGGCGGATATTCGGTCCGGGTCACCGGGTTGACGCAGCAAAGCGTCATCACGTCCGCCGACTGGACGTATTTCAGGTAGGCGAGATCCTGATCGTTGTAGATCGTCGGCAGGGTGTAGATGCGCGAGGCCGTGCCGCCGCCGGTATAGGCGCCAAAGGCGCTGGAATCGACCGGGTTTCCGTACACGTCGAGGAGGGCGACCGTCGTGGCCGTGGCGGCGGCGACGACAAACGTGTTGCCGTTCAACTCGGTCATGCCCTGCACGTCCTGGACGAATATCCAGTCGCCGTTGTTGAACGCGGCGACGGCCGCGAAGGTCATGGTGAAGGTGGCGCCGAGGCCGGAGCCCGTGGTCGTGTCCTGCGCGACCGGGTTGGCCGGCACGGCCGTATAGGCGCCGGGGTTGGAGATCGTCACCGCCTGCGGGCCGAAGACTGCCGTCTGGAATGACGCGCCGGCCCCGCCGCCGGATGTCGCCGATTGTGTCATGTTCCCGCCGGCGGGAAGCGCGGTGTAGACGCCGGCCGTGTTGATCGACAGGGTGCTGATTCCGGTCGTCGTACCACCGGTCAGGGTGGCGCCGCTCCGCACCGCGACGCTTGCCGCCAGCGTGTAAGCATTTCCGCCGGCGCCGGTCGTGTCGTAGTTGATGTTGATCGTGGTCGCTGTCGAGGAGTAGGTGGCCACCGTCAGCGATGCATTTGCCGAGGCGTTCAGGTCGACAGCAAGCTGCGCCAGCGTTCCCGCGAGCGTCGGCTGGATTTGCGTCTGCGCGGCCGCGGTTGGGGTCGTCTTGAAGGTCCACGCGACGCCGTTCAAGGTCACCGTGTCGCCGTCGGACGGGTTGACCGAGAACGTGATGAACCCGGCTGCCGCATAGGCTGCAACCGCCGTCACCTTGGCCACGGCCGCGACGCTGAAGGTTCCGCCGGCAAGCGTGACCGTATCGTTCACCGCATAGCCGGTGCCGTGCGCGTTCGGCAGGAGAGATACGAGCTGGCTCGCCGTCACGGAAAGCACGGCTGGCGTCAGGAAGGTGCCGCCAAGAAGCGTTACCAGGTCGCCGGGCGCATAGGAGAAGGTCACGCCGGTGACGATGGGCGTGGCCGCCGTCGCCCCCTGCGCGCCGAAAGTGAGCACTGCCGGATTGGCTTGGGTCGCCCCGCCGATGCCAACCGGCGACTCGGTGACATAGGCACCGTCGAGAAGGGCGCGCATGTACTGCTGACCGAACTCGAGCACGAGACCCTGATCGAGCGAGAACTGGAACGGGATCAGCCGCGGCGGGTAATTCCTACCGGTCTGCTTGGAGAAGCCGCAGAATTGCGTTCCGGCCCGGCTGTTGGCGCCGCCTTTGTACGAAACGAAGAGATTCCTCATTGTCGTGGCCGCGATATGCTCGCGGTCTAGATCAATGCGCCCATAGACGTTCGGAGAAATCTCGCCCGTCACGAAGGCTGGGGTTATAAAAGGCGTGGCCATTGAGCCTGAACCCTATGCCCTATAAGGTGTTGCGAGGTGCCGACCTACTGACAATAGATCGGCACCTCTAGCCCAAGAGCGCAGCAAGGAGGCGCCCTTATGGATACCGTGACGGCGCGCACGTGGCGTATCTATCGGATCACGTGCTCGGTCAATGGCAAGCGATACATTGGTCTCACGCGCGACACCGTTCGTCAGCGGTGGTCGAACCACGTGTGCAAAGCGATGTCTGTTCACGAGACGCCGCGAATACCGCTTCACAGGGCTGTTAGAAAATACGGCCGCAGCTGCTTCGTCGTAGACACGATCTGCGAGGTTTCCACTCTTGCCGAAGCCGGCGAGGCTGAGCGTCGTCTGATTGAGCAAGAGCACACTCTTGTCCCGTCTGGCTACAACGTCGCTGCTGGCGGGATGGGCACTCCCGGCGTGCGCCGCCCGCACACCGCAGAGACGAAGGCGAAGATCGCCGACGGCAATAGAGGACGTGTCGCCTCTCTTGAGACTCGCGAAAGGCAAAGCGCGTCTCGGCGCGGGAAACGACCCACACCGGAAACGTTGGCCAAACAGGCTGCCTCCCGAACAGGCCGCAAGCACAGCGCCGCTTGGCGCACGGCAATCGCCGACGGGCACCGAGGGCGACACTTCCCGGCGCGGAGCATAGCCCTGCTCAAAAGCTCGCTTATGTCTTCGACCGGGACCGCATCCGGCAGCCGCGGCATCACCGCGGAGGGACGGCGCTGGACCGCCCGCATTGGCATCAATGGTGTGCGCGTTCACCTTGGTGTCTTCGACACCATCGAAGAAGCATCGGCCGCCTATCGCGCTGCCGTCCGGAGGCGCATCGATGAACTGAGCGCCCACTGCGCATCTCCCGCCTAGAACGCGGAACCGCCGGCAAGCGGCATCTGGTCCCATCCGTAGCCGTACACGCCGTCACCGCCATCCCAGCCGCCGCCACCAACCGACCATCGGCCGGCGGAACCGCCGCTGCGCCGCGTCTGCATCCAGTCGACCGCGATGTCGCTGCTGAAAACGCCCTCGTTGCCGTCCACGAGGCGCGCTTCCTGCACCTTTTGCTTGACGATGAGCAATTGCTCGTCGCGTATCCGCATCCCAAGCTTCGTGTCCTTGCGCGTCCATATCGGACCGGCGATCTCGCTGGCGAGGTAGGCGACGAAGGCGGCCCGGAAGAGCGGATCCCAGACGCTCGGGTAGAGCATGATCGCAGTGTAGACGCAGGTGGCAAACCGGACGTTGGTGCAGATCACCGTCCGCCCCTGCGGGCTGATGCCCTGCACCTCCCACGAGATTGACCCGCCCGGTACCGGATAGTTGAAATCGGTCTCGACGCTGAACTTCGCGGGCCGGATGCGCTGGCCGAGCGCCACCTGGCCGATGCCGGTGAGGAGTGGCGTCTGCGGTATCTGGATGTTGCCGGCGGGAACGAGCGACGCCTGATTGGCGAGGTTCCACGGCAGGAAGCGCACCTTGGCGCAGTCCTCCGGGTAGGCGTACTCGTAGATGAACCATGGATTGGGCACGACGGTGCCAACGCCCGCCGTGTTGCCGCTGGCGTCGGCGAGCAGGGTGAGCGGCGCGGTCTTGCGCGCGAAGTTCCAGTGAGCGGCGCGGAGCAACTGCATCAGGCAATTGCGGTAGGCGCGGACAATGATACGGCCTTCGTCGGACCCGTCCTCGATGTCGCCGAGCGTGATCGGCCACATGATGGCGTCGAGCGCCTGGTTGCCGATATCGGACGGAAGGTTGACCATCAGCCCTGCTCCGTCATCGCCTGCACGGTTTCACCCTGGCCCTCGACCGCCTGCATCTTGGCGGTCTCTAGGTTGGCCAGCCCCGGCGCGAGCCGCTCGCCGAGCGCTTGCGTCAGCGCCTCGATGAAGCCGACGTCCATGGTCGCGGGGTCGGTGACGCGCCCGATGTAGACCACCAGAGCGTTCGGCACGTTGCAGAGAATGACGCGCTGCGCCGGGTTCAAGTAGTTGTCGTTGTCGATCGAGAAGATGTTGTCCTGCGGATCGACGTTCGGGAAGAAGAGCGGCGTCGGCTTGACCGCGCGCACCTTCAGGCAGGAGTCCGGATAGGCGTACTCGAACAGCCAGTTCACCGGCGGATTGACCGTCGGGTCCCACGGATTGACGCCGGGGATGTAGCTGTCGGGCGCGCTTTTCAGCAGCGTGAGAACGGCGTTCCGCTGGGCAAAGCCCGGGTTCATCTTCCGCAGGAGCTCGTCGCGAGTTTGCCCGTAAATGTTGAGGGCCAATTGCGCGGCCGCGGAGCCGTCGTAGAGGCTCGCCACCTCCTGCCGCCAGCCGATACGGACCAACGAGGCATTCACAATATCGGCGGCCGTGGTGCTGCTGCTTGGCATTCAGGCCGCCTCGTCAGTTCCGCCTCTGCGCCCCGATCTGCGTAAATGTCCCGCCCGACTCTAGCATCGATTGGGCAAGATCGGGCTTGCCGGCAAGGGCAAGCGAAAGAGCGCTCGCCAGCGTTCTTACCACGGCCTCCCGGAACAAACTATTCCAGGTGTTTTCGTTGGGGTTGTTGTTGTAGACGCACTGCGCCGGCGAGAGGTTGGTGCGGATGACACGCGCCTGCGATCCGGCGACGATCGCGTTGGCCTCGATCCAGTTGATCGGGATCGGATCGTTCAGGTCGATGCCCGACGTCGGCATGACCTCCCAGACCTGAATTCCGTCCGCGGGGTAGATGTACTCGTAGGCCCACGGGTAGGGCGCCGGGTTGCCCGTAGGGTTGAGCACGGCGGTGCTGCGGGCGAAGTCCCACTCGAACTCCCGCCCGACAGTGGCAACGGTCGGCCCATACAGAAAAGACGCCGCAATGCCGGCCGGCGAGGTGTCAAACGTCGGGAACACCCCGGTCACGGCGGGCTGATTATCGCCGATGAGCTGGATCGCCTGATTGACGATATCCGCCGAGGTGACCATGCGGATTCTCTACGGGCTGTTGAACTCGGTGACGATCACCAGGCCGGCGCTGCCGGCGCCCCCGGCGGCCGTGCCACCGCCATTAAATGATATGCCGCCGTTTCCACCCGCGCCAAACCCTTGTCCTGCGGCGCCGGCCGTTGATGCAACGACACTCCTGTTTGCTGGTGCGCCGCCGAAAGGACCGGCTCCCCCTGCGCCAACCTTCGCAATGATGTTGGTGGCAGCCGCCTGCCACCCGTCACCCCCGGCATTGCCGACTGTCGTTACATCCCCTGTCCCAGCAACGCCACCAGCGCCGAAAGCCCCAAGATTCGATCCGTTGGCCCCGGAGCCGGATGCCCCGCCTTTGCCAATGCACAAAGCCCCAAGCGACGTGTCGCCGCCAGCCGCGCCTGCGTTATTACCAGCCGACCCGCCAGTGCCCGCCGCCCCTATGGTGACGGCCTTAGACGCTCCTATGTCAGACGCCGACACCCTTTTAATTGACAGACTGCCGCCGCCTCCACCACCAGCCCCCACTGCGCTGCCAGCGGCGGCGTTTGCCGCGCCACCGCCTCCGCCACCGCCACCAACGCACTGAACGATCGCATAGAGCATCTTGGCGTTCGGCGTGTAGGTGCCGGACGCGGTGAATTTCTGAATCGTGACGCTGCCGATCGTGCCGCTGGCCGTGATCGCGCCCGTCGAGAACGTCAGGCCCGATCCAAGGTTCGCCAGCACCGTCGTGCCGCTGACCGTCAGGCCGTTGCCGAGCGTGTACGACTGCCAGTCGGTGCCGTCCGACACGAGCAGGTTATTGGCGGACCCGGACGAGGTGAGGTGCGTGCCGCCCTTCGCCGTCGTGATCGCCGTGCCGCTCCACACACCGCTCGCGACCGTGCCCGTGGCCGTGATGTTCGCCTGCACCGCCGCCGGCAGCGTGCTCGAGATGGACGGTGCGCCGGCGCCGCTGGTGATCAGCACGCCGTTGTTGGCCGTCGCCAGCCCCGCCACCGTCGCTGCCGATCCCGGGTAATAGGCGAGCTGGTTGGTCGTGCCGGCCGTGACCGTGCCGGAGCCGCCGCCCGTCGTGCAAGGGCCGCCCGCATCGACGAAGTTGCCGGAGCTGATCGAGACACAATCGCCGTTGGTGAGCGACCCGGTGGACGTGGCAAAGGCGGTGGTCGTGCCTGTCCGCGTGCCGACCGCGATTGCGTTGGTCCCATTGCCGATAAGCGGCGCGTTGGAAGTGAAGCTGAGTGCGCCCGTCCCGCCGAGTGTCACCGGGACCGTCGTCAGTGAGATGACGCCGCTGGTGATGACCAGCGGGGACGCCGCGCTGAGCGTCAGGTTCTGGGGGACGCCATTGACGAGAAACTGCAGCGGCAGAGGTGTCGCTCCGCCGGCCGCGCCGTAAGAGAGCAGGCCGCCTCCCTGGGCGTTCGGTGACAGGCAGAGATAGTGGTAGCCGGTCGAATTCGTGGTCGGTGCATCGTAGTCGCAGATGTTCTCGCCGTTCGGGCCAGTCCCGGCATTGGCGTAGGGCGCCGTGCCGGTACCGCGTACCACCGACAGGATCTCGCTGAGGCCAAGGCCGACCGCGCCGCCGCCTGCCGGTCCGCTGTCCTGCACGACCGGCTGCTGCGAGCCTTGCCCGACGTACATCGGCGCATGGCCTGGGGTCGTCGGCCCGCCCTGCAGGATGACCGTCTGCGCCATCGCCGCAGTCGAAAGAGCCATCGCGGCGAGGAAGGAAAGGATGGAACGACCGAACCGCATGGCGACCTCGCTAGGCGTTGAACCGTATAGTGGCGGACGCAGGCGAGGCTAGTAGATGCCGATCATCTTGCCAACGCCGCCCTCTGGCTTGTCGGCTGGTTTAACGTCCTCGTCGTCACCGCCAAGGATGCCCATGTCCTCGATCTGGGCCTCGATGCGATAGCACTTACCGTCCGGCCCGTCGTTGCACGATACCGAGGTCACCCGGGCCAGACCCTGCAGCATGAAGGTACCGCCTACCGTCGCATCCGTCGGATCGATGCCGAGCTTCTCGATCTCGTCGTCCGTCAGGCAGATGCGAAGCCCGTAGGGATAATCCGGCTTGTTCGGCATGGCGATAGGCATCGGCGCATCGAGCTTCGACTCGTCGTCGAGTTCCATCGACTGCATGGGGATGAGGGCCATCGATGCGCTCCCTAGACCGGTGGCGTGGGGCCAGCGGCACCCGGCGCCTGCGGCTCGCCAGCAGCACCCGGGACTGCGGCCGGACCGGAACCGGCGGCACCAAGCTCGGCGTCGTTCGCCGTGTTCATGGTCCCGATTTCCTTCTCGTGCCGGGCTGCCATCTGGCGCATCGCCTCGCGGTGGTTGCCATGGAGGTCGCGGCGCTCGGTCTCATGCCGCTTGTGCATGTCCGCGCGGGCCTTGGCGTGCCGACCGTGGACGCTTTCCTTGCCCTCGGCCTTGGGGTCCTTCTCCTCGGCCTTCTTTTCGGCAGCGGGCTCTTTCTTCTCCTCGGCCGCGCCCTCGGGCTTCTTCTCCTCCGGCTTCGACTCGGATTTCTTGCCGCCGTACATGCGCTCGCGTCTGGTGCTCTTTTCGTCGGCCATCGGATTAACCCTTCGCCATCTTGGCTGCTGATCTCGGGTAGAGGCGAGCGCGGCGATCCCCGAATGCTCGCTTCGGGTCCGGCTCAGTAACGCCCTTGCTGCGGAAGTCGTCTCCCTTGCGGGAGTCCGGCGCCGCCTTCTGGATCCACTTCTTCTTCGGCTTGTCGGCCATCGGCTTCGTCCTCGATGCAGCGTCGGCGAGCGTCAGACTAGCCATTGCCCCGGCTGCGCTTGTGCTTGTACATCCGCTCCGCCCGGGTGCCGACGCGCTCCGGCAGCTTGCCCGGCTTGTCGTCGGCGATCATCTTCTTCGCAGTCTCTTGGGAGACGCCACCGGCGCCTCCCTTCTTCGATCCGGCGCTGTAGAACAGCGCCCGCTGCTTTTCCGAACGGAACGGCACTATAGCTCGGCCGATGCCTGGATGGATCCGGTCGGCGAACCGGTGCCCGCATCCCAGAACCAGCCAGCCGTACCCGCCGCCGGCCCGCCCGCCGAGGACGCGCAGTCAATGAGCACGCCCGTCGTGGACGGACCAAACCCGGTGACGGTCGCCGAGGTGGTGAGGCCCGTGCAGGCAAAGCCGGAGGTCGACGCGGCCTGCGCGCTGGCAAGAAAGCCGGTCGCGTAGGTCATCGTCGGAGCGACGCGCATGTTCTGCGGGAACTTCACAAAGCAGTTCGAGATGCTCGTCGTCGACGAAATGCACTCGCCTTCGACGATCTTCGAGGTCGAGCTTTCAGTGATCTGGTAGAAATAGCGCAACTGAAGCATGGTCTCGACGCCCTGAAGGCGTCGGTCGAATGCGGCGCACTGCACCGTGCCGGCCGTGGTGCCGCACACCTGTCCGACCGTGGTCGAGACGCTGGCAGCGAGCGACGAATTGCGCACCAGTTGGAGGCCGGCGAGCGCGATATAGTCGTTCGTGCCGGCGGTGCCGACCGGGGTCCAGCAGATCGCTACGCCGATCTCGGTCGCGGTTGTCGGGATGGTCGCGATCGCTGCATAACGGCCATTGACGGTGCTGATCGGAATGACAGCCGCCGTCGCGTTGGCCTGCCCGGTCCAGCCGGAACCGCCGCCACCGCCGGCATTGATGCCGAAGGCCATCTTGGCGATGCCTTCGTCGACGCCGGTGCCAGTGACGATGTAGGCAGTGATGTTCGAGCTCGCCGCCGAGAAGTTGGCGCCGGCTACCGCATGGAAGTCGAATTCGGCGGTCTGGCCCTGGAACTGGTATGAGTTGGCCGTTTCCACCGCCTGTGCCATGCATACCGGAATGACGCCAGTCTGTCCGGAGGTGCGGGCCATTTTGAAGGCATAGGGATAGGCGCTCGCCGGAAGGTCTGCGGCGGTCGAGTCGCGCGAGACGGTCATCGCCGTCGCGGTGCCAGACCAGTAGGCAAAGCGGTCCGGGCCACCATAGGTCGTGGTCGTGGTGACGCTGGAGCCGGTGGTGCCGCGCTGCCAAAGATTGGTGGCTGCGTCGCCGCCGATGAGCGCATTGCCCTTGGTCGGGAGCGACCCGTTGTAGCCGGCGAGCGTGAGCGCGCTGGCGTAGACGTTGCCGGCCTGCGCATTGCCGCCAACGACATCCTGGAAGAGATCGGTCGGCCCGACGATCGAGACCTGCGGAGGCGCGGCATTTGCCGGAACGATGGGCGCGAGGATGAGGGCAATGGCTGCCGCAAGGCTCGCGAGACGGTTCAGTTTCATGGTCATTTCTCCTCGAATTGTCCCGGCCGCGATCAGCCGATGATGCCGTAATTGTACGTCCCCGTATCACCCGCGACGCCGCCGACGGTAAAGCCGGTGCCGGGCGTGATCGTCAGCACGTTTGGGGCCGTCGGACTTATCGTCCCGCCGACCGTTTTAAGGGTGAAGATGATGAGCGAGCCAGCTTTGACGCGGGCGTCTGCGACGGTGACCGGGGTGGCGCCGTTCAGCACGAAGGTGCCGCCGCCAACCGGCAGGGACGTGACTTCTGGACCGCCGTTGTCGATCGGCATGACGCCGGGCTTCGCCGCGGTGATGGCGGGCAGGCCGCCGGTGAGGATCGTCTGGCCTGGCTGCACGGTCATCGGTCAGTTCCTTTCAAAGCGAGCGTGGCACCTATACCACGGATATTCCTGTTGCGGGAGAGCGCCCGAACATCAAGCGGAGCGCAATCCGCCTAGCATGCATTGATGTCGATGCCCGTACTGCCTGGACTCAGATAGTAGGGGCTGGCAAGAAAGCGCACGGTGTTGCCGCAGACCATTCCATTGTAATTACCGGACTGCATGGCAATGCCACCGGTGTTCGTGTACGGGGACGGCATATTGCTTTTGAAGCTGTTGCCGGAAATCGTAAAATCGGCAACGCCATAAATGCTTATGCCGTAGCCGGGGGATCCGATGATCGTGAACACATTATCGTTGAAATTCGCCTGTTGCAGCCAGGTTATATTCGCGGGGTGCTGCGTCACGCTGATGCCGTAGCCGGCAGCTATTCCGATCTGGTTGCCAATCACTTGGAAATTGAAAAAGTTCCATGGGTTGGTGGCGGGCGGTGTCAGGGCTACTGCGGCGGCGACGGTCCCCTCGATTGAGTTGCCGTCGATTACGATGTCGGAGCCTCCCGGAACAGCCGCGAAGACACCGCGATAGCCGTAGGCCGCGCCTAGAATTTTGTTGTTGGTGACGCGAAGCCCGTCGCCGCTTTCCTGGTAAATGGCCGTGTAGTTTCCGGAGCAACAAAAAAGGCTGTCGATGATACGATTGTCGCCGGCATCGTAGTTGTAATGGTTGGCGATATGGATGCCCTCGTGCGTGACAGACTGTGCCCAGAGATCATCGACGATCCAATATGCCGCCGCGTCCATCTTGATGCAGTCATAGAGGCTGACACAGCGCATGTGCAGGAATGAACTGCGATAATTGTTGTTTCCGGGAGCGGTCACATAAATGGCTGCCCCGGCGGTCTGAGTGTGCCCGCTCGCCGGCTGAATAGTGAAGTCGCGAAAGGTATCGCTGTAAACAGTGTTGACGTAGAATCCGTTCTGCGTCGTCGAACCCAAGGTGACGATCGCGCTCTGATTCTCGTTTCCGTAGATGGCAAGACCGCAGGTAATGTTGACCGCCGCCCCGAGCGCGTAGGTCTGCGCGCCGAGGTGGACGAAGTGGTCGCTGGCGCAAGCGGTGTTGACCGCAGCCTGCATTTCGACGTCGGTGTAGGGACTGGCGACCTCAGTCGCGAGGGCCGGTGAGGCGAATAGAAGAAGGGCTGCGAGAAGTCTCTTCATCTTACGTACTCCGTGATGATTACGATTCCCGCCGTGCCCACGCCCCCCGAAACACTGGTCGCCGAGTTAATTCCGAACCCCCCGCTTCCTCCCGAGCAAAACCCTGACGCAGCATTTCCGACGACTGTACCCGTAGAAAACGAAACGACACCCCTCCCACCACCCCCATAGGCACAACTTCCTCCCGCGCCGCTACCACTTCCCGCAGTTATGATCGTTCCTCCGAACCCGGTGAACCCAGGCGCCCCGGTTGCGGCAACATCGCCGGTCCCTGCGACGCCGCCCAGCCCACCAGTGCCGGCGAGGACCGTAGCCGCATTGGCGAAGCCTCCGCCCGAACCGCCTTTGCCTATGCAAAGCGTGCCGACAGACGTGTCACCCCCGCCATTACCTGGATTGGCCCCGGCCGTTCCGGCGGTCCCCGCCGCCCCTATGGTGACGGTTTGCGAAGCCCCGACCGTAGCGGCAGAAACAGTTACGCGACTATAGCTTCCCGCTCCTCCTCCGCCCGCTCCGTTAGTATCCGCAACGGCCCCTAGAACGCCTCCGCCTGCGCCGCCCCCACCGACACATTCGATAACCGCTGAAAACATCCCAGCGGTAGGAGTGTACGTTCCACTGCCAGTGAACACCTGCTTGACTACGGCGCTAATCGTGGAGGAACTCGCTCCACCGCTGGTCGTGATGATGACCGCCTTGGCGGGGAGAGCCGCGAAGGCAAGCGCGAGAAGTCCGAAGAGGATGCGCTTTATCACTTGGTCTGCCCACTAAACGCTGCGGTTGCGGAGTCCGTCTTGGTGAATGGCGTGGTCGATGCACTGAAGGCTACCGAGATGCCCGTCGCCATGACCAGCGGCGGCATGAAGTTCAACCCACAGGTCCCGTTTATGGCTACGTAGCAGAACGCCACCGGCGTCACCGCCCCTGCTGCCGGTACGGTCGTCGAGTTGAACACTTCGAGAAACCCGGCAACGGTCGTCGCCTGAACCTCAACGCCGTAAAGATTGCCCGCCGACGCCTTGAGGACATGTCCCGTTTCGAGTGCAGAGGAGACGACCGGCGCCATGCCCGCAGCAGCGCCCGCCGTCGGCGCGATCTCGACGCCATTGGTGGTCACATCCGTCGTCTGGTCGATGCCGACCTTGCCAACAATCTGCGAACCAGCCCCCAGTGCAACGGTCGCGCCGGTACCGCCGTCGAGAGACACGGAAAGCTGGTTCGATGCGTTGACGTTCGCCCCGCGAGCATTGCCGGCCGCGTCACGGATGATCTGGTAGGTGCCAAGCGTCGTGCCCGGCACACGGTCCCAGGTCGTGCCGTTATAGGCGTAGTTGCGGCCGGTGGTAGAGACCGCGCCGGTCGGTGTATTTGATGCACCGTCCGCCAGTGCCGATCCGGTGTTGATCGCGACAGCCGTGTTGTTGTCGGCCGCGTACAGGTTGACGAGCAGGCCGCCGCGGGACCCGACCTGCAAGCCGCCCTGCTGGCCGTTGGTGAGCGTCTCCAGCGTGGAGTTGTACTGCGCACCGAGCATCAAGCCCTTGGTCGCGGTCGCCGTATTCGGCGTGATCGGCGTCTGCTCCGCTACCAGGTCGACCATCGACCCCGAGGCAAGCGAACCGGACGCATACGCCCCGGAGGCCGCGGTCACCGCGCTCTGCGTGGCGAACGTACCAGTGCCGACCACGGTCGCGTTTAGATTGGATGCCGTGGCCTGCGACACCTGCACCGGGGTCATCGACGCGATGCCCTGGATGGTCGCTACGCCGGTGGCCGCCGATCCGGCCGTCCCACCACCAGCCACGATCCACGGCGACGTGCTTTGCGTGACGGCGACCGTGCCGGAGACCGGGAACGTGCCGCCGGTGCCCGTCACCAGCATCGCCGTGCCGTTCGCGCCGGTGTTGGCGACGCTCACCTGAAGCGGCGCCGCTGCGGTGCCGACCTCGGTGCCGGACGCATTCCGGAGATTCGTGAAGATCGCCCGGTTGGCGGTCATCTGGAACCAGCCGCCCTGACCGTTCGTCAGCGCATTGGCTGTCGGCGTGGTCTGGTAGAAGCCTCCCGACGGCGTGTAGGGCGTGGCGCCGGCGACAAATGCCGCCTCGTCCACCGCGCTCGTGCCCGTGCTTCCCCCACCGCCGCCGGTGTTTCCGGCCGGGTTGGCGATCACGGCGACCTTCTGGCCGGGGATCACGCCGAAGGTGACGGGAACGCCCTGCTGAAGAAGATAGTTCGAGGTGGTCGCGGTCGGGGTGGCGCCGAACGAAATCGAGCAGCCTTCGTCGCAGATCAGCGAAACCGCGTGGGTCTTGGAGTTGAAGGCCGCCGAGGCGGCGGACGCGCCGCTGACCGCTATCGCCTGATCGGCGACGGACGGCTGCGGCGGTATCTGCGGCTGGGTCGAACCGACCAGCGACAGGCCATTCTGGAACTCGCTGATGTAGAGCGTGGCGGCGTCGGCGGCTTCCGTCGCGATGACGATGCCGGCGACGGCGGCAAGCGCCGCGGCCGCCCATCTCCGCAGGCTTCCCGGGCGGCCCATCGGACTACAGCGCTCGAGGAGAAGAACTGCCGCGAACAGCGGGCGGGTGGATGGTGCCGAGCACCGGGATCTTGGTTGCCCGGGGATCATCGACGCTGGTGATCTCCTCGGCGACCAGCCGCGAGCGGCCGTTGCCGACGTCGGCGATCGCTTCGCCGTTGGCCATAATCGGGTCGGCCTCCATGACCATGCCGTGCGAGCGCGCGGTGACGGTCGCGGCCGTAATCACGGCGCCGTTGTTGGTCATCCAGAACGGCTTGGCGCCGAGGGCGTCCGGCGCGATCTGGCCGTTGACGAGATTGTCGCCACCGCCGATCGAACCCATGAAGGCCGCGTAGATTTCCTGCGCCTTCGCGTTGACCGGCTCGAGGCCGAGGTTCGGCGCCGACAGGAACACGATATGGGTCGGCGTCACGGTGCCGCCCTGGCCGCGCTGGTACGGCTCGATCAGCTTGTCGCCGAGATAGACCTTGGAGCGGACCCGGTAGACCGGCCGCTCGGACTTCGGCAGTTCATGCACCTTGTCGAGCAGGGCGTGCATCTTCTTTTCGGACTTGCGCCGGGCTTCGAGGATCTCCGGAGCGACGCGCTTCCGGTTGGTGCCCTGATCGGCCATCTCGGCGTTCGACGACGCGATGGCGCGGGCAAGGCGCTCGATCTCGCTCTGCTCGGCCGGAATAGCCTTTGCGCCGCTCTCGGCCATGAGAGCGCGCACGTCGGCGAGGATCGCATCGTGGATTTCCGCAGTCGCCTTGGCGAGCGCCATCTGAAACTCCGGCGTCTCGCTGATATCCACTGCCGGCGTCTCGTCCGCCGGCGCGGTGCTGATCGGTTCTTTGGCCATGTGCGCCTGACTGTTCCCGGGTTACGCGAAGGCGGTCAACTAGACCGCCCCGACGGAGAAGTTCTTGGCAGCGTTGCCTTCGCTGTACCAGTCGTCCCGGACGTTGGTGACGATGGCGTTGGCGATCGTGCCGGCGCTGAAGCTGCCGCCCGCGGACGGGGCGAACAGAAGCCGCAGGAAGCGCGGGCGGAGCGTCACCGGGAACACCGGCGGCCAGTCGAAGCGGGCGCAGATGGCGTTGGCGGCGAGCTGGGCCGCCGTCATCGCGCCGGTCTCGATCAAGGTCTGCCAGGTTCCGGGCTGGTAGTTGCCGGCGGCGCCCTGATCGGGAGCGGCTTGGAAGGCCACGTTCAGCGTCGACCCGCCGACCGCAACCAACCCGGTGCCGATGGCGACGCGGACCTGCAGCTTATGGTCGCCAATACCCGTATCGGCGCCAAACGTGCTCACCGTGCCGATGATGCGCTCGTCGGGAGCGACACCCACGCCAAGGCCGAGCAGGTCGATGACCCCCGGCGACGGGATGGAGACACCGGCGCCGGCCACCAGCGAGAGCGGGCTGCCCTGCGCGACAAACCCGAGCAGACTGTCAAGCAACATGGGAAAATTCCTTCTTTCGGTGTCCTCGGGGCGGCCCGCTTACGAGACCAGGGTCTCGGTGTTGAGGAGCTGGTCGACGATCTTGATCGGGATGCCACGCCAGGCCGTGATCGGCTTGCCGGCGTAGTCGTTGAGCGTGAGCAGGACGTTGCGGTCGCGCATCGCCTGGATGTCCATCCACTGCCGGACCGTGCGGTTGCAGTAGAAGATGCCGCGGACAGTCACGTCTTCGCGCGGCGCGTCGGTGCGTGTGATGCCGCTGGTCGGCGGCGTGAACTTCGGGAACAGCATAACCTGGTGGGCCATGATGGTGAACAGGTCCGGCGGGGTCGGGCCCGCGAGGCCGGCCGTGGTCGTGTCGAGGTTGGCGACGCGCGAGGCATACCGCCAATCCATCGGGCAGAGGCCGATCTGCTGGCGGAACCACGAGGTATACGCCTCGAAGCGGTTGCCGAGGTTGTCGTAGCCGGGAACGATGTCGCCCTTGTCCTCCATGGCGAGGCCCGCCTTGGAGCCGCGCGGGTAGAGGCCGAAGATGGTCTTGGTGCCCCAGCCGACCAGCCAGAGCGAGGCGTTGTTGTTGCCGAGGCCGCCACCGTTGACGACGTTGGCCGCATTCTGGGCGGTGGCCGTGTTGACCGTGTTGTAGAAGGCCGAGAGGCCCATGAATTCCGACGGCGTGGCGACCGTGTTACCGTAGAACATGGTCTGCGCGATCGTCTGGCTCATGCCCTCGAGGAAGGCCACGTCTTCCGACTCGCGGAAGCCCATGAGGTCGCCGGAGTGCTCGGCGAGAGCGCGGTCGACCTGGCTGTAGTCCTCCAGCATGCCGAGGCCGACGCGCGCCTTGGCGGTGGTCGACTTGCTGTAGGGAACGCCCTGATTGTACTGGCGCCAGGTGCCGGCCGGGATCGAGGTGCGGAAGATGAACTCGTGGCCGGTCATCTCGTTTGCCTCGACCATCGGCATGTCTTCCGCATAGTCGTTCGACTGCGAAAGCATCTCAGCGATGTCGCCGATGTTCCCGTCGGGGTCCATGCGGGTCGCAACATCCAAGATAGTGGGCCAGCTACCGGTCGCCATCGCTCAATCTCCTCAGCGTTGCGCGTCTGTCATTGACGGATACATTCTCGCCTTGCGGCTCTCGCCGGCGGGTCGACCTGGGCCGGATGACGGCGGCCGCGGATTGTCCGGCGGCAGCGCGGGTTCATCGAAGTAACGGCCGAAATTGTGCAGCATGCGCAGGAATGCCGGATGGTCGCCGGCGCCGGTGACGGCGAGGAACTCGTCGAATTCCTTCTTGTGCGCGGTGTAGGCTTCCGTGCCCGGCTTGTCGGACGACAAAGCGAGGTCGCGCATGCGAGCGATCGTGCCCATGGCGGTCTGGTGACCGGCGCCGCCGAGAATCGGATCGGCCTTGACGCGGGTCACCCAATTCTTGCGCGTGTCGTTGAAGGTGTCCCACTGCTCCTTGCGGAGCCCTTCGGCGTACTGGCTCATCGTCTGCGCATGCAGGTCGAAGAGCTTCTGGACGCCCTCGCTGGTCTTGCCGCTGCGGAGAAGGTCGAGCGCGCCCGTGACGTCCTTCCGCTCGTTGTCGGCGAGCGCAATCGTCTCCGGGATCTTCACGTCCTTGAAATAATCGACCGCGACCGGCTCAACGACGGGCGCTGCCTCTACGGGCTTCGCCGCATCCGGGATTTTTCCCGTTTCTTCCGGCTTTTTTCCGGAATCATCGGGTTTTGCCACATCCGCCGGCTTTTCGGCCGGTTTCTCGGCGGGTTTGGATTCTTCCGCCTTTTTCGCGTCAAACTGCTCCAGGAGCGTCGGTTCGCGTGCGGGCTCTTCCGGCTTTGCGGGAGGTTCCGCGCCAGCCGCCGAGGGAGGTAGTTCAGCGGCTGGCGCAGTGGTCGCAGCGGCCAGGTCCGCCTGAACAGGCGCCGCGATCTCGGGAGATGGTGCTGGTGCTGACGCGGGAGTCGCAGCCGGAGCGGGCTGCTCTACAACCGGATCGTTGGGGCCAGCGGCCAATTGCCAGTCTCATTCGCGTGGCGTCGGCGGACTGACGCGATTGAGGTGTTCGGATGATTACCACAGTTTCTTTGAAAGTACAGCGCGTCTATAATCGGGTAGTGCGTCAGTTTGAATTTCTGCCGAACAATGATTGCATCCATGACGGCGGCTCGTAGCAGTCCGGTTGGTCCGCGATTGGGCTTGGGCACGTAAGCTTGTAGCCACGGGCAGTCATGCAATCAGAAATGAACGTTTCCACGGGCTGGAGTCCGAGCCTGATGTCTTCAGCGGGAAAATGCTCATAGGCCTTGATCTTGCACTGCGCGATCTCCTGCGCTGGCGGCTGGCCGCAAGCGGTAAGGAGAGCAATCGGCAGAAGGAAAAGAAGCGGTCTCACGCCGCTTTGCGCTTCTTGTAGGTTGCCGGTCGCCCTGCCTTAGGCAACGTCGCCTCAACCATCTCGGCAATCTCCCGCATGTCGATTAGGTGATCGGTCAAGCCAGCGGCCATCGCCGGGCTGACGCGAAGCGTCTTGTGAATGCGCGTCCAGTTGTACCAGACCGTGTAGAGCGCAACCATGTGGACGTGATGCTCGAATTTCTTGGAGAAGGCATTCGTGAGCCGAGTAAAGCGGCGCATGTGCATCCGCATCGTGAGATTCTGACGTTCGGCATAGGACGTGGAGACGTGCGCCATGTCGGGGTTGCCCTCGACGCGCTCTTTCTTCGCACCGATGCATTCTGCCGGGCTGTAGCGGCCCTTGGCGTTCTCCGGGACGGCGCCATAGAGCTTGATCAATTGCGCGTAGTCGATATCGGCACCGAACGCGCCCTCGACGGCTTCAAGGTATGCGCGATGGCCGTCAGAGGTTAGCTGGACACGGTTCGCGAGACGCGACCGCAGATCGTCCATGAACGCCATCGCGTATTCGCCGTCGCGCCCACCGACAAGCCACGACACGATCAGCTTGGTATCGGCCTCGATTGCCGTCCACGTCCACGTATCGCCAGCCCATTCCGGCGCAGCTTTCGCGTTCGGGACATTGCGCTGCTTCGCGTAGGTGAAGCTCCAAATCTCATCGACCTGGACCCGACGCGCCTTCACATCGCGGACCTTCTCATCGTGGAAGGCCGCGCAAGCGCGACCGGCATCGATCAGGAGCTTCTTGACCGTGTTGAATGACACGTCCGCAACGCGGGCAATCGTCCGCATCGACGCGCCTTCGCAAAGGAGCGTGAGGATTTGGACGCGGGTTTCGAGGGGTAACTTGTTCATGTTTCTAATCTCTGCACTTTTGTGCGTAGCGTCAAGAACAAACTATCATTAACAACTTGTTTGCGAATCCAATGGCCCTATGTCAGGTTAAAAAGGGGTACGAAAATGAAACGTCCGCGATCGAAACCAGAGGCCAACGCGCCATCCGATCTGGAGGGCGCCTTGGAAAGCCTGGTCGCCAAAGAGAGCGATCACTACGCTGTCCTGACAATTATCAAAGAGATGGCGAAGCTTGAAAGCCCCAAGATACTCTACACTGCGCTGCCCGCATACAACTCCGGGTGATGGATGCCTGCGTGGAATGAGCTTTTAGCTGAAACGCAAGTATCGGGCAGCGTACATGACGTAATCCGACGTAAATACCTAATGCAATTATACGAATATACAAAGCGGCCGACGATCCTCTATTATTCTGGATGGCTGCAAAAGCAACATTTACAAAATCAACCTGGAGTTTCTCTAGGGATTTCGGATGCCGACAAGAATGGATTCATGTCGGTTATCCACAAGCTGGACCGGACCAACGGTCTAGACCTAATTTTGCACACTCCGGGCGGCGATATGGCCGCCACAGAGTCGCTTGTCGACTATCTGCGTTCCATGTTCGGCAACGATATTCGTGCCATCGTTCCGCAGCTCGCCATGTCGGGCGGGACCATCATCGCCTTGGCGTGTAAGCAAATAGTGATGGGAAAGGAGTCGAGCATCGGGCCGATTGATCCTCAATTCGGTTCAATGGCAGCTACCGGCCTCCTTCAGGAGTTTGAGCGGATACGCGCGGAAATCCAAAAAGACTCGTCTAACGCGCTGTTATGGGAACCGATCCTAAGAAAGATTCAGCCAGGCTTCATTACCGAGTGTGAGAACGCTGTCCGCTGGGCGAGGGACATGGCAGAACGCTTTCTAAAAGAGAACATGTTCAGCAATGAGAAAAATGCAAAGAAGAAGATCGACCCGATCATAAGACATCTAACGGAAAAGCAAACAACGATAACACACGGTCGTCACATTGGCCTAGATGAAGCTAAAGCACTATTCGGCGATAAAATAATATTACTAGAGGACGATCAAACGTTCCAAGATTTGGTGCTTACCGTGCATCATGCGTCAGTGATAACTCTGCAAGCAACGCCCGCGTTCAAGATGATCGAGAATCACAATGGACGCGCTTTCATGCAGATTCAGCAACAAATGCAGGTGATTGGTAGCTAGCTTGTCTTTGTTCTGGCGGCCCAACGCTGCAGGGCGGCGTCTTTTGCAATCTCCGCCCGCCGCTTCTTAGACAGGCTTGCAGCCCGCGCCGCGCCTCCCTTGCGTCCTAGCGCCTGAGCGGCCTTGTCCTTCCCGTCATCGGGAACGGTGTCTTCAATCTCTCCCGTAGCAATCCGCATGACGTGGACGGCATTGCCAACCACGTCAGCGGGGCGCTTCTCGCCTTTAGGACCGCGCGGCATTGGTTCTCTCGACCCTAGTGCGGACCGTCTTATCGAATATGTCGATTCGGTATTTGGCCGTTAGCGGCCATGCTTCTCCACGGGCATCATCTTCATCGAGGGCAAGGACGGTCTCGCGCACCAGCTCGACGCCATCCCTTTCAAGGACGACAACGAACGGCGATAGAAGATCGCTGTACGACCTGCGTCGGCGCATTGTGAACTCCCAAAGGCTCCCTGCTAAGCATATAGGAGCCAAAGGCGGCGATCGAGTGACCGTCAAGGCCGGCGGATTTCAAACTGACGCACTACCGAAGGTCACGCATCGGTCTTTCTCCGTGTCGGCCGCGGTCTCGGCTTGAAGCGAGGATCGTTCTCGATGTGCATCATCTTGACGCCCTCGGGATCGATCGACTGCCATTTGAGGTAGAGCTGTAGCCCGAAGTCCTGAAGGGCGCGGTGATACCACGCCGCCTCGGTGTAAGGCGAGCCGTTCGGGCTGACGGCGAAGTTGACGCTGAAGGCGTGCAGGTTGCCCTCGCCGAGCAGCGTCCACATCTCGCGGCGCCCGGCTTCGCTGGTGAAGACCATCCGCCAGAAATCTTCGGAGTCCTCGTTGGCGCGCTTCTGCTTGCGCTTTTGCGTGCGCAGTCCTTCCGGGCTGGCGGCATCGACGGTCGCGGTTTCGGCCGGCAGGATTTCCTCCGGCCCGTCTTCCGGCTCGTCGGCCATCAGAGCGGCTTGACCACGGTGAGGCCCTGCACGGTGCGGCGCCCGTACTGATCGTCGGAAAGATTGAAGCCGAAGATAAGGCCGTCCTTCTTCGCCCGGTCGATGACGGCGCATGCGGCGTTCAGGTGCGGCATGATCTCGGCGCGGTAGGCGTCGGCCTTCTGCTGGTCGGTGAAGGGCGGCGATTCGATCTTGTCGGCCATCACGCGACGCTCGTGCCTTCGACCCCGCGCGCCATGCGGGTTCGCGTCCGCGAATGAAGCCAGTGTTGCGCTTCCTCGATCTTGGTGAGAGCCAGCGCATTCTCGCGACAGGCGTAAGGTCCTTTCTGGAACGACCTCAGTCGATCAACGACAATTGCCAAAAGCACCTCTTGGGTTAGGCCGTTGACGCCCTTCTCGTTGATGGGGCCGTTCTGGAACGAGATATTGGTCCTCTGTCCGGACGGCAACTTGACCTCGTATTCGTGGTTGGCACCACCGGCACCCGGCTCGTCCGATACCTCGATGATGATCAGGTCGTTGGCAGCATTGACGCGATGATCTTCAATTGTCCTCATTGGGGACTCCTCTTCGATTAAGTCAGTGCCTCGTTTCGCTCGGGAGAATGACGCCGCCCGCGCTGACCTTCAGGTGATCGGGCAGGCTGACGGGAACCGGCGCGCCGACCGCGCGATGCTCGGTCCCGACGTCGGGCAGGATCGGTCCGCGCACGCCGGTCTTGTCGTGCTGCAGCTTCTCGACGCCGACCAGCATGAAGGCAAGGTTCTGGGCGAGCAGCGTGAAATTCTGGTTGCGGCTTTGGCCGTTGATGTAGATGCGCTTCCCTTGGAACTTGAAGCCTCGCAGCCAGTTGCCGGAGCGCTTGTGCGCCTCGGCCATCAGCATTCCGAGCGGGTACCACCGGGCGTCATCGCGCATTGCCGCGATCTGGCGGCAGCATCCTTCGACGAGAAGCAGATGCTCGCGGAGCTTCGTGTACGCCGGTCCGATGCGCGTGAGCAGCGACAGGGTGACCGCCGCCTGCCCGGCTTCCTTCAGGCTCGATTTCAATCTGTCGAGCACCTCGTTTTCGGTAAGGTCGCTCATCGCGGCAACGGCAATCCTTTGCTGTAGTCGGGGAAGCTCATACTCGCGATTTCACGATCCTCTTTGTGCTTTGCGATCGTCATCCTGAGTTCGAGGCCCTCTTTGGTCAGCCACGTTTTCCAGCCGCAGCCAGTCGTGTTCGGCCACGCTCGGTGCGCAAACCCCTTCACGATCATGTCGTCGCGATCTTCGGTCGATAGGTTCTCAATCGCTCTTTCGTCGCAAAGAAGCGCAGCAATTTGCCGTTCATTGAGGTCGCTCACTTGTCGCGTTCCTTCGCGGTGACGCCGGGCGAGCGCTTCGGCTGCATCATCCACGCGAATGCGCCGGCGCTCATTGCCTTCTCGACTTCTTCCGTTGTTACCCACCCAAGAAGCGAGGAGACCACGACCCGACTTTCCGATGCACGTCGGCGCGCGATTTCATAGTGGTCGTGACACGCCAGTCCGCTCCACGGGGAGCCCTCACAGACAAAATCGACGACCGCCCGCTTGTCGCACCACGAGCACTTCGGGTTCATTTTCACGACGCTGGTACCTCTCCCGGCCCGACCATGGCGCGCAATGCGGTGTTCCCGCTTAGCGGCGTTTGCGCCAGCGTGTGGGCGGCCTGAACCGCCGCCATTGCCGCGCCTGGCACCTGCTGTTGCTGCTTGGCGTTCTGCACCGCCTGATCGTGCTCGTCCACCTCGTTGTCGGTGTACCAGAGATTCTGCGGGAAGTTGTTGCGGTTGCCGTACTCGCGGAACGCCTTGTCGAGATTGACCGTGCGGAGCGGATCCGGCACGCCCGCCGCCTTCGCCGCGCTCGACAGCGCACCGCCGGTCGCAAACACGTCCTTCATCGACACCGATTCGGTCGCGTTCTGCGCCAGTTTCATTATCGACACGTAGTTAATCCGGATCGGGATTCCCTGCAGCGACTTCGGCATCGGCTTCAACAGCCGGCGGCGCTGCATGATGTCGAGCACCCGGCGAAGCGCCGGAGCGGCGAATTCGTTCTCGAACATGTGGATGAACGGTCCGAGCTCCTGCAAGCGCTCCAGGTTGCGCTGGGTCAGTTCCAGTTCGTTCCGTGGCTGGACGCCTTCCATGCGCGAGATCGCCATGAACAGGTCGACGAACAGCGCCTTGTCGATGCGCGCGTTCACCTTGTCGATGTCGGCAGTGATTCCGGCAAGCCACTCGGGCCGGACCTCGAAGAGCGGCCAGAAGCCCTTCCGGTTATTGTCCGTGCTCATGTAGGTGATCATGCCGGGCACGATCGACGACGGTTCGTTCTTAAGCTCCGGGTTGGCGCCCATCGGCGGGCGCACGCCCTTCTCGATGAACTCGGCCTTGCGGCGCGTCTCGAGCTGGACCTGCTTGTTGTCGCCGAGCGCGTCCATGCACGGCGAGCGGCCGTAGGGTTCGTTCGACGTGGTGGCCCAGCGCGCGGCCATGAACGGCGTCATGTGGAAGCCGCGGAGGCTGAGAGGCTGGTCGGTCTTCACGCCCTTCAGCCAGTACACCTCGCGGAAGGAGAAGATGCCCGGCACCACCTTGATCGCCGGCTTGCCGCCTTTCGGATTCATACCGACGTTCGGCTCGATTGCATGGGCGACGACGTACTCAGTATCGAGCGAAAGTCCGCTGTTCCACAGCGTCCGCACCTGCTCCGGGCACTTGTCGATGCCAAACATATCGACGATCTGGACGATGGTCAGATTGAACTCGCGATAGAGCGTATCGACGGCGAAGCGAGCGCCCGACGCGAGATAGTATTCACCGGCGACCGGAAGGTAACACCGGATTACGTCTTCATAGTCCTCATAGATGATGACCGGCGCTGTACCGATTACAGTCACATCCTGAAAGGCTTGTGACATTGTGGTATAGAAATTCGACTGCGCCAATACTGTATAGACGCGCTGCTGGGTGTCCTCCAGCCACGCCTTGCCCTCGGGGTCGAGGTCGATCCACGGCAGTCCGATTTCCAGCGTAAACCACGGTCGCGACGGGCTGGTCAGCCCGGTCCACATGCCGGCGGCGCAAGTGCGCACGGCGAGCAGGCCGGTGGAATCGACGATGGTGTCGTTGATCGGCTGGCCTTTCCAAGTGCGGTTTGGAACAACAAGCCACGCCCATCTTCTCGGTAAAAAGTATTGCGCAAGTACACTCCAGTGTACCCACCATGACCATCTCCACGTGCGAAGCATCGCGAGCCGCGCCTCAAGACGGCCGTAGATCACGTCCGTCCAATCGGTGCTTTGCTTTCTTTGACGAGGCGCTTCTTCATCCACTGGCTGCAAGGCCAGCAGACTCGGGCTCATCTCTTGGTACGGTGCCTTAGCAAAGGCGGCGTCCGATCCGTCAGCCATCGGTCAGAGTCCTGTTCAGGTCGATCCGCCGAGAAGCTGCTTCTGGGCCGTGCTGGGCGTCGGCGCTCCGGCCTCGCCGCCGACGTTCTTGATGGTGTCGGCGAACCCGGCGCCGGACGTGGCGGCCGCGGCGAAACGAGCCGCGCTGCCGGACGCGCGCACGGACGAGTCGGCGTAGGTCGGCGGTGTCGGCGGGGGCGGCGGAGGTGCGGGTGGTGCCGACTTGTGCGACAGAAAGCCCATCACTTTCCTCCCTTCAGGCCCGGCCGCGCGGTGTTTTGCGGCGGCCCGAACTTCACCGGCGCCGGGGCGGCCGCGGCGGTCGACTTGTCGCGCGTGTGCTTGCCGGGAATGACGATGGTCTGCGATCGGGTGGCCATGCTTCACCACAGGAGGCTGAGGCCGGCAGCGACACCGGTCGCGATGGAAGCTAGCACGAGAACGACGGCGACGGTACCGGAGGGGTCAAGGACCTCGCGAAGCGGGTCGGGGATGCTCTGGATCGTAGCGCTGAGGTAGGCCAGCCCGATGGTGCCGAGCGCTAGGATAACAGCGAGATGGCTTTCCCACATGAGCCCGGCCGCGATGACGCCGGCGCAGTAGAGCGCGCTGTTCAGGATGACGGCGACGAGAAGGAACGGGCGGTCCGAATTCATCATCTGCCTCCAAAGGGATCGTACACCGAATTGGTCTTGTAGGATTCCGTGGCCTGCCTGTCGAGGTCGGCGAACGGATCGAACTTCCACTCGTGGCGCGGCTTGACCGCCGACTTGCTCGCCGCGGTGATCGGTTCGGCGAAGGTGAGCACGAACGCATCGGCGGAGTCGGGCGAGTAGCCGAGCTTGGCCTTCACGTCGGCTTTCGGCTCGAGGAGCAACTGCCCCTTGGCGAAGGTGTAGGTCGTGCGCGTCATCGCCTCGGCGAGTTGCTTGTCGGGCGGGAGGGCCCCGCCTTCCTTGATCCACTTCGCGGCATCGAAATACATCTCGGCGCGCTTGTTGGCGAAGCGCTGCGGCTCGTGGGCGCGCTCCGCGAAGCCGACACCGATGGGCGCGCGGCCGAGCTGGCGGAGCATGTCGATCCAGCCGGCACCGAAGCCGCCGGTGTTGTCGATGAACACCGCGTCGGCGCCCATCGTGTCCCACAGCCGGGTGACGATGCCGGCCCCGGCCTGCGAATCGAGGTTGCGGTGGATGACGGGCGAGAACGCCTGGATGCCGCGGCGCGTGTAGATCGCCGACGAGTCGTCGCCGAAGCGCGCGACGTCAACGCCGAGGATGACCGGCGCGAACGCGATGTCGCTCTCGCGGTAGACCCGCTTCTGGGCGGCCTCGATCTCCTCCATTCCGATAAGCGCGTTGAGGCTCGCCGACGGAAAGCGGCCGAGCACGTTGACCATGACCCACGGCGATTCGCGACCGTACTGCGCGATCTGCTCGCGGGCCCAATCGATCGAGACGCGCGGCGAGCGCTTGGGGTTGTCTGGATCCCCGTTGATCTCGACGACGTGCCAGAGTTTCCGGTTGCGGTGAGCGGCGTAGAGCGGCCCCTCGAGCGCGCTCGGATTGCCAGCCTGGACGATATGCGCCTCGATGCCGGAGGCGAGCGCGGCTTCCGCCGCCACCATGACCGCCTCGGGGATCGAGCCGCTTTCGTCGAGGATGAAGAAAATATAATCGGCGTGAAGACCGGCGAGCGTCTCGGCCTGCTGCTCCTTGTCGCCGGAGCGCGGCCAGGTCCGCGCCGCCATCCACCACGTCTCGGGATTTTCGTTGGCGACGATGCGGTTCTTGGTCCAGGTGAACGAGGCTTGCAGGAGCGTCGACTTGCCCTGCCACTTTGCCATCTCGGTCCACAGACCGTCGTTGAGGTTGTCGCCGGTGACCGAGGTGGCCGCGATCTTCGGGTGCGGGCGCGTGAGGAGGAAGTTCCACGCGAGCCACGCGAGCACTGTCGTGTTGTGGGTGACGATGAAATCATTGACGAGATAGCAGGCCGACGGATGATCGACCGTGATGCACATGCAGTCCGCCTCGCCGGCAGGCTCGATGCTCTCGATGTACCGTTTCAGGTATCGCGCCGTGGATGGCGACCGCATCGGGTCGGTCCACCGGACTGCCTTATGAGCGATCCGAAACGGATTGAACGGCGTGCGAACGCTCACTCGATAGCAGTCTCGGCACTCAATACGGTTGCCGTTTTCGTCGTGGTAGGCACCCGCCTTAATGCCCTGCTTGACGAGCGCGTTTCCTCCAAGCGACCTGACCAACCACACGACGTCAAGCGCAAGCTGCTTCGATGTCGTGTCGTATTCCATGTGGCTGTCGTCGCCGATGCAGCCGTCGGTGTCCATGAGGCCACAAAGAAGGTCTCGACGCTGCTGGGGAGATGCGAGTTTGAAGCGTTCCGGAATGTATTTCTCGAAGCTGTAGCAGCCGAAACACTCTAGCTCTCGAAACTTGTCGAGCATCCCAAGAATGCGAACGTGATCGCCGGAACGCGAGGTGACGTATCCGCGGCGCTGAAGCTCATGCTCGATCTCGACGTATGGCTTGAAGTAAGAGGGCGAGTTTCGGGTGCCGTCTCCCAGCCAGACGCCGACCAAGTATGGGTCCAGCGGTAGAGTCGCCTCCGGATAGTGCGCCGCACCATGCAAGGGTATTTCAAACTGACGGCCTGCCCACTTCCCGTTCTTGACGCGCACGCCGCGCGCAATGATCTGCTCGGTCGTGAGCACCGACCACGGCTTGTACATGCTTTTTCGGGCGCGCTCGGCCTGACCTCGCACCTTCCATTGGTGCTCCGCTCCGGCTAAAACGCTGGTACCGTCATCAAATTTCACTCGCCATACAGGTTTAATTCCGTTATCAAAAATTGCAGTCACTACAGTTGGCATACCGTCGTCGGCAAATACTGCGTCTCCGACGACAAGATCGCCAAATCGTCGATCTCCAACCGGTGTCGGTATAACTGTATTCTTACACAGTTCTTTGCCCGGACCTTTCGATGCAAGCATTGCTATACGTTGCTTGTGCGGGAAGGCGTCGAGAACGTCGGCCTGCCACTCGTCCGGCTCTGTCTGGAACAGTTCGCGGACCATGGTAGACGGCCGCTCGCGCCAGCGGATGATCTGGGCCTGGGCTTCCTTGAGTTCGCGGCGGGGGATCATGGACGGAACGTCGCGCCGATGTGCCGGCTTAGCGGCAGCGGAATTTTCGCGATCATGGCGCTGGCGGCCTTGCGCCTGGCAGTCGCGCCGGACGATGTTCTTGGGCTCTTCCAGCCAAAGGCGGCCGGATGGTTGCGTTCGTATCCGTCGCTGTCCTTGAGCTTGCGTCCGTCCGGATTGCGCCCCTTGCCGCTCGTGGTGTTGTGCGCGATGGCGAACCAAGAACCGCCGTTGTTTTTGATGGCCCGCTCGGCGTGCGTGTTGAAGCCGAGGCCGGGGACGTGCTTAGGATGATCGGGCGGATACCAACCGGCGCCTAGCGTCGCCACCTTGACCGCCTTCACTACTGGCGGCATCAGCGCCGGCACGTCGCCCCACAGATAGAACGAACCAAACGACCAGCGTGCACGGCCGACCCACGGCTGCGCGCCGCGCACGTTCTCGACGACGAGCGGGATGACATGGCCGGCGGCGAACGAGGCTTCCTTCTGGATGCGGAAGCAGGCGCTGAACAGGCGGTTGAGCCGTTCAAGTTCGTTGCCAGTCGTGTCGGCGCGGATCGCCGCGGCCTTTGCCTTCGCCAGTTTCCACGGCATCGCCATGTAGCTGTATTCCTGGCAGGGCGGTGAAGCGACGATCAGCGCGGCGTCCTTGAACTGCGAGCCGTGCAGCGTCAGCACGTCTTGGATAACGAGCTGCGCGGGATAGCGATGATCGCCGTACTCGTGCCGTTCGATGTCGAAGCCGATCACGTCGTAGCCCTCGGCGAGCAGACCTTCCGTCCAGCCGCCGAGGCCGCAATAGAGGTCGATGGCAAGCGGCCGCGTCATGTCACCGTCCTGTCCGTCTTGTCTCGCCGGTGAACTTCAGCATGCGGGTGCGCAAGCGGTTCGGGTCACCGCCCCGCGCGTTGCCGTGGGCCGGCCGGCCGAACGCCTTGTTGCGGCGCGCGCCGCGGTAGGTGGAGGCTGGGCGTGCCGACGACTGCGACACTGGTGCTGGTTCCGGTGCGCTGGCGATCCTGCCGAGGGCTGCGGCGGCGTGGGCCGCAATAAGGGCTGCTCGACTCATTGGGTCGTTCCTTGTTCGAGGCGGAGTGCCGGCGCGAGCTCCGTACCCGCGCCGGCTGTTCTTTCCATCGGCCGTTAACCCGACCGATGTTCCGGCGCGTAGTGCAATCTTCCACGCGCCGCCGGGCGAGAGGTCTGGAACCCTCACCCAAGGCCGACGGCATCATCCTTGGTATCGGTCCGTCGGCCACTGTCAGCGGCGTTCCCAAAAACGCCGCCCCTGGCGGTCCCCGCCAAGTCCGCCAGCACGGCGCCGACCACGCGCTTGGTGATCGACCTCCGGGCTGTCCGCTCGACCGGGCGCGCACCGCGCTTCACCGGCCGCAAGTATTCCGGGTGATGGTATAGCGCGTCGGCGACCGCGCCATCAACGATGCGCCAGAGCCGCCGATAGTCGGCGGCGGCGCCGGACGGCGGGAGGACGCGGCGGATCATTGGCGCGTCTCCCATGGCCGCTCGATCTTCATCTGTCGAAACCACTGCCGAGCTTCTTCGTAGGTCTGCACGACTTCTAAGGTCAGCACTTCGACGTGCCGGTCGCCGAGTTGCATCTGGCCGCGCGTCATTATCGCCAGCAGACCCGGACCTTTCGGGTTCGGGCCAGTCGTGAGGTAGATGGTGTCCTCGCTCACGGGCGCGTCACCCGCCCTGCCACGGCGACGTCGGGGCCACCGGGTCGCCGGCCAGATGCAGCGGATCATAGATCATGTGGTTGGGGCGCTCAGCGCTGTCGCTCTCCGGTGCATCGGCAGATTTCCATCCCACCGCGAAGACCGTTGGACTTCGCGGCTCGACCTTCCCTGCCAGCCAGTACAGCCGCTCGGCAAGCCAGTGGCGGATGATGCGGATCATGGGCGACCTCCTGCAAATCGGAAAACGTCATCGGGCTTGGTCAGTCGTTCACGTTGGCCCGGCGGTATCCAGGAGAGACGGGTGCCTCGCGTCGACCGCTCTCCCCACACGACCCATGCGTAGGACGTCGCAGTCGACGCCTTCGGATCCCATCGTCCCTTCACCATCGGGACGCGCTCTGAAAACAGCGCGATGATAGACGGAGGGTGCGGCTCGAACAATTCCCGGTAGCGTTCGCCACCCTCGAGCCACGCAGTCCGCGTGAGCAGCGCGACACCAATGCGCGCCGTGCGCAAGGCGCGGTGAGCGAATTCCATCGCGAGATTGAACGGAGGATTGGTGATGATCCAGTCCGGCATCGGTACGCATTGCGCGACGTCCGGTCCTTCGCCAACAAACGATCCGACCGTCGCGCCAATTCCGTAGTCGTGCACGTCCGACGAAAACACGGCGTCGAAGTGCTCGCCAAGCACGGCGGCCATGTGCCCCATGCCGGCTGCAGGTTCCCAGACCGTTCGCGTCTCGTCGCCGAGGAACGGGAACAGCGCCCGCGTAGCCCACGGCGGCGTCGGAAAGAAATCCAGACTGTCGGGTGGCTCGCGGCGATTCGCCATCACGGCCAGTCCGCCCGACGGAACGGTGACCGTCATCGCAGCATCCCCTCCACCTTTTCGCCGTGGAACGCCATCATGCGGACGGCGATCGCCTTCAGCTCCGCCTCGCCGAGCGTCTCGAGCGGCAGCCAGTAGTACCCGTCCCAGACGTACTCGCGGGTCATCGGCACCGATGCCCGGTAGTCCGCCACCGCTCGCACGACCTTGCCCGTGATGAACTTGCGGACCTCGCCCATCATCGGCATCGGTCACTCCTTGAGCAGATTGAGCGCGACCTGGACGGGTCCCGGAATTGCCGTCTCGCCGCGGCGGTAGCGACGGGCCGTGCGCTCGTCGACCTTGAGAAGTCCGGTGTTATGCAGCAAACTCCCGCGACGGTCTGAAGCGCACTTGCTCTACCATAACTTGTGGTATGCTTCCGCCGCTAGTTTCGCGCTTCTGGGGGGTGCGCTTAGACGAAATCTAATCAAGACAGCGAGAGAAAGATCAGCCGGATCGTTCTGCCGTAGATGAAAGTGACGGCCACAGAACTCGCTGCCCACACCACAAAAAGCACACTCCGAACAGAGAGCCCCAATCCCGGCTCCACATGCAGAAGGCCAAGGATCATTGTGGCCAGAATGCAGACAACAGAAACAACGATCGTAATCTTTACGTTCGTTACAATCGCCGTAAAGGCGTGAGTATTCCGCATCCTCTCAAGAAACGGGGTGGGGCGGCAAACGAAGAGCGCGAACAGCGCAATCAACGCGCCGAACTCCACAGCGAATAGGTTAAAAATGGAATTGTAGACCTCCAGGTACACGATACCGAGGCCGGCAACGACCAGGGCAATCGGCCCATAAAAAACAAGGACCAGAACGGTCACGACGGGGACGGCGACAAAAACAATTACGTTTCCGCCTTCCACGAAATGCGACTTGCCGTGAACGTGAGGCGCCGTGTCAACCATCGGGCTCATCCCTTAGTAAATTCCTGTAGTTGCCCAGTGTTCTTATCTAGAGAATTGTGAAGAAAATTCAAGCGTTTTCGGTAGTTTTCTTCTGGATCAGCCTTGCCGAAAGAGAAAATTTCGCTTTCTCCAAGTTGTGCTTTAATAAAATCAAGGGGAACGTCGTCCTCGGACAAGTCCTTCCCGATAATCTTTACTGACCGTACGACTCTCTTTGTTGTCTCTCGTTGAGAAAGCACCCATCCCAATAAATTTCTGAGCTTTGGTCTACTCAGTTCACCATGCTTCCTGCAGTGCGCTGAGAAGATCACGAATCTCGCTGAGGCTTACTTTCTTCACGACGACGGTACTCCTCTAGAATCTGGTTAAGACAAGAAAGCGCTTGGGCCAATTGGCTATGCATGTTGTCCTCCCCTAATTCGCGACCAACTGAGTCGATTATTAGCGACGAATCGCAGTGATGATTCGCAGCAAGCGCCAGTATAGCCTTTCGGACTTGGAATATCCTTGCCGTCATCTTTCTCTCGCTAGCTCTTAGCTTCCTTTCCACAATGGTTTGAGCGCGCCGCGCTTTGCTGGGCATCGGCTGCATGGTGCCGTCCGCCGCCTTCACCCGAGCGCCCATCAAAAGACCTATTGTTGCAGCCTCATCGGGTGATGGCCGGCGCCCATGTTTTTGAAGAAAATCTGAGTAGGGGTTCTTTCCTCGCCAAGCCTGAATCGCCCGCGCCTCAGCACGCAAGGCGCGCTCGGCTATGTGCTCGGATTCGGCAGCGGCAAAACTAGCGACCGCGCATTCTTCCTTCTCTGTGGTGACTAGCCTGAGCATGCGCGATTCGATCTAACCCTCTGAGAACGCATAGAAAATCATGGTTAACGTGACCCTAACTCAATGTTTTCAATGGCTTGGATGCGCTTCAGACCGTCGCGGGACGTTGCTGCATAACACCGTAGATGTGCTTCAGGCGATCCAGAGTTTCCGACGACGGCCACCCTTCGCGATTTGCACTGTCGGGGTTACCCCCCATCAGCGCGATGATTTCCCTGTCGCTGATCTCGCTCATCGGCCGCTCCTCATGTCCCACCACTGCCAGCGCTCGGCTCCTGCGAGCATGTCGTTCTCATCGAGCGACGACGCCTCGTCGTACCAAACCGTCGTCGGGAACGGCTGGCCGGCCACCGTCTTCACCGGCTCCAGCGCGCTCCGGAACACGTCCAGCCGGCGCTCGTCAACCGGGCGGAAGTTCGTCACCATGAACCAGCACTCGGTCACGCCACCAAAATACTTGCGAGGACGGTTGACGATCTCCTCGACGCGGATCAGCGGACCGTCCACACCGACCGCAGCATTCCGCACGGTGTAGACCACCCCTTTCACCGCACAGACCTCGCCGTAATCCGTCGGCCGAGGAGGCCGCACGCAGATCACCCGCTGCCCAACCTGGAACATCGTCACCTCCGCTTCCAACCCAGCGCAACCGCCTCCGCCCGTAGCGCCCGCAAATCACCCACCGTCGGCCAAAGCCCCGGCAGCACATCACGCAGCGGACGATCATCGCCCACCGGCGCCGGCAAACTGTCCACGATGTTCGCCGCCCGGCAGAACGCATCAACCGCCGAAAGCAGACCAGCGCGCGAAGACCGCGAACGACGTGCCGCCAGTACCGCCCGCTTCAGACCTTCACCCATCGTCAGGACCTCCAAACAGTCAGACAAACATTCCTGAAAATATTCCGCAAAATTTCCCGCAGGATTACAGGTGGAGTTGCTCTACGTGATGGCCGTGGGTGCCGGCGCGCTCCCCCAACTCGTCCTGCCAGCCCGGCCGTGGCGATGTGTTCATTCCTGCGGACGATTGTCGATCGAGCGTGGTCGAGCGGTCGTCATCTCTTCGGGCAAGGCTTGCTCGAGGATAGCGCGCACCAGCTCTGGCCGTGTGGGCGGGTTGGCCTGCGCGCGGCGTGCCTGGTCAATCCGGCGGAGGAGCTCGGGCTTAACCGTGATCTGGATGTAGTTGGGTCGGGTGTCGGCGGTGTTGCTCATGCCGGCCACCGTGAACCCATGACGGCATGATGTCAAGTCCGCTCCCGGCGCCCTGATTGGTGATATAGGGGCTTGGCCCGGTAAGCATTGACTTACCGCGCGGTTTTGGCCTTGTGCGCTGGCTAGGTCACAGATAGGTCACTGTTTGCGGTGAGACCGCCCCGACGACTGGCCGGAGCGGCAGTGGTCTATGGTTCCGGCTTGTCCGGCTGGTGCTCAATCACCTTGGCGTCATCGCCCGGGATCTTGGCCTGGGCGGGCGGTGCGATCGTCGAGGATATCAGCGCCTCGAGCGTGAGGTGTCCCGTGACTACCGATCGCTCGATGAACAGCCCATGCAGCTTGCCCTTAGCCACCGTGGCCGAGACCGCGGCGCCGTGGTTGCCATCGCCCATTGCCGCCGAGCGAGCCCATTCGAGCTCTTCGGTTATTGACTCGGCCGTGACCTTGTAACGGGCTTGAGCCGCACCGCGGGCAACGTCCACCAGGCGCGCGACAACCGGATGGCCGAGCGTGCGCATTGCCTCGCCTGTGACCATGGCCGAATTCCAGCCCTTGGTCGAATAGGCCGCTCGATAGGCTTTCGATGGATTGCCCGTCCGAAGATACGCCACCACAAAGGCCCGCTGCTTCGGTGTAGCGGGTCGATCCATTTTCGGGCTGGCATACGGACGCGGCTTGCGCTTCGCCATGCGGGCAGGATTAGCCGATTGCGAGCGAACTATCCACCATTGACCGGCGCCGGCGAGGTTTGCGGAGCCTCGGGCGCGGGCTGGGACTGGATTGGCGCGCTATTCGGGGTCGCAGCAGCAGCCTTGCCAGTGAGGATCACGCGACCGGCAAAAGATTGAAGGAATTCGGACAGACCGCGGCATGGCGCGACATCGCCGCGCAGCTGGATCGACGCGACGCAGGAATCGAGGGATTGCACCACCAATGGCCACGATTGAAGATCGCCTGGCGTCAGCGAAAACGGATAGGCAGCGTCAGCGGCTTGGACAGACTGCGGGAGACCTATCATCAAAACCGATAGAACAACGGCTGATCTAGTGAGAACAACTGATAGACTGCGGAACGTATTGAGAACGTTGAGGGATTTGGTGTTTAACCTGGACATATGGCGGATCCTTTTTTTGACGCGGCGGGATTGTGTCTCAGGGTTCGTGTCCATGTCAACATGATTGCATGGTGGTGGATTGACGTTTGGGCCTCCCGAGCTGAGGCGAGGGAGGGGGGCACGGGATTGGCGCGGGGCGCTGGCGCGCCATCCGATGGTCACAGCCCTATGACGGGGAGAATGGTTCCGGTGGCACGGGTTCGTCATCAGCAATTGAAGAATCTGCTGTACCCGGACGTGTGCCATCTAGGGCAGCGGTGCTTACCTTGTTGCGCCTGCGGAACCACGTTCGGCGGGATATGCCTTCTGCCTTCCATGGTTCGCCGAGGCTGACCTGAGCGATGTATTCGGCGCGGGTTTTGTGGCCGGCCGATAGTCGCGCGTCCATTTTGGCGAGGCGGTTACGTTGGGCGCGGGCTTTGATGCGGGCGGGCGTCGAGAGATCGACGGATCCGATGGTGGTGATTCGGAGCGTGGCGCGATCAGCTTCAGTCAGCTTTAGTTGCCATGCGAGCGCCTGTGCTTTGTATCGGCGCGGCTTGGTGCTCACCTGGAGGATCAGCGCTTCGGCATCGCCGAGGCTGTACCATGGCGCGCGAAGACCGAGCCAGCCGATGACGCTATGCCGCGGATTGACCGATAGATTGCCGAGATGGTTGGCGACGATGACGATCGCGCGGCGCGTGTCTGGCGTGTCGGGCAGCACCTCGCCGCCATATCGGCACGTAAGCAGGAGGTTGAGTTCGCGCAGACGGATTGCGAGAACATTGGCCCTGCGGCGCCGGCGGGCCCGCTTCGCCTGAATTGCGTTTTCGCGAAGGACGGCAGCGGCGCGAGTGACCATGCCGCGTCACCTTGCCCGATGACGGCCCGCGCGCCAATAGATCAGCCAGCAAACGGGACAGGTTAACGCCATGTCCGAGCATGTCCCCATCTGTCCACCCATTGCCCTGCCTCAATGTCCCAATCTGTCCGGCATCGATCACAAGTCCGTGATAATGCCTCTCCATGGTTCCATGGCGTCATTATTCAATTGACTAGGTGTGCGCGTATGCGTATGGTTGGGGCATAGAGAGACACCAACAAGGGAGCCGCCGACATGACCGCCTACGCAACCGATAGCAAGTGCCACAACGCGGAGCCGGGAACCTACGGCCACGAATGCGGCAAGCCCGCCGAATGGATCGGAACCACCGCGACCGGCTTCCGGTCTGGCTATTGCCTGAAATGCCGCGCCACCGGTTTCGAGGCGCGGCGGGTGGTGAAATGGGAGCCGGCCTTTACGGACGAGCCCGCGCACAAGATCCAGCCCGGATCGCGCTTCGACTACTGACAGGACGAAACGGGCTCCCGCAGCCGTCAACCGGCGAAGGCTTTGAATACGCCACGCCAACCGCCACCACCTAACCCGCGCCACGCGCACCCGAACAGGAGCAACGACAATGACCCTCGAAGAAGCCAACGCCCTCCGCCAGAAATACAAGATCGTTCGCGGCTATTTCAAAGGCGGCCGCCGCACCATCGCAACCAATCTCACGCTGGACGAGGCGCAGGCGCATTGCCGCGACCCCGAGACCAGCTCGAGCACCTGCACCAAGTCGGCCGGCAAGGCGCGGACGCGCCGGATGGGCCCTTGGTTCGACGGATACGAGAAAGACTAGCTTTCTACAGCGCGGCTATTTGTGGCCGCGTCATAGAGCGCTAAGGCTCAATTTGGAGGATTGTACATGAACGAGACAATCGAACAGCGTGCCGACCGCCTGGTTAGGCAAGAGGTTTATGTGTGCCTTTCGTCGCTGGTCTCGACACTGGCACAAGGCTACGGGCAGGCCACTAGCGATCCGCTGGCCGAACTGGTCAACCAGGCTTTCGAGCTGGCTTGCCCGGTGGACGACTACGAAGAAGCCGCAATACAGGCGGGATGGACGGAAACTAACGGCGAGTGGCGGAACAAGCCTTCGCAATTCATGTCCGGGCAGGTTTACGACGACGCCAAGACCATGTGTCGCGAGGAAAATATCGAACCCTACCAACGCGACGTGTTTGAGCATTGGGCGGTTAGCGACTGGCTGGCCGACAAGTTGATCGAACGCGGCGAGAAGGTCGACAAGGATTTCGCCGGCATGTGCGTGTGGGCGCGGTCCACGACCGGCCAAATGATTTCAATGGACTCGTGCATCGAAGCGATAGCTAAGGCGACGATGGCCCCCGTTGACTGCTCCAAGCCTATAGCAATTTCAGAACCAGAACACGCGGCGCACCACCGAGACGCCTGAACCCCTAGCCCATGCCCGGCCGCGCGTCGGGCATGCACGAGCGGTTAAGCAAACGGAGGCAAAGACAATGGAAAAGCCGGAAATCATCACGCTATTCAGCTTCAAGCCGGGTGATCGCGTCGAGTATGTCATGGCGAAGACGGAGCTTGTCGGGCGCCGCGCGACTGTGGTCCGCATCGTCAAAAGCCGAAATGTCGTCACGATCGATTGGGACGGCGACGCTCCCGCGAATCAACGGCGATACGACGCCTATCCGACCAGCCTGCGGCCGATCCGCGAACCGGTCACCAAATCCCCCGCGCGAATCGCCTACGAGGCGGACGTCGAGGCCATGCCGACCTACTGCCTCAGCGGAAACCCGCGCAAGACCTGGGACCAGCTTTCCGAGGCCGTGCAAGACACCTGGAAGCGCAACCCCACGCCGCGCCAATACGCTAGCGAGCCGACCGAGCAGGGGAATCAACTGGTCATTCCCGGCTGCGAGCGCGACCGGTCACGCGGGCCAGCCCAAGGGGATTTATTCTAATGCGCCGCCAGTTCGTCGAGTGCGCATCATGGGCGACCGCCCGTCGCCGTTGCCCATGGGCCGCCGTGGTCGCCCGCGCGTCTGGCGGCTTCCTGTGCTTCGAGTCCGTCACCGACTGGCAAACCTGGAAACGCCAGACCTAACCCCAAAGGATCCGCCCATGACCAAATTCTGCAAGGACTGCCGCCATTGTTTGCCCGAAACGGCCGACTTTCCGACCGCGCCGCCGTTCAAGTATGCGCGATGTGCGCTCACTGGACAGCCGAATCTCGTGACCGGCAATATGGAGACCCACTTTTGCGCCGTTGCCCGCCAGGACGGCCAGCCCTGCGGGCCCCTCGGCTCACGCTTCGAGGCCAGGCCATGAGGTACCCGCCCGCCTTCGTCGCCGCCCTGTGGGTGACGGGCTTCCTCCTCACCTTCGCCGCTTGCGCGCTGGCGCTTTGATGGCCGCCCCGTTCAACATCATGCCGGTCGGGCGATCGTTCCGCCTGTTCCGCACGCTCAGCGGCCCGCCAGTGCCCGCGGAGATCGACCTGGCATACCCAACACGGGAGGAGGCAGAAAACGCTGCCGGCGGTCACGCTGGCCAGCCGGCGACGGCATCGGAAGCACCGCCGCAGCCACGTAAGGAGATCGGCGCGATCGAGGTAACGCTTGCGGACAGGCGGGACACTCCCGCGGCGCGTCCGATATTCGTCGCGACTGGCGCCTATATGCCCGTCTCGCCTGAAACAGCCGCCGCGATGGAGACGGACAAGCTCCGCAACATCGACCGCGCGCTTCGTCGGCGCCGCATCCTGCAGCACGCCGAGCGCGTGGGTACGCTCGCCCCGGATGCATTTCAGGCCATGCTCGATACAATGGGAATCGGCCGGAATACCGCCTGCCAGGCGCTGGAGATCAGCGCCGACCGCCTGCGCCGCATGCTCGCCGGCAAGGTGCCCATCCCCCGCCATATCGGCCTCGCGTGCGCCGAATTGAAAAGGAGCAAATAAAATGCCGGTTATCGTCGGAGGGATCTGCGACGGCGGGCGCTGTCGCGTGGCGGTTCCAGAGCAAGGCGTCATTAGGCTCGCCAAGCGCAAACCGCTCGATCCGCGCTCTTGGACATCGCTTGACCCGCCGTCCGAACCCCAGCCGTCGGACACAGTAGCAATGGAGGTTTACCGTCTCCGCTCGATCCGCATAGGCGAAGAGACGTTTCGGTACTATGCCGCGAACCACATGACCGACCTCGAGGCGATCGAGCAGGTCTTCGCGGCCTACGCCGGATCGAACAAGGCAAAGCCGTGAAGTCTCTGTTTTTGGCCGGCGTTGGTGCCGGGCTGATCGTCGCTGCAATCTCTGCCAATGTGCCCGCCCGAACCGTCACCGCCGACCGGATTCTGGATGGAGACACGGCCGCCGCCGGCGGACTCCGCATCCGCCTCACCGGCTACGACGCGCCCGAGATATTCCACCCGCGATGCCCGGCCGAGCTCGCTCTGGGACTGCGGGCAAAAGCAAGGGCCGCCGTGCTCCTCCACGACGCGCAAATCACGATCGTCCCCTGCGCCGGATGGAACTACGGCCGCGCCTGTGGGACCGTGCCAGGCCTCGCCGCAACCATGATCCGCGAAGGCTTGGCCATCCCCTACGACTGCCGCAACAGCCATTGCCCGCACACGCCGGCAAACGCGTGGTGCCACTAGCGTTGCGTTTTGGATTATTAATTAATTCTCTGAATCGTAACGTGAGGGCGGTTGAGCCTTAGCCCGACGCTGCCGGCTTCTCCTCGCGCACGATCCACACGTAGGGCTTCTCCCGCCCGATCACGCGCTTGTCGAGCAGGTATTCGCCCGCCCGCTGCAGAGCCTTGCGCACTGCATCCGGCTTCGAGTCCTCGCCGCCCTCAAAGGATTTCTTGGTAAAGGCGTCGATCCAGAAATTCCACTTAACGACGCGCACGCCCTCGGGCAGCTTCATCGACCCGGGCGCCACCTCGCCGTGCTCGAGCAGCGCATCGCGGAGTGCATCCAGCGCGATCCGCACCTTCGGCGTGAGGTTTTTCAAGGTCGGCGATCGCAGCGAGCCTTGAACCCATTTGTCCAGAGGCACAACCACGCAAGACGTGATCGGCCGGCCATCGTCCCGGGCCCCAAGCGTGATCGACTGCAGCCGGAACGGCGTAAGAAAGCCCTCCTCGGCATCCTTCATTTTCGTGATTTTGAAGGATCGATCCTTGTTCTCGGCGCAGTTCACTTCGATCGCATTGTCGACCGCCGCGCGGAACGATGAATGACCGCGCTCGCGGGCCCCCATGGCGTTCTTGTGGTGCACGATCATCACATGCCCGCCGGTCGTCTCCTGAATCGAATTATAGTGCTTCAGTAGCCGGCTAACGTCCTCGCTGGCGTTCTCGTTCGCGCCAGGCGAGACCGCGGCATGTGTATCGACAACCGTCATGTCGATGCCACATTGGAACCGATCCCGCATTTGTGCGCCAAGGATCTTCAGGTCGGCCAGCAGCTTTGGGAAATCGCCCTCCTCAGTGAACAGGTTCAAGGCGATCGGAAGGAACACAAACGGCAGGCTTTGATGGTCGCTGATGTCGAAGTGCTGGCGGTAAGCCTGCAGCCGCTTGGGAAAGCCCTTGCGCCCCTCGGCCGCCAGATAGACCACCCCGCCCCGCTTCAGGACCTTGTGCCCAAACACCGGCTCCGCCCGCGCCACACCCATGGCGAAGTGCGTGGCAAGGAAGCTCTTGCCCGAGCCCGACGCCCCGATGAGCATCGAAATGTCGCCCCGGGTAATCAGGTCATCAATCAGCCATTCGGTATCGGCCGCCATCCTTGGCGAATCGCCGAACCATACCGCCTCGAAATTCAGCCGCGGCGCCTCCGCCCCGAACGGGAGCGCGGACTTCTCCACCAGGTCATAGAGCCGCGTCGCGTCTCCGCCCTTGGCGATCCAGTCGACGACATCGCCTTTAGCTGGAAGGTCGGGAAGATCGAGAACGCGCTGGCGTGCGGCAATCCCGGTAAGTGCCGCTCCGACAACCGCGGTGTGGTTGCGGCCTGCCTCGTCGTTGTCCGACAGATGAATGATATCGGCATCGCGGAAGAAATCGCCAAAGGTCTCAGGCCATTTGCCAGAGCCCATCGGATTGCACGTCGCCGGCACGCCCAACTCTGCCAGCCGGTCAACTTTGCGCTCGCCCTCAACTATAAATACCGGCCGCTCGGCAGATAGCGCCTCGAGCAGATCAGGAAGCCGATACGGTACCAGCCGACAGCCTTTTACGGACCAGCGCCAGCCATCATGCACCTTGTCGGGCTCGTCGGTAGGAAGCGCACGACGACGCTGGCCAAAGGTCTTTTGAACCTTGCCGTCTTTTGTCAGCGGCTTGCCGTCTGGCCCAATGAAAACGAACCTCACCGCCTGGAAAAGAAGCTCGCCGGACTCATCGACGTATTCGTAAATCTCGTCGATCGTCTTTTTACCGGCCGGCGCTTTTGACGTAGAAACGGGAGCCGGAAGATTGCGGTCGTGGTTGTCCTCGACGTCGTAGCCGTGTTCGCGCAGCCATTCGACCGCGCCGCCCGCCGCGCCGTTCACATGCCGGCCGGTCTCTCGGGCAATCAGATCGAGAACGCCGCCGCCCTCTTTGGCCTCGTGGTCGAACCACGTCCCGGCGGTTACGTCGATCGAGAAGGACCCGTTCGTCCCCCAGCGCAGTTCCGATTTGGAAGAGTGCGCCGGGTTGGGGTCGCCGAGCAGTTCCAGCGCGACGGCGCGCATGTGTAGAGAAAAATCGGTACCGCTCGCCATGGCGCGCTCACGCGCTTTCGAGGTCTAGGCGGCTGATAAGCTGGGCGGCCTCGTCGTCGGTCAGCACGGCGAGCTCTGGCATGCGCATGGTGAGAACGAGCACCTTCAGCCGGCTATCGTCTACCCCGTTCCCCCGCGCGCATAGGAGCAGCGCCTGGGCTGCTATCCAGAGAGTCCGGCGCCGGGTATCGGCCGGCAGGTCGGCGACAATCTTCATGCATCCACCGGCACGCGGAGTCGACGATCGGAAAGGGGGTTAAAACAGAGCGCGCTATGGAATCGGCAATATGGCGGTCGGCCATCGGTCGGCGCGCCGCAGAACAGAAACGGCAGCGCATCGCCGTGCGGAAACTTGCACGTCTGGTCGGTCAAATCTTCCAGGCGACGGTCACGGCTTATCGGCTCGAGGAGGTCCGCCGGTGGCGCCGGGCGCGGCTTTGGCGTATGGGCAACGAACTGCCCGGGCCGCGGCAGGTTGAACGACGGGCGGCCAGGATGTGCTCTCCGCGGCCGGATATTGCGCTTGCGCGGTCCCTTTGGCGCGGGAGCGGCGCGCTTCGGCAATTTGCACCGATGCACCTTAGAAATGACCGCGTTGCGCGATACGCCGCCAAGCTCAGCCGCAATCTTGCTCGCCGACAGCCCGTTGGCCCAATGCTGTTTCAGCGCAACAATGCGCTCCTCGGTCCACATGGGGACGATCCTCCTCTTATTGTTTGTCGTCATGCCAATTCGATAGGACGAATGACGATCTCCAGCCGTGGCGCCAAGCCGTAGAACTTTTCGATGGTCGCGCGGACGATCTGCTTGTCGTCCACGAAAGCGACCTGGTTCAGCGCATCGAGAACCTTGAGCAGATTGTCGGCGTCAGGCTTTGTCGTTGGCCTGATCTCATAAAGCAGAGCGCTGCGTTTCTTCTTCTGTGACCAGCTTTCAGGGATCGGAAACGTCGCCGTCACCGTCACGTCGAGCGGCACGTCAAGAGGGGCCCGGCCGCCCATCGCGACCTGCGCGGCGTAGCGGAGATTGTCCTCGTAGTCCCTCGTTTTGGCGGGTGTATAGGCGCGCCCGGTAACCCGGACGAACCGCGGCCGCCCCTTGCCGGTCGGCGTGCCGGCCAAGCAAATCGTTATCACGCGGCCGCCTCTTCAGACTCGCCTTCTTCCTCGCCCTCGAATTCAGACGCATCTCGCGTGCGCTGAATGTTGAACAGTTCACCTTGGGCAGCGTGCCACGCTTCGGCATAGGCGTCGTATTGCGGCACGGACGGATCGTAAGGAGGCGCAAGTGTCTTGCCGGCCAAGCCGTCGCGGCGCCCTTCGGCCTTAGCGCGGTCAACGGCGGGCATCATGTCTCCGTCGAACATATCCGCCTGCTTGCCGAACGGCACGGCCATCCACTTGGCGATCTCGGCCTGCCGGCGAATGTTTGCCTCGATCAGCGCCGCGCCCTCCGGCGTTTCCAGAAGCAACGCATCCTTTATGGAATCAACGGCGGACGGGCCGAGTTCGGCCTTGGCTTTCTTGCAGGCGTTCTTGAACGCTGCGTCGGCTTCTTTTTTGATGGCGAGCGCTGCCGAATACTTGCGCTTGTGCTGGAAAAAAAGCGCCTGGCGCTGCTCGTCGGTGAGCGGAGGAGGTGGCCCGTTATGGCCCGGTCCCGGTGTTCCGCTACCCGGCGCTTGCTCGGCTTTCTTTGACGGCATTGGCCTCTCCTTCGTGTGGCAATGTCTTTTCGATCAAGGCAACGAGGTCGCCGACCGTGTACACGCCTTCCAGCTCGGTTTCGGTCATTTCAAGGCCAAACCGCTCTTCGCAGTGCATCACGATCTCGATCGCGTCGAGCGAATCGGCGTTGAGGTCGTCGAAGATGTTGGCGTCGAGGCGGACCTGCGACGGGTCGGTGCCGAGGAGCATCCGCAGAACGTCTTTCAGTTCGGCGGTGACGCGCTCGTGCAGTTCCTGAGAAAACGTCATGTTACCCTCGCTCGCAAGAGTTAGGTCACCACCGCCCGGAATATTGGCGACCGGATCGGCGGGTGTGCGTCCCTCCCCGGTCGCCAGTTTTCCGAAATGGGCGATTGTGGGCTACCTACATCACGTCCTCCTGCATTGCCCGGGTAGTACCGGATAGAACTGCTGCAAAGAGAAAGGCCGGGCTCGCGCCGCAGCCAGTTTATCGCCCAGGGGAGGAAGGGAGGGCGAGGTTCGATCATGGCGCGCCAGCCGATTCGCGCGCCAGAATGCCGATGAGCTTGGAAAGCGGTCCGCGGGGATCGAGTTTGCCTTCCTCGATTCGGGAAATGGTCGACTGGTCACAGCCAAGGTAATCGGCCATTTGCTTCTGCGACCACCCGCGACTGGCTCGAAGACGCTTCAATTCCGCCTTCGGCTCTTTCTTTGGCATCGTCCGTTCCCTAGTGACGCTGGCTTGCCGCAAAATATGCACGACGCATTGCCGCTGTCAACGCAGCCACAGAAAGAAAAATGCATAGCGCATGGTTGACAGGCTTTATGCACGCCGCATATGTTGCGTGCGACGACCTAAACCGGAGAGGCCAATGAGCGGAGAGAAGGATAATTTCTGGCTGGTGTGGAACCCGCAACGGGGAAGCCCGTCGTTTCGCCACACCAACGGCGACTCCGCGCTGGCTGAGGCTAAGCGTCTGGCAATTCAGCATCCGGGTGAGGGATTCTTTACCTTGGTTGCCGTCCACGCCGTACAGGCGATGGAGCCGGTCACCGTGACCAAACTCGACGACATACCGTTTTAGGACGCGCCCGATGACCGCCAACCCCGACGACCGCATCCCCGACGTGGACGAGGGCCTGCAGGGCCGCATGGACACGCGCGGCGCGGGCGTACAGCAGCCAGACTGGCAGAAGATGGACACGGCGCCACGCGATGGGCGCGGCTTCCTCGTCCAGAGGCTTCCCTATGCTGATGCCGACCTGTGCATGAGGCGGGTTAAGTGGGTCGAAGACGGCGACAAGGTAAAGGTTGTCGATTTGGGCGGGTGGGTGATCGTTGACGGGATCGACGACGATTTCACCGAGTTCCTCCCAACCAGCGGTCAGGCTGCCGTTATCGTCGCGCCTGACCACCTCAACTCCACTCACATTTGGCGATGGATACCGCTGCCCCAAGCGCCCGCCGAGGTGCTCGCCGCGATTCGCTCCGAACTCGGATGGGCAAAGCCATGAACGCGCTCACCGCCGCGATCGCCGATATGCAGGCCAGCCTCGCCGGCACGCTGGAGGCCGTCCACGAGGCCAACGCGAATCTGTTCCTGGCGGAGAAATGGCGGCTTGTTCGGGCGGTCTACGGCGCCGAGACGGTCTTTCCCGCCGCATGGCCGATCATCGGCAAGACGACGGATGAGGTGCGGGCCGATTGCCGTGAGGCGCTTGAGATTCAGCGGACGATAGGACGGACGGGGCACTGGTCGTTCGACGGCAGTCGGTTGCGGGCGCTTGTCCCGGCCGAGCGGGCGCTGGCAAGGATGGTGGCAGCATGAGCTACGCATCGAAAACCAAAGTCGGCGTGGACAAGACGCGGAACGAGATCGAGACCACGCTGAAGCGCTACGGCGCGTCGAGTTTCGCTTATGCCAGCGAGCCTCAGCGCGCGACCATCATCTTTGAGGCTGCCGATCGCCGCGTGCGCTTCGAGTTGCCGCTGCCACCGGACGAGGAGAAGTACGCGCAGGCGCGTCGGTCGCGCTGGCGGGCCCTCCTCCTCTGCATCAAAGCGAAACTCGAAGCGGTCGCGAGCAAGATCGAGACGTTCGACGAGGCTTTCTTAGCGCATGTCGTCATGCCGGACGGGTTTACCGTCGGCCAACACACCCTGGGCCCGGTCAAACAAGCCTATCTCGACAAGAAGATGGTCCCGCTGCTCGCAGCCCCGGAGAAACCGGCATGAGCGAGTTTATCGTCACGAGCTATTGGGCCAAGCCAATCCCGATGCGGCAGTTCGATTGGTCGGCGTGGTTTGAAGGCACTGAGGACGAGGGAATGCCGTTGGGCTACGGCCGCACCGAGGCCGAGGCCATCGCGGACCTGAAGGAGCAAGTCGAGGAATGAGCAACGATTACGCTTATTGGCAGGCCAAGCTCCGCGGCGAAGACCCGGATCCACTCGCCGATCGCACCGTCATGCCGTGCGGCTTTTTCCGCACGAGTCACAACGAACCGCTTGCCTGCTGGCTCGACGACAGCGGCGAGCGGATTGCGACGATTAGCGGTCACCCCATGACGCGCAGCCGCATGGAGCGCGTCGCGGAGGTGGGCGGCTTTGGCAAGGCCATCACCGAAGATGCGTACCGCTTTCGCATGAAGAACGGACACTTCCCCGACGATCCGCCGCTGCACGAACCTGGCATTGGACACAATCTCAGCGGTGACGCGCTGGTCGACATCAAGGCCGAACTCGACAGCGAGGTCGAGACGACCACCGCCTTCCTAGCCAAGCCGATCGAGACACAAGAGGACGCCGACCGCTGCGGAACGTGGTCCCGCCGCGTCGGGCAGTTGGCGAAGCGCGCCGACGAGGCGCACGACGTCGAGAAGGAACCGCATTTGGTCGCTGGCCGCGCCGTCGATGACCGCTGGCGTCCGATCCGCGAGGGTGCCACAGGCCTCACGCGGAAGCTGAAGGACCATCTGGAAACGTACCTGAAGGCGCAGCGCCGCAAGCAGGAGGAGGCCGCCCGCGCCGCCGCTGCCGAGGCCGAGCGCCTGCGCCGGGAGGCCGCGACGGCCACCGAGGAGCAGCGCACGGCGCTCAACCGTGAGGCCGCAGCGCACGAGAAGAAGGCCGCCGCGCCGATCAGCACCACGGCGGGCCGGACGGGCTTCAAGGTCGCGCTCAAGACCGAAACGCGGGCGCGCATCGTCGACTACAACAAGGCGCTGAAAGCTGTGAAGGACAACGCCGAGATCAAGGAACTGGTGCAGACGCTGGCGAACCGCGCCGCGAAGGCTGGCATCCCGCTGGCCGGGACAGAGATAGAGAAAGTGGAGGCAGTACGCTAATGGCCGATGACAAGGAAACGACGATCACAATCTCGATGAGCCGGAAAGTCAATCTTGGCAATTACTCGTCCGCCGACTGTTTTGTGTCGATCAGCGGCATCAAAGCCGGGATGACGGTGGAGGAACTGACGCCACTCATCGACACCGGCAAGGTCGGGTGGGAACTGGTCAAACACGCGCTAACCGAAAAAGTCCGCGAAATCATCTCGGAGAATGCACGATGAACGACAAGACGCCCGCCACGACGGAGACGCGCGCCGTCGTCCCGTTCCGCGATCAGTTGGCGCAGCAGGCCGGGCAGTTCTCCGCTGTGCTTCCTTCGCATATCCCGGTCGAGCGCTTCCAGCGCGTCGTGATGACCGCCGTCCAGAACAACCCGAAGCTTCTTGAGGCCGACCGGCGGTCGCTCTGGAACTCGGCCATGCGCGCTGCCCAGGATGGTCTTCTGCCCGACGGCAGAGAGGGCGCCATGGTGCTCTTCAAGAACGTCGTCCAGTGGATGCCCATGGTTGCCGGCATTCGCAAGAAGGTCCGCCAGTCAGGCGAGATTGCGACGTGGGACGCCTATGTCGTCCACGCCAAGGATGCGTTCGAGTTCGAGCTCGGCGACGACCCGTTCATCAAGCACAAGCCGTCGATGGATGCCGACCCCGGCAAGGTGATTGCAGCCTATTCGGTGGCGACGCTGAAGAGCGGCGAGAAAAGCCGCGAGGTGATGACGGTCGCGCAGATCGAGAAGGTGCGCGCCGTGTCACGCGCGAAGGACAACGGGCCGTGGGTGTCGTGGTACGAGGAGATGTGCCGCAAGACCGTAATTCGCCGGCACTCCAAGTCACTGCCCATGTCGACCGACATCGACGAGATCATCCGGCGCGATGAGGCCGACGACGCTGCAGCAGACCGGGCGCTGGTACCGCCGCCCGCGCCAACCGCAGCAGCGCACGTCGCCCACGATCCTGCAACCGGCGAGATCGTCGAAGAAACGATTTGGGCCGATGCCAACGAGGCCGCGCCCGACAAGACCGGCAATGCGTCCCCCGGCGCATCGCTGCAGGAGGCGCCGTCATCCCCCACCCCCGCGCAGGACGGCGCCTCCGCCAATCCCCCCGCCGCGCCGGTTGAGGCTACGGGCGCTCCGGCACCGCGGGCGATCACAAACTGGACCGAGGCAGAGTGCCGCCGACATGGCGTGGCCGCCTTTGAGAAGGGCATGATGCGCACGGCGGCTGTCCATCCGAAGTTGCGCGTCGACGGGCAGGAGCAGCGCCAGGCGTGGATCCTCGACGGCTACGACGAGGCGGCGGAGACGGCGGCCAAGCTGGCCGACTGAGGGAAAACGGATGGAACAGGTCCAGAGCTACCCGCTGACATGGCCGCAGGGCTTTCCGCGCGTCAAAGCGCGTGAGAACGGGCAATTCCGCACTGAACTGCACAAGGCTTTGAACAACGTCGAAGGGTCGCTGCGTCATCCGCTCCCGCGACGAACCGCCAGCCCGCCCGGATGGAGAAACGAAATGACGATCAAGATTATTCGCCAGCCTGATCTGCACATGACCGCCAGTGAATTGGCGCGCTATCGCCACGAATACGAGAAGGCGTTTGCGTTCTACTCCGGCGCGCCGCCCGACTTTGAAGATTGGGTTCGCGCCCAGAAAGAAGCCCACCTGGATGCGGGGAAGAAGGAGTGAGGGGATGAGCGACAGGCAATTTACCCATCCGAATCTCGGCAAAGAAGTCCGTGTCGAAGTCTGGGGCAACGAGGTCCGCCTGATCTTCGTATGCGCGACCGAGGGCAAGGCCAACAGCGCGGCCGATGACATTCTCGCCCAGCTGCAATCCGGGATGCTCAACGTCACGCTTGCCGGCAAGCCTACGAGCATTGTCCATGACTGACTCCACCACCCCGCCAGAGGCAGCAGCGCCGGTCGATACGGCACGAGAGGCGCTGGCCTCCCGCATCGGACTGGAAACAGCCGCTCGTTGGGGATCGCACAGCGCGTCCGCAGCGCAAATGATCGCGGCTGGCATTATTCGGGCGCTTGCCGAAGTCGCCGCCCCCAGCCAAGGGGATGATGAGCCAGTTCAGAAGCAACTCTATCCGGGCGTGATGCTCTGGGCTGCTCCATCCGTTTGGAGCCGGATGACGCTATCACGCGGTCAGAACGACGAATTGGTGTATCGCCTCGCCGCCCTCGTCCCCGAGGCAAAGCAGGAAGGCGCCGACCCGCGCCAACTGCGCCGAGAGATTCGTAAACTATTGAGCCGTCACGCCTTTGAGATAGACGGCCTTGATGGCGAGAGCACGCTGCTGGCTTCAGACTTGCGCTCGGCAATCGTCGCTCTCGATGTCGCCCCGCCAGCGCCGCCACACGAAGGAGGTGATTCCCATTCGTTCGGACCTTCTGAGAGAACCGAGAAAGGGGGACATATAGCACGGCCTGATCCGGTCCCATCCCCGGATCAGGCCACCCCCAAGCCGCTATTTCTGACTGATTGGGAACGAGCCGATTATGAGCGTCGCAAGAAGGGATTACCAGAATTAGGACCACTTGGTTCGGCCACCCCCAGCCAGGGGGATGTGGAGGCGCTTACGGTCGATGCTGAGAAGCGGGCTAACGTGCTTCTGGCGCGAGCGGACAGCGTAGCGGGCAGCATTGGCGAACAACCCCTACCCGATCAGGTCCGAGGCGCTTTGCGCTACGGCATAACAGTCGCAATTGTGGATGTCGCCACCGCCGCCCGCGCGGAGAGCCGGGCAGAGATCGAGCGACTGACGTCGGCACTCGCTGCACGCGGACAGGAAAAGGCGACGATCTACGCCAACCTCGAAGAGTGCCGCCAGCAACGCAAGGTCGCCGAGGCATCCGCCCGCAAGGCCGGGGAGGAGATGCGGGAGCGGCTACTATCCGACACCACTGTCGAACGGGCTGCACGCGCGATGTGCATTGAACACGGCGTTGTCTTTCCAGATGACGAAGGCCCCGGCTTTGTTCATTCGGTGCCAGATCGCGGCGATGGTATCCCCGGCATCATTCGCGACCACCACGGCCCAATGTGGAAGATGTTCGTGGCAGATGCGAAGGCCGCTTTAGCAGCCGCCCTCCCCATGCCGGGTGACGGGAAGGCGGGGCGGTGAGCATCGAATACGTTACGCGCGGGATGACGTTCGACAATCTCTATGTCGAGGTCACGGTGATCCGCTACATCTGCAACGAGTGCGCGCGGCGCGAATGTTTTCACGATGTACCTACGCCCTACGGAGAAGCGGTCCCGACGCCTCAAGGGCGCGGATGGGAACTGATCTACCCGATTGACGATGGCGAGCAAGAGGCTCGCTGCCCTCAATGCGTAGCTTCCCACAAGCCCCACCCACCCGCGCCACCAGAAGGGAGCGGGGGATGAGCCGCGGCCGGCTTGTCGTCCTGCTGTGGGTCGGCGCGGCGCTTTGGTTGGGGGCCACGCTCGCCGTCGCCTACGGTGCCGAGGAAGGCTATTGTTCCATCTGGGCACGCGAGGCGACCCGCATCGGGCTGGCCGAAGCGTCCGACGTGGATCTGGCGACCTTGACGCCGGACGTCATCAAGTACGCGCTGTCCCGCAACTTCAGCATCTGCTTGAACGCCGACGAGAACCCCGCGCTGCCGGCCACGCCGCTCGCCTCGGACAGCGCGTGGCTCGAGATGGCCGCGCGCAACGTGCGCGACAAGCTAGGACAAGTTTCCGCAGGCGCCAAAGGGGCTGGGGAGAGCGCGGAAAGCTCGTCGATCCAGCCCCTGCCAATCACATCGAAGTACGATCCGCAGGACATTGCCAAGTGCAGGCGACAGTTCCGCAGCTTCGACCCCAAGGACAACACCGTCGTCGAAAGACATCACAAACGGAGGCAACTGTGCCCGCTTCTATGAACGTTGAACTGGCCAACCAAACCCGCGTGACGATGGTCAAGGAAATCGCCCACGGGATCTGCTTGGTCACCGGGCCGAAGCCGGAGTGCCTGTGTCAAGGCAATCGCGCCAGGTGCCACAGTGCCAAGCTCTATAGCGACTTTGCCATCGGTGCGCTGCTCGCGCTCGAGCGGGCTGGCTATTCGATCACGCCGCCCGATACCGCTATGGTGCCGGCGCCTTGAACTGTCCGCACCATTCGTCCGGCATCACCGTCGGCCACTTGGTCTCGAACGTCGTCTGGGCGCTGCCGGAGGCTGGCGTCGGCGGCACGGCGAACACGCGCGGCGTCGACTGACGGCATAGCCCTTTCGTCGGCGGATCGTCGGCCGCTAGGAAGAACGCGCACGTCGCGCAGGTGTCGGTCATCGCCTGGATAATCCCCGTTCTCGCAAGTCAGCCGCCCGGTCGAGACTGCGGCGCATTTCGATCATCCGGTCCGTCGCTTCCTCGATGCGATCGCCCAAGCGATCGACTCGTCGCGCGTCGTCGTCGTCCAGCCGCACGGTGAGCTGCGTTGATGCTGACTCGCCGGCGTCCTCGGTCGGCCGCATCTTTCGGGCCCCGTAGACAGCCGCCACCCCGGCGATGAGAAGTCCGCCGACCGTAATCAGGTCGCTGCCACTGAAGAAGTCAGCCATGTAGCCATGCTCTCAGCTTGCAGACGGGGCGGACTTATCGGTAACGCGCGCTTCTGATCTTGTTGCCTTGGTGAAGTCGCGCACCGAGCGGCCTACGCTGAACATATCGGCCGCCAAGAGAACGACGACGAATGCAACCCCCGGGAGAATATGCCCTAACCGCAGGCTGGCGTCATAAAAGCTGGCAAGTATTTGCGACCACAGGACGACGCCAAGAATTGCGCCCCCAATGCGCACGAGCGGCGACCCTCGCGGCGACCTGCCGTTGATATAGAGAGCGACGATCCGCGTGATGCCGACGGCGATCATGGCCGTGCCCCACCACGTCGCAGGGAGCTTGGCGAGAAGGTTGAGGAAGCCACCACCGCTGCCGCTGGATAGCGTCGCCGGAACGTCCGGCTGCATGAACACCAGGCCGAGCATGATGGTCGTCAGCGACGTCTGCCACTCGAGGACCCGCGACATCGACAGCCGGTGGCTCGACCGGGATATGAATACGTTGGTGATCTGCATGGGCTATGGTGTAGGGCTCTTCAGCAGGATCTTCAGCATCTGCTTTTGAACGTCCTTGAGCGTCGCAAGATCCGACTCGGCCCGCGCGCTGGACAGTTCCTCATCGTGCTGCTTGTTAAAAAGACCGTTGGCCTTGTCGTCGAGCTTCTTCAAGGTGTCCTCGATCGACGAGATGCGCCCGTCGACCGTAGTGCGAACGAAGTCCTCGGCGCGCGGTTCCAGGATGAACCACGTCCCGGTCCCGATAACCGAAAGCACGGTCAGGAATTCGACAACGCGCTGCCCGAGCGACGTCAGATTGTCCATCGTACGCCCCGTCTAGTGAGAGTGCAGACTGCCGAGGTTGCCGGTGAGCAGCAGGATGATGAAGATAACGAGGAGCACTCCGATCAAGCCGGACGGCCCGTAACCCCAATTGCGGGCGTAGGGCCACGACGGGATCGCGCCGATGAGGAGCAGGATCAGAACGACGATTAGAATTGTACCGAGCATGTCACTTGTCCTTTTCGGCCGCTTCGCGGGTTTCCTGATGTACTTCCTCGCGGCCAAGAGCCTTTCCCTCGGCCAGACCTTTATCGCCGGCCAGTTGTTCGATTTTCCCCATTATGCCGTCGGTATGGGTCTTTACTTCTTCGACGGTCGACTTGACGGCAGTCATGTCGGTTGCGACGGCGGCGATTGCCGTCGAGTTCTTGCCAGACCGTATGGCCGACCACAGCCCGACCAACGCCACCCCGACCAGTGCCATGCCGTTGATCAGGGCAATGATGATCAGTGTGAGGTTGTCCATGGCTCATGCGGCTTTAGCGGCCGGCGGCACGATCGTGGCCGCCTCACCGGCCGGAGGCTTTACCGGCGCGAGAACGTAGGAGACGTTGGTATCCGGATCCTTCTGAGCCGCGTGGACAATCTCGTCGTTCAGGTGCTTGACGACATCGGCCTTCGACGGCGGCACGATGTAGACCAGCGCCGCACCCACGGCCGACGCGATGTACATTTGCAAGGCGTCGATGCTGACACCGAAGTTCGCGGCGAACGTCACCAGGTCGAAGTGCAGCCAGTGCTGCAGACCCCAGATCAGCGCCCACGCGACGATGCCGCCGATGCCGCCGGCTAGAAACTTGCGCGGCGGGATCCAGCTATTGACTCCGGACGAGCCTGGTTCGGATGCAGGCACCGTGAGCCCGGCCGTAGCGCCGGCTTTGAGCATGGTCGCGGCTTGCGTCTCGGTCGGAACCGGGCGCGGCGCTTCGTCCGTCATGTCAGCAGCCCTCCAACAACGTCGCCGCCCTTGGCCGGCAACTGAGCCTCGTAATAGTCGATGACGTCTTTCATCGACCTGGTGAAAGCGGCGGTCAGGTCGGCCTCCGCATGGAAAAAGCGCACCGGGAAGGTCCAGGAGAACACCTTCCCGTTTGTCAGCGTCTCGGTGACGACGTGCGCACCCGATCCGTCCGACTTGATGGTCAGGTCCTTGAGCGGCATCGGATCACTTCACGAAATGGCCGGTGACGCGGACGCCGCGGACGATCACGGTGATGTCGCCGGACGGCTTGGCGAGCGACTGGATGCGAGCGGCGCCGAAGGTGGTCGGCTTGGCCAGCACGGCATCGCATATCGCCTGGGCGATGGCGATTGGCTGGGTGAGCTTCGGCGATGCGTTGAGGACGTTAGCGATCGCCGCCGCCGTCGGCAGGAAGCCGCAAATCTTCACGGCATCGGCTTGGACGGTTCCGGCTGAGTTACAGCCGGCAAGCATAACGACGGGAGCCAGAGCGAGAAGAGCGAGACGCATGGAGGCGGTTTCCTTTCATGGTCGCGGCCCGCAGAGGGTATCGCAAAATAAAAGGCCGCAGACTGTGCCTGCGGCCCGTTTTACGCGAGAACTGGTTGAAACGCTACTACGGCCCTCCGGGCTGTCCCGGAAGGGGCTGGTTAGCCGGCTGGCCGTTCTGCCCGTTGTAAGCGAACGCGCCCGCGTTGGACGTGCCCTGGGCGGTGGTGACGGTCACCCTGCCGCTACCGCCGGCCGGAACCTTGGCGACAATCGTGGTGTCGTTCGGTACCGAGAAGTCGGTCGAGGCGACGGCCGAGCCGCCGAAGTCAACCGATTCGGCTCCGGTGAACGCCTTGCCGGTGATGGTGACGCTATCGCCGACGTTGCCCGAGGTGGGGTCGATGCCGGTGATGAACGGGGTCGGGAGATTGTCCACGGGCGCCGGATTGATCGGGGTGCCGTCCGCCGAGATAGCCGAGGTGATGTCGGCGAGGTCGTTGTGGAACTTGACGTGCAGATCGTCGATCTTGGCCTGAACGTCCGCCGGGACGCCGGGGTTGCTGCCGAGCGCCTGAAGCTCCGCAAGCAGCGCGCCGGCAAGGTGAATGAGCTGTACGGTACCGTCCTTGAGGGAGGCTTCGTCGGTTTCGATGTCGTCGATGCTGGCCATAATTCCCGTTTCCTTCTGTTCGATGGAGATGAGGCGGACGAGAACACGCCGCAACAGGGCCTCGATCCGGTCAAGCTGACGATGTTCAAACATGAGAGCGTGGCTTTACCACAGTTCTCATCAACGCGCGAGGGACTACTTTGTGCCTGCCCTGAGCGGTGCCAGCTTGGCCGCCGTCGCGTCGCGCGGGATGTGCGGGTACTTTGCCATCAGCACGCCGATCGCCGCCTCCCGCGCCTGCCGGAACTGCTCCTGCAGGGTGTCGTGCTTCGCCTCAAGCGAAAGCGTCTGCCAGTCCGGTGACCGCACGATGACGTCGAGCTGGTGCTTGGCCAGCCGGCCGGCGAGCCGCGCGTAGTCGTCGTATTCCTGCGGGGTGAGGGTGACGCCGCGCACCTTCTTGTCAACCGCCGCCGGGAAATAGTTGTTTCTGAGCAGCGCCTGGGTCGTCGGGTCGTTGTTCACCTTCTGCATGTAGATCGCGGTGAAGTCGCCGATGCCGCGGAGATTGGGCAGCGGCTCGCCCCATATGTCGCGCCGGGGCAGCAGCGTCTCGGACAGACCGGGCACCTTGTTCTTGATCGCGTCCATGATGGTGCGCGCCTGCCGAGAATAGGGGTCCGACTGGCGGGCGAGTTGCGCCAGGCCGACCGAATAGGGCACGAACGACGCAATGAAGTTGCGGATGTACGACTGCCCGTAGCGACCGGGATCCTCTACCGCCTGCATCAGTTGGGCGGGCCCGCGCATGAAACTCTCGTCGAGCACGTTCTGGGTGAAGCCGTGCATCAGCGCGGCGCCGGCCGTCTGCAGGTCGCCCTCGATCGCCGCATGGGCGACGTCGTACATATCGGCCGAGATGCTGGCGAGCATGCCGAGCGGGCCGAGGCGGTTCATCTGGTACCAGGTATTGCCGATCTTGATGCTGTGGGCCTGATTGCCGGCGAGCCGCCACACCGCCGCCTTGTTCGGATCGGACGGGCCGGAGCCGCTCACCAGTCCCTCGCCGGCGAGAGTGCCAAAGGCGACGGACAGACCGGTTCCGACCAGCATCCGCGCCATCGCCATGTCCTGCGCGATGTTGCCGTTCTTGCCCATGATGTC
>CAZOOK010000032.1:0-61254 GCA_964581385.1 uncultured Salinisphaerales bacterium
GGCGACCAATTGTGTCGCGTGACTTCCGGACCAGGGTGGACTGAGACCGCCCAGCGCCAGGTCTGGGCGTACGCAAACCATGCATCAGGTGGTCGCAGGTTTGGTCGGCGTGCGTTCACCCGCAATATATTTTTTGGCGCCAAATTTGAATTCATATTTAAATTTAAATTTCAAATTTGCAGGTGAGAGCCAGACCAGACCAGACCCGACCAGACCAGACCAGACCCGACCCGACCAGACCAGACCAGACCAGACCAGACGTGTGTGTGTGTGTGCGTGTGTGAGCGTGCGACGACGAATCTGCGCGACAACGTAACCACTCCACTCCACACCGCTCTCGACACAGCTCCGCTCCACTCTCCACCCCCTGCCAATCACGCCGCGTGCGCGAGCTCGACGTCCATGAACTCGCCAGGGCGCGCGCCGCGACGAACCTTGCCGACGTAGTGTGAGATGAACCGGTCGTACACCTCGACGTGGTACGCAATGAGCTCGTCCTCCGTCGCGTTCGCCTGCGCGCGCTTGACGTTCTCGCTCGGCTGCTTCCCGGGCAAGAACGACACGTACCTGTCGTTCGTGATGCCCGAGCTCAAGTGCAGCAACGCGTGTCCGAAATTGAGGCCGGCGATGTCGGGCTGGCCAATGTCCTTCGCGTGCTGATCCGACACGCGGAACGCGTTCGCTTGCTGCGGCGTGAGCCGGTCGAACCCGAGAATCGCGCCGAGGTGACCAGTTGCGGCGTGCGCCTTGATACCCGCAAAGTTGCGCTCGTACATCGTAATCGCCAAATACGCAATGTTCCGCACAGACACCGCGTGCGCCTCGGCGTACTCGTGGCGCTCAAACGGACCGGCAGGCTCGGCAGGCGAGCCGTCCGCGTTCACGCCGCTGCGCGTGATCGCAAAGTACTCGCGCAAGTACTCGGGCGTGACGTTCGACGCGCGCGGGTCGTACGGGACGAGCTCGGCCGTCACTTGCGACTTGTCGCGCAACGTCGCGGCCGGAGGAGGCTCGTCGGGGTGGTGCGACACGTACACGGAGTTCCCGCCAGGGCCGGGCAGGCGCCACACCAGCGACGTCCCCGCGCCGATGCTCTGGCCGGTGAGGTTGGGAATCTGAACCAGCCCGAACACGCGCACGGCTTGCTGTCCGTTCTTGATGGTCGCGAGGTCAAAGTGGTTCTGCGCCACACCGACGAATCGGATCTCGCGATCGGCCACCTTGCGCGCATCCCAGAACTCCTGGTCGTCGGCGTTGCGCGCGCGCATGCCCGTCGCCAACCACGACGACAGCGAGTAGCGCGTAATCTTCGACCGCGCAACAGGGTACCCGTTGAGCGACGCGAACACGGGCGGGTGGTCGCTCTTGCCGCCTCCCTTGCGCCCGAACGCCGACGCGTGCGCCATCGAAAAGATCGGGTCGCCCTTTTGAACGTGCTGCATGTTCTGCGTCGTCAGACCGCCCCAAAGCGTCTTGAACTGCTGCTTCGAGTTGGGGTTGTTCTGAATGCCGTAACGACGAACCTCCTCGTTGAAGGCGTAGAACGCCTTGATGTTGACCTTCAACTGGTCGTACACGTCGGTGGCCGGAGTCGACATTTCTCGTTGTCGCTGTCGCGAACGCGCGTACGGTGTTTACTTCTTTTCTCGCGCGCACCCACGTGCGGATATACGCGAAACGGTTTGTGCGCGCCTGCGCACTACGACGCGCTGGCGCTCGCGCTGGCGCTCGTCGGTGACACGTACCACGCGTCGTCGCGCAGCGCGCACTGCGCCATGCGCGCCGGTGTTGCTGTTGTCGGCGCCGTCTGCGCGCCGACGCTGATGACCGACCCGTTGTACAAAACGTTCGAGCACCGAACGAGCACGGGCTTGAGCGCGATGCGCGCGTCGACGTGAAAGTCGGGCGGAAACCGCGCGCACGCGCTCTGAACGCTCGACGCGTTCATGTACGCCACCGACGTCACCGAAACGCCCGGGTCGGTGCAAAACACCGTCGCGTCGTGCACCGCCACGCCAGGGTCCGACGCGCGCACCATCGTCGTGCTTGTCGTTGTGCTTGTCGTCGAGCTCGGTACGACGCACGGGAACGCGTTCTGCGTGTCGGTCGTGAGGCGGTACCCCTTTCCGTCCCACCTGAAACAAAACACGCGCGACGTCGGAGAACCGTACAGAGCGGCGAACGCGTTCGTCGAGTCGTCGCAAGGAGAGCAGTCCGAGTACCACGTCACGCCAGAACCTTGCGCGCGCAACGTGTTCCACACAGCGCTCACAAACGGCGTGCCCGTCGGGTTCGAGCGGTCGACGTCCGCGCTCGAAAACGCCGAAAACTTGTACCCCGCCGCGCTGGGAGGCGGGTCCGCTGAGAACGTCACCGCGCGGTGCGGCACGCACACGCCCCACGGGACAGCGCCGGCGACGACGCCAGGCGGAAGCGGCTCGTCGCTTCCGGACGGGTCGCCGCCGCGCCACCACCGCCGCGCGGCCTCGAACGTCGCGTCGACTGGTCCGTCGCTTGGAATTGGCACCGGAATTGGCGCGACGTTCGGTTGAGCGGCCGAGCGCGCTTTGAACTCTCCGCGCTCGACGAACGTGAACCCGACGCAGTCGGCGAATTGCGCTGCGATTCGTTTGCGGTTGGCGGCCGAGAGAGCCTCGGCGTGGCGAAACGCGGGCACGACGTCCTCGAACGTCGTTCGGCGCTTCGACATGCCCGTCGGGTCGGTCGTCTCGGCGTCTTGCAGCTCGATGAGCCGGTCGTCGAACGAGCGCAACGTGCTCTTGTCGAGACCGGCAAACACAACGACGTACCACTCTGGGTGGTCGCTGTTGTCGGCCATGCGCACGTACAACCCGACGCGTCCGCCTCGCCCGAGCGACGGCCACCACGCCCCGCTCGACGGATCCGAGTCGAACCGAGGGGCGTGCGGCGTGTCGTCGGCGATGGTTTTGTTGACGCGCGCGGCCATCGCATGGCGGTCGAGCTCGGGCACGGTCGCGACGTGCGCGTCGTCGCGCGGAGCGACCTGGAACACCGACACGCCGAATGCGACGTTCGCCTCGACGCAAAAGTCGCGCGTGAAACGGCGCGTCGCAGGAAACGTCACGACACATCCCGTCGGCGGAAAGAACGAGTTGGGCGGGTTCGGCGTCTCGGCGTTGTAAAAGAACGTCGTCGACGTCGCGCCCCAAGCCAAGAGCTGCGCGCGGAACACAGGACTCACTGCGAACGCGCGAGGGGGAAACGACCGAATCTCGCCATGTTCTTGTGTCGCGTTCGCGCTCGCGTCGCCGTTCGCAGACGCGACCGCGCCGGTGGTGGTGGTGGCGACACTGACGCCGACGCGCCCGTTTGGTTTCATGGCGATGCGATGTGTTGTGTTTGTCGTCAACAGTCGAACGCGACTTGGCTGCGCAGACGCACGGCGGGCGCGACGACCGGCGCGATCATGAGCCACTCTTGCACGGCCGAGGCGGTCTCGTTTGGCGGTGCGCCAAAGAACTTGGCGAGCGTGAGCTCCTTGTGCTGCTTCATCGAGTTTGCAATGCCCGCAAATGTCGGCGGCTGCTCGGCGTACGTGCGGAGCGGGGGTTGGATTGCCGCACGCCAATTGAGGGCGTGGTTCGTCATGCGGCGCCCGCAGCACGCGACGTTGTAGCACGCGCACGTCGGGCACCGGTCGAATGTGATCATGCGCTCGGGGGTCACGAACGTGCGCAAGTGAGCGAATTCAGTGAAGACGACGTCGACTTGCATGAACATGTCGGGGTGCAGCGACGCGACGTACGCGTCGTTCTCCAACATCATGCTCTCGATTTGCGCGGGAGTCATGTCGTTCGTGCTCAACACGTCCATTCGTTCGAGGATCTTTGCCCTGTTGATCTCCGCGAGCGACTCGCGAATCTGTCTGACGCTTTGCTCGTGCATGTCTGCGAACGCGGCGCACACGGTGAGCGTCGCGCGCATCTCCACCGCGGCGGCTGCAATCGTCTGAAACTTGCGTGCGAACGTGCTCGCGCCGACGACCTCGATGCCGTGCTCGGTCGAGTCGGAGTGCATTTGGCGCTTCCAAACGCCCGCGTCGCCAGTGTCGACGTCGTGCGGGAACACGGCGAACCGGTGCATCGTCTTGGTCCCCTCGCGCGCGTCGCGCGCAACGCGAACAGACGACGCGCGCTCGTGTTTGTATTCACGGTCGTATTCGCGCTCACTCTCGACGTGCATCGCGTCGACGTGAGACGCACCCAAAACAGAACCGAACCGAACATCGCGGTCGACCGTCGAGCTCAGCGTTCCGCACAAGACGACAGCCGTCGGAGCGGTGCCGCTCACGACGGCCTCGGCCACTTGGTTGTCGAACGCGCTCGGGAGCAACGCGGCCAGGTGCAAAAAATCGTTGAACACGCGATCGCTCACGACGCGCGACGCGACCGACACGTGCGCCATTTCTCGTGTCGAGATGAGGTGTGGTGTGATCACAACGTCACAACGCAACTGGGTCGGCAACATGAATTTGGATCCAGACAGGCTCGTCGTGCTTGCACTCGAGAGCCGCGAAACGCGTCGCCCGAAATTCAAGGGCACGTTGTGGTTGTCGATCGACGCGCACGCGACCATCGTCTTGAAGGACGACGTCGATACGCTGCACGTCCAGCCGTGCGGAATCAGCGGGACATCGTCCGAGCTCGTGAACCACCTCAAGAACGGAACCGCCGATTTCTTCCTCGTGTTCCACTCGGCCGCGACGGGCGAGGCGCTCGATTGTCCGTTCGTCGGCCTCGAGCCAGAGGCGCACGAACACGAGAACGGCGTCACGCGGTGCAAGTTCGAGATGCGCGGGCGTTACATCGTGCACGCGCTTCCGCGCACGCGTCGGCCGTGCACGTGGCCGAACTGTCCGTGCGCAGGCGCGGGCACGCTCGCGCTTCGGTTCCGCGGGCGCCAGACGCCGATCTGGTTCGAAGAGACGCACATATGGAGCGCGCAAGCCGCGTGCGCGCACCGAGGCCGCCACGTCGCGAGCGACGGAAGCGACCCGGCGTGGAACGTGCGTCTGTGCCACCACATCGTGCTCGACGTCGACATTGACATTGACGCGAGCACTGCTGCTCCTCCCGTCGACGACGCCGATGCGTTGGCGGCGGCGTTCGGCGATCTCGGTATGTAAACGCAACGCAATTCAATCAAACGCCCCGGCCACTTTGCGCTCGAGGTCCTTTCGGATGGACGATTTCATCTTGAGCAGCTCGAGGTACAGTTTCGTTTTGTTGACGTGCACGTGCGCGCCCGAGTCGGACGAGCTCGCCGCGATCGCGTCGGCCTTGGCGCGTTCTTGCAACTGCGAGAGCTCGTCGATGCTCCGCATCAACTCCCAAGCCGTGTCGCAGCGCGGCACGTGGTGAATGAGGTGCGCCTGCACCATTCGGTCCGTCCACACGGGTGGCGTCTCTCCGTCGCGGACGTACTCCGCGTACACCGTCGCGTCGTACTGCTTCACGATGGTTTGAGCCAACATGTCGAGCGTCAGCTGAGACCGCAACTGCTCAAACGTACGGTACAGCGTCCACATCGACGTCCACTTGACGCGGTCGATCGCAGGAAAGAACCCCATGCGGCACAGAGCGCACCCCTCCGACGAGACGGTGTTCTCGCGCATCACCGACGCGTTGGCGTTCGCGAGCGCCGTCGACGAAACCGTCACGCGCGCAATCGGTGCCTGAGGCGGCGGCCCGAGCGTCCCGAGACCATCAAACGTGTTGTCCTTATCCTTTGCGCCTTTGGCGCGCTTCGGTGCCGGAATGTGTCCGTGATCTGAAGCCGACACCGACGCCGACGCAACACTCTTGCGCTTGTGTGCTGGTGCTGGTGCTGGTGGCCGAGGCGGAGCAGGCCCGACGGCCACGGCGAGCGGGATCTCCGCGCGCTTGCGCATCGCGTTGATCGTCGCAGACAAGGACGGAGCTGGTGCTGGTACCGGCGCGGGCATAGGTGGTGGTGGTGGTGGTTTCTTCTCTTGGTCGGACCATTCGTCGTGGTCGTCGCTGTACGACGAGACGGACGCGTCTGAATTTGAATTCGACGCCGACGACGACGACGAAACCGACGGCGCGCGCCGGTTCGGCCCGAAAAAGTGCGATTTGCGTGTCGGAGCCGACGCGCGCGGATCGCGCCGCTGCGCGTTCTTGGCGTATTTATCGTCCGCGAACGAGTCGAGGCGCGCGTCGGCCGCGCCGAGCGTGTCGAGCACGAATTCGGATTCTGGAGGATGTGCACCCATCGTGTGCGCGCGCGTTTGCGCAGTGCGCCACGTTTGTTTTTTTCGCACACGCGCGCGCGTCGCGACGTACGCGCAACGGCGCGCACACCGTTTCGGCGCCGGCGTATTAGCGACGCGGCCGCCGGTGACGAAAAGAAAAAATCGATGGATTCGCTCACGAGCCCCATCGGGTCGCGCGGGAACATCGAGGCGCCCACGCGCGCGTTCAACCCGTTCTCTGGCGAATCAGATGCGCCTAAACGCGCGCGTCTCGGGCTCGGCGTCGACCCCGCGTTCGGGGAGGTGGCGATGCCCCCGATCATCGGCGACCTCATGACGAGCTCGAACGCAGCGATCAACGCCGGGCCCGTGCGTCTGAACGTCAATTTGGCCGCCAAGTGCGGGCGGCGCACGGCCGGGCGCCGCGACAAGGACGACCCGACCATCCAGATCACGACGGGCGACGTGGTGTTCGCGCACACCAAGCCGTATTTCCATCCCAAGCTCGACGGGTTCCTCATGCGCGTCGGCTCGCGCTACATGAGCGTTCAGCTCGGCGTCGAGACCGAAGTGCGCACGATGGAGATGGTCAACCTCCTCTTGCACCTCGCAGCCGCGCAGCCCGCCATCGGAACGCCGCCGCCCACTGTCGACTCTGCGTACACCACGTGGAGTTACATGGGCATCTCGACGACGAACTTTACCGAGGCCGAGTACCGTGCCGGGTCGCGCTTCCTCGCCATCGACAGCATCCGCGACGGGGGGCAGGTCTTGAACGTGTGGGACCGCGGTCTTCGCGCGGGGCAGTTCTTGCACCTCGCCTTTGTTGCGCTCCCGCTCACCGACCGCGTCACGTACCGCCCCAACCGCGAGAACGTCAACGAGACCAAGACCGTCGAGGTCTCGGCCGACACGCTCGCGTCTGCCGATCTGCGCGCGATTTTGCCGCGCTACCGCGTGTCGATCGTCGCCATCGTCAGCGACAACGCCGTCGTCCGGCCCACGTCGATCGTCGGGAAGGTGCGCTCGCCGTCGGGCGTGCTCCTCACGCAGCACGGCCGGTCCGTGCGCGTCGGGCGCGTGCGCCACCGCCCCGACCGCCAAATCACCATCCACGACGAGCGCCGCGGATGCGCCGCCGTCGACGACGTCGCGTCGATGTCCGAGCGCGAGAGGTGGACCAACGCGCCCGCGCACGCCCAGGCCGAGCTCATTGAGATCATCGCCATTTGAACAGACCAGCGAAAGGCAGAGCGTGTGTGTGGTGAGTGTGTGAAACACAATTACAATCATTCACGTCGTCTTTTTCGTGTTGGCACTTCCGCTTCCGCTCTCGCTCGGCTGTTGTGGTTGAGACAAGAGCGGGCGTTTGATGTCTTGCGTTTGTGGTGCCTCACGCTCTGCGTCGCCCTCGTCGTTGTCGACGATGAGGCCCATGTCGGCGTATAGTCGGTCGATGCGCGCGTTGGTGTCGTTGATCTTTGCGCCGATCTTCATGAAGGACTGCTCCATCACCTCGAACACGAGCGGGTCGCGCGAGACCTTTGCGCCAGTCGTGAACCGGTGCACGCCGTCGACGAGCCGCGTGAGCCAGCGGCTCAGAACGCGCGATCGCTCGTCGCGTCGCGCCTTGAGCATGTCGCGCGCGGCGCGGCGCGCGGCGTCGGTCTTTTCGCCGTTCGGACCGCTCGCGCGACGAACGAGCAACGCCTCGATGATGTAGTCGACCCAGAACTCGACGAGCTCGACCGCGCCGTACAGAACGAGCGCGAGCTGCCAGAACAGAGTCTGGATCATCAGCGTGTAGATCAAAATAAGCCACACAAGCACGAGCATCGCGTACGCGTTGAGCGACGCGCAGAAGATTTGCTGGTTGAGCGTCCCGCCTTGGTTCTGGTCGCCGAACAGAAACTGAACCCACACCGGCACGCCGAGCTGAACAGCAGGCGTCCACATCATCTGCCAGAACGAGTCCCACCACGTCCCGCGCGTGAACGCGAGCGTGAACCAGAACCAAAAGTCGAGAGCACCGTTGTGCAGCAGCACAAGCACGTAGTACGGGACGTTCAAGAACCACAACGGCGACGTGTCGAACATGCCCTCCCAGTACGCCGGGCAGTCGCACGACGGCACAGTCGACGTCGAATCGGTCAAACCCGTGCAAAGCTCGCCGGCCGTCGTTATGAAATCGAATTCCGTGGCCGGGAGAGTCGGGAACGGCAGCTCGCGCAGAAGCGGCAAGCAGAAGCGGCACTCGGGGCAGTTGTTCAGCTTGATGACGTTCTCGAACGACATCGGGTTGATCGACGGGTTCGCGTCGATCGCGTCGAGGCACTCCGCCGTGTCCGCAAAGATCGCGTAGATCGACAAGCCTTGCAGCCACAGTTCGGCTTGCAGCGCGCCCCACTGCACGGTGCTTCCGAACGTCCAGTACGTCGGTTCGGGGCACGTGTTCTTTTGCGGGAACGCGACGCACGGACCGTTGCCAGGGCAAATGTACCCGTTCGGACACGATTTGTCGACGAACACTCCGAGCTTCGTGAGCGTCGGCGGCGTCGTCGGCGAGCGCGTCACCTCGAGCAGCCGGCGTCGGCGCTCGGCGCCGCCGTCGGCGTCGTTGCGCGACACCGAATCGACCCAGTCCGCGTAGTGCCGTACGAGACCAGCGTCGCTCTCGACGCCCCACGCGCGCGCGCGCTTGTCGCGCCTGCGCGCCTCGGCCGCCGCGTGTTCGTGGAACACATGCAGCGCGCGCGTGAGGAAATGGCCCGTTGCTTGCGCCGCGTACAAGTGCGGCGCGTGAACGGACTTGATCCCGAGCTCCTCACGCAAAACGTCCATCACAGCGGGCGCGTCCTCTGCGTTCCACGCCTCGCGGCTCACCTCGAGCACGCGCCGAACGCGCTCGAACGGCGTGCGCGTCTTGTGCATCGCGCGCCGCCACCGCGACCGAAGCACCTCGCTCGCGCGCACGCCCGCTGCCGCCAACCGCGCCACGCGACGACGGGCCTCCTCGCCAACGCTGTCGTTTTCGGCGTCGACTTGCGCTCCCGACCGACCGTGCAACGTCGCGCTGTTGGCGTTGGCGTTGGCGATGCCAGACATCGAATGGACGTACTTGCGCGCGGCGGTCGGGATGTCGGCGTCGCGAAGAGTGCGCGCCGTCGCGAGGCGGTCGACGCACCGCTGGCGCACGTACTTGGCCACTTCGTCGTCGGAATCGACGGGCTGTGCGATCGAGCACACAAACGACCCGAACTCGAGCGACGTGCGCGCTCCGACCTCTGAGCGCAGAGCGCTCTCGGCCTCTGACCCCGTGTGCGTCGCTCCTGCTCCTCCACCATTGTTCGACGACGACGACGCCGACGCGCGCGCGCGTTTCGCGGCGAGCGCCTCTTCGGCGGCCTTCTTGGCCGTCTCGTCTTGAACCTTGAACTCGGCGCTGTTCCCAAACGTCTTGCGCAGCAAGTCGTCGGCGTGGTGCACTGGGACGAGGTCGCGCTCGGCGCGCAGAGAGCGCCGCGTCGCCGCGTCGTGCGCGCACGTCTCGCCCGTCCAGAACACCACGCCGGGGTGGTCGAGCGGACAGCTCTTGAAGCGCGTCGAGTTCACGCACAGGCCGAAGCACCCGTTGTGGTCGTGCGTCTCGAGCACGCCGAGCGCGTCGCCGAGCGCGCGCCTCGTCGTCGGACAGCTCGACGGCTTGACTGCCGTGCGCGACGCGACGACTGAATTTCCGTTTTGCTCGCGCGACTCCACCCACTCGTTCGTTGTGGCGTCGAAGAAGCACGTGTAAGACACGGTGCTGCACGGCGCGAGGTTCGAGTAGATCCCCGAGCTCGCCGCCGCGCAGTTGCACGGCGTCGACGTCCCAAAGTTCGCTTGAACGCACGCCACTTGGAGCGGCGTGTTCCAGTGGATGTCGATGTGCAGCGGTCCGTTCGAGAGCGGGTCGGCGATGATCGTGTTGTACCCGTGGCGCAGAAACTCCGACCCCGCCTCGATGCCCTCGAGTAAGCCGCACACGGGGTTCGACATGACGCACGACGCCGCGCCAGAAAACATCAGCACGAAATCGCCGATGTACTCAAGTACGGGCAAAAACAACACCAGAATGAGGCGAATGACGTTGAACGCGATGAAGAACAAGAAGCTCGCCGCAAGCGCGTACGCTTGCATGAACGCGCGAATAATGATCAAGAAAGCCGTCAAGTCCGGCCCGGCGTCGTAGTCGGCGAACGCCGACGTCGCGAACGGCGTTGTCGGGCTCGACGTCGCCGCCACGACGTCGTCGCCGCCGCCGGTGATTCCGCCCAAGCCGTTCGGGTTGCCCGCGGCCGATTGCAAGAATCGCCGCCGCCGACCGAGGACGTTGCCGAGCTGGAGAAGCTCGGGGCTGTTGCCCTGGAAGAAGTTGGCGGTCGCGTCGCCGACGCCGCGGTTCGCGCCGCTCGCGGCGTCGCTCAGAGTCGACACGTCGAACAAAATGATGAACAGGCGGAACAGCTCGATCGTCCAGTACCACCCGAGGTTCCACGACACGAGCAACACGTTCGAGAGCTGCAGCGCGACGTTCCACACGCCCGCTCCCAAGTTCCACACCGTCCCGAGCGAGTCCGTCGTGTACGCCGTGACGTTGAACAGACCGACGTAGTGCGCCGCGAGCAGCGCCGAGAAGAACGCGAACCCAAGAAGAGTTCCGATCGCGCCGAAGTTCGCGAGGACCGCAAACGCAAGCAAGCACGTCCCGTAAAAGATGCGCACGACCGACTCGATGAGCCACCAAATCGCCCACACGACCCAGTACGCAAGCGGTTGCCGCGCGCGCGCGCGCGTCCACAAATCGTCTTGTTGCGTCTTGTGCACGTCGGCGAAGAGCGACGCGGAGCACGCGACGCACGGGCGGCAGCACACGTAGTTTGCGCCCAAGCCGCACGTCTGCAACACGGCGTACATCGTGACGATGGCCGTGAACACGCCGAACACGAACGCTAAACTCGACGAGCTGATGTAGAAGACCCATGGGTACAGCGTCGTTACGACCGTGACCGTTTGGATGATTGGCCCGGGCAGAGCGGGGACTTGCGGGAGGTACGGGACCTGGCCGGCCGCTTGTGCGAACGTGTTTTGCACGCCGCCCGTTCCTGCTCGCCCTGCAGAGCCCGCAATGAGCCCGTAGTCGTTCGTGCTCGACCCGCCCGCCACGACCGACCCGCGCAGCGACATTTGCGCCGCGACGCTGACTTTCTTTTGAACAACGCTCCACGATGGTGTACATACGTTCGCTGCGCGACTCGACTCACTCTACGCTTCGGACTCTCGTTCAGCCACTCCGTACCTCTTTTGCACGTCCGCGCGCGCCCGTGCTCCGGCCATGTTCTTGCGTCGCAGGTAGGATTCGGGCAACTCGTCTGCTCGTCGATGAACGTCAGCGATCGCTGCGGCGGCTGCCGCCTCCTCGGCGTCGGTTTCTGAAATCGGAATCGGAATCGGAATCGGGCGAGCGCGAACGGTCGACGCTCCAACTTGCGCAGGTACAGGCACAGGCACGAGCGGTGCGAACGCGCGCGCGGCTGGTGCTGGTGGAGCTGGAGGAGCCGTGTCGGTTGTGGTGAGCGCGGCGCGCCGGAGCTGCACGCTCGCGCGGCGCCACATGCGCGGCGTGAAGCACATCGCGAGACACACCGCGGCCGCGAGCGGGACGACCGTCGCGACCATGATGACCGCGAAGCTCACGCCAGACGACGGTTGCGGCGCGGCCGACGGCGGCAGCGTCGAGTGCGTCGGCGCGTCCGTCGGTTTCGCAGACGGCTTGACGCTCGTTGGCGCCCTCGACGGTTTCGACGTCGACGGCGCGCGCGACGGGCTCTTTGTCGGGCTCGACGTCACAGGCAAGCACACGCACACCACGTTGTACGTCGTGAGGCACACGTCGTTGGCGTTGTCGACGTAGTTAAAGTCCGTCGCCGACGAGTCGCCAATCGTGCCGAATTGGCCGTCCGCGATCGTCGACCACCCCGCGCACGTGTTGAGCGCCGAACCCGTCGTGTTCATGCCCGTCCAGTAGTACGTCTGCGGGCTCAAAAAAACGCCCGCGTCGTCGAAGCTGCGCACGAGCGACACGCTCGGACCCCACATACCGGCCCAGTTGTTGGCGATGGTCAGACCGCCCGGCCCAACGACGCGCGCCGTCGACGAGAACGGCAGTCCCGTGTTCGGGCTCTTTGGCGTCGAAAGAGGGTTGGCGTCCGTCGGGTACGCGACGAACATGAACGTCTCGCCGCACCCGAAATCGGCGCCGCCGTTGGTGAACGCCGAAAACGACGCGCACTTCGCCGACGTTTGAGCACGCGTTCCGAGGTTTCCGTTCGGGATGTACGTCTCGTCGGTGAAGATCTTGATCGCCGCGCTCAGAGCGGTCGTCGGAGCGCGCGACGGTCGTGATGTTGTTGGCGCGGCCGACGGAGTTCGAGACGGCTTTGTTGTTGTCGGGCTCTTCGATGGTGTGGAGGACGACGGGCTCTTCGACGGCGTTGACGTGGTCGGGGTCTTTGACGGCGCTTTAGAAGGTTTGGTGGTCGTCGGCGCGAGCGACGGTTTGGTTGTTGTTGGCGCGAGTGACGGCGCGCGCGACGGTTTCGTCGTTGTTGGGCTCTTTGACGGCGCGGACGACGTCGGAGCGAGCGACGGAGTCGACGTTGTCGGGCTTCGCGATGGGCTTCGCGAAGGTTTGGTCGACGTCGGGCTCGCGCTTGGTTTCGATGACGTCGGCGATGCCGATGGGCCGCGTGATGGAGTTGACGACGTCGGCGCGAGCGACGGTTTCGAGCTCGTTGGGGAGAGAGACGGCGAGCGCGACGGTTTCGACGACGTCGGGCTTTTCGATGGCACGGACGATGTGGGCGTGAGCGACGGCGCCGAACTCGTTGGCGCGAGCGACGGCGTTTTCGTTGGCGAGAACGTAGGTGAATCGATGCACGCGCAGTACACGCTGAGCGACGTCGCACACGTCGAGGTGCCGTGCGCGTACCAGTTCGGAGCTGGAGCTGGGCTCGGTGACGGAGTCGGGCTTGGCGTTGGAAACGGGAGTTGGCCATTTTCGCCGCTCAAAGTGGGGGACGTCGAGGTCCAGTCGTTGCAGTTGGCCCCAGCAGCGTAACACGTGTCTGTCCCGGCGCCCGTCCAATACAAGCCAGGTGTCAAGAACGAACTGTCGTACATTTCTGTTGCGAACATGGAGCCCCACGAACTTGAAATCGTCGCTTGACCCGGTGAACGGACGGGGGTCGACGTCGGAAACTGAATGTTCGTGCCGGGTACGACGCCAGAATTCATGCACCATCCTTCGCCGCTGTACGTGACGAGCGCGAACGACGCGTGCGTGGGGCTGGGGCATCCGGTCGGGGCTGCGACCGCGGCGCACGCGGCGCTCGATTGCGCGCGCGTGCCTATCGACGTCGGTTTGCGTGTCGGCAACGACCACATGAACACGATTGTTGCCTTTGGAATCGGAGCTCTGCTTGGCGCCCGAGACGGCGTGAGAGTAGGAGACCGCGACGGTTTCGAGCTCGTCGGGCTTTTCGATGGGCTTCGGGAAGGTTTGGAGGACGTCGGGCTCTTGCTTGGTTTGGACGATGTGGGGCTCTTCGACGGCGAGCGAGACGGCCGGAGCGTCGGGCTCTGAGACGGCGACCGCGATGGTTTCGACGACGTCGGGCTGCTCGACGGTTTTGAACTCGTTGGGCTTTTTGACGGCGACCGTGACGGTTTGGACGTTGTTGGGCTGATCGACGGCAACTGCGTCGGCGAGGACGTCGGTGGCAACGCCGGAAACGCGATGCACGTACACAAGATGTACAGCGACGTCGAGCACCCGTACTGCACCGCGTAGAACCAGTTTGTCGACGCAGACGTTGGGTCCATCGTCGCGCCGTTGCCTGACGTCGACGTCCAGTCCGTGCAGTCGTTCGAGGCGTCGACCGTCCCGCCCGAGTTGAACCCGCCCCATGCCAAGTTTGCAAACGCAGGGTTGTTGAAGAACGACGTTCCTGGTGCGCCCGTCCATTGATTCCACACGAGCGTTGTCGGTGTGCCTGTCGTCCAATAGATCGGTGCGGTCGTCGGAAATCGGACGTTCGGGTCGCGGTTCGAGTAAAAGTACGGTTGCGACGTCGGCGTGCCCAAACTCCACGCGGGTCGCGGCGCCAAGGTCGGTGGTGACGGCGAGTACGTCGCGCTCGCGAGCAACGGCCAGTTCGCGTAGCAATTCAGCGACGAGTAGCTCCCAGAGTACGTGCTGTCGCATTTCGAGAACGCGCCGCTCGTTCCGCCGATCCCCGCCCCTGTGTACGTCGACGACGTTTGGAAGATGTACATTCGAGGCGCCGTCGTCGACAAGCACACGCACAAGAGCGGCAACGAGTTCGCGCAGCTCTGCGTGTTGCTCCCGAGCCACGACGTCGACGAGGTCGAGTACGTCGCGCCCGTGCCTGACGTGCTCGCCCAATCGGAACACGTTTGCCCCGTTGCCTTGTTCCCATTTGCCGCGATGCCAGTCCACGCCTCAACCGAAATGCCGGCCGTGGCCATCGTGTTCTGCAGCAAGTTTCCGACGAACCGTCCCCATCCGTACGCGGCGGGGGTGTTGAATCGCCCGCCGACTGTTGCGATACTCGGGAACGTCTTTGTCGGCGAGCTGCCCGGAACGTTGTTGTACGGAGTCTGCATGTCGCCGTCGGTGCTCCACGCGAACGCGAACCCCGTGTTGCACCCCATCACCGTGTACGTCACGTCACCCGTGCATTTCGACGCTTGCGACGACGCCGTGGTCCCGACCGTCGCGCCCGTGTACGTCGTCGTCGTCGTGAAGAGGCGCACCGTCGGGTAACTCGCGCTTGTGTGCGTTGGTGCGAACACAATCGCCAACGCACACGCACACGCCAAGAACAGTCGCAGCCGCATCGCGGCGTGCGACGCTTTTGTGAGTTGTGACGGCGCAGGACATAACACAACTCAAGTCGGCGCGAGACAAACATGAACGCCGCGACGTTCGGGCGCTACACGCACGGGAAGATTCGGCCGTACGCAAAGTGCCGCTTTAGCCGAAAGGAGTGTCCCGAAGGCGACGCGTGTCGCCGCCTGCACGGGAGCTGGGAGACGATGTTCGACTTTCTGCTCGCCGTCGAGCGCTCCGACCCGCACATGAGCTCGGTCAACGTCTCGTCGTTCTTCGACCTCGTTCCCAAGTACGACCCGCCCGCGCAACTTCCGAACCGCGCCGCGCACGTCGCCATGCTGAAGAAGCTGCGCGCGCTCGATCGCGAGTCGGCCGCGTCCATTCGCGCCGTCGTGGCCGAGGAGCCCGTGTCACCGTTCATGACGGAGTCGGAGTTTGCCGAGTTCACGCGCGACAAGTGGACCGGACCGTACAGGTTGTGCCCCGCGAGCCGCAAGACTTGCCGCTACGGCGCGGAGTGCAAGAAGCTGCACGGGTCGTGGGGCGATTTGTTCCGCTTCCTCGCGACGCTCGAGCTCGAGCTCGGGCGCGAGCTCACGTCGCAAGACGTCGCGTTCGAGACGTTTGACTTTGTGCCAAAGTACAACCCCGGCACCGACGAGACGCACGTGCGGCTGTACAACCTCGTCATGTCCGAGCGCGCGCGCGTCCAGGAAAGGTTTCCGCCCCAGCCGCAGCCGAAACCCGACGTCTGGGAGGTCGACAGCAACAACAGTGCCGATGGGGACGGGGTTGTGTCGTTTGTGTGAGACGAGACGTGACGGGTCAAAAAAGAAAAAGACGCGGCGTTCTTACGTACGTACGTATGTAGAAGTCAGAGAGAGATGATCATAGGTCAAACTGCACGCCGATGTTGCGCAGAGTGTTGGCGTTGGCAGATGAGCCGGCATTGGCATTGGCATTTGCGTCGTGCGCGACGCACCACCTCGCGAGACGAACGGCGGCCTCGCACGCGTCGGGGTGCTTGAGCGCCGCGCAGAACACGCTCTGCAAGTACGTCGTCGGGACCGAGGTCACGTCGACCTTGATGGTGGTGAACATCGTGAGCGTCTCGACGATCTCGATCCCCGCCGCGCGCAGCGTGTCTTGCGACCGCCGCAACAGCGTCGCGAGCACGTACCACACGTGGTGCGTTCGAAGAAGCGCGTCCCACGACGGCGCGCAGGCGTGGCGCGCGAGCGGCAAGAACACGTGCTCGGTGATCGTCTCGACGCACGACGCGTGCCCGCTCGCCGCCGATTGGAAATACGTCTTGGGGATCGACGTGCGCGTCCAAAAGTCGCTCAGCAACCGAGACGGCGTGTCAAAGTAGTCGACGCACATCTCGCTCGCCACAAACTCGAGCGCGCGCCGGCGCGCGCGCACCTCGAAGCTCGGCGACAACACGCACGCGCCCGTGCGGTCCGTCTCGATGGTAAACGCCGCACCGTAACCCTTGAACTTCTTCCTCGCGTCGGGCGCGGCGTTCATCATCGTCGCGACGCAGTTGGCCGTTGCCGAGCTTAGCGCCTCGCCGTACCACGGCGCGTCGCACAGAGGCGCGTCGGGCATGAGCGCCGGCGACCCCGGAGCGCGCAAAAGCTTGATGATCTCGCTCGAGATGAACACAATCGGAACGACGTGTTCGAGCGCGGCGGTCCCTCGCGAGCACGTCAACGCGTGGAACAGCGCGTCGCGAAGACGCACGTCGTCGGTGCACCCCGACCTCAGCGCGTACGTGAACGCGACGTGCCGGTCGCGCGCGAGCGCGACATCCGCGCCCATGGCCGCGGCCTGCGCGGCGCTCGCCGCGCTCAGAGCGCGCACAGCGAGCGCGCCCGCCGCGACCTTGTCGCGGATAAACTCGTGGCCGTCGTCGGACTCCTGCACAAAGTCGAACCCGAGCACCGACGCCGCGTAGCTCAAGTACGCGCGCAACAGCACGCGCACGGCCTCGGGCGACAAAATCGACCACGTGTCGCTCCACTGCGTCGGGATCGCGCGGAACACGCGCTCGGCCGTCGACAGCGTCACCGACTCGTACATGCGCAACTTGTCCTTGGTGGTGAGGAGGACGTCGAGCGTCTTGAGGGCCTGCGCGATCGCCGCGCGATCGAGGTCGTTCACGATCCCGTTCTGAACGTGCACGAGCGCGCACTCGAGAGCCGCGCGCCGACTCGCCCGTGCGGCCGACATCGGGGGTGGCGGAGACGGAGTGGTCGAGAGTGAGAGCGACATTGAATTGTGATTGTTATTCTTTTTCTAGTCGACCCAATCGTCGGAGACGTACGTAGCTGCTGCGTCACGACCCGCTCGCCGGAAACGCGGCGGCGCTGATTCCGAGGGCGGCGAGCTCCATGAACGCGAGGCGCGCGGTGTGCTTCGTGCGCACTATTTTGGGATCGCCGTTCTTGCCGCACGCGCGACACGTGGCCAAGTCGTCGACGAACGCGCCGCACGTCGCGCACACGACGTACTCCATCAAATCGCCCGAGTCCATGTTTCGGTCGATGAGCCCGGCCGACGCGCCGTGACTCACCATCGCCTCGTTCTCCATCTCGCCGTAGCGCACCGCGCCCTCGCGCGCGCGACCCCACGTCGGCAACCTCGTCAGCGAGTCTTTCATTCCGTGCGCGCGTGCGCGCACCGCGTTCGCCGCCGTCTTTGACCCCTCGCGGTGCACGTACATCACGCCGCACACCAACGGCGTCTCGATCATCAAGCCGGTCTTGCCGTCGATGAACCTCTCGCGCGCGTCCGACCCACACGCGCGACGCGCAAAGAACTCGTCCATCGCCGCGTCAGATCGCACCGTCCCCCCAAATTCGCTCGCGCTCGCGCTCTCAAACGCGCTCGCGTCGACCACGCCCGTTCCGTTGATGTACGCCATCTTTGAAAAGACGATCCCAAGAAGCATCCCGAGCGTGAGGCGCGTCGGGAGAGAGTGCGCGTTGATGACGAGGTCGGGCGGCGCGCCCGTGCGCAGCGACACCATCATGTCCCAGTCGTTGACGAGCTCGGCCGTCACGAATTTCTGGCCGCAATCTGCCGCGAGCTTGTCGCCCGTCTCGAGCGCAAGGACGGTGCGCACGTCGATCTTCACGCGCCGTATTTTTGATCCCTTAGCCGAGGCGTCGGCGTCGGTCGCGGGGCTGATCTCGACGCGCTCGACGCGCCCGCCGCGCAAACGGTGCGCGCGGCACGACGTGTCGCGCCCGGTCGCCTTGTCGCGCTTCGACACGAGCACCTCGCCCGGAAACACGTACGTCTCGACGCGCACGATCCCGTCGTTCTGACACTTTGGATTGGGCGTGACCTCTTCGGCGTCGAGGTCAATGTCGAACTCATACGACTCGCGCTCGATGATCCGCAACGCCCCGCGCTCGATCGTCGAGCGCTTGATTGCGACCGAATCTTCTTGCGCGCTCTCGTGCAGCGCCACGACCACCACGAGACCAACCCCGAGCGCCGTGTGCGAAAGCGATTGACTTGCCGTCGCTGTTGCCGTCGTCAGCTCGAGCGAGAACGTCGATCGTTCGCCCGTCTCGCGCACCGCGCGCGCGACGTGCGTCGTCGCGACGGGCCTTTGGACGGTCTCGAGTGCGTGCGACGCCGGTAGCCACGTGAGCGGTGGCGACGCTTGTTTGGCCATGTTGAGCCAGAACGACAGGCGAGGGCCGTAGTTGTGATCGGCGAACGGCATCATCGACGCGAGCACAGAAAGGTGCGCTGTCCCAACAAGACGCGCGTGCGTGTGCTCGACCTCGTCGAACACGTCCGTCGTCAGCGGCAGCACGACGGGCCGATCAGAGTCCCACCACGCCTCGTGCGCGTCGACGGCCTCGACGAGCCCGGCGTGCACGAGGTCGCCGAACGCCGTCGGGAGAGCCGCGCCCGCGCGCGCGCGGTGCACGAGCTCGCGCGTCGCGAGGACTTGGACCATCCGTCCCGCGCGCGCGCGCACAAACACCGCGCGCGCCGACCGCACGTGCGTGACGCCGACGTCGAACGCGACGCCGAGCCCGACGCGCCCTCTCGCCGATCGAATCCACCGCGCGATCCACGCCCCGTCCTTTGCGCGCGCAACGAGCACGCCGTCGAGAACGACGTCGTCTTGGCCGGGCGGCGCGCTCGCCCACGCCTCGCGCGTGAACGCCTCGGACGAGTCGGCGCTCACGAGCGCGCACAAAGCGGCGTGCTTGACGAAGCCGCACTTTTCGTTGTCGGGGGTGTGCATCGGACAAAAGAACCCCGTCTGCGTCGGGTCGAACAACTGCGCCGCCGACTTCATCGGTCGTGCGGCCGTCGGAACGACCGATTTGCGCACGTGCTCGAGCGCGCGCCACGCGTTGTCGTCAGCGAGCATCTCCGTCACGTCCGATCGCGACGTTGGCCATTTCCCGGTCACGATCGCGTCGCGAAGAACGTTGGTGAACCTCGCCGCGTCGAACGCGCGCTCGAACGAGTGGAACGCCGCGAGCGCGCCCGCCGAAATCGCGCTCGCCGTCGCTCCGCCCGCGTCGGCCCCGAACCCGACCTCGCGCGCCGCGCGCGCAACGCGCGCCGCGTCGCCGCGCAACGACCGAGCTGCGTCGCTCGCCCAACGCTCGAACTGTGTCGCAAACAGCTCGTACAAGAGCACGTCGCACGTCTCGAGACGCGTGTTCGACACGTCGTCGATGCAGTCGGGTCGCGGCGCCGAGTCGTCGCCTTCGTACTCGTAGTCCGCCAAGAGCAGAGCGTCGAGCGCCATGCGTTGCACGTGCATCCCGACGGCCTCGAGCGTCGGCGGCTCGACGTGAGGGAGCATTTCGTGCGTGAAGAAGTCGGCGGTCGGCGACGTGAGCGCGCGCGCCGGCGCGGCGCGGTCGGGAGGGCCGTGAACGCGCGCGAGCGCGCGAGCGCGCGGGTGGTCGGGCAGCGCAACCCCAAACAGAGCGAGCAAGTCGAGCACGTGCACGTCCGTGCGCTTGGCGAAGCGCGCGTGGCGCGCGAGGAGGCGGCCCGTCGCCGCTTCGACGACGACTTTGAACACCGACGGTGGGCGCAACTTCTCGACGGCCTTGTTGAGGAATCGTCGCTCCATGACCGAACGCACGCTCACGACGCAGTCGCCCGTTTTGGGGTCGACGACGCGCGTCACGTTGTTGTTCGCTCTCTGCTCTTGCGTGACGAGCACGTACGCGATTCCGCGAACGACAAAGTACCCGCCGAGCTCGTCGGCGTGCGACGTTCGCGTGCGGCACAGCGAGCTTCCGACCATGACGGGCAAGTGCGCACACTTGACGGCGACGACGCGCTCGGCGAGGACGTCGACGTTCGCGTGCGCTCCAGCGCCAACGCGAACGAGCGACGCGGCGCACTCGACAAACAGCGGCACGTCGTGCGTGAGCGCGCGGTGGCCGCGCACGTCCTTTGGTAGACGCGCGGTGGCCTCGCCGGCGACCATGAACCGCACGAACCGCACACGCAACTCGTACACTCCGAGCGACGCATCGGCGCGCGAGTGCGCGTCGTCTCCGTCGTCGTCGTAGTCGGCGGCGTCGGTGAAGCGCACGACGACGAGCGGGTGCATCGCGAGCGCGTCGTGCATGCGCCGCGCGACGAAATGGTCAAAGAACCGAACTTGGAACGCGCGCGCGAGCCCGAAACATTCGACGAACGAATCGAACGCGCCGTGCAGCGCGCGCTGCAAAGTCATCTGCTATATCCCGAACCGAGCCGTGCGCCAAAAAGTGCACCGCTGTTTGACGTGTGACGATGCAAGGCGGCGCGGAGTTTGTGTCGACAGCGCAGATGCGTCAGCGCACGGGGTTCGTTGCGAACTCTGGGACGGGGTTGCTTGCGCGCGCGGAGGCCGCGTACGAGCGCGCAGCGATGAACGCGGCGATTGTTGACAAGAACTCGGGGATGTTGCGGCGCCTGGCTGTTGCGTTGCGCACGGGTGGCGGACGCCCGGCGGCGCAAATCGGTCAGAGTGCTGGCGCGCCGCCGATCGACCCGACGACGAGCGCGCGCGTGCGCGGCGTGTACGCCGTCAACGGCATGATCATGTTCGCGACGTTCGCTTTGTACTTTTTGACGGTCATGTGCATCTTCCTCGTGTCGCACGGCGACATTACGAACCGTGCCGTGACGCTCAACTTTTACAAGTACAGCGGGTCGTGGAACTCGACGAACTGCGACATTGACGGCGGCCAGAACTGCGTGTGGGGCCAGACGTCGACCGTTCCGACGGTGCAAATGAACGCAATCACCGCGCTCATGGCGCTCGGGTTTTTGCTCGCGCTCATCTACCTCGCGTCGGCGGCCGCGCACACCTGGCCCACGGCGTGGATCTTCCGCGGCGTGGTCGGGCGCAACTTGCGCTTCGTCAGCAACGACTCGTACGAGCGCGAGTGGCTTCTCCCCGGAATGCACATCGCGACGCTGTCGGTGTGCTCGGTGATCGCGCTCAACATGGGCGGTGCGCGCTCGCTCCAAGTCGCGCTTTTGTCGGCGGCGTCGGTGTACGCGATGTACATGGGGTCGCTGCACCTCGCGACGCGCTACTCGGTTCAGCTCGGCGCGATGGCCGAGTTCGACCGAAAGGTCACGAACATCGCCGACATGTTCGCTGCGCGGTTCATGCAGAACAAGAACCTCGTCGACCAGTTTTCGTTTACGTCGCCTCAAAGCGTCGGCTCGACGATCAAGTCGATCACCACGGCCCTGAGCGCGTCGTTGAGGTCGATGCGTTTTGGTGCCGAAGGCGCGGCGGCGGCGCTCATGCCGAAGCCCGAAGTGCTCGGCTCTGGAGCGAGCGTCGTTCCGGCCGACGCCGAGGTGCAGAACGCGATGGATAGCGCAAGCAAGGTGTTCATTGACACGTCGGTGCGCCTTTTGACCGAACTCCCGCTCGACGTGACGACGAGCATGCTCGACGTGCGCACGATTTTGATGCAGCTGCACGCGATGGCGCTCCTCGGCGACGACGACCCTCGGCTTCCGATTGAGCGCGCCGTGCTCGACTTTCTCGTCGTCGCGACCATCACAGGGATGTGGTCGGCGTCGATGTGGATCGTCTACGTCGAGTCGCACAACTTCCCTGCGCCCGTGTACGGCATGTTCGTCGTTCTGCAAATCTGGGTGCTCATCGTGTCGTTCACGTTCTACTCGTTTGCGTACTTGTTCATGTCGGGCGACGAGCGGTTCCTTCCTCTGTTCTCGCGCGTGACGCGGATGCGCCGGCTCGCGCGCGCCGGCGCGCGCGGCGCGACGGTCGGGAGCGCCGACATCACCGCCGCGTACGGCGCGCGCCGCGAGCAGACCACGTCGTTTGCGTTCCTGTCGAACCTCGCCGCGATGCACGTCGCCATCGAGTCGCTCGTCCTCTACGTCATGTACACGGCGTTCACGGGCATCTTTGTGGTTCACTACGTCTCGAACCAGAACGCGCAGCTCACCATCACAACCACCAACACGAGGCTGTAGAGAGAGAGAGAGAGCGAGAGAGGGGGTGAGGGTGGACGAACGTAAAAAATTACGTCCACGCGCTGAGGACGAGAAGAAAGACGTTTGTGTAGAACGCGTCAATCGTCGTGCCGTCGTCGCTCACGCGAGGGAGCGGAAACCGTTCAATCGTCGTCTCGAGTCCGTCGTTCGTGTCAAACGTCTCGTCGCGCCCGTTTGGGAGCGTCCCGACGCGCTTCGATCCGGCGAGTCTGGCCTTGGCGTCGTACACCGAGTCGGGGAGCGTCGGCGCGTGGCCGGGCGCGCACACAAACACCGCGTAGTGGTCTTGCGACCTGCTTTGCGGGTTTCGCACGTAGTTGTCCATGCGCTCGAGCAAAAAGTTCGCCACCTCGGCATTGTTCGTGCGCGCCGCGGCATCGTCGTACGGCTCGTCGACGCGCGGAACGTTCTTGTACCCTCCGCGCTCTTTGAGCATCTTGTTCGCGTCGGCGACGATCGCCTCCCACTCGTCGCGCGTCGGCGCCGAAAACCGCGCGTACCGGTTCGTCAGCTCGTGCTTCGTCTCGGTCGACATTCACACCGCAACGCGAGCGCGACTGTTTCACTCTGATGAGCGACGACGAGCGCGAGCGCGAACGTAAATACCCGGTGCGGTCGATCAAGTCGTTTCGCGCCGGGACGCACTACCGCGACTCGGCGTGCGAGACGACGCGCCGGCTCGTCGCCGAGCGCGCTGTGACCGCCGAGCACGTCAAGTCGCGCGCGCGCAAACGTGGCGAGGCCGCTCCTGCTCCGTCGTCGTTGCATGCGCGCAAGGACAAGGAGAAAGGAGGCGGTGCGCGCAAACACTCCTACGCGACGGTCGACGACTTTGTCGATCGCGATCGTGATCGCGACCGTGATCGCGACCGTGATCGCGACCAAACCGACGCGTACGAGGACCGCGTCGATTTGCACGCGGTGTGGTACTCGGTCGAGCTCGACCCGAACGAGACGCCCGCGGTCGAGCTCGTCGGGACGTCGTCGGGCGACTGGCGACGGTGCGAGACGTTCCACATGGTGTCTGAGATTGTGATGCGCGACTACAGCATGTGCAAGTACACGCGCGACCTCGAAGACGAAGAGGCCATCATCGAGGCGGTGAACGGGATGATCCAGCCGAACCGCTCCGAGGTCGACGAGCGCAACGTGAGCATCTCGGCTCTGCGCGTGTTCTTTGCGCCGGGCGAGTCGAGCGCCAACGGAGACAAACCGGTGGACTACTCGTTCGTGGTCGATCCGAACAACATCCCGCCCGACCTTCACACGATCAGGCTCACGCCGTTCAGCGCGCTCAACACCGCCGAGGTGATGGAGATTGTCGAAGTCGACGTCCCCGTTCGAGTTTAAAGACGCGAGTCACGACGGCGGCGCTGGTGCTCGTCCGGCGAGGAACCCAAACACGCGGACTGTCAGCGCCGTGTCGCCGTCACGCTCGTAAAACTTCGCCCACGTCGGAGCGCCGAGCGTCGCGAGGACCGCCGCGCGCTCGCCCGCGTACAGATCGTACACGAGCACGCGAGTGCGCGTCGCGATGTAGAAGCGCCCGACGGGTGCGTCTGCAAACGACTGGTACGACGTGTCGTTCTTGAATTCGGCGATGACCGCGCGTCCGAGCAGCGTTCGCGTTCCGTCGTCGCGCGAGAGGTACAGCTTCGGCCGCCACTGCTTCCCGTGTAACACGTCCGCGTACACCGGCCACGTCACGGTTTCTTTTGGAGCTGGTGCTGTGTCGTTCAAAATCAACTCGGGCGCACCTGCGGCGAGCGCGCGCGGTTGCCCTGTTGCAAAGTCAACGAAGTAGTAGCGTGGTTCGGAGCGTATGCCCGCACCGGCGCTGACGTATTCCACGACGATCATGCCGTCGCGGAAGACGTGGTTGTCCGGCCACTTTATGTAAAAACGCGATGAGAGAACAAAGTCGTGTTCGAGGTTGAGCGTCGTTTGGTCCCACAGCATGAATCGGTTCTCGACGTACGCACCGTCGTTCGGACGCGTGAACAAGAGGTATCGCCCGTAGCAAAAGAGTTGCCACCCAAGGACCGGGCGCGTGAGCGGTTTCATCGTTGTCTCCGACACAACAAACGAACGAATCTCGCGCGTGCGCGCTTTGAGCGCGAAAATACCCGTTGACGTCCACACCGCGCACGTGTCATTGGCGGCGGGGAGCTGTACGACAACGAACACCCTCGCCGGGTGGACATCGACCGTGTACGTGGTCAAGGCGTGCAAATCGACGACGATGAGCGCATCTGAGGTGCGCGCAATGGCGTAGCGCGCCTCGCGGCGGTGGTTGGGACCTGTCGTGCTGAGAAACACCGTGCTGAACACGTGGCGATCGCCGAACGCGACCTCGCCGATCGGAATCAACCGCTTGATCTTGATTTTGTTCGTCGCGCGCTCTGCGTCGGCGTCGGCGTCCGAATCGGAGTCGGAGCCGTTCATTTTGGTTTTGACGATTCGTGGATTCAACGAAGATACATGAACACACGAGTACTCGCCGTCGCCGTCACTCGAAATAACGAAACACGTTCGACCCAACCAAGCCGCCGGCGCGACCCCAAAAGGCCATCCACGCAGGATCGCCGAGCGTCGCGAGCACAGCCGCTCGCTCGTGGACGAACAAGTCGTACACGTACAAGTTGCGGTCGCGCACGACGTAGAGCGTCCTTGTTCTCGGAACGTAGAAGTAGTTGATGCGCATCTCCTGTGCATCTCGCGTGGTACCGAACAACCGAACGATGTCCACACCATGTTCGTTTTCGTAACCGCGTCGCGCAACATAGATGTCGCCGTTTCGATCGTACACAGATATTAAGAACGGGTCGGTCGGCGTCATTGGCGGCCACGTGTGCGCGTCGCGAGCCGCACTCTCGCCAGGGTTCAGAACGCGTGGCGGAGGCCGTTCTTCTCTTTGAACAAGGCGCACGTTGTCGTCTCCAAACGGAACAACGGCGTACACGGCTTCGCCGTTGACGTTGTGGTATCCAAACACGAGACCTTCTGCAGCTTCATACGTCGTGAAGCAGCCTCGTTCGTTGCAGTTGTACACGAACCTCCGTTTCGATGAATCGTACACCACATGGGTGCAATAATAAGGCTGGGCGATTGTCACGGCGTAGTACATAATTTCAATCAAGTTCTTGTGCGCGACGACCTTGAAATCAAGTGCGCTTCGTGGTGTCTCGCGCAGTTGCTCAAACTCGAGCGTGTGTACGTTGAACAGCCCCATGCCGGTTTTGCTGATGTAGAAACACGTGTCCGTCCCAAACATCGACGCCATGGCTCCTGGCACATTGAACGCGTTCGTAAAATTGACGCGCCGAGTCCTCAGCGTCCGCAACGCGACGACGACGAGAACGAATCCAAATCCAACGATGATGTGATCGTTCCCAGTTGAGTCACGGTGAATGATGGCGAACGACCACCCTGTGACTTCGTTTCGAGCGCGCAACGGGATGGTGTGCGTCAGACGCATGTGGCGGTACGGCGGCTCCATCGTTTTGGTTATGTACAACTTAAACGAACATACACACATCAACCGCTTTCAAAATAACGAAACACCTTCCTCCCAAGCGCGTCGTCACCGTCGCGTTCCCATAACTTCTTCCACACCGGATCGCCGAGCGTCGCGAGGACCGCTCTCCGTTCTGGCCAGAACAAATCGTACACGTACAACTCGTACTCGCGCAAGACGTACAGCGTCCTGGTATGAGGTACGAAGAAGAAATTAATAAACCTTTCGTTGTTCGACTCGTTGAAATACGGAATTTCCACGCAGTTTCCTCCGGCGTTTCGTATGAACAGCGACGCATTGTAATTCGTGGCGTTGGAAAAGGAGAAGACAAATGGTGCGACGGGCGAGCCAGGTGGCCAAGCATGAGCTTCCCTGCTCTCAGGGTCCTCGTAGTTGAACACACGCGTGCCTCGTGGCACATCGCTTATCCTCTGATGCTGCGTCAAAAGACCTGTTTTGAATGAAAGAAACACATACATGTCCGGAAACTCTTCAGACGTGTACAGAATACCCTCGTCTGACATTCTGTCGTACAACAAACGGGTTGTTAGGTAATCGCCAATGTCTCTCTGAAAAACAATTGATTTTGTTTTAGAGTTGTAGACGAGAAGGTTAAACCGCGATTGTGGATCCCACGTTGTCCACACCATCGTGAAGAAAACACCAAATGGCACAATCTCAAAGTAATTGGAGGATTCAGGCAGGTCGCACACATGCTCAAACGCGAGCGTGCGGACGTTGAAAAGTCTTACGCCGCTGCGAGACATGAACAAACACGTGTCCGTTCCGATGATGGACTTCATGCACTGTGGAGATAGTTCTTGCGGCTCAAAGTAGCACCTCCCAACATCAAACGTCCGAAGGTTCACGACGACCAAGAACTTGGAGTACGTGACAATCAGGTAATCGCACCCTGCGGCGTCGCGGTGCATACAAGTCAACCAACGGCCGCCGGCATCGTGACGCGTACGCAGAGGCACGCTACGAACAAATCTCATCATCGTACTCTGCATTTCTCTTTTTGTACAGTGCGGTGCGGCACATATATATGCACTTGCGACACTTCAATTGTCACCACCACCACCGCTTGAATGTGGTAGAAATCCAATCACGCCCCACGCCACGGCGTGGTCACCGTCAATGCGCCTAAAAAAGTACGAAAACGTCGGATGGCCAAGTGCGGCGAGAAGAGCCGCGTTCGGCGCTGGCAGAACGTCGTACACGTACAATTTGCGCACGTACACGACGTACACCCGGTGATTCTCCGGCATGTAGAAGAAATCCACCATGCCGTAGACATCGTCGTCGTTCTCGTAGTCCGCGCGCATAATCAACTCGTTGTTCAAGAACAAACTCACTCTCCTTAAGTAAAAGTCGTCGACGACGTTGATCGAGGGCTTGTACGCACCGGGAGGCCAGACAAACATCTCAGATTTGTATCGGCGTGCAAATTCATAAGCTTCGTTTTGTGTTGGCGTTGGAATGTTCTCAAACGTCCATGTCGCAAACGACAATTTGACCGTCCACCCAGGACCGTGGTATTGCTTGCTGTAGTCGCGAAAGATGATGCCGTCGTTAACCCTCATATTTTCAATCAGGTCGAGCCTGGTGTTCTCGGTCTTCGTTGCGTGTTCGAACACGAACGTGCCTGTGCTTGGGTCGTACACAAACATGGTCACGAACGTGCGTTGATGGAACGGGTTGAAGTGACGCGTCGATTGACGAGTGAACTGCGTGCATATAATCAAAATGAAGCGGCTGTAATTGTATGCCTTGTAAGACTGCGCCAAAGCGGGTAATGCGCGAATCCTTCGAAACGCGAGTGTGTGCACGTTGAACAATACGACTCCGCTGGGGCCGACCAACATGCACTCGTCTGTTCCGATGACCGATACGGCCGACAAAACCTCGTATTCATGCGGCCGCGCGACGCGGCGCACATTCAGCGTGCGCAGAGGCACGACTGCGAATGAAAGACCATAATATACGACGATGCAATCCTCGCCACGTGAATCGCGATGCGGAATAGCAAAGATGGCACTATTGTCGACATCCGACAAAGGAACCACTCGTGTGAGCGCGGCGCTCATTTCTCTTTTTGGTCGTGCTCGTCGTCCGCCGTACGTACGTACGCACACACGCCAACGCGCGGCGATGTGGTACGACGCGCGGCACGTCGAGGCGAGCGCCGCGGCCGCGCTCGCCGTGTTGCGAGCGGCGCCGAGCACACATGCAACCGACGTCGCCGTCGCGCTCTCCGCCGCGCGCGTGCACAGTGCTACGACGTCAACCGAGAACGGGTCGATTGGCGGCGTCGCGGTCGTCGAGGTGTCCGACGCCGCGCCGACCGCGCGCTACGAACTGTCGCGCTTGAGCGCCAAGTTGCTCGGCGAGGTTGTGTCGGGGCTCGCCGCCGCCGAAAAGACCGTCGCAACAATCGGCCATCGTGCCCCGTCGCGCTTCGACGTCGAGTTCCCGCGCGTCGTCGCCGCGTGGGCCTTCGCCGTCGACGCCGCCGAGCTCGGCGCTGCCGCGCGAACAGCCGAGGGCGCCGTCGTCCTCCCCGTCGTCACGCGTGCCGAAGACGACGCCGCGCTCGTGTTTAGCCCGAACCGTCCGCCGTGCGCGAACGACGCCTCGTCGTGCGAGGCGCGCCGACTCACGCGCGGCGCGATGGGCCTCAACGCGTTCGACCACGCGAGAGAGTACCGCTCGCGAGAGTGCGTCTTGTGTGTGCGCGTTCGCGTCGCCAACGTGTGGCTGCACGCGTTCACGCGCCACGAGCGCGCGTCGAGGTGCGCGCAGCCGTACCGCTCGCTCATCGGACCGGGAGAGTACGGCGCGCACGCGATGATCGAGCGCGGCGCACCGCCCGACGCGACTGCGACCGCGACAGACGCCGACGCGACCGACGACGCCTTTTACGGCATCTCCGACCCGTTCGTGTTGCACACGTCGGCGCGTCTCGACGTCGACATCGACCGCGCGCGGTTCGTTCAACGCGGCGTGGATTTTAGGTCGACTCCGCCGGACCTGCTTCGAGCGACGGTCGCGCGCGCCAAGGCGCGCGCCGATCGTCTTGACACCGACGAGCGCGTCTCGTCGTGGCTCGAGGCGGAGTCGACTGCCACGCAGGTCGCGAGACACATCTGGGCGTCGTCGTTTGCAACGTCGCTGCAAGCGTACGTGCGCGCGGCGCAGCGCTCCGCGGCTCGCCACGACGACGCGCGCGCCGCGCTCGTGCGCGTCGTCGCCGCGGCGTTTGTTCCGCGCGTGGTTGCGCCGCACCTCGCGCGCGCCGCCGCGCCGCGCGCCAAGCGGACGCGAATTCAACACCTCCTCCGACGCGTCTTGTGCGATGACGACGCACGCGCACACACGCTCGCGCCGCTCGTCGCTCACAACGACACGTGCGACCTCGTCGCCGTCGCGCTGTGTTCGTTCTTTGCGCGCAACGGTCACGTCGAGAGCGCCGCGCTCGCGCTTCGAGTGACGTTTTTGGGCGCGGGCGCGCGCGGGCGCGTCGCCGCCATTGCCGAGGCGTGTCCGACCGTCGTCGCGCTCGCGCTTCGCCGATTCGTGTGGGTGTCGTGTTGCTCTGCGGCGACGCGCGGCGCTGCCGAGCTCGACGCCGACGCCGAACTCGGAGCGCTCGTCGAGGAGCGCGCGTTCCGTCAGGGGGGGTGGGCAAGCGCCGAATCGGCCGCCGCCGCCGCGTGGCCAACGTCGGCCGTGTTCGTCGAGGCCGTCGAACGCGAGACGCGTCTCTCGTTTTCGACGTCGTCTTTTCAAGAGCAACATCAACATCAACATCAACGTGACCCTCGACTCGTGCGCATGCCTCTGCACTGGTTCGACCTCGACGACGCGCGCGCGGGACTAAAGAGCCTCAACCGAACCATCGTGCTTTGCGCGGCGTGTCCGGCGATCAAGTGTCCCGTCGTGCGCGCGCGCGACCGCTCGAGCGCGCGCGCGTGCGCGACGGCGCGCGTGACTGCGGGCGACATGCAGCTCGACGCGTTCACGGGCGAGCTCGTGTGCGTGAAACGTCGCGCGGCCACGCGCCACGCGCGCGGCGAGCGCGCGGCTCTGCTCGAGGCCGAGATGAACGCGCGCGAGAACGACGCGCGGCAATCGTTGTCGGCATCGGATTCAGACGACACGATCGACGCGGCGGCCGACGACTTTGACAACGGGCTTGGACTCGGTGCTCGCGACGAAGGAGGAGGAGGAGGGCGTGGATTGTCGCGCGAGGTCGAGCGGCAGCACCGCCGCGTCACGAAGCACAGCGCGTGCGTCCCGTTTGTGCTTCACGGGCGCCTTCTCGAGTTTGCGGGCGAGCTCGTGGGGCTGTGCTGGCAGTGTGGCGCGGCGACGACGGTGGATGCGTTCTCGACACGGCGCAACGGTTTGACGTGCGGGTCGTGCGACGCGAACGCGGCCGAACAGGCCCGGCGCGAGATGCAGCAAACGTGCGCTCGGTGCGGCGAGCGCGCAGAGAAGAACGCGGCGCTGACGGTCGCGGCGTTCCAGCTACCTCCGCCGCGACCGCGGTTCGGCGAGATTGTGTTTTGCTCGTCGTGTGCGCGCCACGCGTCGCGCGCGCTGCGCAAGCTCAAAGTGAGAGGCGCGCCGTGGGTGAACTGGCGACTCCTCGTCGAGGCCATGTGATCTCGTCGCTTCTTCAATCGTAATCGCGCATGTCCTGCCCATCGTCCGCCAACCACGATGGTCGCTCGTCGTCGATCACCTTGATTGGGACGACCGGCGTCGAAGCGACGCAAACAAACGGAAACACCATGATGAACGCGAGCCACGATCGAATCGCGATCGTCGTCTTGAGGTGTTCGCGCGCCGCGAGTGCGCGCTCGTGCGCGCGCTGGAGCGCTGCGACCGAACGTCGACGAGCGAGCTCGCGCGGGACACGAACGTGCATCATCGGCAAGACGAGACGGTGTTGCGTTGCGTTGTGTTCACTCTTGTTGAATCCCGCCAATCCCAACCATGCTTGCGACTCGCGTTACATGCGCGCCGTCACCATCGTCTCGTACGAAAAAGTCTGACCAGACAGGGTGTCCCAGAGAGGCAAGAATCGCGTCGTGGAACGCGCCGTACAGGTAGACGAACTTCACGTTGCCGAACGACGTCGCAAAGTAGAGCTTGCGGGTGTCTGCGGAAAACATGATGTCCGCCATAATAAAATGGTCAGACGCTTCAAACGGTACGACGCGCCGAAGCGACCAGGTGGCCGTGTCGTAAATGTGAATCTCGTTCCGACCGTTGTGTCCTTGTTTCACGAATCCTTCCGCTGCGTATGATCCCTTGGGCGAAAGAGTCAAATGAGAGTTATCCGGTTTGTAAAACTCGCGCTTGTTGTTTCCCATTTTTTCGTACGACCGTTTCAATGACCCGTCGGCGTTGAACTTGTACACGCGTACGATGTTTATTTCGTTGTTGAAGTCTTCGTGAGACCGCGACGCAATCACGGAGACACACAGCGTGCTTCCGTCTTGCGACATCGCCATTTGAAACCGGCGCATAACTGCGTTCGGTGCTGCGCGCTCGACTGGGTTGTCGAGTCGCCCCGTCAGGCGCCAGTCGCGCGCAGACGCAGCCGACGTGTCGATGACGGCGATTGTACCGTCACGCTGAGCAACAAACAAGCGCCGTCCGTCTGGTGAGAAGCGCGCCGAGTACACATTCTGGTGGCCCGGAATCTCGAGACGCGCTGGTTCATGAGGGCCGGCGACATGCATGTCGTACACAAAGATGATATTTTGGCCAAGAAACGTGACGAAGTAGCGACTGTTGGGCGAGTACAAATATTCGTTCGAGCCAGTGTACCTGCTCATCGTCGTGTGTTCGTCGGAGAGAAATTGCCCGGTCTCAAGCGAGTACCGCTTCTGATTCGTTTGATCATACGCAGCGATTATTTCGTTTCCATCCGGCGAGAAGTCGGCGTATCTGACACCTGATTTGATCTTAAACCGCGTCGCCCGGCCGCTTCGCACGTCGCACACGTAGACGGTCCCGTTCTCGCAACACAAGACCGCTCGCGTTCCGCCGCGCACGAACCCGGCGACGCGAATGAATGCGTCGAGCGCGACGACGGTCTCAATGTGGTCCATCTTTTTTTTACGTGTGAACTGATTTCAAAGATACGTTCGCTCACAATCAACCCATTTCGTAGCGACCGACGAGTTTGGCCACATTCGGGCCTGCGATCGTCGGTCTCCGCGACACCATGGAGCGCGGGCGCCGCTCCGTCTCTTCGTCGCTCATGATGGCGGGCAGAGGCGGGTGCGCCGCGGCCACGTGCAGCGCGCTGATCTCGACGCTCATCGGACGCCGAACGAGGTCCATGTCGGGGTTGCTGTAAAACATGTAGTGCGAGTCGGGCGAGAACGACAACAAGTAGTCGTACGAATCAAACTGGGCGTGCATTCGTCCGGTCTCGAGGTCCCACACGTGCACGTTCGTGACGAACGTTGTGCGCGGCGACTCGGCGATGCACACGAGAAACCGTCCGTCGGGCGAAAACATCGCCTTGGCGATACGTTTGCTATCGAAGATTTTAGTCGGTTTCTTTGGGGCGTGCGTGGTCGCGTCGAGGTGCACGAGGTGAAGGTCGGGGCCCGACACGAGGACGACTGTGCGTCCGTTCTGTGCGACGTCGACGCTGTTGATCGTGTCGCCCTCGGCGTACAACTCGCTCGCGACAATTCGTTTTCCCGTCTTGACATTCACCACATCGAGGTGCGCGTGCGTCGCGTCTGACCCGTCGGGCATGCCAAACGAGCACATCACAAAGTGCGTCCGCACGAGCGTCATCGACGCGTGGTCGATGCGCGGATGGTTGAACTCGAGTTTCGTCAACATGCTCCGCGTCTCGAAATCCCACATTACAACAGCACCGGTGCGGTCGGCGATGAAAAAGAGACCGTTCGGAGCACAGTACACTGCAACGAATTTGGCGTCAACCGTCAAGAGCAAATCAGGTTGGTCGCGCGGATTGTCGACGACGTCGTTGAACAGAAACAACGCGTGCGTCGACGTCGCCATCACCGCCTTTGAGTCGGGCGCCCACGTCAGATGGTCGATGATTTCGTCGTAAAACGCAGGAACGACCGAAACTTGTGCGCCCGTGCGCGTGTCGAACACGACGAACGAGAATTTCTTGTAAAACCCCGACGCGAGCACGTAGCGGCCGTTCGGCGACACCGCGCCGATTTTACTCACATTCACCCCAACCGGCTTCAACACGAGTTCGTCCACCATGATCGTTTTTTCATCGTGCGTGTGTGTTCGCGAACATACGACCGACACGATGTGCAGCTCGTGTGCCTATCTCGTCGCCGCGCGCGACTAAAAAAACAACGATTGCTCCAAACCGAAACGCTCGCGCGCGCACTACGCCGCGACGATGAGCGCGCCCGCCCCCGTGCTCGACCTCGAGTCGCAAACGCCGCCGACGCCAACGCACCGTCCGGGCGCGTTGTTGCGCCGTTTGCGCCAAGTCCAAAATGCTGAAACGCCGCTTCTTGGCTCGGACGCCAACGCCGGAGTCGAAGGAGACCAGGTCAACTCGTTGCGCGACGTCGCGCCTTTCGCGAGCCAAGCGCGTCTCGGCGGCGGGGGCGCCGATTTCCAAAACACCCCCGATCGGTTGGCCGCCATGGACGTGTACCACCGCGCAGACAAACACGCGAGCCGGTGGGAGCCGAAGCTTCGATCAGAGTGGAACCAGTTCTACGTCGCGCGCGCGTTTGGGCTCTTTGTCGGCATCGTCGTCTTCTGGGTGTGTTTCACGCTCATCTCCGCCGTTCCAGGATGGCAGAAACAGTGCCCGAACGGCCCAAACGGACAGCTGTGCAACGGCCAGGGGTACTGTGGCGATTTCGGAGAGTGCGTGTGCACGAACGCGCTCTTCAGCGGCCAGAACTGCGGCGTCACGCCGACCGCCATCGCGTACGACCCCAACACCGACACCTTCTGCAACGGGCGCGGCGTCCCGAACCCGATGACGTTCGACGAGGTCTACGACGAGTGTTTGTATTTGCCGGCGACCCCTGGCGACGCGCACCCCACGCAGCGCGGGTGGCTCTACCCCGCGTGCGTGTCGCGCCTCAACGCCAAGTACGCGCAGCTCAGCCGCGCGTGGGGAAACGTCGACGCCGTCCTCGCCGTCCGAAACCTCGGTGGTGTCCCGATTTGTCAGTGCACCGGCATGTGGACCGGAGCCGCGTGCGAGTTTACGGGGTGTCCGTTTCTCATCGGCGGTGCGGTCTGCGCCGGAAACGGAAACAAAACCGTCGGGCTCTTCTACAACGGCTCGTACGACGAGGCAAACACGGGGTGCCAGTGCCTCAACCCGTTCTCGCTCATGCAGCCCGCGACGCTCGCGCTCTTCTCCGACAACCTCAAGCGCGTCATCGCGTCGAACCAGCAGTACCTCGACTTCTTCAACCAACCGCAGTGCGGCCAGCTCGTCGTCAGCGGCAACGCGCTCTTCCTCATGAAGGGGAAGTTGTCGGAGGACGGGCTCTCGACCACGGCGTTCGCGTGCCGGTGCGACGGAGAGCACTTTGGCGTCGCGTGTCAGCGCGGCAAGTGTCCCGAGTACGTCGTCAACGGCGTCAAGACCATTTGCGCCGGAAACGGACACCACGACGTCGGGTTCGGGCGTGAGCTCAACGTCTCGACGTGTGTCGGCAACTGCGAGGTCGTGTGCGCCCCTGGCTACAGCGTGTGCAAGCCGCCCGGCGTGTACAACGGCCGCGGAACGACGTGCGCGTCGCCGAACCACCCTGACCAGTACGAGTTCTCGGCCGCGTGCGCCGTCGCGCGCGCGACGTTCAGCCAGTGCACGTCGGGCGGAGCGGCGCCGTGCCCGACCGTCGGGCCAGAGCAGTGTCCGTCCGCCCGACCGTGGCGGTGCGCCGACGGGACGTGCGTCGCGTCGAGCGCGGCCGCGAGCCCCATCGCGCCCAACGCGCCGGGAGGGACGTGCTCGCTCGGGTTCACGACGGCCACGCTCGACTGGCCGTTCTACGACCAAGTGCGCGCGTCGAAACGGTGCGATTTTGCGTCGCGATCGGTGTCGTTCGCCGACTGTCTCGCGCGCGTCTTGCCGAACACCTTTGTGTTCGACGACAACCAGACCGACCTCGCAGTTGACGACGACGGGACGGTGACGGCGTCGCGCATCGTGTTCCGCCCTCCGACTCAACTCGTGTGGTTCTTGCTCGAAGTCGCACCCGTCTCTGCTGCGTCGGGGCTCAACGTCACGTCGAGCGTGGCGTTCTTGGGGCGGCAGCAGACGTTCGCGCCCATCAGCGCGTCGGCCGGGTCGGCGACCACCGGAACGCGAACCGCCACCACCATCACCACCATCGCGTACGCGCCGCAAACAAACTACACGCTCCCTGGCTTCGATGCCCAATCGTACGCGGACGCGTCTGCGAGCGCCGCGCCAACGACGCTCACGATGCGCGCGGTCAATTCGGGAACGAGCCCCGGCGCCATCGCGTCGTCCGTCGTCGTCTTCCCCGTTCCGTTCTGGGGCGCGCAACAAGCGGGCGAAGCGGCGGGGTCGAACACCGCGCCCGTGCCCGACGTGTGGCGGAGGTTTCGGCTGCGCAACACGCGCGACGGGACGTTCGTCGTGTGCGACACGCTCGGGTACGTCGCGGAGTTTGAGGATTTCGGCGCGCCCGCCTCGGCGTTCGCGCCCGTTCCGTTCACAAACGTGACGGTGTTGTTTCTGAGCGGGCTTGGGCCAAACAAGGCCGTGACGTCGGCGCTCGCAACGACTGGCCTCGCGCCCTTCACCAACGCCGTCCAGCTCGACACGTGCATGTCTGCGCTCGATGTGTGCACGTTTTTCTGGAACTCGACCTCCTCGACGATGTTTTCTCTCAATCAAAACGTGTACGCGTGCTTCGACCTCCCCGACTCCTCGGCGCTCACGTCGGGGTGGCGCGTCCAACGAAGCGCGTGCACGGTGAACGCGACGCGCGCGTTTTCTTCGTCGTTATTTTTCGTGCGCACGGCGCGTTACGCGCTCACGGCCGCGAACCTCGCGCCCGTCGCGCAGTCGCGCGCGGCGTTTGATCCCGGTACGTGGGCCGTTCAGTTCGTCGTCGATCCGTTGTCGCTCGACGTCGTGTGGTCGGCTGTCGCGCCCGTGCGCATCGTGTCGATCGAGGCGCTCGCGTTCGCCGACATCACCTTGCCGTGCACGTGTCCGGTGACGGTGTTCCTGACCAACACGAACGTGTCGACGCAAAACATGCAGTTCGGGTCGAACGCCGATTTGGGCCGGTCGGCGTTCGCGCCAGGCGACCACGTCGTCGCGCCGTTCACGCAGTCGGGCATCTTTCACTACCAGCGCGGCATTGTCCTTGGCGCGTCGGAGATCAGAGGCCTCAACGGAAGCATCACCACCGTCCAAGTGTCGGGTGGGTACGGCGTTCTCGCTCTTCCAACGACGTCGCTGCGGTTCTTGTCGCGGTCACAGTTCCTCGGCGGATTGGCCGACGACCCGCTCGCCGTTCGCGCGGCGCGGTGCCCGATCGGATACGACGCGGCCGTCGTCGTCCGGAACGTTGATGTCGACGAGCGCGACTGCGTGTGCGACGTGACGTCCGTCGGCGCGTCGTGCGCGTGCGCGAGCGGGCTCACGTGCGCGTGCGCGGTGGCAATCGACTTGACGCAAGGGTCGGACGTCGTGTGCGAGTGCGACGCGCTCGCGTCCGCGCAGTTCGCCGCCACCATAGCCGAGCACGTCAAGAACGCCACCACCGCGTGCGCGTGCGCGTTCTCACCTCCGCCCCCGCCGAGCGCGCAGCCGTTGAGCAACGTCACGCTCGTTGTTCCGTCTGCCGCCAACTCGTCTTTTCTTACCATCACCATCGCGCCGCAACCGCCGACGGGGTACATCCCTGAGGTTCAGCGCTTTGTGTTCACGGGCGACGCGCAAGCCGGTTGTGCTGTTCCGAGCGTCGTCGCGACCGCCAACGTCTCGTCGTACGCCTACACCACCCCCATCACGCTCGCGGTGTCGCCGTGCGTCGATGACGTGGTCGAGGCCGTGCTCAACACGACGCAAGAACACACGTGGACGTCGTTTACGTTTTCGTTCGGCGCGGCGTGGTCGGGAACGATCGTCGCCGAGCTCTCGCCGCCCGGGTTCGCGTTGCGCTCGAACGTCGCGTACTCTGCCTCGTCAAACAACGCCACGGCGTCCGATGCGGCCGACTTTTCCATGACGTGGTGGTCGTCGAGCCTCAACCTTCCCGAGACGCCCGTGTGGCTCCGAATGAGCTTCACCGACGAACCAAAGAGCGTCGCGCGCGTGTTCGTCGACATGCGCGCGAGCGCGCTCGCGATGCGTTCTGCTGACAACTCGACGCTCATCGGCGTCGTTCCTGTGTTGATTCGTTTGCAAGTGCTCGCAGACCCGCTCGGGGGGTGGACGACGGCGGGGTCGTTCTTGTCGGACGCGTTCGGCTCGAACGACGACGAGCGCGTCGTCGTCGCGTTCGACCCGGCTCTGCCGCCCGTTCGCGCCGTTCGGCTGCTCTCGCCGTACCCAATGAGCGTGCGAACGTTCACGGCGTTCTCCGACCAGGTGTGCGCGTGCGCGCAGACGCAGACGCTCGCGACCGCCGCGAACGCGACGGTCGTGCTCGTTCCAGCCGCAAAAGACATGACGGCCGCGGTCGTTCCGCCGATCCCGCTCCTCGACGCACAGTCCGTCCTCGACACCGTCGTTGCGCGGTCGAAGCTCATGAACTTGTCGGTCGAGGCGCGAGCCACGTGCGTCTACCGCGACCTGTGCATCCTCGACATCGACGGCGCAGTGTACGACGCGTCCGACCGCGGAACGTGCAACGACCTCGTCTACTTTAACAAGAAGCACGACGTGACGTTCGAGACCGTCACCGTCACGACGAACTCGAGCGTCTTGCCGCCTGTTTGGTTCCAAGTGTACTTTGGGTACGTCCAGCCCGACGCGACGTTCTCGGTGTTCTCGATCCCCGCGTCGATGAACAACCTCACGCTCCCTCCGCAGCCGACGAACCTCACCGTCGTCGTCGTGTGGTCGCCGACGAACTCCACGCTCACGCCGACGCAGCCGTACGTCACGGCCAACTTTTACGCGCAGTACGCTCAGTTCTTGGCGTTCGGCGTGCGCGCGTCGATTCCCGCGTCTGTGCACACGGTGTGGTTCTTCCTCGATCCGGCGACCAACGTCGAGGTCGACACCGGCGCTGTGTTCAATCTCGCGACGGGGCAATGGTCGCTCGTGTCGTCGTCGTCGAGCGTCGTCGCGAGCGCCGTCCCGCCCATCGGGAGCGTGTGCGCGCCGGGCATGGACGGCTCCGACTGCGGCGCGTCGACGCGCTACGACCTCGAATCACCAGGCCTCACGTGCGACCTCGCGCCGTACGCGCAACAAGCGTACGACGACTACGTCGCGCGCAACGGGTCGCTCCCCGACTCGCAGCGCACCGTCGGCGAGATTGTGGCGTCGAACCCCGGCGTCGTCGTCGTCCGGCTCGGTCTCCCGCCCATTCGGCGCGTCGTCAGCATGCCCGTCTCCGACTGCGCCTCGGCGGTGTGCTACCCCCCGACTCAGCGGTGCGAGAACGGGCGGTGCGCCGTCAACGGCGAGTGCGGCAACAGGTGGAACAACCCCGGAAACGGGTGCGACGAGACGGGCGTCAACGTCCTTCAGTTCACGTGCGCGTGCCAGCGCGGTTTCGACGGCGACGCGTGCGAGTACGGAAAGGCCGTTCCCGCGACGCCTTACATCAAGCCGTACACGGACGCTCGGCCGGGCAACTGGCTCATGAGCGTCCCGCCTCTGCGCGGCCAGCCGCCGTTCGCCACCACCGTGAACTCGTACATCCCGTACGGTCCGGCCGACGTGATCCGCATGAACCGCGCGCGCGTCGCGTGGACGAACGTCACCGCGCAGCTCGCGATGGTCGGCGTCCAGAACCGGTTCGCGCCTTGGGGCCCGAAGTTCACCACTCAGCGTCTCGTCGCCGGCGTGCTCGCGCAGAGCTCGTGCGGCTACGCGGCCAAAGGGCCGCTCGGGCAGTACATTCTGTTCACGGACGCAGTGAACCGCGACCCGTTCACGAACGACATCACCGGATGGGCGTGCTGGCCCGCGGCCGACGGAACGTGCGAGACGATTGTGTTTGCGAACGAGACGGCGTACGACGACTTCCCGCTCCCAATCGCCAACGGGTTCTGCGTCGCCGACTCGAGCGAGGCCGCGCTCTCGAATTTGTTGTACGCCCCGTGCAACGGCCACGGAACGAAACGGTCCGACGGAACGTGCGACTGCGCCGCGCCGTGGACGTCGTTCATCTTGACGGAAGCGTTCACGTGCCGCGCCACGACGCCGTACGCCGTCGACCCCGCCACGTGCGAGACCATCCCGAACACGTGGTTCGCGCCGCCCAACAACAACTGGCGAGACTTTTTGTACGGCCTGTGCATCAAGCGCGACTGCACCGCCGTCGACTGCGGTCCGCCCAAGGCGTGTTTCCCCGGCACGCCCGAGCAAAACTTCAAAGACAAGCTCATCGAGTGTCCCCCGTCGGGGAGCGGCGGAATCGTCACGCGCACGAACCGGTGCGCCGCGTCCGTCGACGAGTGCGCCAAAGGAAACACCGTCCCGATGCCGAATTGTGGCAACAAGGGCATCACGTACCTCATCGACTACACGAGCCCTCCCGAATGGGCGTGCGCGTGCGGCGACCCGATCTCGACCACCGCCAACATCTCCGACATCACCAACCCGTCCGAGCTGTTGTCGAACGGGTTCGGGGGGCGCGCGTGCGACCAGTACTACTGCTCGTCGCCCGCGAGCCAGCAGCTCGTGTGGAGCGAGCGCGACCCGCGCACGGGCTCGGCGTACTACGATTTGGGAGTTCCGATCCCCGGCGAGTGGATCGCCTTTTGCGGAAAGCCGAGCGACCCCACCTCGCCGATCGTGCCGGTTGGGCCCGACCCCGCCGAGGCGCCGCTCTGGGCCGAGTGCTGCCCGGGCGAAAACAGGCTCAAGCGGTGCGCCAACATCCCGTGCACGCTCGCCGGAACGGTTCAGTGCGTGTCGTCGCGAACGTGCGCGACGAACGGCGGTACGCCGCACGTGTACGTGTGCAACAACCACGGCGTCGATCGGATGGACGGGACGTGCGGGTGCGACAACGACGGCGTGTCGCAAGGGTACGCCCCCGACTACTCGCGCTTCGAAACCGACAACTGCTATTTGAAAATCAACTGCCCGCTCTCGCAGATCAACGGGCTCGGGTGCAACTACAAGACGGGGTGCTCCGAGCCGGAGGCGTGGGTCGACGTCCCCGACGACAAGTCGTTCGAGCTCCAAAACGAGGTGATGCTCGCGCTCATGGGCTACGGCGTCGACAACGCCACGTACATCAACGTCGTGCTCCCGATTCTGAACTCGGTCACCGGCGCGCTCCAGGCCGCGCTCGCGCGCGCCGCGCTCGTCTACGAGGTCGCGCTCGGAGGACTCGGCGGGTGCGTGTGCGTCTACCCCGGCGAGAACCCCGCGTCGCCGTGCTGCATGCTCCCGTACGCCGGTTCGACCGCCACCATCGGGTACAGGTACACGTTCGCGTCGCCGTGGCGGTTCGAGGACGTGGTGTGGAACGCGACCCTCGGCTCTGGCTACGACCCCGTCGTGATCACCGCGCAGCTCAACGGCTTCGACATGCGCGTGTACACGCCGCTGTACGTCCAGCTCGACTCGTCGACGCGACTCGAGGCGCAATGGGGCGCGGTGCGCACGTTCACGCAGCTGCGCATCTACGCGCGCGCGTGCGACGCGCTCGGCGTGTGCTACCCCCCTTCGCGCGCCACGCTCGACATCCTCGACGTCAATACGTTGTTGCCAGTGTGCCCGTCGCTGAAGCTCGACCAGGGCGGGACGGATTCGTCGGAATGGGCCATCTACGACATTTATTGCATTCCAATCTACTCGCAGCTCGACTACGCAGCGTTCTCGCCGATCGGGTACCTCCAGAACTGCGGCTCGGGCATCACCGCTTCGGCCGTGAGCGCGGGGTGCACCGCGTGGAAGCAGAGCTCGTGCTCGAGCGTGTCGGGCGCGATTTGGATCCCCGCGGGCTCGCTCACCACGCTGCGCGGATGCGCTCCGCCCGCCTTTCTCGGAGGAGAGGCGTGCTGCGTCCCGACGGTCCCGCTCTCTCCGTCGAGCGTCTCGGCGTTTGTGTTGCGCGCAGCGTCCGTGCCGATCCAAATCCAGATCGCCAAGGTGTTCGGGTACCAGCGAACGTCGCTCGCCGTGAGCTCGTCGTCGACGTGGCTGTACAAGCAGCTCGTTCTTCGCTCGACCACACCGGGATGCGCGAACACCCCCGACCAGAAATTCATGCAAGAGTTCTTGGGGTCGGACAAGCAGCTGTATTTGCCTGGCGACGACGTCCCGAGCAACGCCAACAAGTTTTTGGTCTTGGAAGGAACGCAGCAACCGGCTCTGTCGTACGGCGACGCGAACGCGCTGTGCCTCACGACGGGCGGGTGGCTCGCCGTCATCAACGGCATCACCGAGACGGGGTCGGACGTGTCTCAAGAGTCGAAAAACATGGCCGCGGCCGTCCGGTCGCACCGCGGCGCGTCGTACCCTGCCGTGATCGTCGCGCTGCGCAACGTGTTTCGCAAGCTTTTGTATCTCGTGTCGGACTTCTTTTCGCTTCCGTGCCGCTCGGTCGGGTGCCGTTTCGTGACGCCGTCGACGTTCGAGGCGGGCGGCGCGCGGTTCCCGTACGCGTACTACTCTGCGCCGCGGCGCACCGACTACTTGAGCAAGTGGGACTCTGCGCAATTGACGGGCGGGTGGCCGGCGTTCTTTAGGTCGATGGGGCGCCTCGCGCCAATCACGGCCGACGTCGATCTCGGCGCCGATCTCGTTCCTTCTGCTGTGTTCGCACAAGCCGTGTACGCGTGTCGTCGCATCCTCGCCGAGAACGCGCGCATCTACGTCCCGCTGTTGCCAACCCCGGCGAACGACCTCCCGACGTTTGCGAACATCGACATGTTCCCGTGTTTGGTGGCGACGTTCGGCGACACGTACGGCTACGCCGACGCGGTGTTTGGGCGCCAGGTCGCCAACAAGGCCGCGTCAACCGACCAGTGGGCGAGCACGACGCCTAACTTTTGCAAGATCGAGGTGTTTGAGGGAACAAAGTGCAACGGCGCGGGGAGCTACGGCGGAACGCGCGCGCAGTCGTACTCGTTCGAGTGGTCGTGGAACAACAACGTGCTCGGGAACGCGGCGGACGTGCGCGGCGGCGCGCTCAACGAGCCCGTCCCGAACTACCAGTTCTTCAAGGGCGCACCGTTTACGCCCAAGTACTGGTCGGACGGAACGCCCGTCACCGGCGAGCTCGTCGCCGTCTTTGACAACACCATCGTGTACTGGAACGTCCCGCCCGGGATGCACGACAACATCAAGTCTTTTAGGATCACCGGCGCCAACTGCGTCGTGAACGTCCAGGGCGTGAGCGGCCTCGCGATCCCCGACGCCGGGTCGTACCAGACGCAGTTCAGCGTGAACTACTTGACGGGTCCTGTGTTTGGTCAGCAGCTCGTGGTGTCGGGCGGACCGGGGTACGCGTTCCCGCCGTACGTCACGTCGCGCAGCGACGCGCTGTACCCTCAGAACTTGGCAAACGTCGACCTCAACCCGTACGACGACTCGTGCGTCTCGGTGACCGACATCTACAACGTCTTCCCTGACACGCGGTTCTCGGCCGGAAACGCGCAGAGCACAGCGCTCGCGTTCACGTTCATGCCGCCCGCGCCGTGGTACTCTGCGACCGTGCAGGTCGAGGCCGAGGCCTCGCCGCCGCCGCCGTCGCAGCTCACCAATCTGCTTGATGCAAACACCACGAGAGCCGAGACGCTCGGCTTCCTCAGCCACCCGTACATGTGCATGGGCCTCGAGATGCTCGTGTCGCGCGCGATGCACTACCCCGTGTTCACTCAACTCCCGCCTTTCTTTTCGTTGCTGTCGAACATCTTCAATTACGCCGGTACGCAAGCTGTGCACGCGTGGCAGCTGACGTCGTTCGGCGCAGGGCGCGTGGGCGTCGGGTTCGGCAACGATGACTTTGCCGGGTCGCAAGTCGGCGGGTGGTGCTACCCTGGCGTGTGGTTCCCGCCCGGCGCCGTCAACCCCGCGCGGCTTCCACTGACGTCGAACCACAATTTGACGACGTGCGCGCTCGGGTTCATGCCGCTCACGCCAATCACGAGCGCGGACGGGTCGCCACAGCTCGCGGTGTGCGCGTCGCGCGTGCGCACGATCGACCCCGTTACCGATTGGGTCGGCGCCCCGACACCGGCGATCCCCGGCTCGATTTACTCGTACACCCCCCAACCGACGTGGTACCCGATCCCCGAGTGCGACTCGTGTCCGTTCACGTTCTCGACGCAGTTCTACTGGGACGCGAACGTCGGGCCGAGGAGCGGCGACCAGCTCCCAACGATCCAGACCACGGCCGTCGGCGTCGAGATCGATCCGGCCACAGGCACGCGCGATGTCGTCGACGTCGCGACGCTCAACGACGGACGGCTCACGCAGCTCCCCGTTCTGTTGCGCTTCGACAACCCGAACATCGGAATCGTCACGCCGCCTGGCGATGGGCTCGTGTACTTGTACCAGCTCGGGCGCGCGGGCAACCCCGAGACGTGGTGGCGGTACTACGCGAACCAGATGGTGACGCAGCGCGACGACCTATTCGACACGCAGTGGGTGGTGTCGGACTGCGCGATCGTGAGCGCGATGTCCGACCTGTTTGGGTTCATCATCGCGTACCCGTGCACGCGCCCGATGCAGTACTTGTGCCAGCTCGACTACACGAAGCTCACGGCTCAAAACGGGATGGTGTGCGACGAGTGCACGAACTCGGCGGCGGTGGGCGGGTTCGCGCGGCCCGTCAACACGTCCTCGTGCTACGCCGAGTACGCGTCCGAGCTCACGGCGTACAACCAGCGCGCGTACGAGGCGCAGCAGAACGGGACGCTCGCGCTCATCGCGGGAACGAACCCGCAAGACTGGAACACCACGCGCGAGTACTTGCTGAATCAATCGATCTACTTGTGGCCTGCGATCCCGACGATGCGCGAGAAGTTCAACCAGGGTCTGTCGACTCAGTTGGGGTCGCTCAGTCCGGGCGCCGTTGCCAACACGTTCTTGCCGCTCAACCTCGAGCTTCCGCCGATCGAGTGCGGCGTCGTCGTGCCAAAGGCCACGGCGATCCCTGAGCGTCTGTGCGCGTACGACCAGGCAGCGTGCAACCCGAACGCGGTCATCGGCGACCAGAACACGCTCCCGCTGAGCCAGCTCGCGCCAGGGTTGTTGGGCGTGACTCTTTCGCCGGCCGAGGCGCGGCAGCAGCCGCGGTGCGGCGCGTTGTGGCGCCCGGTCGACCAGATCACGTGGACGCAAGGCGGCGCGCCGCCTCCGAACATCGACCTCGAGCTGACGATCATCGGGTCGAACGAGTTGGGCGCCGTCACGTACACGGCGCTCTCGAACGTGACGCACGTGTTCAACACGGGCCGGACGACGACGCGGTACGTGTTTACGGCCGGGGTCGACGTGTGGATTTCGGGGACGATCACCGTGCAGTGCGACGACGGGGGGTGTGCTCCGAACGTGACGGTGTGGCTGAGCGAGATGAGCCCGACGATGGAACTCCCGCCAGTGCGGTCTCAGTTCCGCGTCGGGTCGTTCTTGGTGCCGCCCAACGTCGACAACGTTCCGTTCTCCGTGCACACCGTGCCGGACTTCCAGTACCTCGTGCTCGGGTTCGACGTCACGGCGCCGCCGCAATCGGTGGTGACATTCAACCCCGTCGTGATCAGCGACAACGGCACGCTCGCGGCGTGCGGCGTGACGCAAGCTCTTCTTCCGAAGCTCGCGCCGAAGCGCGCCATCAAGTCGAACGCGCCGTACAACCACTGCATTTTGACGGAGAAGGACATGCGTCTGTACGGCGCGACGCAGCTCGGTCAGTGTTTTTGCGGGGCGCCGACGACGGGCCAGGCGTGCGACGCGCCGGCCGTGGTGACGCCGTACGGCAAGCTCGTGTACAACGGGATCGACGGACTGGCGCAAGCGCCGAACGGGCTGGTCGTGCGCACGACGACCGACCCGAGCGGCGAGATGGGGATGTACTGCTACACGACGGACTTTTTCGGGTCGCCGACGACGCAGTGTTCGGTGAAGACGCGCCGGCTCGGTCTGATCATGTGGACGACGCTGCTCGAGCTCGGGAGCGACTACGGCCGCGTGTTCCGCTACGACTCGTTGCAAGGCCAGATCCCGTACGTGTACGTCGACCCGAGCGAGTTCGCACCGCTGACGTACGTCGACGACGCGACGGCGATTGCGCTCGCGGCGGCGCACGGCGCGCTGCTCGCGTCGTACGTGAACCAGGTCGAGCTTCTCGAGGTGGTGGCGCTGATCGAGGAGTACCCTATTTTCCTCGACCTCGCGCAGAACGCGTTCGAGCCAGGAACGGGGTCGTTGACGGGCGTGTCGGACAACTCGTGGTACTGGGTGTCGCGCGGCGTCCAGTTCGGGCCGACGTGCATCGACGCTCCGTCGTGCGGCGTGCTGATGCCGTCGGAGGTCGCGTGCGTGAACGGGAGCTCGCCGTACGCGGGCGTCTGGACCGAAGAGGCGTGCGAGGCGATCAACGTCCAGAACAGGGCGTTCCACCAGACGGGGCTGGGGGACACGGACGGGTCGTACACTCCGGCGGTGTGCGGCCTGACGCGAACGACGCTCACGAACGCGCCGGCGATTGGGAGCACGGCGTACGTGTGGGTGACGAACCCGCTCAGCGCGCCGTCGCCGGTGACGAGCGCGCAGTGTACGATTGGAACGACGACGAGCGTTCTGGGGTCGTCTCCGGCGACGTGGCTCGTGCGGTTCGCGTGCGCGAGCGCGGGGTCGCCCTACACGGTGCAATTGAACTACGCGTCGGGAGTGTGCGTGCGCGAGGTGCAGATGTACCCGCTCGGGTACGGAACGCTCATGCCGTTTTATCCGTACCCGACGTAGACGCGATGTGAGAGTAATTCAACAAAATGAGAGCATGCGCGACACAATGGCGTGGTCGCCGTCCTTGTCGACGAAGAAACGCGACCACCGCGCGTCGCCGAGCGTCGCGAGAACGGCTCTGACGACCGCGGCGTAGCGGCTCACGACGAGGAACGAACACGTTTCTTCGCGCAACACGACGCGTCCGAACACGGACACGCCCACGATGTCCATCGTCAAGCCCGGCCCTGTGGTCGCAAGAAGTAGTTGCTTTCCTGTGTCGTTGCCTACTATTTTGAACAAATCGTCGTCGAACGCGTACGCCGCCAAACGGCCTCTTGGACAGTACATGACGTGTCCGGCGATCGACGGAACGAAGTTGTTGCTCGCACCTCCGATGTAGGTCAAGGACATGGCGTCGGGGTCGTCGACCGAACTCACAGCAAACAACCTTGTTCCGCCGCGACACAGCTGGACGAGTACACGCCGACCGGAATCCACAAACGTCACACGTTCGAGAAGTTCGCTGTGGATTGTTGGAATGAGCACGTGCTTGCAGCGCCCGTCTCGTGCGACAAACACCATTTTGGTGCAAAACCTCTCGTTCCAGCAACACACCGTGAACGCGCACGCGTGCCATCCAGGTCTGTGGTCGTACGCGATGAGATTCGCGCTCGCCGACGTCATCGTACCTTCCTCGAATGACTCAACGACGTGCGGTGTCCACGCGTCTAGACCATGCGTGGACATGTGCACAAACTGATGATGTCCATTGGCGAGGATGAGGTTGTAGAACGATTCTCCATCGGCGCTGAATGCAAACGTCAACGACGTTCGTGCCGAACTGGAATGAACGTACGACGCCGCGTGAACGTCCGCAATGCTCACGACCTCGCTCCACACAGCACGCCCGTCTGCGGCGGCGGTGGGCAATCTCTGCCTCAAATTGAGCGCGACGAATCGACCGTTGGACGAAACGGCTGCGTTGTCGAGCTTCACACTTCGTCCATCTTCGCCAGTGAACGTCGCGTTGTACACCGCGCGCATATTTGGAAGCGTAAACACCCGAATGGTTCGTGTGTTCGGGTAGGGGTGCTTGTGAAAGCCAATGAGCGCGATGTACGCTCCGTTCGCGCTGACGGCCGCGTGTGCTTCGCGCACATCGAACATGGAGAGCCGAATTGGTTCGTTGCCGATTGCATCCGTCATGGACACGACGCCGACTGGGACGGACGCCGACATGGATGGAGAGATGATGAACGAGAGCGATGTTGCGTTGTGACTTTGTTCACAACGCAACACACTTATTAAAACATCGACGTGTGCGCGATGCTCGTTCCGTTGCGCGGCGCAGAGGGTGGTGGAATGCGTCAGCGCGCGCACAGCGCCGACGGTGAGTACGACGAATCAAAGAGCGAGCACGTTTTGAGCGCCGAAGAGCGAAGCAACGTGCTCGGTGCTCAGTGGGCGTGGGCGTGCAACTCTCTGTGGGGGTTGTTCTCTGCGACGCTGCTGTTCGTTCTGACGGCGTTCATGTACGTGGTGATCTCGCTCGCCGAGCGCGTCGCGACCGACAACGAGTGGCTCGGCGTGTGCATCCTGACTGGGAACGCGGGCGGGTTGCGCGGCATCGCACAGGCCGCGTGCGTGTTCATGTGCATGACGCTCTCGGCGTGGATCGTGCACGTCGTGTCGTTCGCTCGACACGCGAACGCGCGCGACCAGGTCGTGGCGGCCAAGGCGCTCGTGAGCCTCGGAGTTCACGCCGACGACGCGCGCGCGTTTGTCGAGCGCCTCGACGCGCGCACGGCCATTGCGGTCGCGCACGCGTCGATTCCGTCGCGCGTCGTTCAAGAAGAAACGACGACGCCGTACGCGCTCGTCGTCGAGGTGCTGGGGTGTGTGCGATCGGTCGCGTGTTGGACCAAGACCCGCGATGCGCGGACGCGCGCGTTTTCTGTTTGATTGGATGCAAACCTAATTGTGCATCCCGCCGTTCGCCCCGCCTTCAAACTCGGCCTTGGCGCGCTTGATGTACGTGCGCACGCCGCGAACGAACCGCTCGGCCTTGTTGCGCTGGATGGCCAATTCGTGCATAATCACGGCCTTTTCGTTGTCGATTCTGGCGCGCCACGCCTCGGACGTGCCGCACTCTCTGTGAAGCTCGGGAGTATCGTGAAAGAGCAGTTTGGACGAGTCCGACGCAACAAGGAGCACGTGCACCGCCGAATAGTCGTGGTGCGTCTTCGCCACGACGTCGCGCGCGTTCTTGATCGTCGTGTGCATCCAGTCGATCTTTTTGCCGATGTTGACGTTGTACGTGTCGACGAGAGCGGGCAGGTTCTTGACGTCGTCCAAAATCTCCGACACCGCCGCGATGTGAGCAATGCTGAGCTGAATGTCCTCGCACCAGCGAATGGCCGGGAAACACGACGTTGCAAACGCGACGTTCGTGGACGTGTCAAAATCAAACACGACGTTCGCGCACGCTTCGATCCTGGCGAGTTCGGCGTCGACGACGCTCTGAACGTTTTGCGCCCACCACTCGACACACTTCTCCTTCGTCGCGCGCGCGTAGTCGTCCATTCGTGTCGTGCCGTGTTAAGTTGAGTTGTGTTTTTTTCAAGACTCGCCCGACACTGCGACGGCGAACGGAAAGGCGTCGCGTTTTGTGTCGGCTGCGACTGCGACTGCGACTGCAACTGGCGTGGGCGGCGCGCTCGGCCGTTTTTCCTTGCGCGTCAATCGCCGCCCGTAAACCGGAGGTCGCAGTTGAATGTACTCCGTGTAAAACGCGGGCCGCCAATGATGAATGTACTCATCCATGTAAAACATGGCCAGCAGCTCAATGTACGGTTTGTCCCAGAGAAGTGTGTGGTCGTCGGTCGTCATCGAGTGTGGTCAACGCCTCGACCGACGCGGACGCGGGCGCGGCTTGACGAGCGCGGCGATTGTCTTGCGCCTGAATTCTTTCGCGTGGTGAGCAACGGCCATACTCAGGTACGGTTCGTCGAGGAACATTCGACCGTCTACGAAACGGATTGGCACGCGACCGTTGTTGAACGGGGCGTACCAAATGCCGTGAAAGAACTGCATGCGCGGAGGCGCAGGTTGCACCTGCTCCACCGCCTCGTCGTCGCTCCACGCGGCGGTGAGCGCCGTCGCCATCAAGGTAGAATGTTGCGTTGCGTTGTGACTTCGTCATCGAGGATGAATTGGAGTGCGGTCAACGCCTCGACCGACGCGGACGTGGACGCGACTTGACGAGCGCTGAAACTGTGGTCTGCCGGACGTGCGCATCGGCGATGCTCGCGTACGGCTCGTCGAGGACGACGTTTCCGTTGACCATTCTCCCTGGAGCGCCGCCGTTCTGAAACGGTTCGCCGTACCACGTGACGTAGTAAAACGGCATGCGTTGAGGCGGAAACGGAGGCGGAGGCGCAGGTGCAGGCACAGGCGCAGGCGGCATGGGCACCACCGCCTCGTCGTCGCTCCACGCGGCGGTCGCGTCAGGAAGCACCGTCGCCGTCGCCATCGAAGTGGAGTGTTGCGTCGCGTTGAGTTGTGACACAAGCGTATGTTTGTGAGCACGACGCACAGAACAAAACAAACATCGAAATGGAGCACCTTCGCCACGTCGAGACGATTGCGAGCATCGACGAGAACGTGTCGTACGCCGCGTTTGTTCGTAACGGGTCGCGCGTTGTGTTGTTTGCGCCGAAATTCGGCGTCGCCGTGTTTTCCGTTCCAGATGGCCGCTTTGTGGGTGGGAGAGAGTCTGACTCCGACGAGTTTAAGGACGCCGTTGTGGCGCCGCAAGGCGACAAAATACTCATTGATCGTCACCTACTCTCCGTGCCAGGCTTTGAACCTTTACATCCGACACGAGCGAGAGTGTCGCATGAAACCTTCGGAATCTATTTCTTCTCTCCAAGTGGGCAACACTACGTGCGTATCGAAAGAGGTCAAGAAGCACAAATTCTTGTGACGGGCGTCAGCGCATCTGCTGAGCCCAACGTTGCCTCTATCGACGTTGCGCCTCTGCTGGCACCTTACGACTCTTTCTATGCCGCGTGCTTTTCACATGATGGAACGAAATTGTTCGTCATGGTGGAGAACAGAACCATCGCAATGTTGGACACGACGCATTCATCAGCTGCGTCCTGGACACTTTCACGTCTCATTGACCCAGACAGAGAATTTCGGGAGTTGGTCTTTGACCGCATACATGACATGCAAATATCAGGCAACAGCCAGATTTTGTGTCTCGTATACACACATGTGAACGACAACAGAAGACGTCTTCACGCAGCGCGCGTGCATTACTTGGATGCGTCGCGTGATTCGTTCGATTTCAACTTCGATTTTGGTCGTCAGACAAGTACGCTGTCGTACGTACATACGGTGAGCATGTGCCTCGCGTACAAAGGAACGCATCTCGCAATTGCGGCAAACAGAGGAAAAGAGGAAGAAAGCGCTATTCACATCTTTGATACCAAAAATGGAAACCTTTTTGCGTCGGTGCGCACACGTGTTCATGTGCGAGCATTGACATTCTCGCGCGACGCGAGTTTTTTGTACTTTGTCACGGCGCGCGGAACCGTCAAGCGGTGGGCGCTCAACGGCGAGTTTCAGTCCGCGCTCTTCGCCGCGCTCAGAGCTCCCGCATTCGACAACTTCATCGCGAGAGGAGGCACAGACGCGTTGCACAAAACCGCTGGATTTTTCGGCGGTGTTCCGCGGTGAGTAAATTTGCATTCACACTCGTTTTTCGTCTCGCATCACGATGCGCGTTCACGCTCTTTTTGTCGCTCTTGCGCTCGCTCTTGCGCTCGCGCTGTGCGTCGTCGACGCGAGTGCGCGCAAGACGAGCAGTCCGACGCGTCACCACCGTCGCACGTCGTCGCCGACGCCCGCGCCGACGATCGTTCAAACCGAGTACGAGGTCGTCGTCGGGATCACCAACGCGCCGACGCCCGGTCCGACGTCGGCGCCGTTTTCAACGCCGATCCCCACGCTTGCGCCCACGCCGTTTCCAGTCGAGCGCGTCGTCACCGAGCGCCCGACTCTTTTGCGCCGCGTGTGCGGAAAGCTGTGCAAGCGCCTTCCAGGAACGCGCAAGGGGTGCCGCCTCGACGGGTGCGAGTGCGTGCTGCGCCACTCGACGTGCCGCGTTCTTTGAATCTTTTTTTTCACCACACACCAGGGCGCAACCACACAGACGCAAACTCCGTTCGGAGTTTTTTCGTTGCGTCGTCCGCGCGCTTCGCCGCCTCGTTTGCGTGCATACTCGCTTCCTCCACTTTCTTGCGTTTTTCGGCAAGTACCGAGAGCCAGCACCATTCGGCATTGTCGCTCTCAGAGTTTCCGACGCGCACCCACTCTTCGAATGCCTTGCGAAACTCAACCGCGCGTTGAATGCACTCGCTGCGCACAGAACTGAGCTCGTTGTGCAGAGTTTTTTCCTCCTTGGAGAGAATGTCGCGCGCTTGCTTGAACGCGCGCGCCTTGATCATCGCAAACGGGTTCGTGCCGCTCTTCGCAAGTTCCAACGCGGCGATGCAGTCTTCTGCCACTTGCACGTCTTGCGCGACTTCGTCTTCGCCTAGCGGGCGCATCAAATAAACCGAGAACGGCGTGCCTTTGAGACACTTGATGTGAAGCCGCTGCATGTCGATGATGTGGTCGATCCACGCGTTGGGGTCGGGTGTGGGAGTCGGAGTCGTCGACATCTCGCTCTGATTGACGTGTGCTTCTTCCTCACCACACACCCGGACGCAACCACACAGACGCAAACTGCGTTCGGAGCTTCGTCTTTGCGTCTTCGACGCGGTCTGATTCGTTGTGTTCGCGCTGATGCGCAACGTCGTAGTTCTTGTGCTTCTCGTCGAGTCGCGAGCGCAAGCGCTCTTGGTCTTGGGCGCTGACAAAGTCTTTGTCGCGGTTCCACTGCTCTGACGCCTCGCGAAACTCCATTTTGCATCGCACACACTCTCGGCGCACAGCGCTGAGTTGGTTGTTGAGAGCGTCCTCCTCCTTGGCGAGAGAGTCGAGCGCGTCTTTGAACGCGCGCGCCTTGGTCGTCGCAAACGGGTTCGTACCGGTCCGCGCGAGTTCGAGTGTCGCGATGCACGCTTCCTCCATGCGCACGTGTTGCACGCGTTCGTCCGAACTGAGCGGGCGCATCAAGTATACCGAAAACGACGTGGCCTTGAGACACGTGATGTGAAACTGACGCATGTCGATGATGTGGTCGATCCACGCGTTCGAGTCGGACGTCGGCGCCGGCGCCGGTCCCGACGCGAGCGCGGCTGAGCAGTGGCGCGCGACGTAGTTGCCGACCGACGCGGCAACCTCGCCCTCGCCAATCGCAAACTCCATCTTGATGCCGCGTTTCGTGGTCGGTGTCGACATCTCGCTCCGATTCGTGTGTGTGTGTGTGTGTGTGTTCAATGCCGACGCACGCGCTCACGCGTCGCAAAGTACGCTAGAAACGCAGCGTCAAGCAGCCACCCATTTTCAAATTCCAATCTCACCGCCCGGCGCCTCGTTGCAAAAAGCGCGTCTGGTTTGCGCGTGAGAGTCGTCGACATCGCGCGCTCCGATTCACGTGTGACGACTCGCTCACTCACAAGGTACAACATCGGCCGTCTTTGTCGCGCCGATGCTGTCGATTCGGCTCGCGACTGTGCACACCCCCACTATTCCTGAGATGAACCAGATGCTCAGCCAAAGCGCAGCCCACCATACATTGTAACCGGGTTGCAGGTAGCAAACCGCCCCGCCGGTAGTGGTGTCCGCCCGATCAAAGAACGCGCTCACCATAATGAGACCACACACCCACGTCATGAAGATCCACCCCGCCAATCTGCGCAGGGCGTTGGCCTCGTGTTGCAGATCAACGGTGTCCATCGCGCGCTCTGATTCACGTGTGACGACGCGCTCGCTCGCTCGCTCGCTCACTCGGTCTTCGTCGCCATGCGCGCGCGCATCGCCTCGTCGCGCATGAACTCGCTGCGCCGCACAAACGCGACGACGATGAGCAGCGCGCCGGCGAGACGCACCGACAACACGCGTCCCATCGCGAGCATGAGCAGACCAATCACGAGCAGCAACGACACTTGCAGCATCGCCAACCCGAGACGGTTCAGCTGCCCGCCGCGCCGGTCGTGCTCGAGCTCGGGCTCGGGCTCGTGCTCGGACGACATGCTTGCGCGATTCGGCGCCAAATGCGCGAGCGAGCGACGTGCACGTCGCGCCGCGCGAGCACGACGTTCAGGTCGTCCGAAAACGTAAACACAATTTCGTTGTGCGCGCGTCTGAACTCGGCGATCGCTGCGTGCGACGTGTCGGCGTCGGCGTCGACGTCGTCGTCGCTCTCCGTTGCTTCTTGAAGCACGACGGCTGTTGTTGCGCCGGCGTACGTGTCGCGCGCGTTGACGCTGCGCGCCGCCTCGATGAGCGGGTGACTCGCGAGCGACCCGCGCGACGGGTCGAACGCCGCCACGTCGCGCGGGTCGACGCTGCCAGGCACGACGGTGCACCAGCGCAACGCGTCGTTCCACGCGACTTCGAGCGCGTCGCTCGCGCGCAACCAGCACAACAGAGCAGCGTACGCGTGCGCCGTCTCGTCGTAGTTTCCGACGTCGCGCGCGACGCGCGCGCAAAACGCGACGGCGTTCTTCTTGGCGGCGGGCGTCGTGGCGTGCTCGGCCACGATGGGCGCGAACACAAACGCGTTTCCGAGCGCGCCCTGACGCGTCGCGACGGCCCACTCGGTGCTCGACGCGCGTTCGAGGTCGGCGGGCGCGACGCCGTGCGACGCGGCCGCGCGCGCGAGAGGCGCGAACCGGCGGAACAACACGCGCTTGTGGCGCGTGCGCGCGACCGAGCGCAAGATCGCGAGCTTCTCGTCAAAGTCGAGAGCGTACAAATCGATGGCGCGGCACAACCCGGCGAGTTTCTTATCGGAGTCGTCGAGGACGCTGTCGAGCGCGTCGAGCGCGGCGACGAGCCCGCCCGCGCGCTCGACGAATCGCTCCATCGAGTCGCGCGGAGCGCCGAGAGACACGTAGTATTGCGCGAGTGCGCTTTCGAACGCCGACGGCGCCATTCGTGTGTGTCGCCTATGTCTGCATCGCGGCGCACATCCGAAAAGCGCGAGAGACCATGAACCACACCGCTGTCGTCGAGGATATGTGGTCACCCAACGGTCTCGGTCCCGATCTCGAAGTGTCGAGCGACGACGAAGGCGAAGGCGACGTTGAGGAGATTGCCGACGCTGTCAACGCGATGCAGGTCGCCGATGTCGACTCGAGCCCGCGCGCCGAAGACGTCGGGCCAGACGGCGTGCTGCGTCCTGTTGGCGTGGTCGACGCCGCGGCAGCCGTCCTTGTCGCTCCAGTCGCGCTCGTGGAGGGCGCTGTCTCTGCGCCCCTCGACAATCTCGACCGGGCCACCGAAACCGTCACGCTCACAACGGAGACTGGGGAGGATGTCGTTCTCGATGGAAACCGTCAAAAGTACCTCGTCACGTTCGACGTTCCGTTTTACGTCCAGGGCGTGTTTCCTGGCTGCGAGCAGGCGTACATGCGCGCGGTGCAAGAAGCCAAGGAGAACGGTGTCGCGCCGCCCAAACTCATTCCCGCCGGCGCCAACCTCAGTCTCAACACCGTCGCTGACCCGATCGGCCTGCTCACGACAGCGGGCGGGCGCGTGACCGAGCGGACGTGCGCGTGCAAATGCACGGGCATGTGCGCGTCGTGCTTCACCGCGCACCTCTGTGACCTGAGCGGCGTCGCCGTCGGCGACCAAATCACGTGGGACATGAACTCGGTGTGCAAATGCGGCGCGAAGCACGACAGCGTGTACGTCGTGTCAGAGGTCGTGCGCGTCATCAACGACCGCGACGGTCGGTGCTCTGCGTTGTACGTGCGCACAGAGTACGTCATCGGCTCGGACGGCGTGCACAAACACGTCAAAGGGCGCGTCCATTTGTGCCGCCGCATCGACGGAGGAGGCTGGCGCATCACGGCGATGGGAACCGGCGCGGTCAGCGGCATGCAGCTCGCCGCCGGTGTGCCGTTCAAGATCTGGCGCGTCGCCGCGTCGTTTGTGCAGGCGGTGCTCTCGATTCCGTTTGTGGCCGCGCACGTCGCGTTTGCAAAGTACGCCGAGCACCTCAATGTGACGCGCGGGCTCGGGTGGATGGGCGGCGCTGGCGCAGGTGCAAAGCGCGACGACGCATTCAGCGAGCCACTTCCAATCGAAGTCGACGACGTTGCGGCGGAGGGCATCGTCGACGCAACGGCCGATCTCGCAGGTGCGTCGGTCGAGCTCGCCGGTGCTCCGGTGCGGGCGGTGTTGTGAGGTGGAGCGGAGCGGAGCAGAGTCGCGTCGCGTCGAATTACGGAACGGTCAAGAGAAGGAGCGACAAGGCGATGGTAACAATCGATCCGATTTCGAGACCGGCAAACGACGTCTCGAGGATGTTCACGAACCGTTCGCGCGCGCTCTGTGCGCGCAAGCACCACCGTCGCACGGACGAGTTGGCGCGCAAACTTCCGCGCGTGACGAACGGGAACGCGAGGAACAGCACGCCGCACACGGCCATCACCGCCAAGAGCGCGGCCCACGCGTTTGCGCCACCCGCGCTGTACTGCAGAAACAGCACTTGCTCGGCGAACACGACCGGCCCGGCGACGAGCGCGAGGATGCACGTGACGGCGTAGTGCGGCGCGTAACGCCAGCTCGTGAGGCTCACTTGGAACAGCGCGTTGCCGCACAAGCTCACGAGACCCCACACGACGGGGTTGTCGTAGCACACGAGCGAGAACACAAACGCAAAGAACCAATTCAGAGCGAACCACGCGCGAGCGAGCGGACCGTTGAGCGCGAACGACACGCTCGGAATCACCGACCACGACCACGACATTGTCGACGTTGACGACGACGCCGGTCGCAAGCGCGCGGTGAGACCTGTGCCGAGACCAACGCTGTCGTCGTCTTCGGGTCGCGGCGCGACGTCGGCGGCGTACGCCTTTTCAATCGCGGCCTTGTGCGCGACGCGCCACGCGTTGCTCGGGACGCAAAACGCGAGCGCGACGTACGCAAACACCGCCGGCAGAAGCGCGCTCATGAACAAGATGGCGACCACGCCGAGCGGGCGCGAACTCCAGCACATCGTCGTCGACACGCCCGGACGCGTCGCGAAAAAGTACGTCGCGTTTGCCGACATCCGCTCTCTTTTGGCGCGCTCGTGCGAGCGCGAACATACACGTTCACGTCCATGTCTGCACCCAACCCCTTCGCGCGCGCGCACTGCACTGCGTCGGTTCCGGTTCCGGTTCCGAGCCCGGTTCTTCGCGCGCATGATCGGAGAACGACCACACCTCAAAAGGGTTTGTGTCCGGCCTCGCGACTCGCGGCTCGGTTCCGCGCCGGCGGACTTGCTTCCCTCGACGGCGAATGAGCGGGCGCGGCGGCGGGGGTGGTGGTGGCAGCGGCGGGGGCGGTGGCGCGGCAGTGGGGCTCGGCGCTGGCGCGGGCGAGCTCACGCGCCGACCGGTGATGCGCTTCTTCGACGACGAGCGAAACATCGCCACGCCCGACATGAACCCGCTCACGCCGAAGGAGCAGAGCGAGGTGCGCGCGGTGGTGGTGACGATCCCGAACGCCGTGTTCACGTCGGGCGGGCTCGGGTTCGCCGACGTCAACCCCGCCGTGCACACCGGCCTCGACCGTCTTCGCGTGCTGCAGACGCTGACGTACTTGACGGAGCACCCGATCTTGGGGCGAACCGGCACGACGCCCGCCGAGCGCGAGGCGCACGTGTTCGGGAAAGACGGCGGCGGAGGCGGAGGCGGCGGCGGGGGCGGCGGGATGCTCGGCGCGGCGGGCGAGCTCGGAGCGCGCAACACGTCGACGACGTGGACGCGTCAGTCGTTTTCGGCGCCGTGCGTGCGCGTGCTGTACGAGGTTCTGCGCAGCGAGCACGGTCACGTCGTGGGCATGTCGTTCTGGTTCGTGATTCTCGAGCCGGACTTTTGCTTCGACCGCGCCGTCGAGGAGCTCATCCGCATCAACAACCACCCGAAGCGACGCGTGCGCAACCTCGCGAACCTCGGTCTCCCGCTCGCCATCACCGAGGTGCTCGACGCGCACGCGCGCGTCAAGTCGCGCAAGAACTGGCTCGACCTCGTCCACTCGACAGCGTGCATCTCGCAGCCGTTCGACGACTCGGTCTACGCGACGGTGCTCACCGACGTGCACGCCGACGGGAAACGCCACCTCGGGTCGGTGTACGTCGCGCTGAGCCCGCGCCTCGCGCGTGTGGGCGGCGGCGGCCCAGATCGCGCGCTCAAACGCGCGGTGTGCTCGCGCGAGGAGATCGACCGCCGCGTCGCGCTCGCGAAAGAAGCCAAGGCCGCCGCAAAGGCCAAGGCCAACAAAGGCAAAGGCAAAAGCAAGGCCAAAAAAGGTCCGCGCGGGCTCGGCGGCGTGCCGAGCGACGACGAGGACGACGACGACGACGACGAGAGCGAAGGGAGCGCCGACGACGTGGGCGCCGACGGCGAGACCGGAAGCACGTCGAGCAGCGACGTGAGTTCGGAATCGAGCTCTGGGTCATCGAACGACGAGGTCGAGATGGACGAGGCCAACGACGCTGGTCCTGATGCGGATGCGGACGCCGACGTGGACGTCGACTCCGAGGTTTGGCGGTCGGGGTTCTTGCGCAAGCTCATGAGCGAGACGCGTCCTCGCCAGCGCGCGTACGCGTCGTACTACGCTCCGCACGCTCTGAACCGCGACATCACGTGCTTGACGTTTCCGTTCCCCGCCGACGTGTACGACATCACGAAGCAGTGGAGTACGAACTTCCCGTACATTTTGTTCCCGCACACGCCCGAGGACGAGTCGCAGACGGTGCACCTCCCCGCCGCGTTTGACGAGACCGACAAGAAGAACGAGCTTCGGCGCGCGGTGCTGCAAGCGAGTCCTCTGTGCGTGCTGAACGACTCGTCGTCGGTCGCGGGGACGGACGCGATCGATTTGTTGGCGCGCGCGAACCTCGCCGCGATGGGGCGCATGGGCGAGCGCGCGCGGCGCGAGTTCCGCGCCGATCCAGACAACGTCGAGGCCGTGCGCAGCGCGTTCTACGAGTCGAAGAACCCCAAGATGTGCGCGATTCGCGCGTGGCTGCAAACTCGCGCGACGGAGTGCGAGCGCGACGGGCGGCCCGCGTCGATGTTCGCGACGCCAAAGGAGGCGCGCGTCGTGCTCAACGTGCAAGACAAGTCGCTCGACGTGTTTGGTTCGTTCCTCGCGACGATGCACTTGCGCCTCGACACCGCGTTCGCGGCCAAGCTCTACCACAAGGACATGATGTTCATGTACTTTGCGGCGCTCACCGCGTACGACTCGGAGGCGGAGATGCGCATGCACATTTTGCAGGTGGGCCACGGCGGGCTCGGCAAGAGCTACGTGATGAAGGTGGTCTCGTCGTTCTTGATCCAGAGCACGTACGACTGCACGTCGGCCGAGTCCGACAAGGCGTTCCACAGCGAGACGTGCATCGACCGCACGATCATCATGTACGACGAGGCGACGAACAAGTCGGTCGGTCTCGACGAGTCCGGGACGCGTCCGCGCGGGTCGGGCGACCCGTTCGACAAGACGATCCTCGTGAACGACCGCCTCGAGATCGAGCAGAACGTCGAGGCGAAGGGGCAGTCGCTCACGGGACGCATGACCGTCAAGGTGCGCAAGATGTCGCGCCTCGTGAAGATGATGAACTCGAACGTCGCGCTCGAGAACATTCCGTACCCTCAGTTCGACCGCTACTACGTCGTGGACATCATCGACATCGACCGGCGCAACCACTCGCCCGACGAGAAGGAGCTCGGCGCCGAGCTCGACAACGTCGCGATGCACCCAGTCCAAAACGCCATCCGCGCGGAGATGCAGCGCATCCAAGCGCTCACGGCGTTTGTGAACCACATGTTCGAGACGGGGATCATGGTCCCGCCGAGCAAGCTCGTGGCCAAAGCGGCGCTCTTGCGCATGCGCGCGCACTTCAACGCGCTCGGCATCGACGTGTCGCGGAACCGAACGATGAAGCGCATGATTCTGTGCGCGCGCACGGTGTGCATCGTCGAGGCGATCATCACGGTCTTTTACACCGACATGGTCTTTGCGTGGGACGACCCGCGCCGAACGCGCGACTTCCAGTGGTCGGACCTTTTGTACCTCCAGCCGCTCCTCGTGACGAACTACGCGCACGCCGTGTACGCCTTTACGAGCCACGCCAACCAGTACATGGACCCTCAGGTCATGCCGGCGATCCAGACGCTCGTGCGTCAAGAGTACGGGTACAAGCAGGAGCACGCGAACCGCGAGCCCGATTTTGGGCCGCCGGCCGCCGCTTCTTCTGCTGCAGAGAAGCCGTCGTCCGATCCCGCACAGAGCCGCGACGAGGCCGAGGCCAGGGCGGCGGCGGACGCTGAGGCCCGGCGCACCGACGAGCTCGTGCGTCACGAGTGGCGCAAGATGTGCGAGGTGATGTTTCCTCGGCGCGCCAACGAGGAGGTCGACCTCGCGACGCGCGCGCGCAAGCGCGAAGGTCAACACCAAGGCCAGAGCCAAGCCCAACCTCCACGTCCGCAAACGGACTTGCGCTACGACACGAACTACATGTTGCTGAGCAACTTGAACACGCGCGTGTCGAGCGAGCAGGCGCTCGCCGACAAGGTGTGCATGGCGCTCTCGGCGTCTGCTGCAGCGTCTGGGACGGCGGTTCAGGTGAGCAAGGACACGGTGCGCAACATGATCTTGAAGCTCAACAAGAGGTCGTTCAAGTGCAAGGACGGGCACACCCGTCCTGTTCTGATGCACGACCACTTCAACGGGGAGGCGCGCCTGCTGCGCGAGTGGATCGACAAGAGCTTCGGGTCGACGTTCGAGAGCGTCACGATCGACGCGGTCAAGAAGGCGCTGTGCACCAAGTACGTGACGCCTCAGCGTTTGGTGACGGCGCTCACGTACGCGTCGGACGCGCGCGTGGTCATGCCTCACTTTTTGCGCGTCGTCGACGTCGAGGTCGACGAGACGGCCAACGTGTACCTGACGGGCCTCGACAAGGACGACAGCTACGACTTGAGCGACGACGAAAACGAAGACGAGGTCGTCAAGGACGAAGGCGGCGGCGGTGGCGGTGCTCCGGTCCCGCTGTTGAAGCGCGCGCGCAGAGACAAGGGTAAGGCCAAACACTACCCGGTGCTGGCGTACGAGGTCGACATGGACCTCGTCGAGTACGACGCGAAACGATACGTGCTCAAGTGCGACTTGCGCCCGAACGACGACGACGAGCGGTTCAACGAGGCGTACGAGTTTGCGCAGCGCAACACGCCAAATGCGCGCAGCAAGAAGTTCGCAGAGTGTTTCAACGACGCCAAGGAAAACGTGTACCCGCACAAGTTTGTGCGTTCGTACGCGAAGAACGACGGTCGTCGATCGCGGCTGTTGCGCGGCGAGGCGAACGAGAGCGACAGGCGCTACGTCAAGACGCTGTCGAAGACGCTCGACGACCTCGCGCGGCCGTTGACGTGAGTGTGGGCGGGGTTGGGTTGGGTAGGGTGGGTGGGGTTGGGTTGGTCTGGGCGTAAGCGAGGCCCGTTTGGTTCGGATCGGATCGGACATTTGATTTTGGCATGTGTGTACGCGTGTGCACACATGAGTTGTGAGACAGACACGCACCCATACCAAACCTGCGACCAGGTGATGCATGGTTTGCGTACGCCCAGACCTGGCGCTGGGAGGTCTCAGTCCACCCTGGTCCGGAAGTCACGCGACACAATTTGTCGCCAGCGCCA
>CAZOOK010000033.1:0-59740 GCA_964581385.1 uncultured Salinisphaerales bacterium
CTTTCGCGCAGCCGCTTCAATGCGACGGCGGCGACGGCCTTGTCGATAGCGACGTAGCTGCGGGTTTCATAAGTGTTGATCTTGCCGACCACCTCGGCGGGCAAGCCGGCATCCCCGGTGAGTGCGCCGAGAATGTCGCCGGGACGCATCTTGTCGCGGCGGCCGCCGTCGATGCACAAGGTCACTTTGGTTGCCGGAACCGGTGCGTCCTTCGGCTGCGCCGACAGATCCAGCTGCTGCAGTTTGATCGGCTGCTGCAAGCGCGCTGCGAGCGGAGCAATGCGGCTGCGCTCTTTGGGTGAGCACAGGTGCAGCGCCAGACCGGTGCGGCCGGCACGGCCGGTGCGGCCCACGCGATGCACGTGCACATCGGGATCATTCGGCAACTCGTAGCTGATGACGGCGGCGAGTTCCTTGATATCCAGACCACGCGCCGCGACATCGGTGGCCACCATGACGCGAGAACTGCCGTTGGCGAAGCGCACCAGCACTTCATCGCGATCGCGCTGATCGACATCGCCGTGCAGTTCCAGCACCGAGAAGCCGCGCTTGCCGAGCTGCGCGGCGACTTCCTTGGCGTCGTTCTTGGTGTGGCAGAAGACCAACGCCGATTCCGGACGATGCACGCTGAGCAGATGAGCCAGTCCGTCGACGCGCCGTGCGTAGTCCACTTCGTAGAAGTGCTGCTCCACCTGCGCGCTGGTCGGGGCGTTGTCGATGCTCACTTCCACCGGCTCTTTCTGCAGACGCCGGCTGACTGCGCGTACTGCATCCGGAAAAGTCGCCGAAAACATCAGCGTCTGTCGCTGCGGCGGGGTGCGGGCGATGATCTCGCGGCTGGCTTCGGCAAAGTCGGAATCGAGCATGCGGTCCGCTTCATCCAGCACCAGCACTTTGAGATGCGACAGATCCAGGGTTTCCTTGACCAAGTGCTCCTGCACGCGCCCGGCCATTCCCACGATGATGTGCGGAGGATGTTCCAGCGAGGCGATCTGCGGACGCAGTGCGATGCCGCCGTTGAGCATCAGCAGCTTGATATTGGGCATCATGCGCGCCAGCCGTCGAATTTCCTTGGCGATCTGGTCCGCCAGTTCGCGCGTCGGGCACAGCACCAGCGCCTGCACCTGGGTCAACGCCGGATCGATGCGCGACAGCAGGCCCAGGCCGTAGGCCGCGGTCTTACCGCTGCCGGTGCGCGCCTGCCCGATGACATCGCGACCCTTCAGGATCAACGGCAGGCTCTGCGCCTGAATCGGCGTCATCTCCTTGTATTCCAGCGATTCCAGCGCCTGCAGCAGCGCAGGATTGAGGGCCAGGGTCGAGAACGACTTATTTTCCACACATCACCCGATGAACCAATGAACTGCCGGCGACGCCGGTCAGAACGTGTAGTGTGAGGCCAACTGCGATTCCGAGTCAGGAGATTCACTTCTTCCGAAACAGCATCAGCGAAAACGCCGCTTCGGTTCGTAGTGATTCATTCATCTCTAACGCGGCACGCTTTTCCGGTTTTGCCTTCCACACATACGGGGTCATCAGCAGCAATTGCCGCAGGCTCTGCTGCGTCAGACTCAGCGGGAAACGCACTTCCTGCCGGCTGCGCAAATCAAACTGCGCTTCAAAGCCAGCCAAGAACTTATCCGGCTCATGTGCGTGGACTTCGTCGAATAATCCCTGACGAACGCTCCAGAGATGGTCTGGAGCAGGTGTGACCACCAAAACATGAGCACCCGGTTTCAGCACACGATGCATCTCCTCGATGTGCAGCTGACTGAACAGGCTGCTGACGATATCCATCGAAGCGTCGGCAATGGGCAGAACGGCGCCGCTGGCAACCAGCCACGTGATCCCGCGAAACTGCTTGGCGGCGAGCTGAATTGCGGGTTTGGCGATGTCCAGACCGGTGACGTCAGGGACGATCCCCGTCAGCGCACTGGTGTAATAGCCTTCGCCACACCCGATATCGAGCAGATTTTGCGCTCGCAGTGGTGCCAGCAGCGGCAGCAGCGCATCTCGCAGCGGTTGGTAATGCCCGGCGCGCAAAAACTCCCGCCGGGCCTTCACCATGTCCGGGTTATCACCAGGCTCACGGCTGTTTTTATGCTGCACCACCAGCAGATTTACGTAACCATCGCGGGCGACATCGAAACTGTGACCCCGCGCGCAGATCCACACCTTGGGCTGTCGTTCCAGGACCAGGAGGCAAAGTGGGCAGACGATCGAGGACATAGCGCAAACGTCAGGCGTGAGCGAATCAGAAGCATCAAAACTGAATTGTAAGCGCTGCCGATCCGAACAGATCGGGCCGATTCTGCCCTTCGAACTCGCGCGCGCGGCGGGTTGCGCTGAGGTCGGCCTGGACGTGGCGGCCGAAAAAGATGGAACCGCCGACAAGAACGTCCGTGACTTCGTTGCGATGTTCGAGTCCAGTCGGCGCGACTTCGTGCGCAGCATCGATAAAGCGGTTGAAAAACACGCGCCGCCCCTGTGCAGCCGTGAACAAGTAAAACCCGAAATGGTGCTTGCCGAGAACTTCGTCATCGACCCATGACGAGCCCGACAGCGCCGGCCGGATGTGGTCGGGACCATAGTCGGCCTTGAGCGCATTGCCGAAACGCAGCATCAACCCGGCGTCGGCGTACTGCATAACGCTGCCGGCGCTGATGCCGGCTTCCGGCACGGCATCGATTCCCCAGCGATCGCCAAACGATAGGCCGATACGCTCGTGATGCTCATATGAAAACTGGAACGCACCGCGGTTGCGAAGCTGCTGGCTCCAGCCGTTGGCCGAGCCGAAACCGAACACACGATGAAAACCATCCTGTGCGCCTCGACCGAAGGCATCGGGGCCAATGACTCCAGCCAGCACTTCGAGCTTGTCGAGCCGGCGCCCGCTGTTTTCCTGCAACAGGCCGGCGCCGGTATATACCCATGCCGCATAGGGCCGGTCGCGCGGATCCGGAATCGTGAGATTCAGATCTTCCGGCGTGAATACGCTCTGACCGAACGCGATCCATTCGAGGCGGCGGCGACCGCCGGGCCGGTACATCGGTAAGACAATACCGACCGCGTCGAAAGTACGGTCGAGAACATCACCGGGCCGCGGCTCCGGCAGCAGCCCGGTAATGCGCAAGCCCTGGGTGTAGTGCCGATCCTGCCCTGAAACGGTGCCGTCGTTGTCGTCGAGCAGCTCCCAGCGGGATGCGTCATCCGCCGCCCGCGCAGTTAGAGAAGTGCCGCAAACGGCCACAAGAACAAGGGCGAAAGCGGTCGCCAACCGTAAAATTGCCCGCATCATTCTGTCCAGGCGCAGTCTTCCGCAAACCTTGCGGACCACGCAGCAATGTTGCCACCACCTCCGCGCTGCCCTTACGGAGACCAATGGCTCAGAGAATCCGGAGCGGCGCACCCCAACCAGCACCATCCGTTGCTGCGATAATAAGGTTTCTTCCAGTCGCACGCAGAACCATGCCCAAGGGAAAAGACGGCTATACGCACTTCGGCTACGAGGACGTGCCAGTCGCCGAAAAGCAGAAACGCGTCGGCGCCGTGTTTTCGTCCGTCGCGCAGCGCTACGACGTGATGAACGATCTCATGTCACTTGGCATCCATCGCATATGGAAGCGCTTTACGATCGATCTCGCGGCGGTGCGTCCCGGCGAGCGGGTGCTCGACATCGCTGGCGGCACCGGCGACCTGACGCGCGAATTCCGTCGCCAGGTCGGCGCGCAGGGACTGGCGATTCTCTCCGACATCAATGCCGAAATGCTCGGCCAGGGCCGCGCGCGGCTCACCGATCGCGGCATCGTCGATGTGCCGCTGGTGCAGGCGAACGCCGAAAAGCTGCCGTTCGCAGACGGGATTTTCGACTGCGTCACCATCGGCTTCGGTCTGCGCAATGTCACCGACAAGGACGCCGCGCTACGCTCGATCACGCGCGTGCTCAAGCCGGGCGGACGCCTGCTCGTACTCGAGTTTTCGAAGCCGCTCAGCGCCGGTCTATCCAAGCTATACGACGAATATTCATTCCGAGTGTTGCCGCTGCTGGGCCGCTTCGTCGCCCAGGATGAGGCGAGCTATCGCTATCTTGCCGAATCGATCCGCATGCACCCAGACCAGGAAACATTGAAGGGCATGCTGGAAAACGCTGGATTGTCGCGCGTGCAGGTCTATAACCTGACCGGCGGCATCGTCGCCGTGCATCGGGGTTTTCGGATCGACTGATGTCCACACCGTCGCTGCTGTGCGCCGCCGTCGAAGTGGCGCTGAACCGCTACCTGCGACTGGAACCTGCCGCGCTGGATGCCTGCGCGAAACTCGAAGGCCGGTCGATCGCGCTACGCGCCGAGGAATTCGATTGGACACTCGTCATCGAACCGATCGCGTCCGGTGTGCGCGTCACCGACGCCGACACAGGCACGGCGGATGTCACCTTGTCCGCACCGACGGCACGCTTGCTCGGTTTTGCCCTGCGCACTGCGAGTGGCGAGCGTGGTTTGCCGCCCGGACTGCGCATCGACGGTGACGCCGAACTGCTCGACCGCTTCGGCCGCATCGTGCTCGGCATTGGTTTCGATCTCGAGGAATTACTCGCCCGTGTCGTCGGCGACGGCGCCGCGCATCGCGTAGCGGGTGGCTTGCGTGGCTTGTTCGGCTGGAGCCGCAACGCGGTCGACCGGCTCGCGCTCGATACTTCCGAATATCTGCGCGAGGAAACCGGCGATCTCGCCGGCGCCGCGGACGCCGAGGAATGGATGGACGCGGTCGATCGCCTGCGTGACGGCACCGATCGGCTGGAGGCGCGGCTGGCGCGCATCGAGCGCCAGATCGGCAGCGCCGCTCCCGGAAAATCCGCATGAAACTGGCAGAACTCGGACGCGTCTGGCAGATCCTGCGCGTCGTGCGCCGCTACGGCCTCGGCGAGTTCATCGGCCGCCCGGCGCGCCGACATACCGTTCCGCGCGGCGATCGCTTGCGGCTGGCGCTGGAAGAATTGGGACCCGTGTTCGTGAAGTTCGGGCAGGCCTTGTCGACGCGGCCCGATATTCTGCCGCCGGATGTCGCCGTCGAACTCGCGAAATTGCAGGATCGCGTGCCACCGTTTCCGGGTGTCGAAGCGCGCGCGATCGTCGAGCGCGCACTCGGCAAGCCAGTCGGCGAATTGTTTCTGGATTTCGACGAAACGGCGCTGGCGTCGGCGTCGGTCGCGCAAGTGCATGCGGCGACGCTGAAGCCCGAAACGCCCGGAGAATCGGGGTTTCAGGTCGTCGTGAAAGTATTGCGCCCCGGCGTCGAGAAGCAGGTGCAGCGCGATATCGCGCTGCTGCACACGCTCGCCGAGCTCGCCGAGCGCTGGCTGGCGATCGGCAGGCGGCTGCGGCCGCGCGCGGTGGTCGCGGAATACGAGAAAATAATCCTCGACGAGCTGGATCTGATGCGCGAGGGCGCCAACTGTTCGCAGCTGCGCCGCAACTGGCTTGGCAGCGAACTCATCTATCACCCAATAGTGTTCTGGGATTTCACGCGGCCGGATGTGCTGGTGATGGAACGCATCCATGGCATCAGCATTCGCGAGATGGATCGCCTGCGCGAGCTGAATGTGAGCTTCAAGGTGCTCGCTGAGCGCGGCGTCGAGATTTTTTTCAAACAAGTGTTCCGCGACAACTTCTTCCACGCCGACATGCATCCCGGCAACATCTTCGTCGACGCTTCCAATCCCGCACAGCCGAGCTATCTCGCGGTGGATTTCGGCATCGTCGGCTGCCTCACGCACGCCGATCAGCGCTACCTCGCCGAAAACTTTCTCGCGTTCTTCAATCGCGACTACAAGCGCATCGCCGAGCTGCATGTCGAATCCGGCTGGATTCCGTCCAACACGCGCGTCGAGGACTTCGAATCCGCAATCCGTACCGTGTCCGAACCGATCTTCGGCAAGCCGATCAAGGATATTTCGTTCGGCTTCTTTCTGCTGCGCCTGTTCCAGATCGCGCGCCGCTTTAACTATCAGGTGCAGCCGCAGCTGGTGCTATTGCAGAAGACGTTGCTGACCGTCGAAGGACTCGGCCGTCAGCTCTATCCCGATCTGGATTTGTGGAAGACCGCGAAGCCGGTGATGGAGCAATGGATGTGGTCGCGCATCGGCCCGACGGCAACGTTCGCACGCCTGCGCTCGCAGGCACCCGCACTCGTGGAAACCCTGCCGGAACTTGCGAGCCGCGCGCTCAAACTGCTGCAAAACAGTGGCGGCGAGCGCAGCGCCAATGCCGAAGCGTTGGCTGCGCTGCGCGAGCAGGTGCGGAGCGCAAATCGGCGTGTCTTGTTCGCCGCCGCCGGCGCAACCGCTTGGCTTGGCGGCATCCTGCTGTATGGACTCACTGCGCACGGTCCGGCGGGTTCGGCATCGGCTGGCGCGATCGCGCTATGGACGGCGCTGGCAGCCGGCGGCGCGTGGTGCTGGTCCAGAGCGTTGAAATCGTCCGTGTGAAGCGTGGCTTCGGCTCACGGGCATCCCATATTCGTTCAATCTCAATCAACCAAGGTCAATACATGAACAAGCTGCTCAAACCCCTGCTGATGTCGCTGCGCCTCGACGGCCTGATCGTACTGGTTCTCGGAGTGCTGTTCTGGACCGGCAAGGCTTTGAGCCTGGCGCCGATTCACATGATTCTCGGTGCGCTGCTGGTATTGCAGGTATGGATCGTCGCCGGCATCGCGGCGAAAGCGGGCGTCGCCATCAGCCGCGTCGCGCTGGTCGTGGTCTGGGGTCTGATCGTGCTTGCCGTCGGTGGCATGCACATGCAGTGGCTGCCGGGCCCGCTGCACTGGATCATTCAGCTTGTGCATCTATTGCTGGGTCTGAGCCTGATGGCACAGGCAGAGGTTCTGGGCATGAAAATCAAGGCGAGCACCCGCGCTGTTTGAATGGCGGCAGACAAATAAAAACGCCGGCACGATGCCGGCGTTTTTATTGAAGCGCGCTTTATCGCTGCGCGATCGACAAACCCTTCAGCAGGTTCAGCGCCTCGAACAAGGCAAAGTCCGTCTGCGCCAACTGCTGTTCACTGGACGCGGCCTTCTTATCGTCGGCCTGCTGCTGCTCGGTCTTCGTCGTGTCCTTGTCCTTCTGATCCGGGTTATCGAGACGGCCCGCGAGATCCGCTTCGTGAATGCCGGCAGTGTCTGCGCCGTCACCATCCGCTTTGGCGATCTTCAGCGGCGCGACTTCGATGTCCGGCTTGATGCCTTCGGCCTGGATCGAACGGCCCGACGGCGTGTAATAGCGCGCCGTCGTCAGCTTGATCGCGGATTCGTTGGCCAGCGGGAGAATCGTCTGCACCGAGCCCTTACCAAAGGTCTTGGTGCCGATCAGGATCGCGCGGTGATTGTCCTGCAGCGCGCCGGCGACGATCTCAGCAGCGGAAGCGCTGCCGCCGTTGACGAGCACCACCAATGGCCTGCCTTCGAGCGCGTCGCCGGAGGTCGCGTCGAATTCACGGTTCGAATCCGGCACCCGGCCTTTCATGCTGACGATGACGCCTTTTTCGATAAATTCGTCCGACACATCCACCGCGGCGTTTAGAACGCCGCCCGGATTGTTACGCAGATCCAGCACCAAACCCTTGAGGTGACCGCCCGACGCTTTCTTGAGCTTCTCCAGCTCATCGTCGAGATTCTTGCCGGTACCCGTCTGGAACTGTGAAATACGCAGATAGCCGTAGCCTGGTTCGACAATGCGGCCGCGCACGCTCAGCAGTTTGATGATTTCGCGCTTGAGTTCGAGCACCAACGGCTGCGGAGTATTCTCGCGTACGATGGTCAGCGTCACCTTGGTGCCGGGCTCGCCTTTCATGCGCGTCACGGCTTCATTTAGCGATAGTCCTTTCACCGGGGTATCGTCGATCTTGACGATCAGATCTCCCGACTGGATGCCGGCGCGCGCTGCGGGCGTGTCGTCGATCGGCGCGACCACCCGCACCAAACCATTTTGCGGCTGCACTTCGATGCCGAGGCCACCGTACTTGCCGGTGGTCGCGACGTTCATGTCCTTGAATTCCTGCTTGTCGAGATACGCCGAATGCGGATCGAGCCCCGACAGCATGCCGCGCACGGCGTTTTCGAGCAGCGTGCGATCTTCGACCGGCTCGACGTAATCGACCTTCACCAGATTGAGGATTTCGGCGAAGGTTTGCAGGTCGCGTAGCGGTAATTGATCGCCGTCGGCTTGCCGCTCTGCCCAAACGCCGTGGGTCAGGGCCGCACCGACGCCGATAATCACGCCCGCGATCAATGTGAGAGGCAGGCTCAGCTTGGAAGAAACGGACATGAAGGCTCGAAAATGGAAGTCGTTATAGGAATCGAAGATATCACAGCGCCAATGCTTGGACCGCACCGCCAGACCGCCGGTTCAGCGGTGCGGATTGCTGATTTATCGCCAAGCCCGCCAATTGGCTTTAGTTCCCGGCAACCGTGGCCTTGGTGGAATCCGCCAGCGCGGCCTTTGTGCCAAGAAAATCCGCCAGCCGAGTCGCGTTTCTGGCAGTGAAGCCATAGATCGAGAGCTGAGGATTGGCGCCAATGCTGGTCGGGAATAATGACCCGTCGAATATCGAAAGATTTTCGACTTGGTGATGGCGGCCGAAGCTGTCTGTCACCGCCCGCTTATCACTTTCGCCCATCGCACAGCCGCCCATCAGATGCGCGCTGAACAGCGAAGCGCGGAATTTTTTGTACGGCAGCTGCTCGATCATGGTGCGCGCCTCCAGCCAGCTCATGCACGCTCGCGCATCAAGATGTAAAGGCATCACCCGCGTCGCGCCCGCCGCGAATTGCAGTTCGGCCATGCTCAGATACGCCTTTTTGACGCCTCTCCATAGATAGTCGCTCAACTCATAATCGAGCACCGGCATACCACTGCCGTCGATGCGCACGCGGCCGCCGGGGCTATCGGGATGGAAACCATCGCGCAGCAGCGCGACAGTCGCCTGCGTGTGCGCGAAACGCGACATCGTTTGTGTCAGCGCCTTGCCATGCACCCCGAAAATCCCTGAGCTCAAAGCGGGGAACAATGGCGCCACTTCGAGCTTGAAGCCGGGCAATTGCGAGGTGTCGTGCTTCCACTGGAATTCGTCGCTGGCGATGGATTGTGGCGCGCCGTAAAACGCATTTACCGCATCCGGCATATCCGCGCACGACGCATTGACCGGATGAATGCAGGTGCGCAGGCCAACGCAGCCGTAGGGATCGGGTGCATTCGAGCGCAGCAGGAGTGCCGGTGTGTTGAGCGCGCCGCCGGCCAGAACGTAATGCCGCGCGGTCACCAGAACGCGCACGCCCGTGGGATTGATCGCATCGGCGTCCAGCGCGACTCCTTCAATGCCGCTCACGCGCTCCTTGTCGAACAGCAGGCGCTGTATACGCAGATGGTGGATTAGCTCTGCACCGCTGCGCAGCGCCTGTGGAATGGTGCTGACCAGCATCGATTGCTTGGCGTTGGTCGGACAGCCGAGCCCGCAGTAGCCGGAATTCCAGCAGCCGCGCACGTTACGATGAATCACCTCGCATTCCCAGCCGAGTGCGTCGCAGCCACGCTTGAGCACCAAATTATTGGGATTGGGATCGGCCTGCCATGCCGCAATGCCCAGACGCTCTTCCATGCGCGCGAACCAGGGTGCCAAGTCCGCCACGCTCGCGCTGCGCACGTCGTATGCCTCTGCCCAGTGCTTGAGCGTCGCCGGCGGCGTGCGGAAACTCGACGTCCAGTTCACCGTGGTGCTGCCGCCGACGCTGCGTCCCTGCAGAATACTGATCGCTCCATCCGCACTGCCGCGTCCACCGGCTTCCTGATAGAGCTCGCGCAGCGCGCGCATATCGTCCATATCCTTGAAGCTCTGCGAGGTGCACAAGGGCCCTTCTTCCAGCATCACCACCCGCAGGCCGGCGCTGCTGAGAATTTCCGCTGCCGTGCCGCCACCCGCACCGGTTCCGATGATGGCGACGTCAGCTTCCAGCCTCAGTATGTCCTTTAGTTGCGACGCGTCACGCACTTTCCAGCCCGACGCGATGCCCGCCGTGTAGATATCGTCGAAGGCCACGCCTTGTCCTAGTAGTTCGTTATTGAGTAGTTAGTTATTAGCCGCGAGATACACCGCGGTGAGCGGCCCTGGATAGCCGGAAAAGCTCCACGCCGCCGGCTGGCCGAAATATGCGACCGCGGCAAGCTGTGCGAGCGCTCTATAACCGACGTTGAATAAGCCGATCGAACTGGCACACCACCGCTCCAGGAACGCTGCGATCTGCTCAGACGACGCCGACGCCCACGGCGTTGACACGCCAGTGGTAAGGCGGCGCGTGATGCTGAGGTTGAGCAGATCGAAGAGCTGGCGCAGCTTGCTCTGCGAATGGCTCTGGAATCGGGCACCCAGTCCATCGATACGCCGCAAGGTCTCCTCGATGCGCACTTCGTCGAGCGGTGCACCTTCAAGCAGCGATGGCAGCAGTGCGCGCAGAAGCGCCAGATCGGCATCGCGCAGAAACGCGAAGCCGCGCGCGGTGGCCTGCTCGCGACTGCTGCAACCGGCCAGCGTCGCACCGACGCCGGCAGTCGCCAGCAAAAAGGAGCCGACAAAGCTGAATTTCAGGAAAGAGCGGCGGTCGAATGCCGCCGCAGCGGTGTATTGCATATGGGCCGTTAAAAACTCGGAGCGCAATTGATCTGGTTGCAGTGCGCGCGATCTTACTTGGCACTGCCTTCGAGTGCGAGAGAAAGGCCGGCCAGCCGCGGCTGGCCGGCCGCGAAATGGAGCGAACCGGCCTTTCTTTGCGCACTACGACCGCCTGCCGCACCCCTTGCACCTCAAGACGGTGCCGGGGCCATGCTCCGGTTCGATAAAAATAAATCTATATACAACAGATAGTTAAACAATCCAATCACGGTCCGCCCTTTAAAACTCACGGCGCAGACCGATACAGATACTTGCGAGTTAGACTTTAGTCTAATACTATATGTTGCATTGCAGCAGCTAGCACTAAGGAGATTGAAATGATTCCGCTGATACTTGCGGTAGAAGTTCTGGGAATGTTCGGGCTCTCGGTGGCCGGTCTGGTCACTCTGATGATCGCCGATCATATCCACCTGGAGCGTCGATACAAGGCCGACGTGAACCGGATGTCGGTTCAGCAGGCCAACGCTCATGAGCCTGTGGCGGCCTGAGAACACCGAATGACATCCGCGCGCCTTGCTCCCCGAAACGATAGCGTGGCGGGCTTAAGCAAGGCGCAGCGCGTCAGCGCTGCTGTTTGGAGCGCGACCAGTTAATTAGTTAATTAAGGACGCGATCACGGGCGGGTACTTTGCCTAACTGCCGCCTGATTTCCGATCGATATCCCGCGTAACGCGCGTTTTTCCTGAACGCTCAATGCCGTGCCAGCCCATCCCGACGGCACGGCATTTTTATTTCCTCCGCCTCAAAACACGTCGGATCGGCTTACTCAGCTGCCGCGCCTGGTCATGAACGCCAGCCGTTCGAACAGATGTACGTCCTGTTCGTTCTTCAGCAGCGCACCGTGGAGCGGCGGTAGCGATTTCTTGGCGTTCGATTCCCGCAGGACTTCAATCGGAATGTCGTCCGCAACCAGCAGCTTGAGCCAGTCGAGCAATTCCGAGGTCGACGGCTTCTTCTTCAGCGTCGGCAACTCACGCAGGCCAAAGAACACTTCCATCGCTTCTTTCAGCAGATTCTTTTTGATATCCGGCAGGTGCACATCGACGATTTTCTTCATCGTTTCCGCGTCCGGAAAACGGATGTAGTGGAAGAAGCAGCGACGCAGAAATGCGTCCGGCAGCTCCTTCTCGTTGTTGGAGGTGATGACAATGATCGGGCGGTTGTGGGCAACGATTGTTTGCTTGGTCTCGTGAACGTAAAACTCCATCTGATCGAGTTCGCGCAGAAGGTCGTTCGGGAACTCGATATCGGCCTTGTCGATCTCATCGATCAGCAACACCGGCTGGTCATCGGACTCAAAGCACTCCCACAGCTTGCCCTTGATGATGTAGTTGGCGATGTCCTTGACCTTGGAATCGCCGAGCTGCGAATCGCGTAGACGCGACACCGCGTCATACTCGTAAAGCCCATGCTGGGCCTTGGTCGTGGATTTGATTGCCCAGTCATGGAACGGGCGTCCGAGCGCGCGCGAGACCTCGCGCGCGAGTTGGGTCTTGCCAGTACCGGGCTCGCCCTTGACCAGCAAGGGTCGCTGCAAGGTGATCGCGGCGTTCACCGCCATCATCAGATCATCGGTTGCAACGTAATTCTGGGTGCCTTCAAAGCGCATAACGGATCGATTGCGCGGTTCGCGCGGTTGCATGGAATAGTTGCAGTGTACAGAACCACGGGGATTCAGCGCAGCAGCACCGGCTCATCCGGCAGTTCGTTACCGTCACCACGCGCTCCTGCGGGATACCGCGCGAGCACGTCGGCGACGGCGCGAATACCGGCAACCGCACCTGCCTCGAAGTGGCGTTCCCGGAAGTGATTCTCCATCAGGCGGCATACCGCATCCCATTCGCTTTGCGGTACACGGCCACCGGCCACGCCACGATCGGCCACGATCTCGACGGTGCGATCGGCCAGCAGCAGGTAGATCAGTACGCCGTTGTTGTGCTCGGTATCCCAGATACGCAGTTGCGAAAAAACCTCCAGGGCACGCGCCCGCGGCGTCTGCCCTTTCAGCAAGGCGTAGGACTCCAGTGCGGATTCCACCGTGAAACGAATCTCGCCGCTGTGCAGACGCTCGCACTCCCCGATCACCGCCTCGATGGCGGCCAGTGTGCGTTTCGGAAACCACCTGCGCAGGGCAAAGGGGCTCGAGACGGAATGGCGAAGCAGGCGAGCAATGCGTGACATATCACCAGTTTCCCGACGCGCCGCCACCACCAAAACCGCCTCCGCCACCACTAAATCCCCCACCGCCGCCGAAACCACCACCGCTCAGGCCGCCGCTTCCGAAACCGCCGCCGAAGCCGCCACCACCCCCATAGCCGCCCCCGCGCGAACCATAGAACATCAGCGCGAACAGCAGCGCGATCAATCCCCCGCCGAGAGCAACAACCAACGATCCGCTGACCAGAAAACCTGCGACACCGACGCCAAGACCCACGCCGCTCGCCGCCAGCCCTGAACCGAGCAGCCGATGCAAGACATGACCAATTAGAAAGAAGGCGATGAACCAGAAAATCAGCGCTTGCATCGTGCCGCCGCCTTCCGATGCAGCATGATTCCGCGGCTGCGCAGCGGGCAATGGCTCGCCGTTGACGACACCGAGAATCCTATCCACGCCGGCATCGATGCCTTCGTAATATTCGCCTCGCTTGAAATACGGCGTAATGATCTCGCTGATGATGCGCTTGCAAGTCGCGTCATTGAGCGCGCCCTCGAGACCATAACCGACTTCGATGCGCATGCTGTGATCGTCCTTGGCGACGATCAGGATGGCACCATCATCGACGCCCTTGCGCCCCAGCTTCCACGCGTCAGCGACGCGAATACCGTACTGCTCAATGGTCTCCGGCTCAGTCGTCGGCAGAACCAGCACGGCGATCTGACTGCCCTTGGCAGCTTCGAAAGCGGCGAGTTTGCTTTCCAGTGCAGCCTGCTGCGCAACACTGAGCGTGTCGGTCAGGTCGGTCACGCGCGCGTTCAGCTGCGGGACCGCAACATCGGCTTGCGCCGAAGCGATCACGAACCACGGTAAAGCCAGCGCAAATATCAACCACAGCCGTCTGGCGCGCTGCTTAGACACTCCAGACTCAGTTCGCCTTCGCCGGCGCGGGCTGGCTGAAATCCACCGTCGGCGGCGCTGAAATCGCCTTCTCATTCTCAACGCTGAAGTTCGGCTTGAGCTGATAACCGAACATCTTCGCGGCGATCAGACTCGGGAAGGTGCGCACGGTGACGTTGTACTCCTGCACCGCCTGGATGTAGCGATTGCGCGCGACCGTAATACGGTTTTCGGTGCCCTCAAGCTGCGCCTGCAAATCACGGAACGCGGCATCTGATTTCAGCTGCGGATAATTTTCGGAAACGACCAGCAGGCGAGACAATGCGCCGCTCAGCTCTTTCTGCGCATCCTGAAACTTCGCGAAGGCCTGCGGATCATTGAGCAATTCCGGCGTCGCCTGGATGCTGCCGACCCGCGCGCGCGCATTGGTGACTTCGGTCAGCACACGTTCTTCCTGCGCCGCGTAGCCCTTCACCGTGTTGACGAGATTCGGCACCAGATCGGCGCGGCGCTGATACTGGTTCAGCACCTCCGACCATGCGGCTTTCACCTGTTCGTCCTGCTGTGCGAGCGTGTTATAGCCGCAACCGGACAGCAAAAGAGCAGCAATGCTCGCAAGAACCGCGGTGATCCGGCGAAAACTCAAATCCCGCATTGCAATACCCTCTTCAAAGTGATGGGAACGGTGCCCGTCAGGGCTGTTACGATAGTCGAAACCTTATATCGGGGTTTCTGTGCCGTGAATCAAGGCGCGGCGGACACTAGCAGGGAATGCTGATGAAGAAGCACATTCTACTGATGCCGGCGCTGCTCGTGGTCGCAATGCCGATCATCGTCAGCGGCGAGGACGCCGCGCCGACAGAAACCATCGCGCCGCCGACCTGCAAGAAGCCGCTGCTGACAACACGCATGCGCAAGGCTGACGATGATAGCGACTTCAATGAGAAGTTCGAGACATATCAGGCTTGCATCAAGACATATGCCAACGAGCAGAACAAGGCCGGCCAGAAGCACATCGACGCCGCCAACGCCGCAGTGGCCGACTTCAATGCCTTTGTGAGGCAGGCCAGCGAGGCGCAGCAGCAAAACAAATAGCTGCGCGTCAGCCCTTGGCGCGCGCTTCCAGAGCGGCCACTGCCGGCAGCGTCTTGCCTTCGAGGAATTCAAGGAACGCGCCGCCCGCCGTCGAGATATAGCCGATCTTGTCGCTGATACCGAATTTGGCAATCGCGGCCACCGTGTCGCCACCGCCAGCGATCGACAGTGCCTGCGAACCGGCGATGGCCGTGGCCAGCGTCTTGGTACCGCCGGCAAACTGGTCGAATTCGAACACGCCGACCGGACCGTTCCAGACGATGGTGCCCGCCTTCGCCATCAGCGCGGCCAGCTGCTTGGCGGTCTGCGGACCGATGTCGAGGATGAGATCGTCGGCCACAACATCCTTAGCCGCCTTGACGGTTGCTGCAGCCGTCGCCGCGAACTCCTTGGCGACGACGACATCGACCGGAATCGGCACCGACGCGCCGCGCTTGGCAAGCTTGTCGATGATGCGCTTGGCTTCGCTCACCAGATCGGCTTCCGCGAGCGATTTGCCGATCGGCAGACCGGCCGCGAGCATGAACGTATTGGCGATGCCGCCACCAACGACGAGCTGATCGACCTTGTCGGCGAGGCTATCGAGAATCGTCAGTTTCGTCGAAACTTTGGAGCCGCCGACGATCGCGACCAGCGGCCGCTTGGGATTGTGCAAAGCCTTGCCGAGCGCTTCGAGTTCAGCTGCGAGCAGCGGACCGGCGCAGGCCACCGGTGCCGCCAGCGCGAGCGCGTGGGTCGTCGCCTCGGCACGATGCGCGGTGCCGAACGCATCATTGGCGTAGACATCGCAGAGCTTGGCCATTTTTTTTGCCAGCTCTTCGCTGTTCTTTTTCTCGCCCTTGTTGACGCGGCAATTTTCCAGCAGCACCACTTGTCCCGGCTTGACGGTGAAACCGCCATCGACCCAGTTCTGGATCAGTTCGACGTTCTGACCGAGCAGTTCGGTCATACGCTTGGCGATCGGTGCCAGCGAATCCTCCGGCTTGAACTCGCCCTCGGTCGGACGGCCGAGATGCGAAGTCACCATCACCGCCGCCCCTTTATCGAGCGCGAGTTTGATGCCCGGAATCGATGCGCGCACGCGCGTGTCGTCGGTGATGTTGCCAGCATCGTCCTGCGGCACATTGAGGTCAGCGCGGATGAAGACGCGTTTGCCCTTGAGATCGAGATCGCTGAGTTTCTTGAATTGCATGGCGGGAAAATCCGGGTGACGGAAACGAAAAGAGCGCGCAGACCGGGATGTGCCTGCGCGCCCTGCTCTACATCAACTTGACTTTGTTACTTAGCGTTCGCGAACGCAACCGTCGTATCGAGCATGCGGTTCGAGAAACCCCATTCGTTGTCATACCAGGACGACACCTTCACCAGACGGCCGGAGACCTTGGTCAGCGTCGCGTCGAACGTGCTCGATGCCGGATCGTGGTTGAAGTCGCTGGAAACCAGCGGTCCATCGTTGTACTTGAGGATGCCTTTCAGCGGACCAGACTCGGCGGCGGCCTTCATGATCGCGTTGACTTCCTTGGCGTCGGTATCACGCGCGGCGATGAACGACAGATCGACGATCGATACATTAATCGTCGGCACGCGGATCGCGAAGCCGTCGAGCTTGCCGTTGAGTTCCGGCAGCACCAGGCCGACCGCGGACGCGGCGCCGGTCTTGGTCGGGATCATGTTGTGCGGAGCGGAGCGGGCGCGACGCAAGTCCTCGTGGAACACGTCGGTCAGCACCTGATCGTTGGTATAGGCGTGGACCGTCGTCATCAAGCCGTTGACGAGGCCGATCTTGTCGTGCAGCGGCTTGACCAGCGGCGCGAGGCAGTTGGTCGTGCAGGAGGCGTTCGAGATGACCGTCATGCCCGCTTTCAGCGTGCCCTGGTTAACGCCATAGACGATCGTCGCATCGACATCGTTGCCGCCAGGCGCGGAGATCACGACTTTCTTGGCGCCTCCCGCCAGATGCGCGCTCGCCTTGGCCTTGCTAGTGAAGAAACCAGTGCATTCAAGCACCACGTCCACACCGAGCTCGCCCCATGGGAGCTTGGCCGGATCGCGGTTGGCAAGCACCTTGATCTTGTCGCCATTGACGACGAGGTATTCGCCTTCGACCGCAACGGTGCCAGGGAACTTGCCGTGCGCCGTGTCGTAGCGCGTCAGATGCGCGTTGGTCTCGGCCGGGCCGAGGTCGTTGATCGCGACGATCTGGATATCCTTGCGACCGCTTTCATAAAGGGCGCGAAGAACGTTGCGGCCGATGCGGCCGTAGCCGTTGATGCCAACTTTGACTGCCATGATGATCCTCTGTCAGGGAATGCGCGCGGCTGTGCCGGCCGGGGACCGTATCTGCGAGGGAAGCGGGAAACGGCCGGACAATCCGCGAGAGGCTGCTATTTTAAAGCAATGATGAGGATCCAGCGCGGAATTCGAACCGGTCATCCAATATTTTGGCCACAGCGAGAGGCCCGTGCATGCAAGGTACGGGGAACGGAGTCCCAGCGGAACGTAAGACGAAGGGCCAGGGCGCGACCGCCCTGGCCACCGCTAGATAAGCTGCCAGTCCCCGACTGCTTCGCGAGGTTAGTGAATCTCGATCACCTGCTGGTATGTCGGACGGTTCATCCACGGCATCTGCGGATCGGCGAGCAGGCCGAAGATCTGGTAATCGATCGCGTCGTAGTTTTCGACCGTCGCGTTGTTCTTTGCCGCCTCGTTCGGCAAAGCCCGTCCGTTCCACATCTTGTAGGTGCCGATGCCGCCGAGATCGTTCAGGGCGGCATCGAGCGCCGTCAGCACCGCGCCGCGGCAATCGTCGTAACTACCGGTGCCCGCGCAGCGCAGTCCCCGGTAGTCGGTATGCCCCGGCACATTCAGCGCGGTTTGCAGCATCCGATCCATGACCTGATACCAGCCATATTCGTAGGCCGATCCTTGCTGGCGGGGCGCATCGTGACGGCACAGCAGAACGTTGCTGACACAACTGGTGAGACCCGGCGCATCGACCCCGGGATCGAGTGCCGCGAGCTGCGGTGTCATCGTATCCATCAGGTGCAGATACCAGGCGTCCATGAGCACCACCTGCGGACGGTAGTCGTATTGCCCGTCGCCGTCACGATCGCGCCGCCATGCACCCAGACCCGGCTTGCCGTTGATCCACGACAGGGAGCCGTCGTCCAGCCACTGCTGCATGAGCGTGACGACCTGCTGCTGATCGGCGGTCAGCGTGCCCTGATTCATGATCTGCAACAGCAACGGCAGCAGTTCCTGACCGCGCAGGTCGGTAAATGCGGAATCCGCCATGATTTCCACGACGTTGGCGAAATCGAATTTGTTCCCGGTCGCCAGGAAGGCATCGAAACGAGGACGTTCGATATCGACGCGATGAACCGGTCCCCAGTTGGGACGGCTGTCCGCGGCCCACCAGCCCTTCGCCGGCGAGTTATTCCAGCTCAGTATGTAACCCTTGGGTGGATTCAGATCCTGTGGATGCGAAGCCAGCGGCAGATAGTTCTGCCATTCGTAATAGCCACCACTGAGCGGTCCGCCGTTGACTGCCACCGGGGTGGCGCGACCGGGGTAAGGCACACTGCCGCCGTGCGCACTGAAGAAATTCGCGGGCAATGTCTTATCGGCAGCCCACTCAAATCGTCCATCACCCCATACCGGCAGATCGGGCGACTGTCCGGCATTACGCACCGGAAGCAGACCGCTTTGCAGATAGGCGACGTCCTGCTTGTCCAGATACAACCAGTTGAACGTGCCGGTGACGCCGTTGAATAGTTGCTGGAACTTTTTCGCGTTGCTCACCGCCGGCGTCGCGGTAATCGCGAACGGAGCAGCGGTCAGCAGCTCGTTGTAGAACGTGGTCCGCTGGGTCGAGATCGCGACCGGCCAGCCGTTGACCATCGCTGTTGCGAACACCGGCCCATAGTGCGTGCGCAGAATGTGGCGCGTAATCTGCTTCTTGCCGGTTCCGCTGGAACCTGCCGATGCTACGGTCGGCGTCGCGAGCCAGCTGTCGGTGCGCTTGTAGAACGCACGGCATTGTGGTCCTTTGCCATCGCCCACGTCATAGAGATAACCATCGGCATCCGGAAAACCTTCCTGGTTCGCATCATTCAGCGAGGGCATTGAGCCATCGATGTTGCAGAGTTTCGACACGCGCGTATCGACCAGATCGCTGTCGCCAGATGTCGCGCTCCACGCGTAGTCCGGGCCGCGGCCGATCAGCAGATACGGCAGGTTGCCGAATACCATGCCGCGGCCGTCGAATTCATAGGCGGTCTTGCCGGTGGAATGGATCGACACTTCCCACAGCAGCTCCGGGTCGTAGTACGACGATTGCGGCCCCATGATGCCGATCGGATGTCCGCTCTTCGATTGCGCCGCAGTCACTGCCATCCAGTTCGACATGCTGCTCGGCAACCCGAATCCCGCCGCGCGCAAAGCGTGGCGCAGCTGTTCATAGGGACTCAGGGCAACGATGGGTTTGCGCGCGGCCTTCGCGGATGGCGCGTATTTCACCGCCGTCGCATGCGCGGCCGGCGCATCGTTCACGCTGATGTGTCCGTGCAATGTGCGGCGCGCAGTGCCGCTGACCGGGTCGCTGACTACATAGCCCGAGTACGGCTGATAGCTGCCGTAATCCCAGATGGCCGCGCCCGCGGGCAGAGTTTGCGGACAGGATTCGTCGAGGTGGCTGGGCGATTCCGTAGCGATATTGTCGGTGGTGCGAGTGGCACCCGGATCATCGGCATGGCGGATGTCACGCCAGATCCTGCACGCGCTGGTCGGAATCGCGGCGAGGCCGGCGCTGATGGTCGGGTCCATCTGTTGCAGCATTAATTCGTTGGTGGCTTCACTGCCGCCACCGACCGCGAACAGCGACTGAATGAAGATCGCTGAAGCCACGATGTCGTTACGCGTGAACGCCGGCGGCGGAAAGCCGCCCTGCTTCAGCAGCGCGTATTCGGGCGGTTTGTCGCCGCTGTTGGCTCCGCTCAGCGTCGCGACGTACGCGTTGATGCCGGCAACATCGGCGTCGATATCCTGCAGAACCATCGTACCGAGCGATCCCAGTTTCGCAGCAGTGTCGTCGACCATCTGCGTCAGCTCGTCTTCGCTGTATCCGGCCGTCAACGCAAAGCCCGCGTCCAGCTGCTCGAACTCGGGCGCGGGGCCGAGAAACTTGGTCGTCTGGCCGCGACCGACATTGCGCAGCACATCGAGCAGCCATAGCCGATCCTCCGCCTGCGCATAGCCGAAGCCGTACATGGCGTCGGTGCGGCTCGATGCGGTGATGAACGGCACACCCCAGCCATCACGCTTGATCGTCACCGTTTTTCCGGAAGGCGCCTTCAGTCTCTCCGAGGACACGACCTTGTCCGGCGTCAAGCCATCGTGCTTGAAGTAATTGCAAACCTGGTTCGATGCAGCGACATGTTTGTCGAGCGTGACCGGCGGCCTGCATGGCGTGGTCCGCAGTCCAGGCTGTGCGTAGCTGAGGTCCCCGTACAACGCCGCCTGATCGACGAAGTTCGGTGGATATTGGGCGGGAATACCTTGTATCGGCAGGCCGATGCCGCCAGCGGCATTGCCGTTGCTGCCGGGCGGCAATACGTTCAGATAAATGCTGCTGCCGTCACCGGCCTGCGCCGCATCTGCGCACAGACCGATCGCTGCCACCAGCAATAACGCCGGTACGGCGCGGAGCGGGGGCCTGAAGCACGGCCCTGTTGGTTTGACCTCAGGATGGGTAGCTGTTGTCGCCATGTTGATTCTCCTCACTTCGCCGAGTGCCCCGCCCGTCGCATTTACCTGCGTACGAGTGGGTTCTCCGTCTTTTTAAATTGCGCCTTTTAAACACCGTCGTCACGTATTTACTATGCCGACTGGTCGGTACATTAATATAAGCTGTCCGGCGATGCCAGCCATGACCGGAAACATGCGTGGCGAGCAGGAGCGCGGCGGACAAAGGCACAATGACGAGGAGACGCGATGCGTGGCGCGCCGGGGAAACAAAGATGCCAAAAGCAGATATAGAAAAATCAACGCAAGGGGCGTTCGCGCTGGAGGCCGGGCCGCCTGCTGCGCGCTGGCGCGTGTTGGTGCTTTACGCAGCGTCGAACGCGCTGATGCAATTCGAATGGCTGCGCTTCGCACCGATCACCGACGTGGCTGCCGCACACTACGGCGTCGGCGTCGGCGATATCGGAGCGCTCTCGTTGTTATTTCCGCTGCTGTTCGTGGCACTCGCATTACCGACCGGTCGTTTGATCGATCGGTTCAGCGTACGCGCCCTGTTGAGATTCACGGTGTTGGCCATGGCGGCCGGGGCGGCTTTGAGGATCGCGACCTCGTTTCGTGCCGTGATGGCGGGCCAGTTCGTACTGGCGGCGGTGCAGCCATTGGTCGTCAGCTTGATTTCAAAGCTCATTGCCGTTTGGTTCCCGGAACCTGAGCGCCTGCGCGCGACCAGCATCGGCACGATATCGCTGCTGGTCGGCCCGCTGCTGGCATTTGTAGTGACGCCGCGAATTGCTACGGTGCCGATGCAAACCGCCCTGGCAGGCGACGCAGCGGTGTTGAGCATTCTCCTGATTGCGACTTTTTTGCTGGTCCCGGCCGATCCTTCGGACTTGGCAATTGGGAAAAGCGAGCGCTGGCTGGCAGAAATTCGCGGTTTGCTGAAACGCCGCGGCTATGTCGCACTGCTGGGATTGATCTTCATCGGCAACGGTTACGTCAGTGCCCTATTCACTTGGCTCGAACCGCTTTTGAAAGCACAGGATTTTTCGGCCGAAACCGCTGGAATCATTGGGCTGCTCATTCTCGGCGGCGGTCTCATCGGCATGGCGCTTACTCCGAGAATTCCCGATTTGCCGCGACACCTGCCTCGGCTTTTACCCACGGCGCTGGGGTGCGCGGCGCTGCTGACGCTTGCGTTTGCGGCGCGGCTGCCCGTCGGACTTCTCGGCGGCGCCGCACTGATGCTCGGCGCGCTGGTACAGGGGCCACTGCCGATTATCGTCGAGCGGGTAACCGAACTTGCCGGCCCCGCGCGGGTGGGCGTCGCAGCGAGCACGTTCTGGCTCGCCGCCAATGCCGGTGCGGCGTTCGCGATCTGGATGTTGTCCGTCTTCAGCGAGGCAGCGGCGTGGTTTTCCGGCGTCCTGGCAATGGCCGCGCTGTTGTTGATCGAAGCCTTGATCGCCAGCCGCTGGATTACGGAATCGATTGTCAGCCGGACAGCGAAAACGCAATCGGCAGTTCGATGATGAACTCGGCGTCCTCCGGATTGGCACCCTCCGGAATCGGTGGAAAGCTGCCGATGCGCGAGAACACATCCTTGCATTCTCTATCGAGCAGGGTAAATCCGGATTTATCGACCAGCTCCATGCCCATGATCTTGCCGTCTCGTGCGAAATGCACGCGAACTTTGCAGGTGCCCTCTTCACCGTTGATTTGTGACTTCGGCGGGTACTGGACCGCTCTCTGAATCACGCTTTGCAGTGTGTTGTAGTACGTCGTCGGCACGCTGTGACCCACTTGCGTCGGCGCAGGTGGCAGCGGTGCGGGCGGTTCCGGCGGTGGTGGCGGCGGAATCGGCGGCGCCGCCACCGGCGCTGGCGCCTGCGTCATGATCGGCGCCGCCACCGGCCTCGGGGGCACTGGTTTCGGCGGTTGCGGCTTGGGAGGCGGCGGCTTCGGTGGTTCCGGCGGCTTCGGCGGTGGGGGCGGCGGTGCCAATTCAATGATCGCGATGATCTTTTTCGGGATCACCAGCGACCGCAGCTTTGGATGAAACATGAACAACAGCGCTACGATCAACACGGTATGAAAAATCACCGAAACGACGACACCCGCGCTGAAGACCCGTTTGTCCTTTGATTTGCTCACGCGTCTCGCTCCCACCCCACTCACTGAGGGGCTTCGGACATCAGCGAGACCTTGTAGAACCCGGCGCCGCCAACCATCGCCAGCAGATCGACGACCTTGCCGTAGAGAATGCCCTTGTCGGCGCGCACGTAGACGAGATTGTCCGGCATGGTCTGCGCAATAGTGTGCAAGCGCGCTGGCAACTGATCGAAGGGGATTTCCTCGTTGTGCGAGCCGGTTTCGATGAAATAGCGGTCATCGGTGGTGATCGAAACGATCAGCGGATCACGCGGCTTGCCCATCTCTTCAAGGCTGGCCTTGGGCAGTGTAATCGGCAGCTGCGACATCATCAGCGGCGCCGTGATCATGAAGATGATCAGCAGCACCAGCATCACATCGACCAGCGGCGTGACGTTGATTTCGGCGACTGGGCTGAGTTCGCCTTCGTCGTCTCCGCTCGACGAGGGCTGGACGTTCATTCCCACGTTCAGCTTCCCGCTTTTGGCGGCATGCGCTTGGACAATCGGCCAGCATATTTGCCGATAGCGGTGCCGAGACGGCCGGTGTAACGACTCAAGCTGGTCGCGAAGTAGTTATAGAACATGATCGACGGAATTGCCGCGAACAGACCGATTGCGGTGGCGATGAGCGCCTCGGCGATGCCCGGCGCCACGGTGGCGAGACTGGTGTCATGTGAAGCACCGATGCCGGTGAAGGTCTGCATGATGCCCCACACGGTGCCGAACAGGCCGATGAAAGGCGCCGACGAACCCACTGTGGCGAGAAACGGCAGCCGCGTGTTGATGCGCCGCGTTTCGTTCGACAGCGCCAGGCGCATCGCTTTCTCGATGCGATCGCGCACTTCGTGCAATGCTTCATGCGCGTGTTCGCCGGAGCCTTCGCGCCACTCGGCATTGCCGGCGGCAATGATATCCGTCACCGGATGCTGATCAGTAAACCTCAGCATGTCGTCGACCGAGCCGGTTTCAAGCGCGCGCTCGAGACGTCCGACGGCACTGGCGGCGCCGGCGAAGGTAAACAGTTTTTCGACGATGACAGACCAGCAGATCACCGAGAAGAACACCAGGAGCGCCATCACGACCTTGACTACGATGTCCGCCTGGGACACGAGGTGCAGGATGGAAAGATCGACCGGACTGACTGCCGAAGCTGGATCCACTGGCAACGCTCCATGAACGATGTGATGAATGGAGTCGCCGCAAAAGCGAGCCATCCTTAGATCTATAGTTTCTCGCTCACACGCACCGACACCGCGCGTGCAAGCAATCGATGCTATCGACCCCACTTGGCCGAGGCAAGCGACCCGCCGCACCGGATGCGCGACGGGCCGATTATCATTTGTCCGTTACGCCAACAACCGCCGCAGCCGCTCGCCAATGCCTTGAACGGTAATACCAAACTCAGCAAATACCTTGCCTGCGGGTGCCGATGCGCCGAAGTCATCGACGCCGAGAACGTCGCCGTGCGCACCAACGACGCCACGCCACAGCGCGGTAACACCCGCTTCCACAGCTAGCCGGCGCGCAAGACGTGCCGGTAGCACCTGTTCGCGATAAGCGGCATTCTGCGCTTCGAACAATTCCAGGCACGGCATCGAAACGACGCGCACCGCGCAACCTTCCGCTGCCAGCGCTTTCGCCGCCTGCACCGCGAGTTCGATTTCCGATCCGGTGGCGATCACCACCGCCTGCGGCGCTGAGGCCGGTTCCCACAGCACATAGCCACCACGCGCAGCGAGTGTCCTATGATCGGCCGCGTGTGCCTGCGGCGCGAGATTCTGCCGTGACAGCGCAAGCACGGTCGGACCGTCGGCGCGCTCCACCGCGGCTTTCCACGCCACCGCGGTCTCGAACGCATCCGCTGGGCGCCACACGCGCAGATGCGGAATCAGGCGCAGGCTGGACACGTGCTCGACCGGCTGATGGGTCGGACCATCCTCACCCAGACCGATCGAATCGTGGGTGAACACAAAGATCACGCGCTGGCGCATCATCGCGGCCATGCGCACCGCGTTGCGCGCGTAATCCGAGAATACGAGGAAGGTGCCGCCGAACGGGATCACGCCGCCGTGCAACGCCATGCCATTCATGGCCGCGCACATACCGAACTCGCGCACGCCCCAGGAAATATAAGTGCCAGTCAGATCGCCGGGCACCAGCCACTTCGCGCCGTGCCAAGCGGTGAGATTGGATTCGGTCAGATCCGCCGAGCCGCCGACGAACTCCGGCAGCGCCGGCGCCAGCGCGTTGAGCACGTTTTCCGACGACTTGCGCGTCGCCACCGGCTTATCGGTCGCGCCCTGCTTCTCAATCACGGCGTTGATCGTGGCCGGCCAGTTGGCCGGCAGATCACCCGCGATGCGACGCTTCAGTTCCGCCGCTTCGACCGGATGCTGCTGCGCGTAGCGGCTGAACAGCTCGCGCCATGCGGCTGAACGCGCCGCGCCGCTGGCGCGCGCGTCCCAACCATCACGAATCGCTTGCGGAATCTCGAACGGTGGGTACTGCCAGCCAAGCTTTTCCCGCGCCGCGGCGACTTCCGCATCGCCGAGCGGGGACCCGTGCGCTTTGGCAGTACCCTGACGGTTCGGCGCCCCGAAACCGATGATGGTCTTGCAGCAGATCAGGGTCGGCTGCGTGTTCTGCGCACGCGCCGTGTCGATAGCGATCTTGACTTCATGCGGATCGTGGCCGTTGACGTTGCGCACGACCTGCCAGCCATAAGCTTCGAAACGCGTCGGCGTGTCGTCGCGGAACCAGCCGCGCACTTCGCCGTCGATGGAGATATTGTTATCGTCATAAAAGACGATGAGCTTGCCGAGGCCGAGCGTGCCAGCCAGCGAACAAGCTTCGTGCGAAATGCCTTCCATCAGGCAACCGTCACCGACAAATACGTAGGTGTGGTGGTCAATCAGCGGAAAGCCTTCGCGATTGAACTGCGACGCCAGCAGACGCTCCGCCAGCGCCATGCCGACCGCATTTGCCAGACCCTGGCCGAGCGGACCAGTAGTGGTCTCGACGCCCGGCGTATGGCCAACTTCAGGATGTCCCGGCGTCTTCGAATGTAGCTGCCGGAAGTTCTTCAGCTCATCAATCGAGAGGTCATAGCCGCTGAGATGCAACAACGAGTACAGCAGCATCGACCCGTGACCGTTGCTGATGATGAAACGATCGCGTCCGAACCACTTCGGATCCGCCGGATCGTGCGACAAGTAGTCATTCCATAGCACTTCGGCGATATCGGCCATGCCCATCGGCATGCCGGGATGGCCGGAATTGGCGCGCTGGACGGCGTCCATCGCGAGCGCACGGATCGCGTTGGCGAGTTTAAAACGGGTCGGCATTGGCGAGACACTGCGGAAAGAATGAGCGTCCTATTGTCCCCGTTCGCCTATCGTCCGGGCAAGGGATCGCTGCGCGGACCCCATCATCCGTCGTGAGGCGCGATCCGTTTCAGATTGCCAAGGAAACTACGCGGCCTCGGCTGCGAACCACGGCGACACTGCGACAAAGACGCTCCAGCAACCGCAAACCTTCCGGCCATTCGGTGAAACCCGCCTGCACGTTCACGTGACCGGCGTCGTTGAGCCTCACGAATGTACTACCCCAGCGCTCCGCCCACCAGGTCGCGGCGTCCAGCGGCATCCATGGATCGTTGTCGCTGGCGACCAGCGTCGTCGGGAAATCGAGGACCGAGGTGGTCAATTTACCTTCCAGACCGAAGCGGACCGGATCGGCAGGCGCCACCAGCAGCGCACCTTCAATCAGTCCGGACTGGAATGCCGAGGCACGCAGGGTCGCGAGGCAACCGAAGCTGTGCGCCACTACCGTGACCGGCTCCGCGGCGCGCAGCGCCGCCTCGACAATGCGTCGCGCCCACTGATCCAGATCGGGCGTTTCCCAGTCGTCCTGATTGACGCGCGTGAACTGCGGAAACTGCCGCTGCCACGCTGACTGCCAGTGATCCGGCCCACTGCCGCGCAGGCCGGGCGCAACCAGCACGCGGTGCGCCGCGAACGGGCCGGGATTTACCGGTCCCGCTTCGCCTTGCGGACGCCGATTCGGGAAAGGAATACGCCGTGAGGATTGATTCTCCGCAGTCGCCAAGGTTTGTCCGTTCATGCCGCGCTCCTCAATGTCCGGGGGCGAAGCAGCTCGCGATCATTCTTGCGGGCTTTCGCCGATGCATGAACGGTAACGATCCTTTGCCGGCAATAGAAGCGGATTGGGATTCTGAACTTATTGCTTGTTGGTATATGAGAGCGAAGCGGTGTGATGTCTGCGATCAAACCACGCAGCGAGCAGTGCTCGCTACTGAGTTCCCCGTCGTGTCTTTGGCTGTCGCCATCCGTGGCGCAACTTCGGTGGTTCTACTAACCCCCTGCCCGGCCATCCATGGCCGGGCGTTCAACCCCACAGCGAGCAGTGCTCGTGCTTCGCCCCTAATGCGCTGCCACCATCCTTGGCGCAGCTTCAGCAGTTCTACTTACCCCCGGTCTGGCCATCCATGGCCAGCCGTGAAACCACGCAGCGAGCAGTGCTCGCTAAGCGCGTGGTTTCACCCACTTGATGCTGCAACCCATGCTGGGTTGCTGTTCGCCGGCGATGGGTCGACTCGCGAGCAGAGCGTCAAGCGTGGCACGCAGGTCACGGCCGGTGACGGGCTTGCCGTTGCCAGGGGTGGAGTCGTCGAAACGGCCGCGATAAACAAGCTTGAGCGCGCCGTCGAAAACGAAGAAATCCGGTGTGCAGGCGGCAGCATAAGCGCGCGCGACAGCCTGGGATTCATCGTAAAGATATGGAAATGGATAGCCGAGCCGCTGCGCTTCGATCTTCATTTTGTCCGGCGCATCTTCCGGATAGCTGCGCGCGTCATTACTGCTGATGGCGACGAATGCGACGCCGCGCGGCCGGTAGTCCTTGGCCAAGCGCACAAGCTCGGACTGAACGTGTTTCACGTAAGGGCAGTGGTTGCAGATGAACATCACCACAGTCGCCTTGTCTGAAGCGATTTCCCGCAGACTCAATTCGCGGCCGCTAGTCACGTCCGGCAGCGAGAAATCCGGCGCAGGCATGCCGACCGGCGGCATCGTCGAGGGTGTCGGGGCCATGGTCGTCACCTCCTGAATAGTTAGTGGACCGCGAGGCTGCGGAAACTACTGCATTCACCGCGGATCATCAAACCTCCGCTACGCAACGATCGCGCCCGCGCCGATGGTGCGCGCGAGACGGGCATGCTTTACGATATCCGCCCATCCGTATATACAGATTAGCGCGAGGTTTGAGTCCAGTGAGCGAATATCTCTTCACGTCCGAGTCCGTTTCCGAAGGCCATCCCGACAAGGTTGCCGACCAGATTTCCGATGCCGTGCTCGACGCGATCCTCGCGCAGGACAAGAAAGCGCGCGTTGCCTGCGAAACGCTGGTAAAAACGGGCGTGGCGATCGTCGCCGGCGAAATCACCACCAGCGCGTGGGTCGATCTCGAACAGCTGGTGCGCAAAGTCATCACCGATATCGGCTATGACTCTTCGACCGTCGGCTTCGACGGCGCCACTTGTGGTGTTCTCAACATCATCGGCAAGCAGTCGCCCGATATCAATCAGGGTGTCGATCGCAAAAAGCCGGAAGAACAGGGCGCCGGCGACCAGGGCCTGATGTTCGGCTACGCCTGCGATGAAACGAAAGAGCTGATGCCGGCGCCGATCTACTACGCGCACCGCCTTGTCGAGCAGCAGGCCAAGGTGCGCAAGGCAAAGAAATCGTCGTGCCCCTGGCTGCGGCCGGATGCGAAATCGCAGATCACGCTGCGCTATCGCGACGATGCCGTGGTCGGCATCGATGCCGTGGTGCTGTCGACGCAGCATTCGCCGGACGTGAAGTACAAGACGCTGAAGGAAGGCGTGATGGAAGAAATCATCAAGCCCGTGCTCCCAGCGAAGTGGCTGACGAAGAGCACCAAGTTCCACATCAATCCCACCGGCAGCTTCGTCATCGGTGGCCCGGTCGGCGACTGCGGCCTCACCGGCCGCAAAATCATTGTCGATTCTTACGGTGGCTGGGCGCGCCACGGCGGCGGTGCATTCTCGGGTAAGGATCCGTCGAAGGTGGACCGTTCCGCCGCCTACGCCGCGCGCTACGTGGCCAAAAACATCGTTGCCGCCGGACTAGCGTCGCGCTGCGAAGTGCAGGTCAGCTATGCCATTGGTGTGGCCGAACCGACCTCGATCTTTGTTACCACGTTCGGCACCGGCGTGATCGCCGACGAAAAAATCGAGAAATTGGTGCGCAAGCACTTCGATCTACGCCCCTACGGCATTATCAAAATGCTCGATCTGATCCATCCAATGTATCAGCACACTGCAAGCTATGGTCACTTCGGCCGCAAACCATTCGACGTGAAGCTGCCGAACGGGGAAAAGTACACTGCGTTCTCGTGGGAAAACACCGACCGGGCGGAAGCGCTCAAGGCGGACGCCAAGAGCGTCCGCTAGGCACCCGGACGTCGCCGGAGGAAGGCCGCAGCAAGCGGCCTTCTTTCTTTGCGCCTTGTAAACTTGGCGCACAGGTACTGGCTGACACAAAGGGGACAGGATGCAGTTATCCGGCAACGGAGCGAAGGACGCAGATGCCGTGACTGACGGATCGATGGATACCGCTGATTTGTTGCGCGAGACGCTTGTTCTTTTCGACCAGCTGATCGAAATCGACGCACCGCTACGCATTCGCGAGCTGGAAGCCCTCGCGCAATCGAGGCCCGAATTGCACCGCCGCGTGCTCGCGCTTCTGGCGGCCAGTCAAGCAGTGGAGTCGGCAAACTTTCTCTGGGGCCCCAAAGACACTAACAGCGTTTCCAACGACTTCCAGTTTCGTTCGGGCGATACGATAGGCGTCTATCGCCTCGATTCCCCCATTGGGCGTGGCGGCATGGGGGAGGTCTGGCTCGCCTATCGCACCGATGGTGCCTACGGTACCCCCGTTGCGCTCAAACTACTGCACGTGCACCTCGCCGCGGGCACGGGTCGCGAACGATTCGTACGCGAAGGCCGCATCCTAGGCTCTCTTTCGCATCCCAACATCGCGCGCATGCTGGACGCGGGCGTATCCGCGCAGGGACAACACTTCCTCGTCATCGAGCACATCGAAGGAAGCCAAGTGGATCGCTGGTGCGACGAACGGGTCCTCGACATCGACTCACGCATCCGGCTATTTCTGCAGATCTGTTCCGCTGTCGCCTATGCGCACGCGCATCTGATCGTGCATCGCGATTTGAAGCCATCCAACATTCTCGTATCAGCTGATGGCACCGTAAAGTTGCTCGATTTCGGTATCGCCAAATTGATTGAACCTGAGCGGCAGGAAGCAGCGGCGACCGAGCTGACGCGGCTTGGCGGTGGAGCGCTGACACCGGATTACGCGGCTCCGGAGCAGGTGCTCGGAGAATCGATTACCACCGCGACGGATGTATATGCGCTCGGTGCACTACTTTACCGACTGCTGACTGGTCGTCGCCCATATGGCGAAACCGGCAAGGCTGCAATGCAACTAGCCTTCGACGTACTGCAAACTGATCCACTACTGCCAAGTCAAAGTGTCCTGAAAGAGACGATCGGAACCGTTAGCGCGGAAATGCATGCGGCGCAGCGCGCGACCGTCTCGCGCAACCTTTCACGTTCGCTTCGCGGCGATCTCGACGCCATCGTATGCAAAGCCTTGCGCAAAGAACCGGCGGCGCGCTACACCGATGCACGCGCGCTAGCCGACGATCTGCAACGCTTTCTCGATCATCAGCCGGTACTGGCACGCGAAGGCGCACGTAGCTATGTATGGCGCCGCTTCGTGCGCCGCAACTGGATTCCACTGACTGCAGTCACCACTGTGTTTCTTATGCTCGTCGCCGGCATTGGCGGTTTCGCTTGGCAAGCCAGGGAAATTCAACGCGAGGCGCATCGCGCCAATGCCGTGACGGATTTTCTTATTAGCGTATTCCGAGCCAGTGATCCACGGATTGCTCAGGACAAACCGCGCGGGGAAATCACTGCGCGTGAGCTGCTCGACAACAGCGCTGATCGCATCGCCACTCACTTTGCGGCGGATCCGGATACAGAAATCCGCTTATTGGGCATCACCGCTGGTATTTATCGGGAACTGGGCGACGCCAAGCATTACCTGGATTTGCATGAGCAGCAAATCAATCTAGCACGTCGGCTATACGGTGAACTGCATCCCGCAATAGTGGAGGGTCTGTTGGATGAGGCGGAAGCCGATATTGGCAAAGACCAGGAAAACGAAGCGCTCCAATTGCTGGATCGCGCCGACCCACTAATACGGCGCTCCGGAAGCGAGCGCACCATCACTCGTGCACGCTGGTTGGTGCTACGTGCTGAAGCACTGTCTTTGGATGGACGCTCCGCATCCGAGATGGAAACGTCCGCCCAGCGAGCTGTGCAACTATATGAGCGCCTTGCGCCGAATGACTTCGGCTATGTTAATGCGCTGGCAGAACTCGGTGCCCTCAGTTACATCAGCCACGATTATCCGGCAGCAGCTGACCACTACTACAAAGCCGTGACAGTTGCGGCGACAATTCCCAATCGCAATGACGGCGATTTGACAGTGATCTACACCGGCTTGGCGTTATCTTATGAAGCATCTGGAGATCTTGACGAAGCCGAAGCTACATACCGGAAAACTGAAGATCTAATTATCCATACGTATGGGAAAAATCATCGAAATTATTGGAAAATACTCGCGGATCACGCGCTTTTCGTTAATGATCGCGGCAACAGGGCCCAAGCGCTGAACATGTTCGCTGAGATTATTCCTTTAATCCCGGACAACACCCCTATGGGCGTCGAAATTGCAGAGATGCGTTATGAGTATGGCGTCGCGCTCACAGCTGATGGGCAGCCGCTGCCGGCGATTCCGATGCTGGAGGAATCTGAGAAATTCTTCGTGAACTGGCCGTTGAATGAATATACCGTGCGCCGAGGCCATAAAGCACTCGGCGACGCTTACGATGGCGCCGGCCGACCCGAAGACGCGCGGCGAGAGTTGAAAACGGCTTTAGACCAGTATCTCACTGCAGAACCGCTGATGTCGGACAATGTGTATTGGATGCGCGAACGGTGGGCGCGCTTTTTATTGGAGCATGACAACGCGGCGGGTGCTGAAACGGAGCTCCACGAAATCGTCGACCATCCCATTCACTCCAATAGCTCCAATCGTGACACCACGATATGGATATGGACCGATCTGGCCAAACTCTCACTTCAGCGCAAGGACCAAAAATCAGCTGTGGAGCAAGCCCGCCGTGCGGTGACTGCGTATGAGCACATGGTCGGTTCTTTCGATGTCCGCAGTGGTCCGTATGCCTGGCGGATTTACGCCGAAGCACTTCTCACAACGGGCGATGCCAAAAACGCATATTCATGGGCCGTTAAGGCCCTTACTGCAGACCGTCAATACTATGCTCCCGATAGCGCCGAAGTCACAGCGGTGAAACGGACCTTGCGCGAAGTCGAGCGGGCGCAGGCACAGAAATAATTGGTTGTTGGTTTAGTTGTAAGACAGAGAACTCGCCACATTTTGAAAAACCAGACACGTTAAAGCGTGACATAGAGAAAATGATGCAAATGCCTTGAAATATCCAAGGTGATTAAGTTCATTGCACTACGCGTTCATGAGAGTTCAATGGAGTTTTTGTGCCCCTGAGAGCAACGAATGTTAATTAAGTCGATTCGAGGAAATCGAGATGAGGATGCCACGGAATGACGGCATAAAGTTGTCCGCCACGAATGGTGTAACGCCGGGGGCGGATGGCCTACCAGACGAAGTGTTCGCGTATTTTGATCGCCTGATCGAAATGGATAAATCGCTGCGCGAGCGCGAGCTGGAAAACCTTGCACGAACACGTCCCGAACTACACCGCCACGTGCTGGCGCTGCTGGCGGCCAGCGAAGCAGCAGAAGCGAGAAATTTCCTGGGCGGCCCGCAAATTTCGGGCGATTCATCTGCTGCCAGCGACTTTCTTTTCCATGCTGGCGACGACATTGACGTCTACCGGCTCGATCGACCGATCGGGCGCGGTGGCATGGGCGAAGTCTGGCTCGCACATCGCACTGATGGTGCTTACAACACGCCCGTAGCGCTGAAGCTGCTCCACGCACATCTGGCAGTCGGAACAGTGCGTGCGCGCTTCGTGCGCGAAGGACGCATCCTGGGCTCGTTGTCGCACCCACACATTGCGCGCATGCTGGACGCGGGCGTGACCGCGCAGGGACAACACTTCCTCGTCATCGAGTTCGTCGAAGGCGGGCAAGTGGATCGCTGGTGCGATACGCGCACGCTGGACATCGAGGCGCGTATCCGGCTCTTCCTGCAGATCTGTTCCGCGGTTGCCTATGCGCACGCGCGCCTCGTCGTACATCGCGATCTCAAGCCCTCCAACATCCTGATGACGGCGGATGGCACCGTGAAGTTGCTCGACTTCGGCATCGCCAAGCTGATCGAGCCGGAGCGGCAGGAAGCAGAGTCGACCCAGCTCACGCATCTCGGCGGCGGCCTGCTGACGCCGGACTACGCAGCGCCTGAACAGGTGCTCGGTGAATCAGTGACGACGGCCACCGATGCTTATTCACTCGGCATACTGCTGTATCGCCTGCTCACTGGTCGGCGGCCTTATGGAGATTCCGGAAAAACCGCGGCGCAACTCGCGTTCGACGTATTGCAGGTCGTCCCGCGCGCGCCCAGTGAAAACGTCGCGCGGCCGGCCGCCGGCGACATTACCGCTGACGCACTGGCGGCACTGCGCGCGACCACGCCGCGCAATCTGTCGCGCAAACTCGCGGGCGACCTCGACGCCATCGTCGGCAAGGCCCTGCGCAAGGAGCCCGCCGAACGCTACGCCGACGCGCGCGCGCTCGCCGACGATCTTGAACGCTTTCTCGGCCGCCAGCCGGTACGGGCACGCGAAGGCGCGCGCAGTTACGTCTGGCGACGATTCATGCGCCGCAACTGGCTGCCACTGTCGGCCATCGCATCGCTGATCCTGATCCTGATCGCCGGTGTCGCGAGCTTCGCATGGCAGGCACAGCGAACCCAGCATGAAGCACGCCGCGCCAGCGACGTGACGGATTTTCTCATCCGCATGTTCCGCGCCAGCGATCCGCGCATCGCGCAGGACAAACCGCGCGGCCAGATCACGGCGCGCGAGTTGCTGGATCGTAGCGCAGGCCGCATCACAACAGAGTTCGCGGCAGATCCGGACACGGAAATCCGCTTGCTCGGAGTCGCCGCCGACATCTACCGCGAGCTGGACGACGAAGCGCACTACACCGAACTGCACCAACAGCAGATCGATCTGGCGCGCCACCTCTACGGCGACCTGCATCCGGCCATCATCAAGGGCTTGCTCGATGATGCGGCGTCGGCGATCGACAAGAGCGACGCCGGCAAAGCCACGCTCCTCCTCGATCAGGCCGACCCTCTCATACGACGTGCGGGACTGGATCGCACCGTCACACGTGCACGTTGGCTGGTGTTGCGCGCTGAGGCGGGGTCGTTTTCCGAAACTGCGCCGGCTGACGATAAATCTCTTACACAGAAGGCGGCTTCCCTATATGAAGCCATTGCCCCGAAGGATCCCGGCTATATCACTGCCCTTGCCGATCTCGGTGCGCTTGATTACGAGAATCGCGATTTCACCGCAGCGGTGAGCGAGTACCGCCGAGCAGTGGAGCTGGCGGCCGCGCTGCCGAACCGCAATGACGGCGAACTGACAGTGATCTACAACAACCTGGCGCTGGCTTATCAGAACTATGGCGATCTCGATGCCGCCGAGACCAGCTACCGTGAAGCGGAAGACCTCGTCGCCCACACCTATGGAAAGCGTCACCGCAACTATTGGAAGTTGTATGCCGACCATGCGGCGCTGGTCCACGATCGCGGCGATCGGACGCGCGCGCTGAGCATGTTCGATGAGATCACGCAGCTGATTCCGGTAGACACTCCAATGAGCGTCGAAATCGCTGAAGTACGCTACGAATACGCCATGTCGCTCACGGCCGAAGGACGACCGTTACCCGCGATTCCGATGTTCGAGGAATGCAAGAGCTATTACCTGAAATGGCCGCTCAACGCATTCTCCGTGAGCAGGGCAAGCGCGGCTCTCGGGGATGCCTATGATCGAGTCGGTCGCACGGAAGACGCGCGTCGCGAATTAAAAGCGGCGCTGGACGGTTACGTGGCCGGGAAAGCATACGATTCACGGGGCCTGCGCGAAACTCGTGAACGTTGGGGGCGCTTCCTCATGGAGAACGGAGACAACACCGGCGCGGAACAGCAATTCAGAGAAGTCATCGCGCACTCCGGAGCGTTCACCATCCAAAGCGAAGCGCTGGCGCGTGCCGACCTTGCACTGCTCGCATTGCGGCGCGGAGATGCGAAGGCCGCGCTCAGGGAATCGACGCATGCAGTCACTCTCAGTGAGCGCATGACCGGATTTTTCGATATCCGCACAGGGCCCCGAGTCTGGCGCATCCATGCAGAAGCTTTGCTAGCAGCGGGCGACATCAAGACCGCACGGACATGGGCAATCAAGGCCCTCGACGCCGACCGACGCTTTGATGATCCCGCCAGCCGCGAAGTTGCCGACGCCGAAGCGACCATCCAGACCATCGAGCAGGCACAGGCCAAGGCCGGTCGATAGCTGGCGCCGATCGCCGCGCCATCCCGGCACGTTGTCTGCTACGGATTGCGTATGAGCCCAAATGATCATCCGCAGGATCGGCTGCGTGAAGTCGAAGCGCTGCCCAACGACGCGCCGCTGCGCGACGATGTGCGCAATCTCGGCGCCACCGTTGGCAACATGCTGGCGGAGCAATTGGGCGATCAATTCCTGAACCATGTCGAAGCCTTGCGTACGGCGGCCATCCGCCACCGCGAGCGCGGCGAGCCGGTCGACGCACTCGCTGCACAGCTCTCCGCACTGCCCGCAGTCCGCGCCGAGGAGCTGACGCGTGCGTTCTCGACTTATTTTCAGATGGTCAACATCGCCGAGCGCGTGCACCGTATCCGCCGTCGCCGGGATTATCAGCGGTCGAGCACGGCGCCGCAGCCGGACGGTCTGATCGATACGTTCCTGAAGTTGAAGGACGCCGGCGTCACCGCACCGGAGCTGATCGACTGGCTGGCGCGGCTCGACATCGAGCCGGTATTCACCGCGCATCCGACCGAGGCGCAGCGCCGATCGCTGCTGGAGAAAGAACAGGAAATCGTGCGTTGCCTCGTCAACGGCTTCAACGACGCACGCACGCCGATGGAGCGCACGGCGGACTGGGAACGGCTGCGCATGGCACTCACGGCTGGCTGGCAGACTAGCGAGCATGCGCCGGTGAAGCCATCCGTGCAGGACGAGTTTGAACACGTCGGCTTCTATATTGCCGGTCCCTTGTACCTCGTTGTGCCAGTGTTCTACGAGCTGCTGGAAGATGCGTTGAACCGCGTCTACGGCATCCAGACTGAACTGCCGCGGCTGCTGCGTTTCGCCTCCTGGGTCGGCGGCGATATGGACGGCAACCCGAACGTCGGCGCCGACACCATTGCTTCGACACTGGCCGGACAGCGCGAACAGGTGCTCGGCCGCTACCTCGCGGAAGTCAGCGATCTCTCGGGTTTGCTGTCGCAGACACTGGAGCGTGTGCAGGTAGCGCCGGAGATGCTCCGGCGCAGCGAGGACTATCGCGCGCTGCTGCCGCAGGCGGCAAGCATGATCCGTCCGCGTCATGTCGACATGCCATACCGGGTGTTCCTCGCGCTGGTGCGCGCGCGGCTGCGTGCGACTTTGCGCGACGATCCGGCCGGCTACCCAAATGCCGCTGCGTTTTTCGACGACGTACAACTCGTCGCCGATTCGCTGCGCGCGCACAAGGGGGTGCACGCCGGCTGGTTCGCCGTGCGGCGCCTGCTGTGGCGCGTGCGCACGTTCGGCTTTCACCTGGCGCGGCTCGACGTACGCCAGGATTCGCGCGTGCATGCCACCGCGCTGAGCGCACTGCTGCGCATGCCGGATTTCGCTCAGCGCGGCGCCACCGAGCAAGCGGAGATGCTGCGCCCCTACGCCGCCGGCCAGCGCCCGTTTGATGCGAACGGCGACGAAACCGCCGAGCGCACACGCGCAGTGTTCGCGGCGCTCGCGCATGCGCACACACGCTACGGACCGGATGCGACCGGCCTCTACATCATCAGCATGGCGCAGAAGCCGGCTGACGTGCTGGCGGTGATGGCGCTGGCGCGCCACGGTGGTCTCGTCGATGAAGCAGGGCAGGTTCCACTCGACATCGCACCGCTGTTCGAAACAATCGACGATCTGCGCAACGGTCCCGACACGCTGCGCGCGCTGTTCGGCGATCCGCTGTATCGCGCGCATCTGGCCGCGCGCAACAACCGCCAGGTGGTGATGCTCGGCTACTCGGATAGCGGCAAGGACGGCGGCATCGTCGCCTCACGCTGGGGTCTGCAGCGCGCGCAGGTCGAGCTACTGGAAGTCGCACAGGCGCGCGGCATCCGGCTGGTGTTCTTCCACGGCCGTGGTGGCTCGGCGAGCCGCGGCGGCGGCCGTGTCGCCAATGCGCTGCTGGCAAGTCCGCGCGGCTCGATCGACGGCTGCTTGCGCGTGACCGAGCAGGGCGAAGTGATCCATCGCAAGTACGGCATCCGCGCACTCGCACTTCGGGAATTGGAGCAGTCCGTCGGTGCCACCCTGCGCGCGTCGCTGCGACCCCGCGCCAACGAACCGCGCGAGGCGGAATGGAAAGAAACGATGACCGCGCTCGCGCAGTACGGTCGCGAGGCTTATCGCGCGTTCGTCACCGCCGACGGCTTTGTCGATTACTTCCGCACGGCGACGCCGATCGACGTCATTGAGCGCATGACGCTCGGCTCGCGTCCATCGCGACGCGGCACCATGAAGGGCGTCGAAAGCCTGCGCGCGATTCCATGGGTGTTCGCGTGGACGCAATGCCGCTCAGTGCTCACCGCATGGTACGGCCTGGGCTCTGGACTCGCGCGTGTCGCCGATGAATTCGGCGAAGCGCGACTACGGGAAATGGCACGCGACTGGGCGTTCTTCCGAACGCTGCTCGACGACGTCGACATGGTGCTCGCGAAGTGTGACATCGATATCGCTGAACGCTTCTCGAAACTCTCTGGTCCGCTGCATGAGCAATTCTTTCCGCTGATACGCGGCGAATACGAGCGCACCGTCGAATGGGTACTGCGCGCCAAAGGCGTGGACCGTCTGCTCGCGGAGGATCGCCGCCTTGCGCAATCGATTCGCTTGCGCAATCCCTACATCGATCCGATCAGCTTGATCCAGATCGATCTGCTCACACGCTGGCGCGCGACGGGTGGCGAAGACGAAACTCTGCTGCGCGCGCTCGTTACCACCGTAAACGGCGTCGCGCAGGGATTGCAGAACACCGGCTGACCGCTTACCACCCACAGCTGTACCGATCGTCGGTCACACGACAACCGTTGCAGCGCGATGGGACGGATACTCGGATGGTCTGCGGCCAGGGCCGTGCCGATTTCGAGGATTCGCCATGGGCGGGACCACGACTTATCGGGCGCGCGAGCCGGATGCTGGGGGCCTCGTCCGCTACACCGATGAGGAACACGCCATCTGGGCCGATCTATACGCGCGCCAGAACGTCGCCATCGCGGGTAGAGCCTGCGAGGAATTCCTGTATGGCCTCGATCTGCTGAAGCTGCCGCGCGAGCACGTTCCACAGCTCGCCGAAGTCTCAGGCATTCTGCGACGCGAAACCGGTTGGGAAGTCGTCGCGGTTCCGGCACTGATCCCTGCTTCGCAATTCTTCGAGCTGCTCGCGAACAGACGCTTCCCGGCGGCGACGTTCGTGCGCCGTCGCGATGAACTCGATTATCTGCAGGAACCAGATCTGTTTCATGAACTGTTCGGCCATGCACCACTGCTGACCAACCGCTACTTCGCCGAGTTCACGCAGGCCTACGGCCGCCTCGGACTCACCGCGGACGACGAAGATCGAGCCTTCCTGGCCCGTCTGTACTGGTTCACAGTCGAATTCGGACTTATGCAAAAGCCCGGCCGGTCGATAAGCGTTTATGGCGGCGGCATCCTGTCGTCGATCGGTGAAACGCCCTACGCGCTCGATAGCGATGGGCCGCAACGCAAGCGCTTCCATATCCTGGACGCGCTGCGCACGCCGTATCGCATCGACATCATGCAGCCGGTGTACTACGTAATTGAGGATTTGCACGAACTTTACGAGCTGACGCGGATCGACTTAATGGCGCAGGTGGCAGAGGCCCGGCGACTTGGTCTGTTCCCAGCGTTGTTTTCACCAAAAAAGGAAGCTGCCTAAGGTCAGAGCGTGCTATGCACTTTTGGATCACTGCGTTGCTGTTCAAAAGGGCGTCTGCCAAGGCGCGGACCGCAGGGCATGGTAACTCCATGGCCAAGGTCTGCAACGCCGGCGGACGCCCTTTTGAACGCAACCCGGAGGGACGGCCCCTGCGCGGCCGCATCGCCGCGTCATGGGCTCCTCGCGCACGTTAAGTACGCCACGTCGCCCCTTCCTTGCGCTGCACCCGCGCAGGGGCCGTCGCAGCGATCCAAAAGTGCATAACACGCTCTAATAACAAGGCAGCCGTACGGAGACGCACCATGCCCCACAGTCATACCGTAAACCCACTCGGCACCGACGGCTTCGAGTTCGTCGAATTCACCGCGCCGACTGCGGAAGGCGTGCGGCAACTGCATGAATTGTTCGAATTATTGGGTTTCACCGCGGTGGCGCGCCACCGCAGCAAGAACGTGACTCTGTTCAAGCAGAGTGACATTCATTTTCTCGTCAACGCAACGCCCTACACGCATTTCCAGCAATTCGCACAGGCACATGGCCCATCCGCCTGCGCCATGGGATGGCGCGTGCATGACGCCACAGCCGCTTATGCGCACGCAGTCGCGCAAAGCGCGGTGCCTTTCGACACGCGGCCGGGTTTCATGGAACTGCGGCTGCCGGCGGTTTACGGCATTGGCATGAGCGTGCTGTATTTCATCGACCGCTACGGCGAGCGCACGATCTACGATGTGGATTTCGTTCCCATCGAAAGCGCTGAGCAGCAGCCAGCTGGCGTCGGTTTGACACGCGTCGATCACCTCACACACAACGTCGAACGCGGCAACATGGATCAGTGGACCGGGTTCTACGAGCGCATCGCGAATTTTCGCGAAATCCGCCACTTCGATATCGAAGGCAAGCAAACCGGGCTGATCTCGCGTGCGATGACCAGCCCCTGCGGAAAAATCCGCATACCGATCAATGAGAGCTCCGACGAGCGCGGGCAGATCGCGGAATTCATCCGCGACTACCGCGGCGAAGGTATCCAGCATGTAGCGCTGGCAACGGACGATATCTACGCAACGATAAGCGCGCTGCGCGCGCGCGGCGTCCATTTCATGGACACGCCCGACACCTACTATGAAAGCGTGGACCAACGCATACCGGGCCACCGTGAATCACTCGCCCGCCTGCGCGACCTGCGCATCCTTATCGACGGCAGCGCGCGTGAAGGCATTTTGTTGCAGATATTCACGAGCACGCTGATTGGCCCGATTTTCTTCGAGATCATTCAACGCAAAGGCAACGACGGTTTCGGCGAAGGCAATTTCAAAGCACTTTTCGAAAGCATTGAAGAGGATCAGGTCCGGCGTGGAGTACTGCCGGCGGGCACAGAGATTGATTGAACCATGAACAGAATCACCGTTTTCGCAATTGGCGCGCTTGCCTTCATACCAATATTCGCGCACGCCAGCACTCAGGACGTACGATCGGATTGCTGGGCATCAAAATCCGCGGCCGAACTTCATCAGTGCGCAAATCGTGAATTACTGCTCGCAGAAAGTGATCTCGATTCCGCCTACAACGACGCCCAGTCGCTGATTCCGGAGCCAACATCAGGTGAGCGCGGCATGCTGCAACAGGCTCAGGATTCCTGGAATTACTTTCGCAAGAGCCAATGCGATTTCGAGGGCTCATTGTACCGCGGCGACCCGCTGCAGCCGGTGGTATATCTCTCCTGCTGGCAGAAGCTGACCGCGATGCGAACCCAGGCGCTGCGCGGTTGGATCGACGAACGGATACGACATCCATGAGCAAGTGGCCGCGGCGCCCGCACATTGAGGGAATCGCCTCGCGGCAGGCACACGCTGACCTGCCCGCCGGCAGCGTCGAACGCGAGCTCGGCAAAGAGGGTTTCTGCGGCCCGGCGACACACATGATTCATCCGCAGCCTCCGACCGGCTGGTCGGAGTGGGAAGGACCGCTGCGGCCGCGCGCGTTTGACTGCAAGAAGCTCGACGCCGTCGCCGCCTCGCCATGGGCCGCGGCGGAGCTGCTATACAACGCGCATCTGCGCCTGCGCTTCTGGAATTGCGCTGAATCGATGGACCATCTCGCGCGCAACGCCGATGGCGACGAATTGCTGTTCGTACACTCCGGACACGGTGACCTGTACTGCGACTACGGCCACCTCGTGATTGAAACCGGCGACTACGTCGTGTTGCCGCGCGGTACGCTGTGGCGGCTGGATGTCGAAGCGACCATGCAGCTCCTGCTGATTGAGGCAAGCGGTTCGAGTTACCAGTTGCCGGACAAAGGTCTGCTCGGCGAACACGCGATTTTTGATCCGGCGATGCTCGATATCCCGCGCATCGACGACGCCTTCACATCGCAACAGAGCGGGAAGCTGGCGACCCGTGAATGGCAGGTACGCATCAAGCGCCGAAACGTGATTTCCATCGTTACCTATCCCTATAACCCGCTCGACGCGCTCGGTTGGCATGGCGATCTCTATCCAGTGCGCATCAACGTGCGCGACATCCGGCCGGTGATGTCACATCGTTATCATCTGCCGCCGTCCGTGCATACCTGCTTCGTTGCGGAGCGCTTCGTGGTCTGCACTTTCGTTCCGCGCCCGTTCGAAACCGATCCGGATGCGATCAAGGTGCCGTTTTTCCATAATAACGACGACGTCGACGAAGTAATCTTCTATCACGCCGGCGATTTCTTCTCTCGCGATAACATTCATCCGGGCATGCTCACGCTGCATCCTTGCGGCTTCACGCACGGACCGCACCCGAAGGCGCTGACGCGCATGCTGACCCAGACCAGACCGGGCACCGACGAATTTGCGGTGATGATCGACGCGCGCGACGCGCTCGACATCGATCCGGCTGCGACCGGTATCGAATCGGCCGACTACCACCGCAGCTGGGGGCGGATGCGGAAGTGACCGCATCCGTCCTCGAACTACCGTAACGCGATAGACAAATCCTCAATCAGTTGGCGGCGGCGCATCCGGCGCAGGTGCCTGCGCCAGCAGAGTTGCCAATTTCGCCTTCTGCTCGTCGGTCAGCAATGCATAAGCTTTCGTGCGCAGATCGGCGTCGGCCTGGACGTGTGCGCGCGCAGCGCTCGCCTCAGCGTCCGCAAGAGCGCCCGCTGTCGCAGCGAAGGCGGGATCGCCGGGTGTCACCGCGTTGAAAGCATGGCGCGCACTGTGAACGGCCTCGCTCTGCGGCTTCATCGTCTCGCGCTCGGCCTCGAATAATTGCTTCATGCTCGCTTTCTGCGCGTCGCTGAGATCGAGCTGATGCAAGACGTGCATCAGCGGCGATGGCGGATGATGCCATCCGTCGTGATGTGGCGGACCCTCCGGCGCAGTGTCGGCGAACGCCAGATCAGACACACTAGCCGCCGTTAAGACAAGCGCGGACGCGAATAGAATTTTGCGCATCGATATCTCCTGCTATGTATGGATGAGTACCCGCTCATTGGAGTTCACTTCGGCGTTGAAATCTGTTGCCGGCGCGTAAAGATTGGTAAATACCGGCGGCTGACCCATTGCCAGCATCGATGCCCACAAGGAGAGTAGGCACATGAATCCGAGCATTCTTATCGCCGATGACGACCGCGAATTGTGCGCACTGCTTGCCGACTATCTGCGCAGCGAGGGTTTCCAGGTCGAAACTGTACACAACGGCGACGACGCTATAGCGCGCATCAATGATGCCGCGCAGCGCCCCAGCTTGCTGATTCTCGATGTCATGATGCCAGGCCGCGACGGCCTCGCGACCCTGCGCGAGCTGCGGCAGCGGCACGCCGTGCCGGTCATCATGCTGTCCGCGCGCGGAGAACCGATCGATCGCGTGATCGGCCTTGAGCTCGGTGCGGACGACTACCTTTCCAAGCCCTGCCTGCCGCGCGAATTGCTCGCGCGCGTGCGTGCGCGTCTGCGCCATGCCGGCTCGACGGACACGCTGACCGTGGGCGCGCTGCAGCTGCACGCGGCGGCGCGGCGGGCAACGCTCAGCGGCGTTGATCTACCGCTGACCGGTGCGGAGTTCTCGCTGCTGCTCGCGCTGGTCGCGCGCGCCGGACAGATCGTCGACAAAGCGCTGCTCACCCGCGAAGGGCTCGGCCGCGAAATCGAGCGCTTCGACCGCAGCGTTGACGTGCACGTCAGCCGGCTCCGTCGCAAGCTCGCGGATGCTTCGCCGGATGCCCCGCGCATTGAATCGGTGCGCGGACAGGGTTATCAACTGCTGGTGCCAGCTTCATGATGTCTGCATGAGTCCTTTCTATCGACGTCTGCTGCTCTGGTTCTGCGCCGCGAACATCGCGACGCTGCTGATCAGCGTGGTCGCGACCCGGCATCTGACATTTCTCGCTTATCACCGAGAGCCCGACTGGGCTGCCCTCGCCGAGCAGGCCGACGCGTTCTATATCCATGGAGGACCAAAAGAGCTTTCGGCTTGGGCCGAGGATCAGTGGCAGCGGGGAATCAACGCCACACTGTTCGAGGATGGGCGTGATCTGCTGCCACCACGCCTGCCCTTCGAGTGGCGCCACGGATCACAACCCGACACGGAGCCGGGGGAGAGACCTTCCTTTGATTCGCCGCCACATCCACCGCCGGAAATGGATTCTGAAATTCCGCCGGCGACAGGTCCGCGATCACTACCGCCACCGCTGGCGGATCATCTGCCGCAACTGCTGAGCGGAGACAACGTCGTGCTGCGGCCACATCCCGATCTGTATCTTGCCGGACAAAGCGTGCTCGGCAGCGACGGCGTGAAACGGCGTCTGATCGCGATGCGCACACCCAGGCGCGGCGAACGGCTCGACGCGCTACTCGGTGTGCAGATCGCGCTGTCGCTCCTTGGCATCGGCATCATCGGCTGGTGGCTGGCACGCGGCATCGCGCGACCAGTGGCGGCGCTCACCGTCGCCGCGCGGCGCATGGCGACCGGCGATCTCGGTACGCGCGTCGATGAGCGTTGGACGCGGGCGGACGACGAAATCAGTGCACTCGCACGCGACTTCAACACCATGGCCTATCGCGTTGAAGCGCTGGTCACACACGAGCGCCGCGTACTGCAGGACATCTCGCATGAGTTGCGCTCGCCGCTCGCACGACTACAGCTGAATCTGGAACTGGCACGGCGCGGTAATGCCGATCAGTTCGAGCGCGCCGAGCGTGAAATCGTACGACTCGATCGTCTGCTCACCGAGGTGCTGGCGCTGGCACGCCTCGAGGGCGGCCTTCCCGGCATGACACGCGAGCCCTGTGATCTCGCCGAACTCGCTGCCGCACGCATAGACGAAACGCGCTCGACGGTGGGCACCTCTGAATTGCGGCTCGATGCCAAGCCGGGGGTCATCGTCAGTGGCAGCGCCGCACTGCTGGAACGAGCACTCGATAATCTTCTGGCCAATGCGGTCAAGTACGGAGGCAACGGCACGATCGACATCGTCGCACGTGCCGATGGCGACCACGCCCAGTTGATTGTTCGCGATCATGGCGCGGGAGTCGCGTCCGCGGATATCGACGCGCTATTCCGTCCATTCTTTCGCGGCGTCAACGCGGCCGGCAGCGAAGGCCAGGGGCTTGGACTCGCGGTGGTGGCGCGCATCGCACACGCACACGGTGGCGATGTCGCGGCGGAAAACGCCGACGGCGGCGGCCTTGTGGTGACGCTGCGGCTGCCACTGGCCCCTCCGACAGCCAAGAGATAGAACCGAACCCAGCTGGCGCGCTGTACTGCGTGCGCAAGGCGCGCGATGATGGAACTATCGGCGCGGAAACCACGCATGATTCCGAACAACAGCCCTTGTCACGGTAACAAGTAATGAAACTCGCAACGCTTCGCGACGGTACGCGTGACGGCCGTCTGCTGGTCGTCAGTCGCGACTTGACGCGCGCCGCGCCTGCGCAGCACGCGCGTACGCTACAAGCCGCACTCGACGATTGGGACATCGTGGTGCCGGAATTGCAGGCGCTCTATGAGCGGCTCAACGACGGCATGATCGCCGGCACCCTCGATTTCGATCCACGCGACTGCCTGGCGCCGCTGCCGCGTGCGTTCCAGTGGGCGGACGGGTCCGCTTACATCAACCATGTCGAGCTGGTGCGCAAAGCGCGCGGCGCGGAAATGCCCGCAAGCTTCCACTCCGATCCGCTGATGTATCAAGGTGGCAGCGATACCTTTCTCGCGCCGGATGATCCGATTCCACTCGCGGATGAATCCTGGGGTTGTGATCTGGAAGCCGAGATCGCCGTCGTCACCAGCGATGTCGCCGCCGGCATCGACCGCGACGGCGCGCGCGCCTCGATCCGGCTGCTGATGCTGGTCAACGACGTTTCGCTGCGCAACTTGATTCCGGCAGAACTCGCGAAAGGCTTCGGTTTCTTTCAATCGAAACCATCGAGCGCTTTGTCTCCGTGTGCGGTAACACCAGATGAATTCAGTTCCACCTGGGATGGCGACCGTCTGCACGGGCGACTGCTGTCCTGGGTCAATGACAGCAAGCTTGGTGAACCGGACACGGGCACCGATATGACTTTCGATTTTCCCGCCCTAATCCTGCACGCCGCCAAAACACGTGCACTTGGCGCCGGCACGATCGTCGGCAGTGGCACCGTTTCCAATCGCGGCATCGACGGCGGGCCGGGCCGCCCGATCGGAGAGGGTGGTGCCGGCTACTCCTGCCTCGCCGAATTGCGGGCGGTCGAAACCCTGCTGCACGGAGCGCCGCGCACGCCGTTTCTCAAGCGCGGTGACCGCATCCGCATCGAAATGCTCGATGCAGCGGGCGTATCGATATTCGGTGCGATCGATCAATCCGTAGGTACGTAGAGCTTGTTGTGCCCTTCTGAGATCACCGCGCGAGGCGCCGCGTGGACACAGACGGCCCGGTCGGCTAGCATCTCCGCGACAAAGATTCATATTAATTGAATCTTTATTTGCTTCATAAAAACTGTAATGGGAGAGTTCGCATGTCCGCTCTGTACGAACGTATCGGGGGCGAAGCCGCCGTCGACGCCGCCGTCGACGTTTTTTATAAGAAGGTCCTGTCCGACCAGCGCATCAACCATTTCTTTGAGAATCTCGATATGGTGGCGCAGGCCAGGAAACAGAAGGCATTTTTAACGATGGTATTCGGTGGTCCCAGCAGCTACAGCGGCCGCGACATGCGCGCCGGGCACGCCCATCTCGGCCTCGAGGAAACTCACTTCAATGCGGTGGTGGAACTGCTCGCTGCAACGTTGAAAGAACTCGGCTTCGGCAACAGCGATATCAGCGAAGTGGCGAAAATCGCGATGAGTGTAAAGGACGATGTGCTGAATCGCTGATTCCGCGCGCAGCGGTTAGATGCCGGGACTCGCGCTCTGCAAACGCAGTTTCTTCAGAGCCTCCGCGTGCTGAAGACGATTATCACGACGCAGATCCGCTTCGTCATAACGACGTTTCTCTTCGGCCGTCTCCGGAAGCACCGGCGGCACCGGGTACGGACAGTGATTTGCGTCGGTGGCAACGAATGTGAGGTAGGCGGACAGGATGTGACGGCGATTACGCTGCCCGCCGATCGCTTCAGCCTCGACGCGGCAGCCGATCTCCATCGATGTGCGCCAGGCGCGATTGACCGCGACGTTGAAAATTAAGGTGTCACCGCCGATCGCGGGCGCGAGAAAGTGCACCGCATCGACACCGACGGTAACGCAGACACTCTCGGCGTGCCTTTGCGCCACCACCGCCGCATAGCGATCCATCAGCGCCATGATCAGACCGCCGAATACAGTGTTCTGGGCATTTAGATCGTTCGGAAACACGTAATAGACCTGCTCGCGCACGGCGGCGGACGAAACAGACTTGGGTTGCAGCCGATCCTGGTCAGTCATAGTGTCAATCCGGAAGCCTGTCCGCATTATTCATGAAGCTGTGCCAAAACATTAGTGGCTTGCAACTCAATGAATCCCCTCGGCCTCGACATGCACCTTGGGCTTGGCGATCAGAAGTAGCAGAGGCAGCGTCAGCAGCAGGGAAAGACTCAACAGATAATTCATATCGTTGAATGTCATCGTCCTCGCCTGCTGCATCGCCTGGCGCGCCAGTACGCCGATCGCACCGGCCTGGCTGTAGTCGCCCATCGCCGGATGCAGGACGCTGCCGATGCCGCCGAGCGCCTCGCGCACCGACTCGCGCGAGGCCGACGTCGCCTCGGCAAGCTGCTGCCAGTGCAGCCAAGTGCGCTGGTTCATCAACACTGCCAGCAGCGCCAGACCGATGGCGCCGCCGATATTGCGCATGAGACTGTAGAGCCCACTCGCATTCTTGAGTTCCTCGGACGGCAGCGTACCCAGCGCGAGATCGGTCATGGGGATGTAGCAGCAGATCACGCCTGCCCCGCGCAGCACCAGTGGCAGAACATACTGGTCGAATCCCCATTCCGCGGTCATATCGCTGTTCATCCAGCAGCCGAGCGTGAGACCGCCGAGCCCGATGCCCATCAGCACGCGCGGATCCACGAAACGCGCCAGCCATCCCACCAGCGGCGCAACGAACATCATCGTGATTCCCTGCACCATCATGATGTGCCCGATTTGCAGCGGGTTATACAAGCGCACTTCGCCGAGGAATACGGGAGTCAGATACATCAGAGAATAGACGCTGAGACCGATCACGCCCGAAATCAGAGAGCCAATCGCAAAATTGCGGTTGCGGAACGAGTGCAGGTCAACGATCGGATGCTCGATCCTCAGCGTGCGCCAGAAAAAGGCCGCGCCGCCGAGCGCGCACAGCACTACACAGACCGCGACACTGGAATCACTGAACCAATCGTGACGCGGCCCCTCGTCGAGCGAATATTCGAAGCAACCGAGAAAAATTGCCATCAGCACAAGCCCCGGGAAGTCGATCTGCTTCAACATTTCCGGGCGTGGCCGGTCGATATGCACCCACTTCCAGGTGAGATAGGCGGCAGCCAGTCCGGGGCCGACGTTGATGAGAAACATCCAGTGCCACGAGGTTGCGGCGGTGAGGTAACCGCCGACTGTCGGACCCATCACCGGCGCCAACATCGATGTCATGCCGACCAGAGCCACCGCGCCGCCGCGCTTGTCCAGCGGGAAAATGAGGTACAGACCTGCAAACGCAGTCGGAATCATGCCGCCACCGAGGAAGCCCTGCAGCACACGGAATACGATCATCGAGCTGAGGCTCCATGAGCATGCGCACGCCGCGCTCGCCGCGGTGAAGCCCAGAGTTGCGATCGTGAAGTAGACACGCGTGGACAGCATGCGCGACAGATAGCCCGACAGCGGAATTCCGATAATTTCGGCGATCAGGTATGAGGTCTGGATCCACTGGATCTCGTCGGCGCTGGCGGAAAGTCCGGCCTCAAGCTCATTGATCGAGCTGCCGACAATCTGGATATCGAGCACGGCCATGAAATTGCCGAGCACCAGCGGGAGATAAACCAGCCACGGCGGGACTGCGCCGCCTGACCCGGTGGCGCCCGATGGAGCCTCTTTGCTCATTGCGGCCCGCTTGATCTCATTGCGCCGAGGCGGCGACGGCGGCTGGCGCGGCAGCGCGCGTTTCCACTTTGGCGACGACTGACATGCCGGGTCTCAGCTTGCCGCGTAGTTCGCTGTTCGGGTCCAGTGCGATCCGTACCGGCACGCGTTGCACGATCTTGGTGAAATTGCCGGTCGCATTCTGCGGCGGCAACAGCGAAAACTCGGCGCCCGACGCCGGCGAAAGATTATCGACATGTCCGGTGATCGGCGTGCCGGGAAACGCATCGGCAAGAATTTTCACGGGCTGGCCAACCACCATATGTGTGAGCTGCGTCTCCTTGAAATTAGCAACCACGTAAACCGATTGGAGTGGCACCAGAGACAGCAGATGAGCACCCGGATTGACACGCTCGCCGACGCGCACCGAAAGGTCACCGACAATTCCATCGATCGGCGCAATGATGGTGGTCGAGTCCAGATCAATCTGTGCCAGATGCAGCGCTGCTGCGCGCGCCTCGATTTCGCTCTTCAGACGCTGGCGGTCGGCCTTCAGCGCTTCGACCTGCTGTCGCGCGCCCTGGCGGCCAGCCTCCGCCCGCGCCACGGTCGCGGTCGCCGATTTCGACGCCGCTTGCGCGGTATCGCTGCGCTGGCGCGTCACTACACCTTCGTTTACGAGCTTCGACACACGATCCCAGTCTGCGCCGGCGCGCCAGGCGTCGGCTTTGGCCGCATCGGCCTCGGCGTCGGCCTGGTCGATGGCAATATTCTGCATCTTCAACTGCTCGGCATTGGCATTCAATGCAGCCTGTGCGGCCTCGAGGCTGGCGTGAGCGCTGACGACGTGCGCGGTGTAGTCCGTACGGTCGATTTCCGCCAGCACGTCACCCTTGCGCACACTCTGATAGTCGGTCACGCGCACCAACCGCACCTCACCGGCGACACGTGGCGTGATGACGCTGATGTCGGCTCTGACATAAGCATCGTCGGTGGTCTGCACGAAACGGCCGATGAACCACCAGTGCAGACCTCCGCCGACAATACCGATGATCGCGACGGTGAGTATCGCGGCTCGGAGCGCGCGCTTGTGTTCGGACATTGGGTTGTGGGGAAAGTAAACATATGCCGCTCGGTTGCGGCGATCTGTCCCGAATGATACTGTAATGAACAGTACAGTTCAATTATTCGTCAGCCACCCAACGGCACAGTGCCTCCGTCATCCACCAGGAAACGGCGACCCGCTGCAGGATCGCCGAACTCAAAGCCGCTCACCGGCCGCGGCGAGCTACGGCGGCGCGCGCTGCTGGTCGCTGCGCGCGATGTTTTTCACGAGTACGGTTACGAGCGCTCCAGCATTGAAGAAGTGATGCGCCGTGTCGGCGGCTCCAAGGCCAGCCTGTACAGCTACTTCGGCAGCAAAGAAGGACTGTTCCTCGAAGTGGTAATCGAAGAATGCGATAAATTCCAGCACGATCTGCACATTCCGTCGGTAGCGGACGAGAGCCTGGAAGAAACGCTCGCCGCCATCGGCAAGCGCTTCCTGCAGATGTTCATCGACTCGGCCGGACTCGAACTGTTCCGGCTCATCATCGCCGAAGTAGCCCGCTTTCCTGATCTCGCGCAGCGCTTCTACGAACAGGGTCCGCGGCGCTCGCGGCGGGCGCTCGGCGAATACCTGCGCCTGCAGCACAAGGCCGGTCGCGTCGACTGCCCGCATCCGGAGACGTCCGCCGCGCAATTCTTCGAACTGGTGAAGTCAGTACCACACCTGCGCTGCACACTGGGCCTGCCACCGTTTCCACCTGGCCAGACGCATGAAGACCACATCGCCTCGGCCGTCGATCTCTTTCTCAATGGCTGCCGCCGGCGGCGGCCACATCACAAATAACCACCTCCATGAAAGCTTTTGTTTTCGGTGTCAGCGCGCTCGCGGGCGCGATTTGCGTGCAGCCGGTTTCAGCGATGTCCCTGCGCGAGGCGGCTGAGCGCGCATTGCAGAACGATCCGCGGATGCAGGCGGCGGACAGCGCGGTGCAGTCATCACGGGCCGGCGTGGACGAAGCAAAAGCGGGATATCGACCCACGGTCAGCCTTGCCGCATCCGTTGCGGCGCAAGGCATCCACCTTCAGTCAGATCTGCCGCCGGGCATCGTACTACCGGATGTGATGAATCCAGCGGCGTTATCGCTGCATGCCTCACAGCCTCTGTACAGCGGCGGACTTACGGACGCGAACATCAAATCGTCGCAGCAGGCTTTGGCCAGCAGCGAGCAAGCTGAGACGGAGACACGGCAAGGGCTCCTGCTGGAGACGGCGACGGCGTATCTGGAAGTAGCGCGCGACCGCGCCGTCGTCGCAGTACAGAAGGCCAACCTGGACACCCTGACGCAGGCGGTCTCAGATACAGAAAAGCGCTTCAACGCCGGAGAAGCAACCCGCACGGATGTTGCACAAGCCAAGGCACGGCAGGCGGAAGCCCGCGCCGGATTGCGTGGCGCCCAGGCATCGCAACAGGCGAGCGAAGCCGCCTTTGAGCGCGTCGTCGGCGTCGCGCCCGATGCCCTCGACGAGAATTCGCCGCGCCCGGTATTGCCGGCATCGCAGGAGGAAGCGCTCATGGCCGTCGAACAAACGCCCGAGGTGCTCGCCGCCGACGCACGGCTGCACGCGCTGCTGGCGAAAATCGACGTCGCGAAGTCGGCACGCAAACCAAAGCTTTCGCTCGACAGCAGCGCCGGTGAGCAAAACGATTCACAGCTCGGCCTCGACAGCTACAGCAACTGGTCTGTGCAGTTGAAAGCGTCGATGCCGATTTATTCCGGCGGCGCCATCGATGCGCGCATCGCGCAGGCACGCGCCGATGCCGCGCAGGCGCAGGCGCAGGCACAGGACGCCCGGCGTGCGGCGATCGAACGCATCAATCGCAGCTGGAACATGCTGCAGGCCGCCGACGAAGAAGTGATCGCCTATCAAGCTGCGGCGGAGGCAAACGCGCTGGCCCTGGACAATGTCCGCAAGGAACTCGAGGTCGGCACGCGCACCACCCTGGACCTGCTCAACGCCGAACGCGACAAGGTTTCCACGGAAGTGAACTTCGCGGTCAGCCGCGGCAGCCGCGCCGTGGCCGCGTTCCAGCTGCTATATGCCTGCGGGCAGCTGCGTCTTGAAGACGTGCGCTGAACTTCGCTTGCGCGCGGCAGTCCATGTTCGCATTGACGGTAATTATCGATAATCTTTAATCTGCTCCGGATCGCTGCATCGGAGTAACCGTTGGGCACGGAGTTTCTTCATGTGGATTGTCCGGATCGCGCTGCAGCGACCCTACACCTTCATCGTTCTCGCCGTGGCGATCGTGCTGCTGGGCGTGTTCACGATCATGCGCACCGCAACCGATATCTTTCCGAACATCGATATCCCGGTGGTCAGCGTCGTATGGAGCTACACCGGCCTGCCGCCCGAAGATATGGCCAATCGCATCGTGTCGTTCTCCGAACGCACGGCGCAGACCGTCGTCAATGATGTCGAACACACTGAATCGCAGTCACTGACCGGCATCGCGGTCGTCAAGTACTTCTTCCAACCCCACGTCAACGAGGATCTTGCCTTCGCGCAGATCACCGGCGTTTCGCAGACACAGCTGCGGTTCGCACCGCCGGGGATGACGCCGCCGTTCGTGCTTGCCTACAACGCGTCGAGCGTGCCGATCATCCAGCTCGCGCTGACCAGCCCGACTTTGTCGGAAGCGCAGATTTTCGACTTCGGCAACAATTTCATTCGCACCGGACTCGCGACCGTGCGTGGCGCATCACTGCCTTTTCCGTATGGCGGCAAGCAGAGACAGGTGCAAGTCGATATCGATCCTGTGGCGTTGCGCGCACAAGGGCTATCGGCACAGGACGTGACCAATGCGATCGGCGCGCAAAACCTGATCATTCCATCGGGAACTGAAAAAATCGGTGACACGGAATACTTCGTGAAGCTGAACTCAAGCCCGCTCAAAGTCGATGAACTCAACGACCTGCCGATCAAGGCCGTGAGCCGCGGGCTGGTCTATGTCCGCGATGTCGCACACGTGCATGACGGCGCAGCACCGCAAACCAACCTGGTCCGCGTCGATGGCCAGCGCGCGGTATTGATGAGCGTTCTCAAGACCGGCAATGCTTCGACCCTCGATATCATCGATCAGATCCACCACCTGCTCGGCGGCATCCAGGCCGGCTTGCCGCCGGAACTGCATGTCGCCGCGCTCGGCGATCAGTCGCTGTTCGTCCGCGCCGCGGTGGACGGCGTGATCCGCGAAGGCATCATCGCCGCCGCGCTGACCGGCCTGATGATCCTGCTGTTCCTCGGCTCCTGGCGCAGCACGCTGATCATCACCATCTCAATCCCACTGTCGGTGCTGACCTCGATCATTTGCCTGTCCGCACTCGGCGAAACGATCAACATCATGACGCTCGGCGGCCTCGCGCTCGCAGTCGGCATTCTGGTCGACGATGCCACCGTCGCGATCGAAAACATCAACTGGCACTTGGAGCAGGGCAAGGAAGTCGAAAGCGCGATCCTCGACGGTGCCCAGCAGATCGCGATGCCGGCATTGGTATCGACACTGTGCATCTGCATCGTCTTCGTGCCGATGTTCCTGCTTGGTGGTGTCGCGCGCTATCTGTTCGTGCCGATGGCCGAAGCGGTGGTATTCGCAATGCTGGCATCGTACGTGCTGTCACGGACGCTGGTCCCGACACTGGCGAAATACTGGCTGCGCATGCACGCGACGATTCACGACGCAACGTCGCGCCAGAATGCGCTGATCCACTTTCAAGGCGGCTTTGAACGCCGTTTTGCGAAGCTGCGCGACGACTACCATGCATTGCTGATGGCAACGCTGAATCAGCGCGCGATCTTTGCAATTGGATTCATGGCTTTTGGCGCCGCGTCTTTCCTGCTGGTGCCATGGCTCGGCCAGGATTTCTTCCCGACCGTCGACGCCGGCCAGATCAAACTGCATGTGCGCGCACCGACCGGCACTCGCATCGAAGACACGGCAGCGTTGTGTGATCGCATCGAGACGATGATCCGGGCGAACATTCCCGACCGCGAGATCGTCAATATCGTCGACAACATCGGCCTGCCATACAGCGGCATCAATCTGTCGTACAGCACTTCCGCGCCGGTGGGTCCGGGCGATGCCGATATCATGATCACGCTCGCGGAGGGGCATCGCCCGACGGCGGGATACGTCCGCGTTCTGCGCGACGTGCTGAATCGTAGCTTTCCCTCGACGACGTTCGCATTCCTGCCGGCCGATATCGTCAGCCAGATTCTGAATTTCGGATTGCCGTCGCCGCTCGACGTGCAGATTACCGGCAACAACGTCGGTGCCAATCGCGTCTTCGCTAATGCGCTGCTGGCAAAGCTGCGTTCGATTCCGGGTGCGGTGGATCTCCGCATCCAACAGGCTTTCGACTATCCGCAGATCGACGTGCGCGTCGATCGCAGCAATGCCCAGCAGCTCGGCTTCGCACAGCGCGACGTGGCCAGCAATCTGTTGATCTCACTATCGGGCAGCTTTCAGAGTTCGCCGACGTTCTGGGTCGATCCGAAAAACGGCGTGCAATACAACATCGCTACGCAAGCGCCGCAATACCGATTGCAATCGCTCACCGATTTGGCGATGACGCCGGTCACCAACGGTAATGGCGGCAACACCCAGCTGCTCGGCAATCTCGCTACGTTTGGACGCAGCGTCGGACCTGCGGTCGTCAGCCACTACAACGTCAAGCCGACCATCGATATTTTCGGCGCGGTGGACGGCACTGATCTCGGCACCGTTGCCAGTGCGGTGCGCGATGCCGTCGCAGCCGCGCAGCCGAACCTGCCTAAAGGCAGTGAAGTGATTGTGCGCGGCCAGGTCGAAACCATGCACTCGTCATTCCACGGCCTGCTGCTCGGGCTCTGCGGCGCGATCGTACTGATCTATCTGCTGATCGTCGTCAATTTCCAATCTTGGCTGGATCCGCTGATCATCATCAGTGCCCTGCCTGCAGCGCTCTCCGGCATCGTCTGGATGCTGTTTGCGACGCATACCACGATCAGCGTACCCGCGCTGACCGGCGCCATCATGTGCATGGGCGTCGCCACCGCCAACAGCATTCTCGTCGTCAGCTTCGCGCGCGAACGCATGAACGCCGGCGACGACGCGGCGACCGCAGCACTCGCTGCGGGCTATACGCGATTCCGGCCGGTGCTGATGACCGCGCTGGCGATGATCATCGGCATGGTGCCGATGTCGCTCGGCATCGGCGAAGGCGGCGAACAAAACGCGCCGCTAGGACGCGCTGTGATCGGCGGGCTGATGTTTGCGACGATCGCCACCCTGCTCTTCGTTCCGACGGTCTTTTCGCTCTTCCATGGTCGTCGCGGTTCGATACCGGCGCGGCACTGAACAAGGAAATCCGGCATGTCCAGCAACAAATCCCCTCCAACTTCATTGCCTTCGTCCAGCGCGGGCGGGCGCCGCGTCGCGGTGATCGCAGCCATGGTCGGCGCCCTCGCCATCGTCGTCTGGGGCATCGTCATTCGCGTCGAAGCGCGGGCTGAGCTGAAGCGGCAGGCGGCGCAGCAATCCATAGTCACGGTCACGATCACTATCGCCGGACGTGGACCGGGAAGTGAAGAACTGGTGTTGCCCGGCAGCGTCGAGGCCTTCACCCGGGCACCGATCTACGCGCGCACCAGCGGTTATCTGAAGCGTTGTCTCGCCGATATCGGCATGCCGGTGAAAACCGGACAATTGCTTGCGGAAATCGATACGCCGGAAATCGATCAGCAGTTGCGGCAGACCGAAGCCGACGTCGACACCGCCGCTGCGAACGACGCACTCGCCGCAAGTACCGCACAGCGCTGGCAGCAACTCTACGATGCACAATCGGTGTCACGGCAGGATCTTGACGACAAACTCAGTGCGGCGACCGCCGACCGCGCGGCGCTGGCGTCGGCACGCGCGAGAGTTCGGCAACTGCGTGCGCAGGAATCGTTCAAGCGTGTCGTCGCGCCGTTCGACGGTATCGTGACCGTGCGCAAGGTTGATATCGGCGCGCTGATCGACGCCGGCAGCGGCAACGGCGCGGAGCTTTTCGAGGTTGCCGATACGCGTAAGCTGCGTGTCTATGTTCTGGTTCCGCAGATCTACGCAGCGGCAGCCAAACCGGGCCTCGCCGCCGATATCCGCTTTGCGGAATATCCGGGTCGTGCGTTTCCGGCAAAACTGAAACGCACTGCCGGCGCCATCGACCCCGTCGCGCGCACACTGCTCGCACAACTTGAAATCGACAATCCGCGCGGCGAACTGCTGCCCGGCGGTTACGCCGAGGCCCACCTGCAAATGACAACGCGCGCGGACACTTTGCAACTGCCGTCGAACACACTGCTGTTCCGCGCCGACGGCCTCAGTGTCGCGACCGTCGGCAGCGACGATGTAGTCGCCTTGAAGAAAGTCACTCTTGGCCGCGATCTCGGCGCACAGGTCGAAATCCTGTCTGGCCTGGATGTCGGCGAACACGTGATCGTCAATCCACCGGATTCGATCACGAATGGCGCGAAGGTCCGCGTCGTTGAACCCGAGCCGCGCGCGGCTTCGGCGACAAAATCCTGATTGTCGGTATCTGTCATGCCTGGAATCACACCCTCCGCCGCCACGCCACCTATCGCCGGCCTGCCGCGCCAATGCATGCGCGATGAGATCCGGCGCGTGATTCTGGCGCGCATCCACGATGGCTTCTACGCGCCCGGCACGAGACTCAAGGAGCTGACGCTCGCGCGCGAATTCGAGGTAAGCCAGGCACCGGTACGCGAAGCGCTACGCGAACTGGAAATGCTCGGCGTGCTCGAATCGGAGCGCTATCGCGGCACACGGGTGCGCGCGGTGGCGCCGTCCGAAATGCGCGAGGCCTATGAGCTGCGCGGCATCCTAGAGGAAGCCGCGGCGGGGCTGGCGGCACCGCTCGCGGCAGCGGATGCCGAGGCATTGCGAGCGATGGCGGACGCGACCGCTGTGGCGGCGCGGCGCGGTGCCATCGACATCTACGCCAGATGCAACCTGCAATTTCATCGACGCATCGTCGAATTGTCAGGCAATGCGGTATTCCTACGCGTATGGGACTCGCTGGGTTGGGAAGTGCGCATGGCTGTCTCGGTACGCCAGGCCCGCGGTCGTCTGGCATCCGGTGCCGCCGACCACCGCGTCATCGCCGAAGCGCTGCGTGATGGCCGCGGCCGCGAGGCTGGCCTGCTGTTGCGGCGTCACGCGGAATCGTTCATTGCTCCCGCCGCTTCCGCAAAACGTCTACCGCGCGCGAAATCCTCGCCGCGTTAATCCGATTAGCATCGCAATCGATCGCCGAGCAGCGAGCGATTGCTCCGACTCGCGGCGACGATCAGCAGCTATGGTCGGTGGACGGATGTCCGCACTTCTTGCACTTCATCGTGGGGAGCGGCGTGGTCTCCTCATAGCCGGAACAGTTGCAACTGCTACAGCAACTCTGTGTGACATTTGGATCCTGCGAAGTGTTTGAATCCTCCGCTGCGTTTTCCATATCGTCTGCTTTGCTTTCCATAATGACCTCCTGGTCGCGAAATTCGCGATTCGAGATGCATTCAAGTCTCGTCTTGAATGCTTACCGTATCACCATAACACCAGCCGAAGCTACTTTTCTCTCACCCTCAACCTGGGTCGAAAATGCAGCAAGTTCGTGAGCGGCTATCTCCTGAGGACATGGGCGCGACGTGCTTATTTACAGACGGGTATTGTTCTCCGGTGTGGGTTAGAATTTTGGCTCGGTTGCCCGTACCGGATATGGGAATTCACTTCCACCGCATTTGAACGGCAGGGTCATCACTCTGACGGCGTGCATACATCGGATGGTGTGCTCGACATGAAATATTTCGCAGCGGCGATCGCGGCGCTTGGCTTCACGCTGTGCGCCCAAGCCAAAGGTTTCGCGACTGCTCAAGATGCGATCGCGTTGGTCCACAAGGCCATACAGCACATCAACACAGTCGGAAAAGACAAGGCCTACTCCGACTTCACTGCCAAAAATCCTGAATTCATTGATCGCGATGCCTACGTCGTCGTCTATGACATGGACGGCAAAGTGCTGGCGCATGGGCAGAATGCCAACATGGTCGGCAAGGCACTGATCGATCACAAGGATGTGGATGGCAAGGAATTCGTGAAAGAGCGCGTGGCCATGGCGAAGGCTGCTCCCAGCTTCTGGCAGGACTACAAGTTCGTTGATCCAGTGACCAAGAAGATCCTTCCAAAATCGACGTATTGCGAACGAGCCGATGACACGGTCGTTTGCGCAGGCATCTACAAACGCTGATCCGCCGGGGCAGATTTCCTAGCGCATAGGCCAACCCGCCCGCGCCAGCCCAAGGCAACCTTGGCGAGTGGCAGCTATCGGAAGATCAATATGCGGGTTGCTAATCTGAGGTATGCAATCATAGACAGACGGGAAGCGCTGTTCCGCACATGCATGAAAGTCCAACGATTGAGACGGAATTGAGACAGAGGGAGATTTTTAAATGTATCCGAGTACAAGGCGCGATTATTCCGGCTGGTTAATGGCTAGAACTGTTGTGTTGATGTCATTGCTGACGCTTGTGTTGGCCGGTTGTGCCACGCAATTGTCAGCAGAGCGCCGGCAGGTCCTCGATACCCATAAGACCGCCCTTACCGCCTCCGTTCCCTGCTGCACCTCATTCCGAGACCTCACGTATCAGTCACTAAATGCAGATGAGGAGAAGAAATTTGAGGTAGAAAACAACACACCTACCTTTGCCTTTGAGACGGGGAAAAGCCACTTCCAAGCATTTAAGCTTCCCCAGCACAGAGACATTATCCACATGGTTGTGCAGACATACTTCGTAAGGAGCGGGTCACAGCTCAACGAGTATGCATTTCTTGACGAATATGCATTTCGCCCCTCGGTGATGTTTCTGGATTCAAATTACGCTCCATTAATAACGCTTGACAGCCCGGCTCTTTCACACCCGACAGCAGGATTTGGTCTATCACGTCTGATAGCCGACATCCACAGCCCTCCAAAAGCTGCTAACGCGGAATTTGTAATTATATTTTCTGAACCCGATGTAACCGAAAAGAACGTTTGGACAAATGAAATAACGCCCAATACTGAAGGTGGATACGTAGGGGCATGGGTTACGGAACAGGTCAACGGTGGGAAAAGGGACATTGAAATTCCGTTTAGCTATGTCGGCAAGCTGTCGATCGAGGTAGAAAGTACCCCGTAGACCGTAAGCCCGCTTCTGGCACGTCAGCACCAAACGGTCCTGTCCAGCCTTGCTACCAGCTACGAACAGCCGCTTTGGGGCACGCGTGCTTGCTTGGTGGGGAAGGCTGTGCAAATGCTGGAGGGCAAGATTGGGCGGACTCCGGTTCTGTTTCACTGCATCCGGGCTAAACTTACTTCACAGGTTCAGGGCCCTTCGACACAGCGAAGCTCATCAAACCGATCAGATGAAAAAAGCTATCCCTTTTCTGATCTGCCTTCTTGCGGCGGCTTTCGCCCCTCTGATCATTCCGTTCACTGGAGGATGGCTGTTCTTCCTGCTTCACGAGTGGTTTTATCCCTCGGTGTGGGGCCTGCCTCCGCTGCAGTCGCTCATCGGCGTCTCGATCAATTGCACGGCAGTCGGGTATTTCTTCACTTGGTTCTACGCGCTGCCGCTGGTGTTCATTCTCCGGCGCTTGAACCGGTACCGGCTCCGCTATCTTCTGGTGGCCGGCGCGATGCCGGCGCTGAGCCTTCCGTTCTGGCAGGCGGACTGGGCGATCTCCGTCCTGCCCGTATTGATTGCTGGAATGTCCACGGCGTATGTTTTCTGGCGATTGACGAATCTTGGCGTGGCTCAATTGACCCGGGCGGAACATCGCCCCGCCCATTGATTGGACTTTTCCCGCAGAATCGACGAATTCACGGGTTTGATGTACATGCGATTTCCAGCCGAGGCTGTGTAAAAACATGGCGTGAGGTTTGCTGCGGATCGCTTTGT
>CAZOOK010000034.1:0-57995 GCA_964581385.1 uncultured Salinisphaerales bacterium
AGCATTGCTTCGCGCGTGGCGAACGCCCGGCAACGCCGGGCCGGGGCGCAGCCGGGCGCGGGCCGGTTCGGCGCCTCCCCCGCACCCATTGCTGCGCAAGCACCGTGTCGGCGCCGATGGGACGGGACCGTATGGGCATAGCGCCACGTCTCTCACTCCTCGTGTACATCAAGTACACCACGTCGTTCGTTCCTCGCGCTGTGCCCATACGGTCTCCGTCGCAGCGATCCAAGTGCGTGCTAACAGGCCCTAGATCGAGATCAATACGATCGCGGCGAGCATGCCGAGAAGCAGCAGACTACCGCGATCACGCAAGGCAAACACGATGGGATCGTCGTGCATCTGCCCGCGCGTAGTCAGCAGCCACATGCGGCTGATCCAGAACAGCAGCACCGGACACATCAGCCACAGCGGCTTGTGATGCGCATAAAGCATCTGCGCATCAACGCTATTGATGTACAGCGCCATAACCACAATCGCGCAATAGCCTGACGAAGTGCCAAGGCTCATCAATAACGAAAGGTCTGTGGCGCCGTACCCGCGTCCGCCAATCTGGCTCTTTCCCGCGCGGCGCGCATCTTCCAGTTCGGCGAAGCGCTTGACGATACCCAAGCTCAGAAAAATGAATACCGAGAAGGCGAGCAGCCAGAACGACGGCTGGGTCAACGTCGCAGCGGCGCCCGCGATGATGCGCACCGTGTAAAGACCGGCGAGCATCATGACATCGAGCAGCGCGATCTGTTTCAGGCGCAGTGAGTACGCCCAGGTGCACACATAGTATCCGGCCAGCACCATGCAGAAATACCAGTTCACCGAGACGGCGATCACGATTGCTGCGCCCAGCAACAGTATCGCCACGATAATACCGCTGCTAGCCGACAACTGGCCGGCGGCGAACGGCCGCCTGCACTTGCGCGGATGCCGCCGATCGACCGCGAGATCCAGCAGATCATTGACCAGATACACGCTGGATGCACACAGACCGAAAGCGACGAACGCCAGCACGGAATCCAGCAGCACCCGGGGTTGCAGAATGGAATGCGCCAGCAGCGCGGGAACAAATACGAGAAGATTCTTGACCCACTGATGCAGGCGCGCGGCCTTGACCCACAGGCGCAACGAGAAGGTTTGCGTCGGAAACACTTTCACGACATTGGAAACTTCCTGTGCTCCCCGCACGGCCGCGGCATCTCCGACAACAATCGCGTATCGCGACGATTTCCAGACGATGCGGTCCGGCGTGTCATTGCCGACATAGTCGAAACCCTTCTCGCCGAAGCGCGCCACTAACGCTTGCCGCTTGCCCTCCCCGGAGAGATTGTGTTCCCCATCGCTCGCGACCACTTCGTCAAACAGATGCAGATGACGAGCGATTTCCTCAGCGATTTGGCGATTAGCAGCGGTGGCGAGCACCAGGCGACGCCCGCCCGCACGCTCGCTCCGAAGCCATTCAACCAGTTCGCCGCGAAACGGCAATGAGGCGATATCCATCCGCGCGCGCGCCGCGACGCACTGCTTGAAACCGGCCTTTCCCTTGGCAAGCCAAGCCGGCAGCGCCAGTACCGACCGCGGTGCATGTCGGATCAAGCTCAGCAGGCTCTCGTGCAAGGTATCGATCGGGGTCAAGGTTCCATCAAGATCGACGCAAAGCGGAACGTCGGTGTCGTTCATGGGATCGAACGGGCCTGTGCGTGTTTCAGGCGTGTCTCGAGCATGACGGCCGCCACGAGACCGATCAGCACCGCGAACCATAGCGTGGCAAGCCTGCATAACAAAGTTGCGATCAGCGCCACCGATAAAGGAGCGCCTCCGGCCACCAGCAGTGCAGCCATTGCCACCTCCATGCCGCCGATACCTCCAGGCATGAAAAACGCAGCGCCGCCGGCCAGCGCCGCAATTGCATAAATTCCGACCGCCGCAGCCATACCGATATTCCAGTTCAAGCCCCGACAGATCAGCAGGAAGCCTATCCCTTCCGCGCCCCAGGCCACCAGTCCCAATGCAAGTCCCGGCAACAGCAGGCGCGGCGACAGCAGCCATTGCGACGAGCGCAGCAAGTCGGCCAATCCATTCAGAGCGCGTGCTATGCGTCCCCGACGTGCAGCAGCAAGTGCATCGAACCAGCGCGGCAGTACGGGTTGACCGGCAATGGCCAGCACCGCGAGCAACGCGATGGCGGTTCCCGCCAGCACGGGCCAATAATCCTTGTGGTCGAAAACAATGAAAGCGGCGAGCAGGATCATCGCGACCAGATCAAGCAAACGCTCCGCGAACAGCGCAGCGATGCTGTCCGCATAGCGGACACCTTGCTCGCGAAGATACAGGGAACGAACTGCCTCCCCGACCCTGGCAGGACTGACCGTGAAGGCAAAGCCGCTGAGATAGAGCAATAGATGACGTCCCACCGGCAGCCGGTGCCCCAACCTCCTGATATATAACTGCCAACGCTGGAAACGCAGGAGATAATTGACCGCCGACAGCGCTAACACCACGGTGACGCCGAACCAGCCGAGCTGGTTCAAGGCACTCTTGAGCCTGGCCGCATCCGTCGCCAACGCCGCAATCATGTAGGCAACAATTCCGAGCCCGCCCAGTGCCATCAGCGCTCTCCGCCGGCCATCACCCAGGCGAATGACATCTTCTTCCGGCAATTCGAGAGCCTCCGACTACAGGACCGACCTAATGAATATCAAGGATGCGTGATAGGGCAGCCGTTCTAACCAAGCGCCGCCGATCCGAGTACCGCGGCCGCTGCCTAAACCGATTCCGTCGAAACCGTTTATCGAAAATCGACAGAAGCCAGCATCAAATTATGAGGCAAACAGATGAAGCTATATTGGCAATAGCTCCTGAAATCCGCGCGGAACCTCGATTCGCCTGTTTAACGGTCAGCACGGTAATCGCATCAGTTGGTCAAAGTACGAGCGAAAAAATCCACCAACCGGGTGCCATATTCCTGTGGGACAGTTTCCGCGTATCCGCCGTGTCCGGCGCCGTGCACAATCCACAATGTCTTCGGCTCGCGCGCGGACGCGTAGAGCTCACGAGTCATGAACTGGGGCACGACCAGATCGGCGTCGCCTCCCAGGATCAGTAAGGGCCGCGGCGCGATCGCAGCGACCACGTTCTGCGGCAGCATCTCATCCACCGGCATTCCCGACCAGCGTGCGGTCCACAGGCCGGGGAGCTCGCTGAGCATTCCACCATGACGATGCACCCAGCGCGAATATTCGGCATAAGCCGGGGGCGTCGCTTCCAGCACGACAGCGCGCAGCCTCGTGTCGTAGGCCGCGACCTGCGCCATCATGTACCCGCCTAGGGAAAGCCCGAGGCCACCGATTCTCTGCGGATCGACATCGCCCTGCGAACCAACCCAATCGACCGCTGCCGCCAGCGCCTGCCGCTCGCCCTTACCCCAATGTATCTTTCCCTCGCTGGCGCCGCTTCCTGGCCAATCGAACGCGAGGACACCGAAGTTCCCACTCGCAAGTATCCGTGTCTCCGGCAGCATCGATGCCCGATCGGCGTTGCTGCCGTGGACGACAACGACGGCTGCCCGGTTTTTCGAGGGCACGTACCAGCCTGCGATTCGCACACCGTCCTGGGTATGGAAAGAAATTTCGGTGAGTCCCGGTATTCCGGTCTGTTCCGGATGCTTCGATATATCCGCCGTAGGCTCGCGATCAAAATCGAGCGACGCATAGAAAGAACTTTTCCCGGCGACACGCAGAACCAGCAGTACCGCCACCGCCAGCAGCAGGCTGGGCGCAAATCGGCTCCAACGTCGGAACAGCGGCTCTGCCAGAATCGTCACGGATATTTTGTCGGGCGATGATGCGATTTGAATCGTAACCCGGGGATGGAACGAAGAATAGTGCTGGCAAGTTCGCGCTCAGGCCATCCATTGTTTCAATTTGTTCAGGTCCGGTTAATCTGAACGACGTCTGCGGCGTGAGCATGCCCAAGTCGTGGTCCGCCGCTGGCTCCAGGCCGCGCCAAGAAATCGTTGCGACAATCGCATCGATGAATAGGTAGACTGCGGTCCTGAACCGCGGCGTGATGCTTTTTGCTTTTCTTGACTTATGCTCGGCACGTTTCTGTCGTTGCCGTGTCGAAAGAAGCGTGGGCTGGAAATCCCCCTCCGTCTACCGACTGGGCCGGCGAAGTGGATCATGGAACTCGATCTGAACATTGTTCAAAAACTGAATATGCATAAATTCTTACCGCGCCACTCCGTGGCAGTCATGACCTTCGTGCTCTCAGCATGCAACGCGGGCAAGGGAAGCGCATCGGATGTTCCCACCATAGCGCCAGCCCCTGCGGCCGCCGTAGCCGCCGGGGTCAACCGCGTCGGTGGCGCAGATATCCCGTTGAACAGCCACATTCTGGTTGACCAATTCGGCTACCGGCCGCACGACCCGAAAGTCGCGGTCATCCGCAATCCGCGGGTCGGCTACGACGCCGCAGACAAGTTTTCGCCCGGCGCTACGTATCAGATCCGACGGGCAAGTAATGGTGAGGTGGTCTACACCGGCAAGCCCGAAGCATGGAATGACGGCGCGGTCGAAGAGTCTTCCGGCGACAACGGTTGGTGGTTTGATTTTTCGACGATAACCACGCCGGGCAGCTATTTTGTTTACGACGCGGATCGGAAAGTACGCTCGCCGGGATTCACGATCGACCAGCAGGTCTATAAAAACGTCCTGAAAGCGGCGATGCGGGTCTTTTTCTATCAGCGCAGCGGCTTTGCCAAGCGGGCGCCTTATGCAGAAGCCTGCTGGACCGACGATGCCGCCTATCTGGGATCAGGTCAGGATACGCAGGCTCATGACATTACGGATCCGCACAACGCGGCAAAAGTCAGAGATCTGAGCGGCGGCTGGTTCGATGCCGGCGATACCAATAAATATGTGGCCTTCGCCGCGCAGCCGGTCCATCAGCTGCTCACGGCCTATCAGGAAAATCCCGCGGTATTCACCGATGATTTCAACATCCCGGAGTCCGGCAACGGCGTACCGGATGTGATCGACGAGGTGAAATGGGAGACCGACTGGCTCAAGAAGATGCAATATCCCGACGGCAGCGCCGCACTCAAGGTGGGAGATATTATCTACACCAGCGCCAGTCCGCCAAGCAAGGACACCGCCGCCCGCTTCTATGTACCGAGCTGCACATCGGCAACGATTGCCGCTGCCGGTATGTTTGCTCACGCATCATATGTTTACGGCCGGTTTCCCGGCTTGTCGACGGAAGCAGGTGATCTTAAAGCGCGGGCGATCAAGGCCTGGGACAATTACCAGGACAACCCCGTCAAGCAAATCCACTGCGACACCAACATCGTCAAGGCCGGCAACGCTGATCTCAGCGAATCCGAGCAGGCCGAGGAAGCCGCGGAAGCGGCGATCTATCTGTACGCGATCACCGGAGATGCCGCGTACAACAGCTTCGTCAAAGCACACTACAAAGAGATGCGCCCGTATCACGACATGGGCTGGAGCCGCTACAAGCCCGACCAAGGGGAATCGCTGCTTTTCTATACCACGCTTGGCAATGCGGACCCGGAACTGAAAAGCGCGATCCTGGCCGACAAGCTCGACGACGTGAAGGCAGGTAACCAGATCTACGGTTTTTCGCCGAAAGATGATCTATACCGGGATTTCCTGCACCCGCCGCAGTACCACTGGGGCAGCAACAATCCGCGCGCATGCTACGGAACAGCCAACAAAGATGTGGTCACTTACAACGTCAGCGTGGCGGATACGACCACTTACCAGACGCGAGCGCTGGAGGTTCTGCATTACTTCCACGGCGTAAACCCGTTCGGAATGGTTTTCTTGTCGAACATGTATTCCTACGGTGCCAGCCGGTCAGCCAACAGGATCTATCACACCTGGTATTCCGAAAGCTCGAAGTGGGCGGACGCGAAAGCGTCGCAGTGCGGTCCACCGCCCGGCTACGTACCGGGCGGTGCGAATGCCAGTGCCGTGGCCAACGGCGTGCCCGCCGCGGTGTCGCCGCCCGCGGGACAGCCCGCACAGAAATCCTATAGGGACTGGAACTCGGTTTCGGACGCCTCATGGGCCGTCACCGAACCGGGAATCTACTATCAATCGCCTTATGTGAAACTGCTGTCCGGATTCGCACGGTAGACACCATAGATGCTGCAACATCGCTTTTTTGAAGTTCGCTGCTACACAATGACGAACCGCGAAGCACGGACGGCTGCGGTCGTCGCGCTTCTGCCACAAAAACCCATGGACACCTCGCGCCGTGAACGATCCTTTTAGAAAACAACGCTCCCGGAACAAGCCGTATGCCCGCCGCTGGCTCGGAGCCGCTGTCTTTGGGCTCCCCCTCCCCGCGACGGTGCTCGCCGAAACCCACTTCGTGCCTTATGTGGGGACGCAATTTGAATACAACTCGAACGTGTTCAGTCTGTCGAGTCCCGAACAGGCCGTCACCGCTAATGGCGATTCCGACCGCTCAGACACGATCAAGCGCTATATGGCCGGTGCCACTGCGAGTTATCTCTGGGGACGTCAGCAGATCGATGCCGCGATTGACGGCAGCATCTTCGACTACACGCGCTTCGACAAACTCGATCACAAAGAGTACGGCCTTGACGGCGGATATAGCTGGAAACTGTTAGACAACATGGACGGCTCGCTGCACTACAAGCAAACCGGAACGATGACGCCGTTCGCCGACGTCGGCGGCACACAGTTTGAATTGCAGACACAGCATACCGGCGACGGCACCTTCAACATCAACGTGTTGCCTGAATGGCGTCTGGAAACGGGTGCCGATATCACTCAAACCAAGTCGCCGCGCATCGGCGCACCGAACTACGAAGCGCGCGACACATCCGGTCGGCTCGCAACTCTGTACCTTGGCTTTTCGGGCATTACCGCGGGGATCAGAGCGCAATACGATTTCAACCAGTTCCGCGGTGCCGACACAGCGGCGCAAGGCGCCGAACCGCAATATCATCAGGAAACCATCGACTTGACCCTGAACTCCAAGATCGACGGCCTCAGCAATTTTGCCTCGGATTTCGGCTACACGCAGCGCAGAAGCGATGGCCCGACCGCGGACACGGTATCCGGCGTCAACGGCAACCTTGAATACGTGCGCATGTTCTCAGTGAAGACACGCTTCGAAATCAATCTTTATCGCCGCGTGACAGCCACCAATGTCGCCGGCTCATTTACATCGATCGATACCGGATTCTCGACTTCATTGACCTGGCTGCCGACTCCGAAAATCACCACGAGCGTGATTTACACCTTCGAGAACGACAAATTCCAGAGCCTCAATGACCCAACCATTGCGAGCACTCCCGATCGCAAGGACAGCTTCCAGGACACACGGGGAACGCTGGATTATCAAATCCTGCGCTGGCTGATAATCAATACCTATGTTGAATATCAGGATCGTCAATCCAACTTCGAGATTGACGGCTATAACACCATCATCACCGGTATAGGTCTTCGCGCGACGTTCAACTGAGGGATCGGAGACTGGATTCCGACGCCGGTCGCAGCACGACTCTTGATTTACGCAATACTCCGAATATGCGCGGACCGCGTATCAGATAACGCCGTCCCAACCTATTCGGATTATTCAGCAGGCGGAACAGCCACTCGATTCCCAGCAGCCGCATCCATTGCGGCGCACGGCGCTCTGCGCCGGTAAGAAAGTCGATGGATGCCCCAATGCACAACGTCAGACCACGCGCCACGCCGCGCTCACGCAGCTGCCGCGCCAGCGCTTCCTGCTGCGGTGAGCCCACACCCAACAGACAGAAGCGGAACGGACTGTGCGCTTCGACAAAGCGCAGACAGATTTCCACTTGGTCGGGATCGCGGATGAACCCCATCGGCGGATTGAAGTGAGCCAGCCGAGTTAGTCGATAACGTTCGGTCAGCATTCGCGCTTGTTCGGTACTGCCACCAATCAGCACGAGCGAATCGTCGGGAGAAATAACCTGTGTGAACAATTCAGCGGTCAGATCGCTGCCTGCGCACACTGGCAGCTGTAATCCGCGTGTGACGCGTAGAAAGTGCGCAAGGAAGCGGCTGTCCAGCAGAATGTATGAGGCACCGGCATAGAGCTCGCGAAATGACGGGTCGTCGTGTAAACGAATCATGTGGTCGGTATTGGGCGTGACCACATAGCCGTAGCCATCCTGACCGAATTCAGCGGCCACACGGACGAAGTGCTGCAGATCAAAGTCGTCGAAATGATAAGTTGTGGCGGTCACACTCGTTATTGTCTCGTCACAGCCTGATCATCATCCGTTCGCGGATACCACTCGGGTCGGCCATGCGCCTGCCGGTTGACAAATGATAGCGAACATCGGTCTTATCCACAGAATCCAGCGGCATAATAAGCTCATACTTTCTTGTGGGCACTTGTCACTATTGGCGGCGGTGACCATTACGTACACAATGGAAATCCGGCGATTTTCGCGGCCCAGCCCGTGAACCAGCTACCCGATCCCTTTCAAACCGAACTTCAAGGCCTCGCATGATTGTCGATGCGCACGACTTTCCGAATGGCCAAATGCTGACCGCGGATGTCTGCATCGTCGGCGCGGGCGCTGCGGGCATCGCGATGGCGCTCGAACTGATCGAGACCGGTATCGATGTGATCGTGCTCGAATCCGGCGGTCTCAAGGACGACCGCAAGACGCAATCGCTTTACGCCGGCACCGTCGCCGACGAGCGCCTGCACAGTCCGATCGACCGCTATCGTCAGCGACGCTATGGCGGCTCCACCACCATCTGGGGTGGCCGCTGCATGCCGTTCGATCCGATCGATTTTGAAGCGCGCGATTACGTTCCGCATAGCGGCTGGCCGCTGGGCATCGATGCGCTGATGCCGTTCTATCCGAAAGCCAACCGCATTTGCGAGGCCGGCGAATTCGCCTACAACATCGGTGCGGCGTTCAAGCTTTCGACACATCCGATGATCGAAGGTTTCGAAAGCACCCATTTCACCTCCGACACGCTGGAACGCTTCAGCTGCCCGACCGATTTCGGGGCTCGTTACGGACATAAGCTGCGCGCCGCTGCCAACGTACGCATGGTTCTGCACGCAAATGTCACCGGCTTGCGACTCAATGCCTCCGGATCGGCCGTGGAATCAGTATCGGTGGCGACGCTGGCGGGCAAAAACTTTTCTGTGCGCGCCGGCCACGTGGTACTCGCCACCGGCGGACTTGAAGTCGTCCGATTGCTGCTTGCCAGTCGCGACGTGAAGCCGAAAGGAATCGGCAATGATCACGACGTCGTCGGCCGCTATTACATGTGCCACATCGCCGGCACCATCGGCACACTGCAATTCGACCGCCCGCTCGGTTCCGTCTGGCACGGCTACGACGTTTCGGACGAAGGCATCTATTGCCGTCGCCGGCTGGCGCTGACCGCCGACGCCCAGCGCCGTCTCGGCATCGGTAATTTCATCGCGCGCCTGCACCATCCGCGCATCACCGATCCGGCGCATCGCACGGGCATCCTGTCACTGCTCTATCTGGCCAAGCTGTTCATTCCCTACGAGTACGGCAAACGGCTGCACGGCGAGGAAAAGGCGGATCTCCGCACTTGGCTGCAACACCTGCGCAATGTCATCACCGATCCGTTCTACACCGTCGCGTTTCTCTGGCACTGGCTGCGCGACCGCACCTTGCCGGAGCGCAAATTCCCTTCCGTGATCATCCGTTCGCGCGCCAATCGCTATAGTCTCGATTTCCACGCCGAGCAAGAGCCGAATCCGGAAAGTCGCGTCACTCTCAGCAACGAATGCGACGTTCTCGGCATGCCGAAACTGCATGTGGACTGGCGCTACACCGCTGGCGATATGGAAACCGTCAAGCGCGCACTGTCGCTGCTGGCCGACGATATCCGGCAATCCGGCATCGGACGCTTCGACTATGACCCAGCCGCGGTCGAAATCGAAATGACCCGCTATGGCGCCTACGGCGGTCATCATATCGGCACTGCGCGCATGGGCAACGATCCGCGCAGCAGCGTCGTCGATACCGATTGCCGCGTGCATGGCGTCGAAAATTTGTACGTGGCCAGCGCGGCCGTATTCCCAACTTCGAGTCAGGCCAACCCCACGCTGACCATCGTCGCCATAGCGTTGCGTCTGGCGACACATCTGCGGGCACGCCACGAACAAGCCACCCCTGGCCACGCCGCGGCATTGGCCGGCGTCGCGGCCGAAAACATCGCCTGATGAAACAACGCATCGTCGTCCTCGGGGCCAGCGGATTCATCGGCCGCCGCGTGATCGCAGCACTGGCTGCCAGCGACTGGGCAATGCCAGTGGCCGCAATGCATCGGAGCCAGGCAGCACTGCCGCCCGGCGTCGAGCGCATCAGCATCAATGCGACCGTTGAATCCGAACTCGCGCAGGCGCTGAAAGGTGCTACAGGTGTCGTCAACTGCGTCACCGGTAGTTACGAAACCATCGTCGCGGGAGCACGCACGCTATTTGATATCGCGTCGCACACACCGGCGACGCTGCGCGTCATCCATATGAGCTCAATGGCGGTCTACGGCTCGGCGACGGGGGACATCGATGAGACAGCGCCGCTGCGTGGCGATCTCGGTCCATACTCCGCCGCCAAGATCGAGACCGAAAAGTTCGCGGCGCGCGGCGGCAATATCGTGCTGCTGCGCCCGGGCATCGTATATGGCCCCGAAAGTCCGCTATGGTGCGAACTGATCGGCCGTCTGCTGATGGCGCGCCGAATCGGCGACCTCGGTCTGGCTGGCGACGGCATCTGCAATCTGGTCCATGTCGACGATGTCGCCAAGGCCGCGCTGTTAGCCTTGCAGGCACCGGGCATCGAAGGGCAGGCGTTCAACCTCGGCATGCCGCAGGCACCCACCTGGAATGACTACTTCCAGCGTTACGCAAAAGCCCTGGGCGCGGTACCGGTGCGGCGCATCGGCCACACGCGGCTCATGCTCGAGCTGAAAGCGCTCGGACCAGCGCTGAAAGTCGCGGCAATCGCTGCTCATCCCGTCGGCCTGTCGCCGCCGGTACCGATCCGGCCGTGGTTGCTGGATCTCTGCCGCCACGCGATCCGTCTGCGAGTGTCCAAAGCAGAAAATGTGCTCGGCATGAAATGGATTCCACTGGACGACGGTTTGCGCGAAGTGGCCGCCTGGTTTCGCGCGAAGATTGCAGCATAGTCCGCCCCCGCCGGAGATCGATCGTGTCCCGACAACGTGTGCTCGTACTCGGCGCCGACAATTTCGTCGGACGGCCGCTCGCCGCCGTTCTGGCGGTGAGCAACTGGGCTGAGCTGGTCGAGCGGAGCGACGTCCGCGCCGATGATGCGTCCGCGCTGTCGGCCGCCATCGATGGGGTCGACGCCGTCGCCAATTGCATCATCGGCACTCCTGCCTACATTCACGCCAACGCGCGTGCACTATTCGGGGCCGCGGAACGCGCCGCAAAACCGCCGCGAATCGTGCATTTCAGCTCGATGACGGTTTACGGAAACGTCAGCGGCGACATCGACGAGCAGAGTTCGTTGCGTAGTGAACTGGGGCCTTACGCCGCGGCCAAGGTCGAAGCCGAACAGATCGCGGCCCGCTTTCCGCGAGCCGTCCTGTTGCGGCCCGGTTGCGAATACGGTCCTCACTGTCCGCAATGGAGTGAACGCGTCGCGCGCTGGCTGCTGGCGCGCCGGCTCGGCGATCTGGGTGCCGGTGGCGACGGCTACTGCAATCTGCTGCACATCGATGATCTGGTCACAGCCTTCATCGCTGCGCTACGAAGCGATGGCATTGAAGGTCAGGCGTTCAATCTGGCGATGCCATCGCCGCCGACCTGGAATGAGTACTTCACGCTCTACGCGCGCGCGCTGCGCGCGGTACCGGTGCGGCGGGTATCGCGACGACGCCTGCAGTGCGAAACGAAACTGCTGGCACCGCCGCTGAAGGTCGCCGAAATCCTTGCGCGTGCCGCCGGGCTGCGCCGCTGGCAGCCGCCACCCGCAATCCCCCCTTCTCTCGGCCGTCTGTGTACGCAGGAAATCAGGCTGGTGTCGCGCAAAGCCGAAACCTTGCTTGGATTGCAATGGACACCGCTGGATCAGGGGTTGCGCGACACCGCCGCGTGGTTCCTGGCGCAGCGCTGAACCTCCCACCACAGGTCCCGATTTCCGATGATTCTTTCATCCGAAGAACTTAGCGACAGCACCCCTTTGATCGCGACGGTCTGCATTGTCGGCAGCGGCGCGGCCGGGATTGCGCTGGCCTGCGACCTGGACAAGTGCGGCTTCAAAGTGCTTCTACTCGAAGCGGGCGGTCTGAAACTGGACACAGCGGCCTCGGACGATTTCTACAAGGGCACAGCGACCGCTCCACATCCGAATCCTGCGGAGTTCCGGCGCGTCATGTTCGGCGGCACGACCAGCATCTGGGGCGGACGTTGTGTCCCTTTCGACCGGATCGATTTCGAGCGCCGCGATTACATCCCCAATAGCGGATGGCCGATTTCATACGACGATGTGCTGCGCTATTACCCACGCGCGATGGCGTACTGTGATGCCGGAACATTCGATTTCACGGTCGGCGGCTCGTTACCAGGCAAAACATCCACCATCGCCGGCTTCAGCGACGACAGCGTGGTGATGGCCAATCGCATCGAGCGCTACAGCCTCCCAACTGATTTCGGCAAGCGTTACCGCGAACGGCTTGCGCGGTCCGAGAACGTCACCGTCATTCTCCATGCGCGCTGTGTAGCGCTCAAGAAAAGTGCCGGTGAAGATCGCGTCGAGTCGATTGAATTCATCGATCGCAACGGACAGCGCAAACGCGTGCAGGCGCAGGCATTCGTTCTCGCCGCCGGCGGCATGGAAACCACCCGCCTGCTGCTCGCAGCCGATCCCGAAGGCCGTGGTCTGGGCAACGCCAGCGATCACTTGGGGCGCTACTATGCCTGCCATTTCGAGAATGTCTTTGGCAAGCTCATTCCCAACAGCGCACGCGTCGCCTTCGATTTCGAAAAAACCGCTGACGGCGTTTATTGCCGGCGGAAAATGCAGTTTTCGGCCGACGCGCAACGGCAGCATCGCTTGCTGAACACCGCCTTCCGGCTGCACTTTCCTGAATATTCCGATGCTTCTCACGGCAGCCCGGTGATGTCGGCGATTTATCTGGCCAAGTCGACGTTGTTACCGGAATACCAGATGATTCTGCAGCATAGCGCGCAGCTTCCGGTCAAATCGCCCGCGACCGCGCATCTGCGCAACGTTGTTCTGGGCTTGCCGAAATTGGTCGTGTTTGCGTTCGACTGGCTGTTCCGCGGCACGCTGGCGACGCGCAAACTGCCGTACACCCTGGTCCCGAATGCCGATGGCAGCTTTCCGCTGGAGTTCAACTCCGAGCAGACGCCGCTGGCGTCGAGCCGCATCACGCTTACGAATGAAGTCGACCGGCACGGCTTGCGGCGCGTGCATGCGGAGTGGCGTGTCTGCGAAGAGGATGTAGAAGCGGCCAAGCGCGCTTACGCACTGCTTCGCGAAACGCTCAACCGGACACCGGTGTGCCGGCTCGAATTCGACGAGGAGCGTCTGCACTCGAGCATCAGCCGCTCGGTGCCGCTAGGCGGCCATCACATCGGCACAACGCGCATGGCGGCGACCGCGGCGAACGGTGTCGTTGACCAGAACTGCTCCGTCTTTGAATCGCCTAATCTGTTTATCGCCAGCTCGTCGGTTTTTCCGACCAGCAGTCACGCCAATCCGACGCTGACAATCGTGGCCCTAGCTCTTCGCCTTGCTGAGCACCTGAAAGCGAAATTCGCCGCGTGAGGAGATACGGCAGGCGGGCAATGCGCAATGGCATTGCCCGCCTGGTCCGCTATTACTGCAGCTTGACGACGGTCATGCTCCACGGCGGGAGAGAAACCGTGACCGTCGATCCAACCGTTCCCAATGACTGCGAAACCGGCCCGGTCCAGACGTTATTTTTCGAGTCGTCGTATTGCGCCTTCCCATAGGTCTGCATCGAGCCGGTAAACGATGAACCGGATGCGTTGGAAACGCTGGTGGTGACGCTGGTGGTCGCGGTTTTACTGAGGTTGAACATCATCAATGCGTACCCCGTACCCTGAGTCGCGGCATAGACGCGCACGTTGGGCAGCGATGAATCGACGCTGGCAGTCAAAATGTGATTGCCGGCTACCGCGAATTGACCCGCGAGATACTCCGCCTGACCCGTGGGGAAAACGGTCCCTTCGGGAACATTCGGGCCGGAGCCACAATTGTTCCAGGCCGACGCCGTGTTCCACGCCACCGCGTCATAGCCGCCGAAGTTCTGCCAGCCATAGAGAGTGCTGGAATTATTGTTGTCGCAGCCCTGATTGCCACCGACGCCGAACCACAGGGTCGCGATATCGACCTGGTTTTTGAAAATCTCTCCGTACACCATGCCCATATTCAAGGCATTGACAATGCTCATCGTCTGCTTGCCCTGGCTGTAGGCGACGGAGTTGTACTCGCCCAGCATGATCGGCGTCGTGGATGGATGTCCGGTCGTGACGAGTTGCACCCGGAGATTGGCAATCGCATTGCTGAAATCCGTGATTGCCTGCCCAAGAAGGTAGGAATCACACTCGCCGTTACCGGCGCAATCGCTAGGGGACCCCGGCTGCTGTTCGTAGTAATGCAGCTCGACGAAATCAAACTTGGCGCCTGTAGTCTTGGTCGCACAGGTGTTGGGGTCCGTCACGGTGGCACAGCCCAAAACCGCCGCATCCCAGCCATCCCAATCACTCAGACCATCCCACGCACCTTCGACCACGACGCCGACTTTCGCAGTGGGGTCCTGCGCTTTCATGAGTGCATAAAAGCCGTTCGCGCCGTTAACGTTTTTCACATAATCCGCACCCACATGCGTCTGACCCGATACGGAACTGGTGTGCAAATCAGGTTCCCATCCCCCGAATTGTTCGTTGCCAACCGTCCAGTAGTGGATGTTGTAGCTATGTGTCTTGACATAGGCCACCCATGCCGCCGCCTCGTGGGGATCGGCGCCACCGTCGCAGGTTACATTGGTTCCGTAATTGACCGTGATCGCCCCTTCCAGGTTACCCGCAGCCAATACGTGGGCAACAAAGTTGGGGAACGTATTGGTCGGCAGATATGCAACTGGATCCACGGTAGCAGTATTAGGTACCGCACCGGTGTCCGTGTTGCAATCGGAATGATTCTGCCAGTGGTAGTTATCCGAGTTCGTGCCGCCCGGCCATCGCACCAGCTGTGCACCGACATCCTGCACCGCCGTGAGGGTTGCAGGATCGGTGACGTCCGAGGCCCAATATCCGAGATTAGTCCCGAGCTGACGCGAGGAGATCGTTGCAACATTTGATGAGCCATCGACTGAAACCTGCGGCGCGCTACCATTGATGGTTGCAGCTGCGGAACTCGGTGTACCGACCGATGCACCGCCGGTCGCTGCCGACAACGTCACGTTGAAGGTCTTGCCGCCCAGGATGGAGATGCTGCCCAGAATCGGCACCGCAAATGTCTTCGCCGTCGCGTCACCCGCCGCCCAGCTCAGAGTGCCACTTGTGTTCGTGTAGTGCGTGCCTGCGAGCGCGGTACCGTCGCTCGTGGCGTAGCTGACTCCCACCGCACCACTGGTACCGCCAGTGCGATTCACTGTCACGGTCAACGAGATCGTATTGCCGATCAGCTGTGCGATAGTGTAGGTCGAAGCGGATAAGGCAAGCGACCCCGCCGCGGCACCGCTACCTGTGATCGTCACCACCGCTGTGCCCGGCGTGCCCACGCTCGCACCACCGGTTGGCGATGACAACGTCACGTTGAATGTCTTGCTGCCGGTGAACGGCGATGCGCCCAGCACCGAAACCGTGAATGTCTTCGCCGTGGCGTCGCCGGCGGCCCAGCTCAACGTACCGCTCGTGCTGGTGTATTCCGTGCCTGACGTTGCGGTGCCATTGCTCGTCGCATAGGCGACACTCACCGCACTGTTACCCCCGCCTCCGCGATTAACCGTCACCGTCAGTGAAGTCGTACCGCTGGTCTGCGTCACCGCATAGCTCGCCGACGACAGCACCAGAGTGCCCGCCACGCCGTTGCCAGAAATTGTCACCACCGCCGTGCCCGGCGCGCCCACGCTCGCACCACCCGTTGGCGATGACAGCGTCACGTTGAAAGTTTTGCCACCCGTAAATGGGGTGCTGCCCAAAATTGAAACAGTAAAGGTTTTCGCCGCAGCATCGCCTGCCGCCCAGCTCAACGTGCCGCTCGTGCTGGTGTAGTGCGTGCCTGCCGTCGCGGTGCCGTTGCTTGTCGCATAGGCGACACTCACTGCACTGTTACCCCCGCCACCCCGATTGACCGTCACCGTCATCGAAGTCGTGCCGCCGGTCTGCGTCACCGCATAGGTCGCCGATGACAGTACCAGCGTGCCCGCCAATCCGTTGCCAGTAATCGTCACCACTGCCGCGCCCGGCGTACCTACCGTCGCACCACCGGTCGGCGACGATAGGGTTGCGTTGAAAGTCTTGCCACCTGTAAATGGGTTGCTGCCCAGGATTGGCACGGTAAAGGTTTTCGCCGCAGTGTCGCCCGCTGCCCAACTCAACGTCCCGCTCACGCTGGTGTATTCCGTACCCGCCGTCGCCGTGCCGTTGCTCGTCGCATAGGCGACACTCGCCGCAATGTTACCCCCACCGCCACGATTAACCGTCACCGTCACCGACGTGGTACCGCTGGTCTGCGTCACCGCATAGGCCGCGGACGACAGTACCAGGCTGCCAGCTACGCCGTTGCCAGTGATCGTCACCGCCGCCGTGCTTGGCGTGCCTACAGTCGCCCCGCCAGTCGCAGATGACAATGTCACATTGAAGGTCTTGGTGCTCGTGAATGGGCTGCCGCCCAGAATCGGGACAGTGAATGTCTTGGCTGCGGCATCACCATCCGCCCAATTAAGCGAACCACTCGTTGCGGTGTAGTGGGTTCCCGCGCTCGCTGTGCCATTGCCGGTGGCATAGGCCACGCTGATTGCGCCGCTTGAACCGCCACTGCGATTCACTGTCATGGTAACCGTAGTCGTGCTGCCAGCGACCTGCGTGATTGAATAGCTTGCTTGGGAAAGTGCCACCACGCCGGCAGAGGACGCGAGGCTGCCATTAATAGACAGCGCCGCCGTGCTTGGCGCGCCGAGGGTGGCGGACGTCAGAGCGATCGAAAAGCTTTTACTCCCCGAAAATGGAGTCGTATTGCTTACAGGTATCGAGATGGTCTTGGCAACGCTGTCGCCGTCGGTCCAACTGACGGTACCGCTGATTGCCGTATAGTCGGTGCCGGCGAGTGCTGTACCGTTGCTGGTGGTATAGCTGGCGCTGACAGCGCCGCTGGATCCGCCGGTGCGGTTAACCTGGACCTGCAAGGAGCCGCCACCTTGCGACACGGTATAGGACGCACTGGAAAATGCCAGAGAACCGGGCACACCACTTCCTGTGATAGTGATCGCTGCGGTGCTCGGAGTACCCACACTCGCACCGCCAACGACCGATTCCGTCACGAGAGCAATCGAAAAACTCTTGCTGCCCGAAAATGGAGTCGTCGTGCTGATCGGAATGGAAATCGTCTTGTCCGAAGCATCGCCATCAGCCCAGCTGACAGTGCTGTTGGTGCTGCTCGCAGATGAGTAATCGGTGCCATCGACGGCGGTGCCATCGGTCACGGCATACATCACGCTGATTGCGCCGGAGGATCCTTGGCTGCGGCCGACGATCACCTGGAGCGGCCCGCTCCCCTGCAAAACTGCATACGTTGCACTGGAAAACGCTAAAACCCCAGCTGCTGCGGGGGGAGGATCACCGTTGGGATTCTGAACTGGCCCCGTGGAGGAACTATCCGAACTTCCGCCTCCCCCACCGCTGCACGCTGCGAGAACCGCAGCCATGAATAAAACACTGCAGCGCGCCAGAATCGATCCCATTTTTCTTCTCCCTACACGGCAACCAAGTGATGGCCATCCTGGTCATCGCTTGCGCCAAAATTCCTGCGAAATCCCAAGCCGGTCGATTGATGCAATGCGCAAACCGAACGCGGAGTCCCAGCATTCTTTCGACCAATGACATCGGTTAGGCACCGCACCCCCGATGGACGGTAGCGGTCTCCATGCTGAGCGAAGTGCCCACATGGACGGCTCCTGCCGTTTTTCCCGGCTGCAACCGGTTCCTTCCTGTTTATCCCCCTGCTACCTGCCCGTACGCTTCCTGCTTGATCAACGCACGTGACGCTTTTCCGTCATAGCGCGCATGAGGGCTCTGCTGCTCTGTATAGATCGCAGCTGCACGGAATTTCTATTAAAGTGAATCCCTATGCGTTCAGAATCATCAGCTACTCATGAATGGTAGCTGAATAGCCTTATATCCACGGCTTCTGCTTCGCGGGCTTTTCCCCCTGCAGCTTCGACCCGCTGAATCATCCTTCAAAAAACACTTTGCGAATATCGGACACGGCTGTTCCGGATTTGGCTGACACCATTACCGAATGATGATGGGCAGCGCGGGTGGCCTTGAACTGTTCCAACCCTTTGAAATCCAAGGGAGCCGGCTGCCAATGATTGAGAGTGCGGATCATGCCGTCGTGCCAGTGTCCGGAAGCGTCACTCAGCACGCGCGCGGCATAAAGGCCGTAAAGAATGTACTCGGAAAAGCCGCTCAGCGGCGCCACGGCGCGTGCCCATTCCCTGCCTGTTACTTCCTCGACCCGGCGCAGCATGTCCAGCACGTTCTGACGGCGCCAATAGATGAGCTGATTGATGTAATTGGTATCGCAGTCGGCTTCGGCCGGCAGGCCCAGCAGGCGCGAAGCAACCCCCTGCCAGCGATCGTTGTCTTCGATCAGCCCGCGCTGGCCAGTCTCCAAGAACAGAGGCACTTTGCCATCGCGCTCGAAGGAACGCGGGTCATAGGGTTCGACGAAAAACATATCGGAATCCGCATATAGCAACACATCCTGGGTCACTACTGCAGGTACTGACAGCTTAACGATCTGCTGCAATATCCAATTCTTTACCGGACGTGTGCGCAGACTGAACCAGAATCGGCGCACGCCGGGAATGCGGATCAGCCAGTTGGGAATGATGTCCTCGACAACCAGCAGTTCCGTACGCGAAGTCAGCAATGGTTTGAACAGCGGAATGTCGCGGCGGGCAATGACAAGGTAATGACGCACCCCAGGCTCGACCCAGCGCCCGACACTCTCGATCAACAACGCGCAACGCTCGACGTCCGCCCAATAGCTCGGCGTCACCAACGCGTAGGAAGGGGAAGTCATGGTTCTCAAGTATAGCGAGGAACTTGTCGTCAAAAAAATGGCCGCGCAGATCGCGAAATCAACACGAACACGACGGCGCGATGCACTACACCGCGATCACCGAGGTACGCCATCTGTGCGCGAATGGATGCACGCGCGCAGAATTGGATGCCAACTCGGATTACCGCTGCGCCTGCCGTAACAGAAATATAATGCCGGCCAGATTCACGAATTCGCCGGCCATCTGGCCCATCAACGCGGCGACCGGCCCCCACCGCGTGATGCCGAACCACATAATAAATAGCGAGACGATGGCACCTGCGGCTGTCAGCCAGGCCAAGGGTTGGAACCGTTCCAACGCCAGCAATGCCGATTGCAGGACGTCGCGTACCAGACTGATCAGCGAGATACAGGCCCACAGAATCAGCAGAAGATCGCGGTCGGCGATGACTTTGTGCATCAGATCGCCAACAAGCCAGTCCCGAAAAATCCAGACGAAGGCGAAATAAATCAGATCCAGTAAAGCAATGCCGGCGATGAACAGCAGCAGACGCCGCGTCAGTTTGCCGATGCCGGATTCGGCGAGCCACGCCGCCGCACTGGGAATCAGCAAACCCTTGACTCCGACCGTCAAAACGATGGTGGGCATCAATAGCAGTCGGGTCGCGTTGACGCTGGCGACGGCCGTCAACCCAAGACGCCCGGCGAGTATGTAGTTGTAGCTTTGGCTGAACAACCAGTAGATCACGGCACCAACGGCAGCCCACGTTCCAAGTGGGCGCATTTCACGCCAGAGCGGCTTGGCGTCGCCTCGCACCCAGCCTGGATCTCTGGCAAGCATCCGGTGCGATACAGCCGCTCCGCTCCATGCAGCCACCGCGAGTGCTACTACCGCCCAGACTGAGGCGGGCTTGGGGCCAAAGACCGCGAACACGGCGCCGGGGATCAATACCGCGACATACACCATGTCGGCGCGGAGCATGCTGTGCGGCCGCGAATAAATAAGTAACACGCTACGCAGATATTCGCGCTGCAACCCAAGCCAGCCGGCAATAATCGCTGTCGCCGCCACCAGCGCAACGACACCACTCCAAATGCCCGCCAGGTAACTTACGGCCGGCACGATCAAAGCAAGCAGCGCCAGCACACGCAGGAAGCGTCCCTGGCTTATCTCCAACGCGCCGATCATTTCGCGCCTGCGGTCCGGCGATTTTTTGGGAGCGAGGACCGCCATTGGGCCGGACAGCCAAGCACCTTGTGCGGATACCAGCAAAGTTAGAGCCGACTGCGCGAGCACGAACAAACCGTAATCCGCGTCGCTGGTATGCCGGATAAGCAGGAATCCGATGAAAAAATTGGCCCCGGACAACAGGACCTGGTCAATGACCGCGGTACTGAACAACCTCAACAGACGGCCTGGTATCGGTATACGAATAGCCATCACGCGGGCCCGCAAAGTCCGGGCTGGCCCGCCGATCGGACAAACATGCACAGTAAGCGTGGTGAAAAATATAAGCCAGAGGTGCCGGAATCGACCACTTTCGAAACTGGCCGCAGCATCCTGCACGCACCCGCACTTGCGCATCGGCGATTACGGCTAATTTTGAGCATCAAAGGTCACTTGTCGCCGTTTTGCTCTTGACGCGCGAATAGCTGGACAAAGGTAAAGGTGTTGTCCCGCAGCCGTACCGCAATTTTCGCGGCTAGTGTAACAGCGCGCAATTGGCACCGCTGAAGCCGGACGTAGATATAACGAACACCATAAATACTTGCGATTTTTGAATTGCCTGAAATGTGAACACGATGCTGCAAGACGCTCCGCGATGGTTGACTATTTGCAATTGCGTTTGTACGAACGGTGAACGCATGGCTACTATGCAGGACGAAATGCGAACGATCCGCGCGGAGCGTGCCGGGTTCCTGCGAACTTGATGACGCATGGAAACTTTCGAGGCGCCGACCACGGAGTATCGAAATCGCAACTCGTGTGAGAATACATTGAGAGGATTGAGGGCACCGCCCGAGTGTTGCAGCCGACCGTTTCAGCCTGCCCGATTGCCGTGATATGAATAGAACCGCGTCAGCATTTTCCCGCGCCGCGCGGCAAGCTACGGTCAGCCGCCCGGCATCCCTGAACTGGATACGCGACGACACCTATTCGCTGCTGCTGCTGGGCATGGTTTGGCTGATGATTGCCTACATGCTCGTTCCCCCCCATTTTTTTCATCCGGAGGACGCGCGCGTCGGCGAAATGGCCACGCCCAACCCTGTTTCCCGGGCGATCAAGATAGGGCTCATGGCGATTAGCCTCCTGTTTATCGTCTGGAGGGCATCCCTGGCTTGGCTTCTGGTGAGGAACCTGAATCCATTTTTTGTCTTTTTCACACTGCTGGCGCCGATGAGCGCGGTATGGTCGATCGATCCGTCGGCCACCATTTCGCACGTGATCTCGCTGCTCTCGGTCATCTCGGTCTGTTTCGCATTCGGACTCGCAAGCTGGTACCGGGAACGCTTCCAGAACGTCATGCGTCCGATCGTGACCTTGCTGCTATTAGCCTCTATCGTGATTGGGGTGATTTCGCCCGAATTGGTCGAAACCCACGACCCCGGCAGCCCAACTCTCGAAGGTGCCTGGCATGGGCTGGCCAGCCAGAAGAATCCCTTCGGCCAGCTCGCAAGCTATGGCCTGATCTTCTGGCTGCAAGCCTGGCTCGCCAGCGAAAAACGGTGGTGGGAAGCATTGGTCGGCGGCAGCATTGCACTCGCCTGCCTTGCGCTATCGCGCAGCGCCACTTCAATGCTGGCGACATTTTTTTCGATTGCGTTCATGTTGTTGCTGCTGCGTTCGCCGCCGAATCTGCGCCGCTACGTGCCTTACATCGTGGTGATCTTTGCGGCGACCGTGCTGACCTACGCGCTGGCCGTGCTGAAACTGGTTCCTGGGCTCGACGTGCTGCTGACACCGATCACCGCGATCACCGGCAAGGACATGACGTTCTCAAATCGAAGCGAAATCTGGGTGATCATCAAGGAACACATTCAGCTCGCACCGTATCTGGGCTCCGGCTATGCCGCCTACTGGGTTGGCCCTGTACCCTCATCCCCATCTTTCGAGTTCATGAGCCGGATGTACTTCTATCCCACTGAATCCCACAACGGTTATCTGGAGAACGCCAACGATCTTGGCTTTTTGGGACTGATCTGCCTGTTCGGCTACCTCATCTTTTTCGTGCGCCAGTGTCTGCAGCTGATGCGGGTGGATCGACCTCAGGGCGCGCTCCTCCTCTGCCTTTTCTTTCACCAAACGATCGTCAATCTTTCAGAAAGCTGCTGGCTCCAAATCAATTCGTTCAGTTTCATCATCATGACCGTATGCACCGTCGCCCTCGGCCGCTCGCTGCTCGAGCACCGGCTGACTTCGTATTTCGGCCAATCCGACGGAGGTATCACATCAGGCGGCATGCCGGTTGCGAATCCATCGTTCGGCAACAGCCTGCCAGGGCCCGGCCAATGATCACGGCGTCGTAATGCCACAGGAAAGCATCGCGGCCATGCTGGAAAACTACTATGGCAAACGCAGTTCCGACGGCGAAAGTACCGCATTCCGTTGCAAGGGATTTTCACCCGACTGGCAACTCAGCGGGCTCGACCAGGAAGCCATCGCAATGGCAAACCTGCCGCCGTTTCTGCGCGTCCTGCTGGTAACCGACGGCACCGTCACCAAGAGTCTGGAAGCCTACTACTGGGAACCCGTCGCCATTGAGGGTGCGTCAAATACGGTTGTGATTTCGCAGTCGGAGATCGAATGGCTTGGCGTAAAGGCCGGCGAACAGGTCATCGCGCGCAGTGTGCTGCTGCGCGGCGCGCACACGAAAACGCTCTATGCATCAGCTTTCTCCATTATCCGGCTCGCCCTGATTCCCGCGACGCTGCGGGAAAAACTGCTAGCGGGAACGATCGGAATCGGCGAACTCATCCGCGAATCCGGGCTCGAAACCTATCGGGAGCTCCAGGAATTCGGACGAACGACAGACATGTCTCGCTACGGTGGCCCGCAAACCACGACCGACTGCGTGTTCCGCAGTTACCGGATCATTCTCGACCACCGTCCCGCCATCCTCGTCTCCGAATGCTTCCCGGTTTCTGCCTTTCGGGGCGACCGGCAAGGCCCGTAAATTGAAAGGGATCCTTTTCGCGTAAAGTGTGCGGTGATCGGTCCCTGCGGCGTGTCGTAAATGATCGCGTCACCCGCGAATATGGCCAACCGCATCTGGAAATCCCGCTTAACCGACACCAACATTCCGCCATGACGACCGAAATGAAAGCGAAAATTCGTGCGCAGCTCGCGGAAACCCGCAGCATCTACGCTGCGATGGAAGAAAGCCAAACCGTGATCGCTGCCCTGCAAGCCGGCACAGAGGCATGTCTGAAAGCCCTGAAAGACGGGAAAAAGATTCTGCTCGCTGGAAATGGCGGCAGCGCCGCCGATGCACAGCACGTCGCCGCGGAGTATGTCTGCCGCTTCGCGGTCGACCGGCCAGGGCTGCCTGCGATTGCCCTGACTACAGATACCTCGATCCTCACTGCAATCGGCAACGACTACGGTTACGAATTCATCTTCTCGCGCCAGGTACAGGCACTGGGGCAACCCGGCGACGTCTTCATCGGTATTTCGACTTCCGGTAAATCGCCCAACATCCTCAAAGCTTTGGAAGAAGCCGGCCGGCGCGGCATGGTTCGCATCGGCATGACAGGCAACAAAGGCGGGCCGATCGCGGATCTTTGCGAAATTCTGCTGGAAACGCCATCCAGCTACACACCACGCATTCAGGAAGGACATATCGCAATGTCGCACATCATGTGCGGATTGGTGGAAGAGGCTTATTTCAGACGCGGATAGAGCGGCTGCCCCTGTCTTCAAATCGCTTTTAGTCGGAGTCCGTCCGCAGCATCCTCTGCCTTATGATCCGGCATAAAATGCCCGTGCTCCGTCCGGCCATCTGCAAACTAGTCAATTGAATTTGAACAAAATTTCAGCGCTTCCGCGGCAACAACCCTGATACGGCAAACTGCTGTTTTCGGGCGGATCTATAGTACGTTTTGCTGACAAGCCCCTCTTTCGAAATAACGTGCATGAGCTTAATATTGTTGTAGAAGTACGGGAGTTTTAAGAGTAGGAAGTTCGGGGAAGCGGCAGATGCCGGCCTATACAGCCGTCGTAAGTCGCTATCTGAATAATCTGTTTTTCGAAGCAATCGAGTATCAGGGTAACCCATGAAAGTCGCAGCGTTTGCCGTAGCACTGATCGGTGGCGTTCTGTCCACTGCTGCCCAAGCCAATCTGATCACCAATGGCAACTTCATGACTGGTGATTTCAGCGGATGGACGCTGACGACGATCGATCCGAACGACGCCAATTATATTTATGCGCCTGGCACGGGCGGTGCCTTCCTGGGACCGGTTAGCGACGCCTTTCTGTCGCAGAGCTTTGCAACGGTTGCCGGCGACACCTATCAAGTCAGCTTCCGCCTGAGTAATCCGTCAGCAGCAGCCGGCACCCAGTTCTCTGCGTTTTTCAACACCGACTCTCTTTATTCGGTGAAGGACACCGCGGTCTCGCCGACGACCTTCACCTTCGATGCAGTCGCCACAGGCTCCACGAGCAAGCTGACCTTTGGCTTCAAGAACATCCCCGACTATTTCAATCTTTCCCGCGTCAGCGTTTCTCCGGTTCCCGAACCCGAGGCCTATGTGATGATGCTTGGAGGGCTCGCCTTGCTTGGTGGAATCGTCGGCTTCAAGCGCCGCTCGAATACTGACTTCGGCATGGGCGCGTAAAACGGGGACCGGGCGAGCTTCGGTCACGTTCCTTAAATTTTCTGGAATTCGACAGGGCCCTCGCGGCCCTGTTTTTTTGGGGGCGTCGCCAGCAGCCTGTCGGACTTGGGATGATCTGCTGCCGCTTCGGACGCCTCAACAGTAATCCGACTTGAAGCGCTAATCGCACGAGCTCTCCAATAGCGTTGTGCCGGTTTCGGTCCGTGCGTTGGCATATCGTTTGCGTCGCTGTATCTTGTATACAACGTACCGCGAATCGCTGCCGACCCACGGATCCGAGTTGTTTCAGCTTGCAGCGACGCAGCGGTCCCCTATCAGGATGATTTCATGAGCTTCGCAACCGTTGCTGCCGACCCTTACGCTTGGCCGTACAACGGAACCTTCACGCCATCTAATACGGCGCTGATCGTAATCGACATGCAGACCGATTTCTGCGGCGTCGGCGGTTATGTCGACGCGATGGGCTACGACCTGTCGCTGACACGCGCGCCCATCAAGCCGATCCGATCGGTCCTCGCCCGCATGCGTCCGTTGGGATTCCATATTATTCACACCCGCGAAGGGCATCGTCCCGATCTTTCCGATTTGCCGGCAAACAAACGCTGGCGCTCGCAGCAGATCGGCGCCGGCATCGGCGACGCGGGCCCTTGCGGCCGCATCCTGGTGCGCGGTGAACCGGGGTGGGACATCATTCCCGAACTGGCGCCGGAAGCCGGCGAAATTGTCATCGACAAACCCGGCAAAGGCTCGTTCTGCGCGACCGATCTGGAGCTGATTCTGCGCACGCGCGGCATCGATAACATCATCCTTAGCGGCATCACCACCGACGTTTGTGTGCATACGACGATGCGCGAAGCCAATGACCGCGGCTTCGAGTGCCTGCTGTTGGAAGACTGTTGCGGGGCCACTGACCATGGCAATCATCTCGCTGCATTGAAGATGGTAAAAATGCAGGGCGGCGTGTTCGGAGCTGTGGCTCCATCCGCAGCGCTCCTGGAAACGTTGGCCTGACCGCTGCGGACATCAACGCAGCCACGGTGATTTCCGACTCCATTAATCAGCGCGACGTCGTTGCCGAGGTGCGCACCGCCTTTGAACGCTACGAGGCGGCACTGCTGCGCAACGATGTCGACGCGCTCAACGAATTCTTTTGGTGCAGCAGCGACACCGTGCGCTACGGCATTGCCGAACACGCAGTGGGCATCGATGCGATCCGACGCTATCGGCGCGTCACGCCACCGGTACACCCCGGCAGGCGCCTGCTGAATACGGTGATCACAACTTTCGGGCGCGACGCGGCCAGCGTTTGCACAGAGTTCACAGCCCCAGACACGACGCTCGTCGGCCGACAGACGCAAACCTGGATCCGCATCGACGGCGCTTGGCGCATTGTCGCCGCCCACGTCAGCACGGTTGATCCCCAGAGTTTGACGCGGTACTAATAGCCTGGTCTTGAATACAAGAAGTGCTTGCCGCGAACGTCCATGGCACAACAACCCGCCAATCAACTCGCCGAAGAAATCTATCTGACCGTCAAGGGCGAGATGTGGGATTTCCATTTGCTGCCCGGCGACCGCTTCACCGAAACCGAGATCGCCGAACGCTACGGCGTGTCGCGCACACCGGTTCGCGACGCCCTTTACCGCCTCAAGCGCGAAGGCTATCTCGAAGTGGGCTTCCGTAGCGGCTGGAGTGTGCGCCCATTCGACTTCAAGCGCTTCGACGAACTCTACGATCTTCGCATCATGCTCGAATGCGCCGCTGCCGAGCGACTTTGCGCCATGATGTCGGTACCGTCGCTGACGGAATTGAAAGCCATCTGGCTGATTCCCGCCGCCGACCGCGAGAGAGATCCGCGACGGATGGCGCAACTCGACGAAGAGTTCCATTGCGCCCTCGTCGCCGCGGCCGGCAATCATGAGCTGGCGCAGGTGCACGCGGATCTAACCGAGAAGATCCGCGTGATCCGCCGGCTCGATTTTCTCAAAGACAAGCGTATCGATGCCACCTACGAAGAGCATGCAAAGATTCTGCGTCTGATCATGCGCCGCAAAGCGACAGAGTTGACCATCCTGCTGCGCTCGCACATCACGCAGAGCAAGAATGAAGTGCGCAAGATCACGCTACACATGCTGCACGAAGCACGTGCCAAGCTGGCTAAGCCCACCCGCAGAAAGCGCCCGCGCGCGCGGGCCTGAGTAAACATATCGTGCTGTGCGGCGACCGCGATCGGCCGTCTAGGCCCGCTAACACTAATTTTGATCGCTGCGCTGGTACGCTCATTGCTCCATATTCGTGCATGAGAGCGCGCACCGCCGCACCCGACGCATGAAAGCCCTGCTCATCGAGATCCTTTCTGACCGCACCGCGCACCTGCGACGCAGAGCAATCGCGCTCGGTGGGCTACTGGTCGCGGCAAATCTGCTCGCTTGGTTGTGGGCCTTGCTCGCCTTCCATGCGCACCCGCTCCTGCTCGGCACCGCTGCAGCCGCCTATGGGCTGGGCCTTCGCCACGCCGTCGATGCCGACCACATCGCCGCGATCGACAACGTCAGCCGCAAGCTGATGCAGGACGGCCGGCGTCCGCTTGCCGCCGGCCTGTTCTTTTCACTCGGACACTCGACGGTAGTGCTGCTACTGACGCTCGGTATCGCGCTGACGACGAAATCCCTAGCGACGGACCTGCTGCCGTTACGAGACGTGCTCGGCCGGGTCGGCGTGTCAATCTCAGCACTGTTCCTGTTCGCGATCGCCGCTGCGAACGGAGTCGTCTTCATTTCCGTCTATCGCAACTTCACGGCGCTGCGCCGGGGCGAGCGAATCGCACCCGCGGCGCTCGAACATCTACTAAAGGGCGGCGGACTGATCGCGCGCTTGTGCTGGCGATTGTTCGAACGGATTCGTCACAGCTGGCAGATGTATCCGCTGGGCCTGCTGTTCGGGCTCGGTTTCGATACCGCCTCTGAAGTCGGCCTGCTGGCGATCTCGGCCCTGGAGAGCTCGAAGGGCATGCCAGTCGTCGACGCGCTCGTGTTCCCTGTTCTGTTCCTCGCCGGCATGTCGTTGATCGATACTGTCGACGGCATGCTCATGCTCGGCGCTTACGGCTGGGCCTTCGTCAAGCCGGTGCGCAAGCTCTATTACAATATGACAATGACGCTGATCTCGGTACTCGTCGCAGTGCTGGTGGGCGGTATCGAAGTTCTCGGTCTTATTGGACGTGAACTGCAACTGCAAGGCGCGTCGTGGACTTGGTTGTACCTGGTCAACGACCACTTCGGACTTCTGGGCTATTCGATCATCGCCGTATTCGTGCTGAGCTGGCTCGGCTCGATCGCGATCTACCGCATGAGAGGCTACGATGTCATCGACATCACGACATGAGCGCCGCGGTAGCGGCAACGCGGAGTGTGTTGTCCCCAAACGACCTGCAACAAGGAGCCTGCGATGACCTCTGATGTCCGCGTGAATGCCGAGGTACTGCGCGTCGGTGTCGGCGGGCCAGTCGGGTCCGGCAAGACCGCGCTGGTCGACCGGCTTTGCAAACATATGCGTGATCGCTTCAACATCGGTGTCGTCACCAACGACATCTATACGCGCGAAGATCAGGAGTTCCTGATCCGCAGCCAGGCGCTGGCACCCGAGCGCATTCGCGGCGTCGAAACCGGCGGCTGTCCGCACACGGCAATCCGCGAGGACGCGTCGATGAATCTGGCCGCGATCGACGAACTCAATCGCGATTTCGACGATCTCGATCTCATCATCGTCGAAAGCGGCGGCGACAACCTCGCTGCGACTTTCAGTCCGGAGCTGTCGGATCTGACGCTCTACGTCATCGACGTGGCCGCCGGCGACAAGATTCCGCGCAAAGGCGGACCCGGCATTACCCGCTCCGATCTGTTGATCATCAACAAGATCGATCTGGCGCCTTACGTCGGCGCCTCACTGGAAGTCATGGATCGCGACGCGCGCAAGATGCGCGGTGAACGACCGTTCGTGTTCACCAACCTCAAGACCGGACAGGGGCTTGATCAGGTGATGGAGTTCATCGTCAAACAGGGAATGCTGACACCCCGCGATGCGTCTGTCGTGCAAACATCTACGCCATAGCGGCAAGCCAGCTTTTGCAATCAATGGGCCGTCGCGCAGGTCAATCGACGAATCACTTAACGAACGCAGATGATCGTTTCACAAGAAGGATTTGGTGCAATGTGCCAACTCCGGACATTAGCTGCCTGAAAATCATTGCCCGTTAGCGGACGTTCGTTAGTCGGCCTGGTCCCTATGTTTCCGACTGCCCACGAAAGGTGAGTTCATAGACCTGCACGCCCGATTTCAGAAATTGCTTTATCTGCGTATCCACAGCAGGCGCCAACATGCTGTACTCCTCCTGAAGATACTCAGCAACGGCTTCTGGCGATCACGGCCCTGACGACGCCTTGTAGCTCGGAACGTCTTTCTGGATTTCCTTCCACGATGAATTCGACTTACTCGATAGGAACACCTTCGATTCTGTGTAGATAATGGAAGTTGCGCTTGAGCGGTCCGTCTTAAAGCGCATGCATCCTATTGAATGCTTATATTCGTTGCAGCGGTGGACACGCTGCCATCCGCAGCCGTACACCGAACTCCGGCCGAGAACACTGCTGGGCTCCGCCCGTGCTTGCTGTAAAACCTAATGACACGAGTACCGCTGATCGCAGTGCCGCCACTTAAGCCGGGTACATCGCCTTCGATGTCGCACGACGTCGCACCGGCCGACGACCAGCTGAATGTCGTGGCCTGACCCACTCGGACCGTTGAAAGACTGAACGAAGCGGAAGCGCTAAGCGGAGCATCGGGGGAAAGTTTGTAGATGCTGAAGTTGTTGGAAATCGCGAAGATCACTTTTCCATCGATGTCTTGAGCGAGATTGACAATGGCGCCTAAAACAGTGCTCGGGAGCTCGAAGAGAGTCTCGAATCCACCATCGGATGTGATACGGAAAAGAGTGCCCGATGATCCAAATCCGCCATCCAGGGTCCTGCCATATAAATTGCCATCGCTGGCTCGAAACAAGCTTGTAGGTCCACCTCCATCGGCGCGAAGCGGCAACACCTCACTTACCCAATGCCCCGGATCCCAGTTGCAAATACCGGACTCCCCGTTGCATCGCCATACACCGACGTGGTAGTACGTGAATTGATAGGTGGAAAACGTATGAAGCACCGTGACGACGCCGGCAGGGGTGATCTTGCGAACGTCCCCATCAATGGAATCACCCAACCCAGCCGTGGCGGCGTACAGATTTCCGTCATTCCCGCTGGTCAGGGGCGAGACCGACGGCAGAGACGGTACGATCTGAGTGATGTTGCAGCTCGGACTCAATTTGAATATCCCGGAACTGTTGGCACCGGATTGACTGACCGCGATGCTTTGGCCGTAAAAGCTTCCATCTGTACCGGCAACCAATTTGAGAAAGTCGCCGTCTCTATAGTTGAACGGAAAAGTCAGAGCGGCATCGCACAGGGTTGAATACGAGCCGCTCGTAGTCATACGAAAGAGTTGCGGAATCAAACCGTTTACTGTCGTCAGTCCATACAGAGCGCCGTCCGGACCCAATACCGGCCCGGCTAAGAAGACCGAATTGCTCGCATCCTGATAAGCCTCGGATCGATGATCAAAGGAATACAGAATTGTGTAGACGCCACTCGAGGTCAGACGAAACAAAGTGCCAAAGCCATAGGCGCCGCCTAACACTGTCCCGCCATACAGGTTGCCGTCGCCACCGATGACGATTTGGCTTAGATCATAGCCATCGCTGTTGACAGCCAGTCCGGTGACCGGATCGACCACCGGGGCGCTGAAAGTGTGAAGGGTCTGATACGAACCATCCCGGTTGACTCGCACGATCGTACTCAGCAATGACGCGTAAAAAGTGCCATCGGGCCCGACGGCAAGCATCGAGTTGGTGGAGTAAGAATTGGCTACCCCATCCGACAAAGGCATCGCCACAACCGCGACCGCTGAGGTCACAGACGATACATCTTTGGCCTTTACTCCGGCTTCAGCGGCCTGAAGCAGCATTGCTGCCGCGAAGAGAGACAGCATCGCTCGCTCGCACGACTTCCACATGGTTCGATCCCCCCGCACCCCTGACCCACCGTATCACGGTTGAGCTTTATTAGAACTTCTACCTTTATCTGAGACACTGCTACCCCTGCATTATTCGCACATGGGGAGCCGAAAGTCGATGAACGCGTGCCGCTTCGCATTCCGACTGCGCTAAGCGTTCTTGTTAAGCACCAGTTATATCATTTCGACAGAGGTGCTGGAGTCCTGAAAGCCTTTTCGATCAAGGGGCTTAGAGGCGTTCAGCCGAATTTGATGGGCGCTGCAGCGACCGCGCGGCACCCATTACATAACACCAGAGTGACACAGCTGAAACCCAGTGAAAATACACCTTTCACTCGTTTCGCCCTTGTTCCCAAATTGAGCACGCAATCGGTGACAAAAATAGTCTTTTTGTCACCGGCAGAATGTGGCCTTGTTTTTGTGCAGTGCGATGTGAGAGGCAACAGAAGTTAGCGCACGCCGCGCAAACCGGAGTTCAGATATAGTGATCGCGCGAAGCTTGCAGGTTCCATTTGCGACGCCTAGCACAAAACAAATCGGCATTGATGCCAAAGAGAAGTAGTAGGAAGGGGGGAGATCATCGTGTTCATACGCCAGCTTCTGGGCGCACTTTGTGCGCTTGTCTGTGCCGGCCAATCGGATGCTGCAGCGACCAGGTCCGTAGCCCCCGTTACACCCGCAGGCGAGGCCCGATCCTTAACTCCATTGCAGAGTTCCCTCACGCCCTGGCGGCTAGGTGCCGTGATGGGGGCGGACGGTACTTACTATGTCGTTTCGTCTGACTCGTCCGGCAGTGACGTCATCGACAAGGTCACAGGCGAGGGCAGTATCACCGCGTTGCACACCTTTAGCCCACTCGATGCATCGGGACACAACGCGGACGGTAGCCGCTCCGGCCGCCTGCGCTTCAATGCTGACGGCAATTTGTACGGTGTCGCGAGCGAAGGAGGTGCCTATGGATTCGGCACGCTCTTTACATTGACAACGAGCGGAGAGTTCACAACGCTGCTCCCCTTCAACTTTGGGGGTCAGTCCCTATCCCTAGATCCCGAGTTCAACGACGTGGTACAAGGTGCCGATGGTGCGTATTACGGCATCATTCAGGTCGCCAATGCCAGTCCGCAGTACTACAAGGTGTCCGCGGATGGCGCCTTCAGCTCGCTCTGCACATTGCCGCTGCTGTCATCAACCCGCCCCATCCAATTGATTGCCGCAGCCGACGGAAACCTCTACGGTTTGATGGGGCAGAACATTGGATCCGAGGTGATCCGGCTCACTCCGAGTTGTGGAATGACGCAGCTATACGCCGTCGCCCCGTCGAGCTCCGCCCAGCTATGGGATATGGTGCTGGCCACTGATGGCAATCTTTATGTGGCGCAAGCGATGGACGGCAGCAAGATCATCAAGCTGACGACATCAGGCGTCGCTTCCGACTTCTACGTCTTCGCATTCGACTCTGTCGAGTACTATTTCCCTGGCTCATGGAGTTGCGTATATCCCCAATGGCCCCGATTCTGTACTTGGACTCCTCCGGTGGGATGGAAGCAGGTTCCGACATCTATTAACGTCACGGGTGGTTTCCCTTCTACCCTGATCCAGGGGCGCGACGGCAATATTTACGGCACAACTTATACTCAAGGACTCCACTCCTTCGGCACCATCTTTCGGTTGACGCTGGATGGCAGTTCTTCGACGCTCTTTGCGACGGACAGCACCCCGACATTTTCAGGTTTGATGCAGGACGTGGGCGGCAACATCACGTATTTTGTCGGCTCTACATTTCTCGCAACGTCGCTGGCTAAGCTGGGATCCTCTACGTCATTGACAACCAGCATTTCCTTCAGTCTTCGGAATGTGAATCTTTGGGAACCGACCGTGCTGAGCTGGTCATCGACGGGGGCACAATCATGTTCGCTGATCACGGATATCCCTGGTCTCTCCGCTTCGAAGTCTGTGGCTGTGAGTGGCAGCCAAACGGTCCGTCTCTACAGCAAGGGAGGACGCACGCCCGCGCAGTACACCGCCGGTATTGAGTGCACTGCTGCGGATGGCAGTATTTCCAACGCGAGCACCAATGTAACGATCAACTGACCGCCTCATTGGATACGGACCCATATACGCTACGTGGATTGGATATACACGTGTTGCAAAGCCAACCTTAAGGAGGTTGTAATCCCGAATGTTGCATCCCCAAAAGCTGCCGTTCGCCGCGGTCGGCTTAGGGCTGTCCACGCATCGTAGTCGCAGCTGCAGATGGAGCAATGGAGGTGACGATCAAGTGGCGGGTCGATCGCCGATCAATACGATGACAGTATCGCATTCACGACCGGAACAACCGCGTGTACTGCGTCTCATGCCGCGCGCTGGCAATTCCCTGCATTGGCGACGAGATGCCGATGTCGTCATCGACGATGCACGCAGCTTCGGAGACCACGTTGGGAATCTGGATGAGCAAGCGATCGAGCAGACGCTGCCCCGCACTCTGTCCGAGCGGAATCAGCTTCACCGCCCCGAGCACCTGGTTTTCGCACCAGGACCATAGATAACCCCAGGCGGCCTCGTCGGCGGCGATGCCCCATCGGCACGCGGCCAGCGTAAACAATGTTGCAAAGGTCGCCTCGGAACTCAGCGTCCACTGCGACGCCTCTTCGATGCCTAGCCCATTAAGAATTTTTGCCAGCGCATGACCCATGTGCCGATCCTCAGCGCGCAGCTCAGCACTCTCGCGCGCGGCGATCAGCAGACGGCTCCAGTTCAGCACGGAAGAAACATCGTCCCGCGTCCAAGCCGCGTGCAGGCGCAACAGCACCGGCACATCGAGCGTACCGACCGCGTTGCGCATGAGTCCGCCTATCCATTCCAAAGCGGATGGTTCGTCACGAACCCAGTTCGCTTCGACCGCGTATTCGAGGCCCTGCGAAAAATTGAACGCGCCGACCGGCAAGGCCGGACTAACTAGTTGGCACAGCCTCAGCAACGCTGTCGCACGTCGCTGCTCTGAAGCCATGTCAGTGGCCGTGCGGATGCCCGCCTCCGTAAGCGCCGGCCTCCGGTTCGAACGGCGCCGTTTCGACAACCACACTGAAACCCAGCCCGCGCACCATGTCGTCGAGCACATGATCGTGGCGATAGCGCAGCCAATCCGGGCCAATCTGTAGCGACACGTGGCGGTTGCCGAGGTGATAGCTGGCGCGCGCTAGTCGCCAGGGCTCCTCACATCGAACAGTCGAGACCTGCTCGGGAGCGGCAACCACTTCGACGACCCGGCCGTCCTCGGCGAGCAACTTATCGCCACCACGCAGAATCGCGCCGCGGTCAAGGATCAGCCCTGCTTCCTCGCCGTTGGCGAGCTGCGTGCGCAAACGGCTCTTCTGTCGCAGCTCGAAGGGCAGCACCAACTGTAGCAGCGGCGGCCGTTCATCATCGTGCAGGCGTTTCGAAATTGTCAGGATGTTCATTCAGGGAGTTGGCTAGTTCGTAGGCTGGGTTGAAGCGCAGCGAAACCCAGCTTTTCTCGGCGAAGGACATCGCTGGGATTCGCTACGCTCCATCCCAGCCTACAAAATCAATTTCAAAACAAAAAGTAACGCTGCGCCAGCGGCAATACTGTCGCCGGCTCGCAGCTCAGCAACTGTCCATCGGCGCGCACCTCGTAAGTCTGCGGATCGACGTCGATGCGCGGCTGATAATTGTTCAGCAGCAGATCGCGTTTGCGGATATTGCGCGTGCCGCGTACCGCTACCAGCCGCTTATGCAGGCCGAGCCGCTCGCGCAGTCCGCTGTCGAGCCCAGCCTGCGACACAAAGCTCACCGACGTCGCCGCACGCGCACCGCCGAGGGCGCCGAACATCGGTCGATAGTGGACCGGCTGCGGCGTCGGGATCGACGCATTGGGATCGCCCATCGGCGCGGCGACGATCATGCCGCCTTTGATGATCATCGCAGGCTTCACACCAAAGAAGGCCGGCTTCCACAGCACCAGATCGGCAAGTTTACCGACTTCGATCGAGCCGACTTCGTGCGCGATGCCGTGGGTGATCGCCGGGTTGATCGTGTATTTGGCGACGTAGCGGCGCGCGCGGAAATTGTCGCTGCGCGAGTTGTCTTCCGGCAATGCGCCGCGCTGCACTTTCATCTTGTGCGCGGTTTGCCAAGTGCGTGTGATCACCTCGCCGATGCGGCCCATGGCCTGCGAGTCTGAGGAGATCATCGAAAACGCGCCGAGATCATGCAGGATGTCTTCGGCCGCAATGGTCTCGCGGCGAATACGTGATTCGGCGAATGCCACATCTTCGGGAATACCGGGATCGAGGTGATGGCAGACCATCAGCATGTCCAGATGCTCGTCGATGGTGTTCACCGTGTACGGCCGCGTCGGATTGGTCGACGACGGCAGTACGTTGGCTTCACCACAGGCCTTGATGATGTCCGGCGCGTGACCACCACCCGCGCCTTCGGTGTGATAGGTATGAATCGCGCGACCCTTGAAAGCGGCCAGCGTGCTCTCGACGAATCCGGATTCGTTGAGCGTGTCAGTATGAATCGCCACCTGCACGTCGTAGCGATCAGCGACACTGAGGCAGTTGTCGATCGCCGCCGGCGTCGTACCCCAATCCTCGTGCAGCTTCAAGCCCATCGCACCGGCTTCGATCTGCTCATCCAACGGCAACGGCAGGCTAGCATTGCCCTTGCCGAGAAAGCCGAAGTTGATCGGCAGCTCCTCGACCGCCTGCAGCATGCGCGCGAGATACCAAGGGCCCGGCGTGCAGGTCGTCGCGTTGGTGCCGGTTGCTGGCCCAGTGCCGCCGCCGATCATGGTCGTGATGCCCGACATCATCGCGTCCTCGACCTGCTGCGGACAGATAAAATGGATGTGCGCGTCGATGGCGCCCGCCGTGACGATCTGCCCTTCGCCGGCAATCACTTCGGTGCCGGGACCGACGACGATAGTCACGCCCGGCTGCACGTCCGGATTGCCCGCCTTGCCAATGCCGGTGATGCGTCCATCCTTGAGACCGATATCCGCCTTGACGATGCCCCAGTGGTCGATAATCAACGCGTTGGTGATAACAGTATCGACGACCTCGGCCGCGATACGCTGGCTCTGCCCCATGCCATCGCGGATCACCTTGCCGCCGCCGAAGCTGACCTCCTCGCCGTAAATCGTATGGTCGCGCTCGATTTCGACGATCAGATCAGTATCGCCGAGGCGAATGCGATCACCAGTCGTGGGACCATACAGGCTGGCATACACGGAACGCGAGATACGCAGCATTACAGTGCTCCCATGATTTTGCCCTGGAAGCCATAGACCTTGCGGTCACCCGCGTACTCGACGAGTTCAACATCGCGCTCCTGTCCGGGCTCGAAGCGCACAGCGGTACCCGCTGGAATATTGAGCCGAAAACCGCGCGACGCCTTACGATCGAACCGCAGCGCTTCATTGGTCTCGAAGAAGTGGTAGTGCGAACCGACCTGAATGGGACGGTCACCGCTGTTGGCGACACGCACGGTGACCGTTTTGCGACCGGCGTTGAGTTCGATATCGGGCGCTGTGTCCGGAATGATTTCGCCGGGGATCATGGATGCAGCCTCAGGTAATTGGATTGTGAACGGTGACGAGTTTGGTACCGTCGGGGAACGTCGCTTCCACTTGCACTTCCGCGATCATTTCCGGAATGCCTTCCATGACGTCGTCGCGGGTCAGCAGCGTAGTGCCGTGACTCATCAGCTCCGCAACGGTACGACCATCGCGCGCGCCTTCCATGATCGCGGCGGAAAGGTAGGCGATTGCTTCCGGATAGTTGAGCTTCACGCCACGCGCCTTGCGACGTTCGGCGAGCAGTGCCGCGGTGAAGATCAGCAGCTTGTCTTTTTCTCTCGGTGTTAGTTCCATTGTCCCCGTCTCATCATCATTACTTCCCACCTCTTCGAGGGAGAAGAAAAAGCCATCACGTCGCCCAAATTCTCGGGGCTGATGCTGCACGTCCCATCAGGCGCGGCCGTAGCTGCTGCCACAGGGCGACGAAGCGGCGCTTTACCGCATCCGCGTGCGCAGCCACGCAGCGACAGACTAAAACGCCGTCAACGAGCGTCAGCCCGATCAGAGCACCATCGGAGTTCAGCGCATCGAGTTCGCGCAAGACCGCAACATCCTCTTTCTTCATTGGATATGCGAGCAACGTGCCGAGCACCGGCAAGCCAGCCAGTCCCCAGCGGGCTTTCATCATGTCATCTGCGCCATCGAGACGAAGGTGGTCGTGCAGCAGCGGCTGTTGACCGTTCCAGATTTCGAAGCCTTGCAGGACGCGGCCCGACGAGAACGGTTCGTCGCGCGCGGTCAGACCGTAACAGCCAACCTCCCAGGCGATGAAACGCGATGCGTCGTCCACGCGCACGCGCGTCAGCGTGCGAACGTGCGCGTCGCGATAGAAGATCGTTTCCTGTGGCAACCATTCGAAACATGCACGGTTGAGCTCAATGTCCACGGTCTGCCGCGCTTCACGGACGGCGCTGCGATAGAACTTGCCCGCCGCGGGCGTCGTGACCAGCGCATGCGAACCGGGCGCCGCTGCGATGCGGATATCGAGCCGATCGCCACCGACCACACCGCCCGGCGGATGGATCAGGTAGACATGGCAGACCTCACCCTCCGGATGGAACGGACGCTGCACCAGCAATGGGCCGGAATGCCGACGATGCACCAGTGCGGTGCGGTCGCGGCGTAGGGCGAAGCCGAGCTCGAGTTCAGCAAGCCAGCCGCTCGCGGACGCTGATTCCACGGCCCCCGCTTCAGCCATGGACTGAACATCCGAAAGCAGCCATTCCCATTGCCGGATACGCTCCACTTCTCATGCGCATTGCATTGATCATCGGTGTTTAGGAGTTCACTGCTTCGTGGTGCTTCGACACGACGTGGCCATCAACCGAGTAGCCGATGTCCCAGGCGCTATGAAAATAGAGATAGCGCACCCAGCGGACGCAGCGACCATCGTTTTTGCCGATGATCTTGTCGTCCCACCACAGGAGCTGACCGCAAGGTTCAGCTTTGGGCGTGGCGCCCATGTACATGATCACCTTCGCTTCGGTTTCTCCGAGTTTGATGTGCTGGAACGCGTAGCCGGCGCGCCAGTCGAAGAGTTTGCTCATGCCGAGCGCCAGGAGCCCCAATCCGATCAGAGCGGCGGGAATGATCCAGAACGCAGTGGGAATTTGCTTCATGTGGGTCTTTGGTTATTTATCGTGTGGAGCTAGCTCGCCGACTTTTGGTTGCGGACGTTGCCAGGGCAGGCCGAGCTGAAGCGCAGTGAAGCCCAGCGGGCTGGTCGGGAGCTTCGCCTGCCTGCAGCAGTGGAGCCTTGATAGCTTCCGTTCCGCCCCGCTTGGGCGGGTCACTTTCTTTGCACGCGCAAAGAAAGTGACCAAAGAAAGGCGCCCCCTGACTGCGCTGCTTCGCAGTGCCCTGCGCTCCTCGGCCGAGGCGGGCTTCATCGACACGGCATCCCTGCCGTGACGATGAAGGCTTCGGCATCCTGCCTCGCCCCGCTGCGCGGGCAAGTTCCGCCTCGCCCTGCGGTGCTCGGCGCAGTCGGAAGGGGGTTGGAAAAGCAACAGCACACAGCGGCGCGATGCACCGCTCAGCTTTTGATTTTCGCTTTTGACGTTGGGCCCCCTCGGTAGCGCTGAGCATCGCAGCGCGCGCAGGGGATGGCGGGCAGGATGCCCGCCAAGCACCGCCGCGACAGGATGTCGCGTCGGTGCGGTGCCCCGAGCACGCAAGAAGCGCAAGGCACCGTGCAAAGCACGGCGCGGACGCGGGGCGTGCTTTCTCTTGGCTACTTCTCTTTGCACGAGCAAAGAGAAGTATGCCCGCCCAACAGGGGCGGAACAGAAGATTTCAAAGCTCCACTGCTGCAGGCAGGCGAAGCCCCCAACCAGCCCACTGGGCTACGACTCCAAGCTTGAGCATCTCGTCTCACCGTCCATTTTCCCGCGTGATCGAAAATCTAAACAGTAAGATGCTGCTTCACCAACTCATCCGTCAAATCCGAAATCGCCCCCTTCGCCACCGGCCTCCCCTTATCCAAAATCACAAAATCACTGGCCACGCGACGCGCGAACGGCAACTTCTGCTCCACCAGCAACACCGTCAGCCCCAGCTCCTTATTGAGCCTAAGCAGCAGATCACCGATATCGTGCACGATATTCGGCTGAATCCCCTCGCAGGGCTCGTCGAGAATCATCAGCTTCGGTTCGAGCGTCAATGCGCGTCCGATCGCCAACTGCTGCTGCTGACCGCCTGAAAGATCGCCGCCGCGCCGCCGCGCCATCTGCTTCAGCACTGGAAACAACCCGTGGACATAATCGAGTAATTCCTTGCGCTTCGCTGCAGTGAGCTTGCGCGCCTGCAAACCGACGCGCAGATTCTCCTCAACCGTGAGCTGCGAAAAAATCTCGCGGCCCTGCGGCACGTAACCAATGCCGAGTCCGGCACGCGCGTCAGCGGAAAATTTTCGCAGGTCCTTGCCGCCGTCGTAGACGATTTCACCCGAGCTGGCCTGGATCAAGCCCATCACGCATTTCAGCAGCGTGGTCTTGCCCATGCCGTTGCGGCCCATCAGGCACATGCGCGCACCTCTGGGCACACTCATATCGATGTCCCAAAGCGTGTGGCTCCCGCCGTAAAACTGATTGAGTCCTTTGATCTGGAGCATGGATTACTCGCCCAAATAAACTTCTTTGACGCGCGGGTTGTTCTGCACTTCGTCCATGCTGCCCTCGGCAAGCACGTGACCTTCGTGCAATACAGTAACTGTGCGCGCAATGGAGCGGACGAAATTCATGTCATGCTCGACAACGACGACGGAGTGCTTGCCAGCGAGCGAGACGAGTAGCTCCGCCGTGCGTTCAGTCTCCTGCGGCGTCATGCCCGCGACGGGTTCGTCGACAAGCAAAAGTTCCGGGTCTTGCATCAGCAACATGCCGATTTCAAGCCACTGCTTCTGTCCGTGCGAGAGCGCACCGGCGCGTGACTCCCGCCGATCCTTGAGGCCGATGATGGTCAGCACTTCGTCGATACGCTCTCTTTGCTCGGGCTTGAGTTTGGCGAACAGCACATTCCAGACGGACTTGTCGTCGGCCATTGCCAGTTCAAGGTTCTCGAACACGCTGTGTTCGGCAAAGACGGTCGGCTTCTGGAACTTACGGCCGATGCCGGCATCGGCGATTTCCGGTTCGGTGAGACCGAGCAAATCGATGGTCTGGCCGAACCACGCGGAACCCTCGTCGGGACGCGTCTTGCCAGTAATCACATCCATCATCGTGGTTTTGCCGGCGCCGTTAGGGCCGATGATGCAGCGCAGTTCACCGGCCTCGATGTAGAGATTCAAATCATTGAGTGCTTTGAATCCGTCGAAACTGACGGTGATGCTTTCCAGATAGAGAATGATGTTGTGAGTGATATCGAGGTTCGGCGCGCTGGAGCTGCGGCGGCGGCCGCTGAGTCGCTGCGCAAGCGCGCGCATGCCGGTGGCGGTGTTGGTTGCGGCGGTCATGCGGCGGCTCCGGCGCGGCTGCGCACAAGTCCGACGACGCCCTTCGGCAGGAACAGCGTGACGACGACGAACAGCGCGCCAAGTGCATACAGCCAGACTTCCGGCAGCGCAGCGGTGAAGTAGGTCTTGGCATAGTTGACGAGGATCGCACCAACGACGGCGCCATACAGCGTGCCGCGACCGCCGATGGCAACCCAGATCACCACTTCGATCGAGTTGATCGGCGCAAATTCACCGGGATTGATGATGCCGACTTGCGGCACGTACAACGCACCGGCAATGCCGGCAAGCATCGCCGAAAACACCCACAGCCACAGCTTGTACGACTCCACCTTGTAGCCGATGAAGCGCGTGCGCCCCTCTGCATCGCGGATCGCCTGCACGACACGACCGTAACGGGAGGCGATGATATAACGGCAGGCAAGGTAGCCGCCGGCCAGAAACACCGCGGTGGTCAGGAACAACGCAATGCGCACGCCGGGCCTCTGCAGATTGAAACCTAGCAGGTCCTTGAAATCGGTCAGACCATTGTTGCCGCCAAAACCCATCTCGTTGCGGAAGAATGCGAGCAGCAGTGCATAGGTCAGCGCCTGCGTCATGATCGACAAATACACGCCAGTGACGCGCGAGCGGAACGCGAGCCAGCCGAATACCAACGCCAGCAGACCTGGCGCAACCAGCACCATCAGCATCGCAAAAGGAAACACATCCATGCCATGCCAAAACCAGGGCAGCGATTTCCAGTTCAGAAACACCATGAAATCCGGCAAGACGGGGTCGCCATAAACGCCGCGCGTGCCGATCTGCCGCATCAGATACATGCCCATTGCATAGCCGCCAAGCGCGAAAAATGCGGTATGACCGAGACTGAGGATGCCGCAGTACCCCCACACCAGATCGACCGCAATGGCGAGCAGCGCGTAACACAAATATTTTCCGAGCAGCGTCACCGTGTAGGTGGACAGATGCAGCAGAGATCCTTCTGGTACCGCGAGGTTGAGGATCGGCACCAACACTGCGAGCAGCGCGAGCAGCGCGAGAAAAATCTGGCCGCCGCGATCCTTGCGCAGTGCGTCGCCGAGAATACTGGGGCGTGTCATCAGTGGCCCTCCGCCGCGCGGCCTTTCTGCGGAAACAGGCCCTGCTTACGCCGCTGAATGAAGAGGATGATGAACACCAACACCAGAATCTTGGCCATCACCGCGCCGGCGACCGGTTCCAGCAATTTGCTGGTGACTCCAAGACCAACGCCACCGATCAACGTGCCCCAGAGATTGCCGACGCCGCCGAAAACCACGACCATGAACGAGTCGATGATGTAGCCCTGTCCGAGATTGGGTCCGACGTTGGTGAGCTGTGACAATGCGACGCCGGCGACGCCAGCGATGCCCGAACCGAGGCCGAAGGTCGCGGCATCGACCCATTCGGTGCGGATGCCCATGGCTTTCGCCATCGAGCGGTTCTGAGAGACTGCACGCACGGTAAGTCCGAGCGAAGTGCGCTTCAAGATCAGTTGCAGCACCGCAAATACGATCAGCGTGAACACGACAATATACAAACGGATGTATGTGATCGATAGCGCGTCGTTGATCTGCAATGAGCCGCTCATGAATTGCGGCGTCGAAACCGAGCGATTCAGAGGCGAGAAGATCGAACGCACCAGTTGCTGCAAAAAGAGCGAGAGGCCGAACGTGGCGAGCAATGTTTCCAGCGGGCGGCCGTAGAGGAAGCGCACGATACCGCGCTCAATGGCGACTCCGAACAATCCCGATACCACGAACGCGGCGGGAATCGATAGCGCCATCGACAAGCCGATATGATTCGGCATCAGTTGTTGTATGCAGTAAGTGGTGTAGGCGCCGATCATCATCAGCTCGCCGTGCGCCATGTTGATGACGCCCATCACGCCGAAGGTGATGGCGAGCCCGATTGCGGCGAGCACCAGAACCGAGCCCAGGCTGAGACCAAAGAACAAGGTCTCCACGCTTTCATAGAAGCTCCTCCAGTGTTCAATGCTCGACACCGCATGCACCGCGGCGGTAAACACATGGGGGTCGGCTTCGCCCGGTTGGCCATCGGCGCCGGGCTCGACCATCGTCTTCAGACGGTTGTAGACATCAGAGTTCAGTGAATCCTTTAGCGTGCCGACCGCCTTCAAGCGCACGTCCGCGTCCGGGCTATCGAGATCGGCCAACGCCAGGCCGGCAGCGATTGCCCTGCGGACCTTGCTGTCCTTTTCGTCGGGAAGGCGCTTCCGCAAAGCGTCGATCGTTGTTTCATCGAGCGTGCGCAGCATCTCCGTGACCGCTTGCAGCCGCACTTTGCGATCGGGATCGCTGAGCGCGAATTGTGCGACGGCGCCGCGTAACGATTTGCGCAGTGAATTATTGGTGCCGATTTTGTCGAGATCGTCCGAAGACGCGGTGCCGGCGTCGGCGAGTGTCACCGGATCGGTAAGTTTGAAGCCGTCGCCGCTTTCGTCGGCGATAAAAACCTTCTTATCGGACTGACGCTGATACAAGCGGCCGTCGAGAAGCGCATTCAGGACCGCCCTGGTGTTTGGACGATGCAATTCGATAAGGTGACCGATGATCGCTTCCTTCTCGTCATAATCGGCATCCGGAAGCTGCACGAGCAGCGTACCGAAATCGAACGGCTGTGCGTTTGCGGACGCGACACTGGTTGCCGGCACCGCGATAGGAGCCGCGGCACCTTCATCGGCGTGCAACGGCACCGCGAGTCCGGCGAACAATAGTGTGGCAGCGGCAAGCAGTCGCAGAATGCGCAGTATGCGATCCTGAATGGCGCCACTTATGGACAAGGATCGGAACATGGATACATTGCTGGATACGGAGAATGAAAAGGGCGCCGGACCGCCATGAGGAGCGGCGGCCCGGCGCAGGGGGCCTAACTACTTAATCAATAGTTCTGCCCGGAGCATTTCTTCGTGACCTTGTTGTAGTTGCCGCACTTCAGCGTGACCCAATCGGCTTCGAGGTCCTTGCTGCCCGGCAGGAAGTCGGACCAGGCATCGCCCGGCACCGTGCCCTTCGTCTTCCACACTACGTCGAACTGCCCGTCGTCCTTGATCTCTCCGATGTACACCGGCTTGGTGATGTGATGGTTCGGCAGCAGCTTGGCAATACCACCGGTGAGGTTCGGTGTTTCCAGACCCGGCAACGCATCGATGACTTTAGTAGTGTCAGTGGTGCCGGCCTTCTGCACTGCCTTCACCCACAGGTTGAAGCCGATGTAATGCGCTTCCATCGGATCGTTGGTGGTGCGCTTCGGATTCTTGATGAACTCATGCCACTGCTTGATGAACGCATCGTTCGCCGGATTCTTGATGCTCTCGAAGTAATTCCAGGCGGCTAGATGCCCGACCAGCGGCTTGGTGTCCATGCCGGAGAGCTCTTCCTCGCCAACTGAGAACGCCACGACTGGAATGTCCTCCGCCGAGATTTTCTGATTGCCGAGTTCCTTGTAGAAAGGTACGTTGGCGTCACCGTTGATCGTCGAAACCACCGCTGTCTTTTTGCCGGCGGAGCCGAAGGTTTTGATCTTCGCGACCTCGCTCTGCCAGTCGGAGAAACCGAACGGCGTGTAGTTGATCATGATGTCATCAGCCTTCACACCCTTGGCCTTCAGATAGGCTTCGAGGATCTTGTTGGTGGTGCGCGGATATACATAGTCCGTGCCTTCGAGCACCCAACGCTTCACCTTGATGTCCTTCATCAGGTAATCAACGGCCGGGATCGCCTGCTGGTTCGGCGCGGCGCCGGTGTAGATCACATTCTTCGAGGATTCCTCACCCTCGTATTGCACTGGATAAAACAACAGGCCATTGTCCTTCTCGAAGACCGGCAGCACTGACTTGCGCGACACCGAAGTCCAGCAGCCGAACACCACCGCAACTTTGTCTTTCTCCAGAAGCTCTGCCGCTTTTTCCGCGAACAGCGGCCAGTTCGATGCAGGATCGACGACTACAGCTTCCAGCTTTTTGCCGAGGAGACCTCCTTTTTTGTTCTGCTCATCGATCATCATCAGGATGGTGTCTTTGAGGGTGGTTTCGCTGATTGCCATGGTGCCGGACAGCGAATGTAGAATGCCGACCTTGATGGTGTCATCCGCCGCATGAGCCATACTGGCCGCGGCGATTAAGCCGAAGCCGGCTACGCCTGCGAGCAGGCGTTTTTTGAGTGAGTGTACTTTCATGTTTCTAGCCTCTATTTGGATGAGAGAATGCGAGGGTTTTATGAGAGAGCCGGGCTATTACATCTGGAGTTGCAGGCCGACGCCGACTTGCGATACGTCCGGGATTCCCTGGTCGTAGTTAGTTCTCTTGTAGAACAGGCTGGCACGGGCATTGAAGGCCTTGATGATGTAACTGAGATCGACTTCGCCCGTATCCTGCTTATAGTCGCTCAACGGCGTCGGTGGAGTTGTCGTGGCGTCGCTGCCGTCTTCGAACTTGGCGTTGGCATACTTGCCAAGTATCTGGAACTGACCGATACCGATCTTCTGGCCGAATAGGTAATCGGCAAGAACGTAGTAGCCCTTGCTCTTGCCGTACCTGCCGTCATAACCGCCAAGCCCGTTGTAGAACGTGTACTCGCTTTCCAGTCCAACCATACTGCCGCCACCGAGCTTCTTCTCCATCAAAACATCGCCGCTGTAAGCTGTGTGATTGCTGGTGGTCTGTCCCGCCGCGCCGATGGCGAGAATGTCCTTTTCGCCGTAATAGGTGCCATTAAGGAAATAACCGGGTTCAGCTTCCCAGAAATCGTATTGGACGCGCGCCGCACCGATCACATCGGTTTTGCCGAGAGTGGAGCTCGAATCGAAGGCGCCGGCGGATACCTTCAACTTGTCGAAATCGCCCCAGTAAGCGATGCCATCGTCACGACCGACCGCGACCATTGGATACCCGTCCTGTACGCCGTCGGAATACACGGCCCAGTTATTGGCGTAATACGGGCCATAGAGGTTGGCGCGATCACTCGGCGGCAAGAAGCGTCCAACCCAGACGTTCATGGTCGGCGAATATTCGAAGCGACCGAACGCGTCCATCACCTGCACCTTATTATCGTGGTCGCCCGTGTACTCAGTGTTGAACGTGAGTTTGACGTTCTCCATGACATTGCCCGTCATATAGAGGCGCACGCTGTCCAGCGCGAAATCATTGGAATCCGCGGCGTCGGGCGCGTTTGAGTTCGTGCTCGTGAAACTGGTGCGCATGCCGGCGCCGATTGAGATCGGCGGAAGAGTGATAGTCGATGCCGCCTGCGCCGTTGCAACCGGCAGTGCGGCAAGAACGGGAACGACCGTCAGTGACAGCGCCCCCAAGCGTTTCAGTGTGCGGTTCGTGGTGCCGCTCGATAGACGTCTCATGCTCAATAACTCCCGATAGGTGGTGCAAATCAGAGCAAATGCGCTCCGTCCTTCCGATAAAGCAAAGCGCTCGGAATCTGTTGAATTCGTCATCAGCGTCGATCCATGGCGCTTCATGCGGCCGCCGGCGTGACGCCAGTCCGACCTTTGTTCAAAGCCACCGTCGCCGCGGCGGTACGGGTTTCCACACCGAGCTTCACGAAGATGTGTTCAAGATGCTTGTTGACGGTGCGCGGACTCATATCGAGCACGCCGGCGATTTCCGGATTGGTTTTGCCCAGCGCGACCCAATGCAGCACCTCAGCTTCGCGGACGGTGAGCCTCAGCGTACGCATCAACGCTTGGGGCTCCGGCACCTGCGCACGCTGCTGGATCAGCAGGCGCTGGCCGCTGTCAGCGCCGGAAAGACGGCTGAACACCAGGCGTTGATCCGCTGTCGCCACGGTGAAAGCAGCGTCCGACGTAGAAATGTCCTGTGCGAGCCAGCGACGTACCGACAACAATAGGCGTCCGTCGATGTCGAGCAACCCGTGCAGCCAGCGCTGCGCCAGCGGTGTTGCCCAACGCACGCGGCATTCGGCATCGATGGCGACGATGGCGTCCCCGGCTGCGTCGGCCGCCTGCTGCGTCTCCGCGACGAGCCGCGAATTGCGCAGATGCGAAGCGATGCGGGCAAGCACTTCCTGCGGGCGAATCGGTTTGGTGACGTAGTCGATGCCGCCAGCCTGAAAGCCCTGCACCACATGATCGCTATCGGCAAGACCCGTCATGAAAATGACCGGTATGTGTCGCGTCGCGAGATCGCCCTTCAGCCGGCGGCAAGTCTCGAAGCCGTCGAGCCCCGGCATCACCGCGTCGAGCAGGATGACGTCGGGTGGCATGCGCCGCGCGCTTTCGATCGCACGCGCACCATCGGTGGCGACACGCACGGTATAGCCCCACGCGTCGAGCGCATCGTGCAGCATCGCAAGGTTGTCCGGTACGTCATCGACGATCAGAACGACCCCGGCAGCGGCTTTTTCAGAACGGGCTGGCTGCGTCATTGGATACCTGTTCGAGGACACGCATGTAGTCGGAGAGTTGGAACGCTTTGACGTGGGCACGCAGCCGCGCGGTGAGGCCGGTGTAGCGGCTATCGAGACGATCGATCTCTTCGAGCTTTTCGAGAATGCCGCGCACGTGGCCGAGATCGCCGAGGTCGCGCAGCGTTTGCAGTTGCGCCGTCGGCAGCGAAACCGATTTCACGACGTCCGATATGCGACCGGACTGAATCGGCGGTGCACTGCTTTCGAGTGCGGCACTGGTGCCAGCACCGTGTGCGATCCACACTAAATCCAGCCTTTCGCGGATGCGCGAGAGCAACGCAGCGACGTTCACCGGCTTGACTAGAAAATCAGCGGTTGCGATACCGGCGCTCTCGCCGTGATTCTTTTCAAAGGCGTCCGCCGAAATCACCAGAATGGATACGTGCTGCATGTAGTTGGTGCGTAGTAGCCGTGCGGTTTCCCAGCCATCGATGCCGGGCATGCCGATGTCGAGCAGGATTAAATCGGGTTTGACGTGCGGCACGAGTTGCAGCGCTTCGATGCCGGACGCAGCTTCCGTGACTTCGAAGCCGAGTGGCTGCAGAACGTTGACGAGCAAGCGCCGGTCCACCGCTTCGTTGTCGACGATCAGCACACGCCGGCGCGGTCCGGCATAGCCGGAAAAATCGACTGTCGGCAACATGCGCGCCGGACGCGGATCGCACACTTCCGGCAGGAACAGCCGTACCTGGAAAGTGCTGCCTTCGCCGAGATGGCTACGCGCGGTCAATTCACCGCCCATCAGCGACGTCAGCATATTCGCGATCGTCAGCCCGAGCCCAGTACCGCCTGTTGCGTAACTGTCCACTGCGCTGCCACGCTCGAACGGAAGGAAAATCCGTTCAAGATCCTCACTGGCAATGCCGGCGCCGGAATCGCTGATTTCGAAAGTTGCCACGTCGTTGCGATAGATGACGCGCAATCGCACGCTGCCGCGCTCGGTGAACTTCACCGCATTACCGAGAATGTTGATCAGAATCTGGCCAAGCCGCTTTTTGTCGGCGCGGACCACGGCCGGCATTTTGCCCTGCGCGTCATGGACGAATTCCACGCCCTTACCGTGCGCTTGCATGCGGAACATGCCGACGATCTGCGCAATGAATTCAGGGAAACGCACTTCGTCGGATTCCAATGTGAGCTTTCCGCTTTCGATCTTGGCGATATCGAGCAAGCCATCGATCAGCGATACCAGATGCTCACCACTACGGCGGATCACCGCCAGCGCGTCGCGGCGGTGCAGCGGAATCGCGGGATCGTATTCGAGGATTTGCGCATAGCCGAGGATGCTATTCAGCGGCGTTCGCAACTCGTGACTGATGCCGGTGACATAGCGACTCTTCGCAAGATTGGCGCGCTCGGCGACGACTTTGGCCTTTTGCAGCTCGGCGTCGGTCTTGCGATGCGCATCGATTTCACGCATCAGCAGGTGAGTTTGCCGATTCGACTCTTCCTGCGCGACGCGGCGGCTTTCCGCCGTTAGAACCAGCCACCAGCAGCCGATGCCGCTGACTAGCAGCAGTACGCCGAAAATCTTGAAGAACGCCGCGCGCAAAGCGTCGACGACTTCCGGTGTCGCCGCCGGCACCAGCATTGATTCCTGCAGATAGATCAGCGACAAACCGATGCCGAGCATTGCCGCCGTCAGCACCATCATCAGCAGGTAATGTCCGAGCCGCGTGTTGAGATGTGCCGATACCGGCTGCGGCAACAAGCGGCGCAGCGTCGCCGCGAATTGGTCGGCGAGACCGGCCCCAGGTTTGCAGGCATCGTGGCAGCGTGCGTCGAGCGAGCAGCACAGCGAGCAGATCGGACCGCGATAGGCGGGGCATAGCGCCATATCCTCGGCTTCATATTTCTTTTCGCAGATGCAACAACGCTGCGCGCGCTTGCGCTGCTGCATAGCCGGATCGGGCTGGCGCGCGATGTAGTAGCGGCCATCAGTGGCCCATGCGATCAGCGGCGCGGTGATAAACGCCGTCACCAGCGCGATGAACGAAGAGAACGCCTGCGCGACGTCGCCGAGCAGTCCGGAGAACGCGGCGATCGATAGCGCCGAAGCAATCAGCATGGCGCCGACACCGACCGGATTGACGTCGTACAAGTGCGCGCGCTTGAACTCGATGCCCTTGGGACTGAGTCCCAGCGGCTTGTTGACGACGAGGTCGGCGACCAGTGCGCCGACCCAGCTGATCGCCACATTCGAATAGAGTCCGAGCACCTTTTCCAGCGCGTGGAACACATCGAGCTGCATCAGCACCAGCGCGATGACGACATTGAACACCACCCACACCACACGCCCCGGATGACTGTGCGTAACACGAGCGAAGAAATTCGACCAGGCCAGCGAGCCCGCATAGGCGTTGGTGACATTGATCTTGATCTGCGACAGCACCACCAGCACCGTCATGGCGATCAATGCGAGCTGCTGCGAGTTGAATACATAACCGAAACCGACCAGATACATATGCGCAGGATCGAGTGCATCCGTCGGAGAGACCATATGCTTCATGGCGACGAAGGCGAGCAACGCACCTCCGAGCATGCGCACGGCACCAAGCACGATCCAGCCGGGTCCGGCGACCAACATACCGGCGAGCCAGCGGCCACGATTGGCATTGGTCCGTTCAGGCAGGAAGCGCAGAAAATCGATCTGCTCGCCGACCTGCGTGACCATTGACATCATCACGCTGGCCGCGGCACCGAACATCAACAGATTGAAGCCGTGACCGGCACCGCCAATGCCGTCGAAGGCGGGTAGTTCTCGCACCAGATCAGGCGATTTTGTGATGACGAAGATATAAGGCAACGCCATCAGCACCAACCACACCGGCTGGGTCCACGCTTGCAGACGGCTGATCAGCGTGATGCCGTGCGTGACCAGTGGAATCACTGCCAATGCGCTGACCAGATAGCCGAGCGTCATCGGCAGCCCGAGGCTGAGCTTCAGTGCCAGCGCCATGATGGTCGCTTCGAGCGCGAAGAAAATGAAGGTGAATGACGCGTAGATCAGCGACGTGATGGTCGAGCCGATATATCCGAAACCAGCGCCGCGCGTCAGCAGATCCATATCGACGCCGTACTTAGCTCCGTACCAGCTGATCGGCAGGCTGGTGAGGAAAATCACCACACTGGCGAAGGCGATCGCCCAGAACGCATTGGTGAAACCGTAGTTCACCATGATGGAGCCGCCGACCGCTTCCAGCAGCAGAAACGAGATCGCACCGAACGCGGTGTTGGCGACACGGAATTCGGACCATTTTCGAAACGAGCGCGCGGTGAAACGCAACGCGTAGTCCTCAAGCGTCTCGTTCGCGACCCAGGTGTTGTAATCGCGACGGATCTTCACGATGCGCTGGATCGGCGGTGTAGTGGCAGACACTTGGCTTGCGATCGACGTCATTGGGCTCGTATTCAAAACTGCGGATTTTCCGTCGGGTTTTCCGATCACCGCAGCGTTGTCGTGATTGCGGATCGCAAGATCCAGACCGTCGAAGAACTTTCCATGTACGTCAGTTGACGTATATGAGCACCGATCCCTGCTGCGATCACGGTCTCGAAGCGTATAAAGTGCGACCCGCACGCATTCGCATCTCAGTGCACCGTCACGGCTGCTTCCTGTGCATTACAGGTGCAGCTTGCGTGCGAAAGCGGGGCGCGGACTTCGGCCTCAGGTCACCACTGGCCCGCGACGACGCCCGCCTGAGCGACCGTCCATTACCTCTCCACTGTGGCATCAGTCGCTTACAGTCGTTTTATTTTTGCGCCGCCCCTCTACGAGCTGGCCTCTCTCGACAATCTGATTGGCATGTCCGTTGCTGGCAGTAAGACATCTTGTATACAACACGGCGTCCATGTCTCACGCGCGCATGTCCACTCTTCATGATCGGGAATGCTCCTGGGCATCGCCGCGCATGTCCACTTCCCGTCTGCTGGGAATGACATGAGCAGCAACGACCTCGCCATCGAAGCAGTGCCCTACTCTTTCGATTTCAATCCGGCCTGCTGTGCACTGCTGATCATCGACATGCAGCGTGACTTCCTCGAACCCGGCGGCTTCGGTGCAATGCTCGGCAACGATGTGTCGCGTGTGCGCGGCACGATCGAACCGAACCGGCGGCTACTGGCTGCTTGGCGCGCGTCTGGACTGATGGTGATGCACACCCGTGAAGGTCATCGTCCGGATCTGTCCGATTTACCGCGCTCCAAGTGGCTGCGCGGCCGCGGCGCGGTCCGAATTGGCGATACCGGCCCGATGGGCCGCATCCTGGTCCGTGGTGAGGTCGGCCACGACATCATTCCCGAGCTCTATCCGCAACCTGGCGAACCGGTGATCGACAAACCCGGCAAGGGCGCTTTCTGGGGCACTGATCTGCACGCCATTCTGCAGTACCGCGACATTCGCCAACTCGTCGTCACGGGTGTCACCACGGAAGTGTGCATCCACACCACCGTGCGCGAAGCCAACGACCGCGGCTACGACTGTCTGGTGTTGGAGGACTGCGTCGGTTCGTACTTCCCGGAGTTTCACGCCATGGGCCTGCGCATGATCGGTGCGCAGGGCGGCATCTTCGGCTGGGTTTCCAACTCGGCGCGCGTCATCGCTGCGCTGCCAGCCGCCACCGCTACACGGCCCGCCGCGACGCGGCGGCACCTCATCTGAGAGTCCGCGGGGTGCGGACTCGTGCTTGACCACGTGGAGGAATCGTCATGACTGCGATCGCGAAAAAACCTGTCGTCTGGGCGCCCGGCGACTGGAATGCGTTTTTCGGCTTCGGCACCAATATTCTGGTCAACATGCTGACGTTGACGGCCTTGCTGCGTTACGTGTTGAAGCTGCCGGATGATCTCACCTTCGGTCGCATCCTGCCGGCCACTGGGCTGATGCTGTGTCTGAGCACTTTTTACTACGCATGGCTGGCTTACAAACTCGCCAAGGAAAGCGGCCGCGACGACGTCTGTGCCTTACCTTCGGGCATCAGCGTGCCGCACATGTTCATTGTCGTCTTCGTCATCATGCTGCCGATCGCAGTAAGGACCGGCGATCCAGTGAAAGGCTGGGAAGCGGGCCTGACCTGGGTCTTTGTGCAAAGCTTCGTCCTGATGGCAGGCGGCTTCCTGGCTCCAATCGTGCGCCGCATCACGCCGAGGGCAGCGTTGCTCGGCGCGCTGGCCGGCGTATCGATCGCCTTTATCTCGTTGCGTCCAGCGCTCGATATGTATATGACGCCAGCAATCGGCGTTATCTGCTTCGCGATTCTGATTGCGAGCTGGTTCGGCGGCGTTCGCTATAAGGGCGTCCCGGCCGGGCTCGTCGCAATCGCCGTCGGCTCGCTGATTGCCTGGGGTTCCACCGCGCTCGGTCTCGATTACGGCGGCATGACACTGAAAAATCTCAGCGCCTCCTTCGCCAGCTTTGGTTTTTCGTTCCCGATTCCAGCGTTCGCGCACGTGTTCTCCGGCTTTCAGTTCCTCGGCGTCATCCTCGTCACCGCCATCCCATTCGGCATCTATGATCTGGTGGAAGCGATGAACAACGTGGAAAGCGCGGCGGCTGGCGGCGACAGCTTTCCGACCACCCGCGTATTGACCGCCGACGGGATTATCAGCCTGATCGGCTGCCTGATGGGCAATCCCTTCATCAACGCCGTATACATCGGTCATCCCGGCTGGAAAGCGATTGGCGGCCGCATCGGCTACTCCGCCGCCACCGGCGTAATGGTGCTGATATTGTCCTGGTTCGGAATTCTGGCGCTGATGATGGCGCTGATTCCGGTCGTCGCCATTTCGCCGATCCTGCTCTATATCGGCATGTTGATTGGCGCCCAGGCGTTCCAGGAAACGCCGCGCAACCACGCACCGGCAGTGATCCTGGCGCTGATTCCGCAGGTGGCCGCCTGGGGCAAATTGCAGATCGACAACGCGCTCGGCGCCGCCGGCACCGACGCGGCGACGGTCGGGTTCGACAAGCTCGGACAGGTCGGCGTGCTCTATCACGGCCTGCAGATTTTCGGCAGCGGCGCGATTCTGTGTAGTGTCATCCTCGCTTCGATTACGGCTTGCATGATCGACGGCAATTTCCGCAAAGCGGCCGGTTTCGCCTTGGCTGGGTCGGTGCTGACTTTCTTCGGTTTCATGCACAGTGAAGCGATCGGCATCGCCAAGACACCGCTAGTCGCGTTTAGCTATGTCGGCGTCGCTGCCATTCTCTTTGCGTGCGCAAAATTCAAAGCAGCGGCTACGGAACAGGAGCGGTCATTGCCGATCGCGGGCGCCGACTTCGATGCACTCGCCGGCGCAGGCCCGTCGTTGGATGGAGCAACTCAGTAAAACCGTTGCAAACAAAACGAAAGGCAGTTTGCGTTCCGATGGAACGCAAACTGCCGACATTGAATAGCCCTCAGGATGGGGACGCTTAGGGCCTGTTAACACTCACTTTGGTCGCAGCGATCGAAGTGAGTGTTAACAGGCCCTAGTCGGTTCTCGCCAGCCGGAATCCGCGGGTACGCAGCTCCACTGACGCGACGTTGGCCATGCGATATGCCGAGCGCAGACGGCGGGATCCGTCGCCCCATGAGCCGCCGCGAACGATGCGGCGCTCGCAGTCGCCGCTGAGCCAGGCGCTGCCGTCAGCGGGCGCTCCGTAATAGCCTTCGTGATCGCAATCTGCAGTCCACTCGAAAATATTGCCGCTGATGTCGTAGAGCCCAAAGGCATTCGGCGGAAAAGATCCTACCGGCGAGGTCGCTGCGTAGCCATCGTTGCAATCGATTGTCCGGTCTTCGCCGCGTTCGATACGGGAGGACTGATCCGCGACGTTGGCATAGCGGCAACTCTCGTTTGGCGAGTTTCCCCAGGGATACTTCGTGGTTGAGCCGGCACGCAGCACGTATTCGTACTCGGCTTCGGATAGCAGCCGATAGGGATGACCGGTCTTGCTGCTCATCCAGCGCGCGTACTCTTTTGCCTGGTTCCAACTCACACAGACGACAGGATGATCATCGGTCTGAACGTAACCGGGGTTGCGCCACGATAGATCACTGTCGAGAACCCACTTGTTCATCGCCGCATCGTGAGTTTTGCAGCCACCGCCGTCGGCACTGCTCGCGGCGATGTATTGCCGCCACTGACCGCGCGTCACTGGGTATCTTTCCACCGCCAGCGGGTACTCGATGAAAACCGTGTGTGCCGGAATTTCATAATTCGATCGATCGGAATCGCCATTGCCCGCACCCATGCGAAACCTGCCTTCGGGTATCACCACCATCTCCGCGCAGTCGTCGCAGTCGCGGAACACGGTGCCTCGCGGAAGCGCCGCCAGGCGAGTTTGCGAACTCAAGAGCAATACCGAGTCGTCCGAGGCGTGACGGTGTCTAAAGTAGCGGTTCAATGCCACACCGGTCACGAGTACGGCGCCGAGCGCAACGCCGGCGATGACCGGCCAACTGAAGCGTGGTTTCGGCGCACTCTCCTTGTCGATCGCTTCTGGTTCCGGGGCACGCTTTGGTGTCGCGGGCCGGGTTGATGCCGCAGGTGGCTCGACAGACGCCGGGCGCATCTGCAACCGCTTCAGCGTTGCTTCCGGCGGCGTCAGCTTGCCATCCAATGCATCGCGAAATTCAGCGACAGTCTGCGGGCGATCGCGGCTGGCCAGCTCCAGCCCCCAATCGATCGCTCTGAGAAAGCTCCGGCGATATCCGGTATCCCGTTGCAGCTGCATGGACGCCGCAACCAGCGTGTCGGGGCGGCCGCCATAAACTTCAGCAGCCCGTTGCGCCGACTCGCGCGGCTGAATTCCAGTGACCGCTTCATAGAGCACCGCGGCGAAACCGTAAATGTCCGTGTACGCGCCGTGCAAATTATCGCCGCCGGAGCGTGCGTACTGTTCGAGCGCCGCGTAACACGGCGTGTAGGCGCACAGTTCGGTCAGCCGGGTATGTTCGCCGGCATCGTTGGCGGCCTGGACACGCGCAGTCCCGAAGTCGATCAGCATCGGTTTGCTGTCGGTTTCGCGGATGATGATGTTGTCCGGTTTGAGGTCCCGGTGCAGCACACCTTTGGAATGCGCGTAGGCGAGACAGTCGAGGATCGGCAGCAACAGCTCGCGGGCACGCGCTTCTGACAAGTGACCCTCGCGCCGAATAAGGGTGCGCAAGGATTCGCCGTGCACGTACGGCATCGTGAAATAGGCGGTACCGTTGGCTTCAAAAGCCCGCAGAATTGGAATGATGTTGTGATGCTCGAGCGCGGCAATCGCCAGGCTTTCCTTGATGAATGCACCGATGCCGTTACGGAATGCCAGCTCCGCACCTTCGACATCGGGCGCCGCGCTGACCGTGACGCCATTGGTTCGCGTCGCGATGACCTGCGGGAAAAATTCCTTCAGCGCCACTTCGCGCATCGGCACATCGCTTTCCTGTCCGGGCCGGCGCAACGCGAATTCAGTCGCCAGGTAGGTAATGCCGAAGCCGCCACGTCCGAGCTTTCGCACGATGCGAAAATTCTCGATGACGGTACCGTCAGGAAGAACCGCGGGCGTGCGCGCGAACATCAGCGATTTGCCGTTTCCAGCTCTAGGGTGACGAGAGTATTCATGGCAACCCTGCCACCGCCTCGTGATAAATACGCCGTATATATCGTCCCGCCGGCGTTTAAGTTAACCGAAAGCGGGAGATTTGTTCAGATCTCTCCAGGAGATAGGAAGGTCCTGCCGCAATAACAGAATGAGGCTTGGCAAGAACGCCACCGATAAATCAGCGCTTTCATGGTGGCCTGCCCCCCCAGATTCCATGTCCATCGCCATGGTGCGATGTCCGGGCACTCTTCACTTCCCCCGACCAAACATGGGGCGATGGTGCAAACCACCACCATATGCGCCGAAACGGGGCGCTGCGCGTTCAGTCATTGCGCATCGTTCCCCGCAATAAGCGCTATTGATCTGCGTATAAATTGGCACGCTGCTTGCTCAATACAAATCTCACTTAATTCTTGCTGCTTCATCGCCCAACGAGGGGTGGGTGGAGCGCAGGACCAATGGACAACGGGCAAAGACGTCCGGCTGCGCGCAAGCGCACCGTGACGTCTTTTTTTTGCTTCACGGTTTTGGGGAGATTTCTGTGGAACAGCTGCGGGACAAATTTGTAGCGGATCGAAGGATCCATTAGATCAATTGAAGGAGTTCGGATGAAACAGGTCATTGAGTCTTTGAAGAGCGGTAACTGGCGGGCGCTGCTGGCGTGTTTTCTCTATTTTGATACGGGCTTCACCGTGTGGGTGATGTTCGGGCCGCTGGCTCCTTTCATCGCCAAGAGCATTGCGATGACGCCTGCGGAGCAGGGTTTTCTTGTCGCTGTGCCCGTGCTATCCGCAGCGATTCTGCGCGTCACTCTAGGGAATCTGTACCAATCATATGACGGGCGCGGGCTGACCTTGATAGGTATTGCACTGTCGGCGATCCCTCCATTCGCCCTACTGCTGCTGCCCTTGCCCCCGTCGTACCCATTGCTGCTGGTACTGGGCGTATTCCTCGGCATGGGCGGTGCCAGCTTCGCCATTGCCTTGCCGATGGCAGGCAGCAACTATCCACCGAAGGTGCAAGGCCTTGTGCTCGGATTGGCTGCCGCCGGCAACATCGGCGCTGTTCTCGACGGCTTCATGTTTCCCGGCTTGGCGCAGAATTTTGGCTGGCAACGGGCGACGGCAGCCGCTTTGCCGCTACTGGCCCTTGCGGCTGTTGCCGCGCTCCTCTGGGCAAAGGATTTAAGCGCGAAAGGACCTGGCGGCAAGCGCGCCATCGTCGCCTTCGCCACCACGCTCATTGGCATGATCGTCCTGGTCTTGCTTGTACACGCCGGAGTCTTTGGCCAGGGCAAGACGGGCTTGCTACTGCTGCCGGTCCTTGGAGCATCGCTGGCCGTGGTCGTATTGCCACAACGTTTCCGCGCCGTCCTCGCCGAGCGCGATACCTGGGTCGTGATGCTCGTATATAGCATCACATTCGGTGGTTTCGTCGGCATGTCCTCCTATGTCAGCCTGCTGCTGACCACGCAATACCAGATGTCCAAGGTGGATGCGGGGCTGTTGATGGCGTTGTTCGCATTCACAGGCGCAATGGTGCGGCCGATCGGCGGCTGGATCGCCGACCGCGTTACCGGTGTGCGTGCCTTGCAGGTGCTGCTGGCTTGCATTGCGCTGTTTGACTTCACTTTTGCAGCTTGGATGCCGGCCCTCAGCGGCGGTATCACTTTGCTGCTGGGTCTCTACGCTTGTTTCGGTCTGGGCAATGGCGCCACCTTTCAGCTCGTCCCCCATCGATGGAAAGGCAAGACCGGCATCATGACCGGCATCATCGGCGCCGCGGGCGGAATCGGTGGTTTTTACCTGCCGGTGATCATGGGCATCGCCAAGGAAAGCACCGGCAGCTATCAAATGGGCTTTGCCACCTTCGGTGCGCTCGCTACCACCGCTTTCGTACTGGTCATCGCGTTGCGCCAACAGTGGCTGGTCTGGGCGATGCCCGGACACGAGACCGACGGCGTTGAGCTAGAGGGGATCGCAGTTGCCGAATGAGGAACTGCTATAGCGATTATTGAATTTAGAGTCCGTGCAGCAGCCGGACTAGCAAATATCTGCGTGTTTCATCCAATGGGAGAACTGCGTGAAAAAGTTTAAGAGTTACAGCGCGCTGGCTGT
>CAZOOK010000035.1:0-56453 GCA_964581385.1 uncultured Salinisphaerales bacterium
ATCCGTTCGCGAGGAGGTGGAGGCGGCCGGCTTCGTACTGGACGCGGAAAGCACCATGCTCGCGAACAAGGACGATCCGCACTCGATCAAGGTGTTCGATCCCTCGATCAAGGGCGAGACCGATCGCTTCGCCTATCGGTTCGTGAAGCCCTGACAGGTCCCGGCGCCGACTTCCAGCCTATTGCTGCCGCTCGCAGCCGGCAGACTCAAAGAGCGGGCAAAAGCAAAAAGAGGCAGGCCTTCCAGCACAGGTAGAATACGTGGCCCCCAGATGCTGTGCAGGTCAACAATGTCTTTGTTCTCGCGCTGGTTTCGCAAAGCGCCATCGTTATCGCCAGTTCCGAATTTAGCGCTTCAATCAGCGCCGTCCGAGAAGCACGAGAAGGCTCCCCCCAAGACAAGCGCAGCTGATCGCGCACTGACCGTTGCTGCCGAGGAGAGTGCTTTGCAGGCGGCCATAGATGCCCGGGATGTCCAGGCGGTAGCACGGCTGGTCGTTGCGGGTGCATCGACTAAGGTTCGCCAGGCGGCGGCTAACGCAATCGAAGATCCGGACGTTCTACGGCAACTCATCCGGGAGGTCCGTGGGGGCAATGACAAAAATGTCTACAAGGTATTGACGTCCAAGCGCGATATCCTGCTTGAGCAGGCTCGCAAGCTGGAGCAGCTGCGAACCGAGATCAATGAGGCCTCGGGCGCCATCGAGCGCCACAGCCAACGCTCGTACGACGCCTCGTTCAGTTCGAGACTGGACCAATTGGAGAGTCGCTGGAAAGCGGTGGCTGAGCAGGCTGATTTGGAGCTACGCGGCAGAGTCCAGCATTGGGTCGACCGCTCACGGGAGACCATTGCAGAACACTTGCTCCAGATGGCGGCTCAGGCATCACGAGAGCAGGCTGCTGGTCAAGCAACCGCAGAGGCTCGGCGCCTGCGTGAGCAGCAGGCGCAGGCGTCCGCCGCGGCCACCGCTGAGCAAGCACGGGTTCTCGAGGAGCAGAAACGTGCACTGGCTGAAAAGCAGCGCGCTGAGCAGCAGAACGTCCGACAAATCGATCAATTGGTCCGAAAGGCACGTGGTGCGCTGAGCGACGGTAGCACCTCCCGCGCGGCCGGGGTGCGACGGGCCATCGAGGAGAAGCTGGCAGGAGCCCCGCCTCTGCCGGCCAACCTGGCCAGCCAGATACAACTCCTCGACAAGCAGCTCGACGCGTTGAAGGACTGGAAGAGCTTTTCCGTGACGCCGAAGCGCGCCGAACTAATAGAGGAGATGGAGTCGCTTGTGGACGCGACGTTCGATCCACTGGCACTCGCCGACAGGATCAAGAGTCTTCAGGATGAATGGCGCACGCTGAGCAAGGGCGCCGGCGACGATCTCGAAGCTGATTGGCAACGCTTTCAGGAAGCAGCTCAGCGGGCATATCAGCCGTGCAGGGAGTATTTTGCGGCCCAGGCGCTCATCCGCGAGGAGAATCTGCGGCGTCGCGATACGTTGCTCGCCAAGTTGACTGCTTTTAATGCGGGCTACAACTGGGAGCAACCTGACTGGAAGGCTGTAATCAGGGCCCTGCGGGAGATGAAGGAGGAATGGCGCCGCTGGTCGCCTGTGGACCGCCACGCCGGCAAGCAGCAACAGGACGCTTTCGTGGCCCTCACTGCGAGTCTGCAGGGCCGACTGGATGCCGAGTACGCCAGCAACGTGAAGCAGAAGGAGTCGCTGATTGAGCGCGCTCGACAGTTGCTCGCGAGCGACGATAGTCGCAAGGCAACCGACGCGATAAAGGAGCTTCAACAGAGCTGGCGGACAGTTGGCCCTGTGCCGCGCGAGGTAGATCAACGCCTCTGGGGTGAATTCCGCCAACATTGCGATTCCGTGTTCCAAAAACGCGAGCAGGAGTTTGCCGCTTACACGGCCGGGCTCGAGAACAACAAGACGCGGGCACTTGCCTTGTGCGAGCAGCTCGACCAGATCTCCGCCCTCCAAGGGGCTGAGTTGCTCGCGCACGAGGGAGCAATGGTCGAATTGCGAATGGCTTTCGATGCGATCGGCGAGTTTCCCCGTGCGGATACACGTGAGCTTCGCAATAGGTTTGATCAGAGTCTGGATCGCTGCGAGCAATCAATCGCGCGCCAACATGCGCATGACGTCGAGCGTGGTTGGGACGACCTGTTCGAAGCCGCCAACCATGTGCGCTCCTACAGGCTCGCCGTGGCACGCAGCCTGGACACCGAGCAAGTCGACATTTTGAAGGACGCTGCCGAAACCTGCATTGCCTCCGTCCAGCGATGGCCCAAGGGTGGGCTCGATACCCTCAAGGAGGAGCTCGCCGGTGAGCGTTCAGCAGATCTCGCGGCGAATGAGGTAGCACTGAAGATGCTCTGCATCCGAGCCGAAATACTGACAGACATGCCGACGCCACCGGAGGATCAACCGTTGCGTCGCGAATATCAGTTACAACGCCTTGCGCAGAGCATGGGCCAGGGTCTCAGAGTTGATGAGACCCAATTGGACACTATGGCGATCGAGTGGGTGAATGTCGGCCCCGTAGAGGACGTTGCATACGAGCCACTATTGCAGAGATTCCGGCGCTGTCGCGCCCAGGGCAACTTCAGGGGCCAATAGCTATTGGCACGCACTGCCATCCCCTAGCCACGATAACGGGGAATTGTCGCCCTACCCGCGCGATCACTTTTACTGAAGCAGACACTGTCGCAAGCCACTCTGGTCAATGCCCCCGTCTTGCGGCTCTTTGTGGAAAGATAAAAATGCAGGCCGCAATAAACACGAGAAGGGCTGCGGATGCCGCGAAGCGGCTCAACGCCAGGCCGCCCGCGTTGACGGGCTTGTCGAGGAAATCACCGAGAACAGCGCCAAGCGGCCGGGTGAGAATAAAAGCCGCCCAGAAAAGCACGGTGCGCGATAGGGTTGTCCAGTAATACGCTGCGACAACAAGTGCCAGCAGAGAACTGAATACGATCGCGCCTCCGCCATAGCCTGGGCCCGCGGTATCCGCCGTCCAATCGCCGAGCGCGGTGCCCAGCGTCTGGGAGAACATGATGGTGACCCAGTAAAACATCTCTGCCTTGGCGGAGCTAACGGTTTCAACCGATACCGAACCGAGGGCGCGATGCCAAATGAATATCGATCCCAAGAGCAATGTAAACAGCAGCGACGTGCCACCGGCATAGCCGATACCCAGAGAACGGTCGGCGAAGTCGGCCAATGTCGTACCCACTGTCGTCGTGGCGATAATCGTTATCCAATACAACCACGGGCGGAATTGCTTCGCGGATATCTGTGCTGTGACCATAACGGCAAAGATGGTTGCGAAAATGCCGGTGCCAACGAGATAGCCTAGATTCATCGACATCGAAACGGCGTCGCCGCCCGTTTCTCCAAGCGTAGTGGCGGCGATCTTGATGATCCAGAAGATCAACGTGACCGCAGGAACCTTGCTCAGGCTGTCTTGTGGATTAGCGTTCACGTCATTGTCTCTGGGACCTGATCCTCAAACGTGAGGCGACTGACGTCAGATCCTGCTGCGGGAGAAGATCGATCGTAAAGACATTTACATCGAGCGTTTAAATCTTCGCGCGTGTCGACATCTTTAGCGCATCACCAAGATCCGGAAACTTCCAGGCACGATGCTTGGTCGAGGATGCGGCTGTTGCGGTGTTGGCGGCGGTGGCGGTCCCAGTTCGGCGGCTGCGAGGAAGAGGCGGTGTGTGGCTGCATCCAGGACGATCGTGCGTGCGCTCTTTTGCGTGAGGACATTAGCGATCACCCGGAAATGATCGGGATTGTCCTCCTTGATAACGGTCAGAGTGCCTTCACCGTTGGGCGAATAAACCAAATTTGTTGCTGGATCAAACGCGGCGCCGTCCGGATGCTCCCCGATCGGTACTTCCGCCACCGGCTTTCCAGACGAGGTGTCGAGCACGACGAGCTTGTGGTTCTGGCAGGCGGAGAAGACGCGGTGATGTTGCGCATCGAGCGCGAGTCCTGAAGGCTCCTGACAGTCGCCCAGCGTCCAGGTGGCCAGTACCTTGTTGTGCATCGAGTCGATGGCAGCGACTTGGTTCTTGTCTTCAAGATTGACGTAGACATGCCCCTGCCCATCGGCCGCCGCAAGCTCTGGGCGGCCGGGCAACGCCACGCTGGCGATCACCGATTCCGTCGTGGGATCGATGACCGCGACGTTGTTGCTGCCGCCATTGAAAACCAGCACATGCCGGCTGGCCGCGTCATAGATGATCGTATCGGGCTTGATTCCGTCCAGCGGGATTTGCCGCAGCACCTTGAGGCTTGCCAAGTCGAACACAGTGACGCTGTTCGACTTGCCGTTGCTGGCGAAGCCCTTCTTGGCCTCGGGCGCCAGGGCAATACCGTGCACGCCGTCCGTGCCGGTGATGTCGCCGACGAGCTTACCGCTCGTGCTATCGAGAACTTGGACGTGCGTGGCGCGGCTGACGAACAGCCGGCTTCCGGAGGCGTCATAGGCAAGCAAATCCCAGCCAGTGTCACTGCCTGGCTGAAAGCGCGCGACGATGGCCGGCGCCGGTAGGTCCGATGGCGCAGCGGTCATCCCCGACAAGGGCGTCCCCATGAGTGCGAGTGCGGTAGCCGCCAAGGTCCATGTGCGTTTCATCCGATTGCTCCCGATAATCCATGCATCCGTGACCACCGACAACTTAACCGCAACCGATGCAGCGGTCGCGCGCCGATTGCGCTCACGCGCGGAAGACCGGCTATCCTGTTGCGTTGACAACGGCCAGTTTGACATAAGGATGTTGCCATGAAATACGCGACGCTCGGCCACACCGGCCTACAAGTTTCGAAATTGTGTTTCGGCACGATGACATTCGGCGACGGTCGAGGAATGTTCAAGGCCATTGGCGCTACCGGACAGGCGGAAGCGGACGAACTGGTTAAACTTTCGATCGACGGCGGCATCAACTTCTTTGACACGGCGGATGTTTATACCGACGGTGAGAGCGAGAAGATCTTGGGCCAGTCGTTGAAGAACATGAAGATCGCCCGTGATCAGGTTGTAATCGCGACCAAGGTCTATGGCCGCGTTGGTCCGGGTCGCAACGACGTCGGCGCCTCGCGCGGCCACATCATGGACGCCGTGGAGGCGAGTCTGCGCCGCCTGCAGACCGACCATATCGATCTCTATCAGATCCACGCCACTGATGTCGTCACACCGATTGAAGAGACGTTGCGGGCGCTCGACATCTTGGTCACCCAGGGCAAGGTACGCTACATCGGTTGCTCCAACTGGCACGCGTGGCGAATCGCCAAGGCGCTCGGGATCTGTGAACTCAAGAACCTAGCGCGATTCGACACACTGCAGGCGTATTACTCGATAGCCAGTCGCGACCTGGAACGGGAGCTGGTGCCGCTGCTGGAAGCCGAGAAGCTCGGCCTACTAGTGTGGAGTCCGCTAGCCGGCGGATTATTGTCCGGCAAGTTCAACCGCTCCAACCAGAAACCGGCGGATTCACGACGTACCGAGTTCGACTTCCCCGTCGTCGATAAGGAGCGGACTTGGAAGATCATGGACGTTATGGCACCAATCGCCAAAGCACACGAGTGCAGCGCAGCGCGTGTCGCGCTCGCGTGGCTGCTGGCGAAGCCGGTGGTCACCTCGGTGATCCTCGGCGCGAAACGCCGTGATCAGCTGCAGGACAATCTCGCCGCAGTCGAGCTGAAGCTCTCGGCGGAGGAGCTGAAGCAACTGGACGACGTCAGCACGCTGCCGCCAGAGTATCCCGGCTGGATGCTGCCTTTCCAGGGAGCCGATCGCTGGGAGGTGGTCGATCGCTTTAAGTCCCTGCGCCCCGAGAACAAATGACGCCGAGGCTATGATGGATACCACAGCGCTGGCCACGACTTCTAGGGCCTGCCGCTTCAATTACTTCATAGTGCCGTAGATGCAGTTCGCGGAGACAGTCTTCGCCATTTTTTACGATAAGTTGCTGTCAGTGAATTGCTGCCATCTGCTTCGGCCCGCCTGTATGAGTACGAAGGTGCGCTCGAATCTGCCAACCCTTCCCCGCCGCGTCAGCAGAATCGATGCCGCCTACGTTTGCCCCATGAGCAGCGCTTTGAGCTCCGGTGTCGGCGGCGCTCTGGAAGTAACCTAACCATTGCCCACTGAGTTCCTTGGATCGTGTGAAGGCCCGGCAGGCCCCGGTCACGACTTTGACACAACGTTGTCCTATCGTCGTTCAATACACCTCTTTGCCATTGCGAAGCGTTGCCACCACGCATCCAGGTGCTGCCAAAACGCGCGCGCTGCTGATGTCCGCATGCGCTTGCGTTGAACCCCGTTCTTCATACCGCCTCCAGCAAATTGGCTTGGGGCATATTCAATCAGGATCGAGGACTTTTACTAGGGTGCAGATTTTCGGACGCTTACGCCCGACCCCGCTCCGCTCTGGGAAAACCACGAAAAATTGCTATTCCCACTATGCAGACCAAAAGGGGCGCCTTATGGCGCCCCAAAGAGATCAGCAATGACTATTATTGTGCTGTGCTTACATTATCGCAATGGAGTGAGCCAGCTAAAACCAATGCCCTCCAAAGCTATCATCACCGATGATACTTGCTGAAGAATGGCCACATTTCATCAGTGTCGATAATGTTGTAGGTATTAATACCCCGGCCCAAGGCAATACCCGCTGTTGCGGTACCGCCGCCGGTACCACAGCTTGCGCTGCCATACCAGCAGTGGCCACCATTTTGAATCGAGCAGAAAGTGACTTCTGTGTTGGATGGGCAACCGGTGTAGGTGATACAGGTCACGTCGCCGTCGTGGGTGCCGTCACCCACGCTTTGCGGGCGAGTGGCCGGGACGGTGCGATTTGAGCAGCCATTGGCACTCGCGAACTGATCCATGCTATTGGCGTCGCCTTGATAGGGAACAAAGCGATCCTTGCCACCTTGACCGTGCGTGCCGAGCACCGCGACGCTGTTTTGAGGCTTACAAGCACTCATAGGTTTTGTCCGGATGCCGCCCGAACCTTCAAACACGGCGGCGAAAATATCCGAAGCCTCGCAGGCAAGTCGGTCAACCATGAAGCCGCCATTCGAGAAGCCCACCGCGTAGGTACGTTTGGTATCGACGTTGACGTGCTGCTGGACCACCGCATAGATCGCACGGATCAGCGCGACATCATCAACGCCTTGGAGAGCAGCAGTGCCGCAGCAGTTACCGCCGTTCCAGCTGTGGTTCAAACCTTCGGCCATCACGAGCACGTAGCCATCCGTATCGGAAAGATCATAGATTCCGGGGCCGTTTCCGTTGTCCGAACTGCTGGTGACCGTGCCGGTCTTGGACCCGTTGACGCAGAATGCGTCCACGTCTTCGCCAAGACCCGGAAGGCAAACCACTACCGGTGTCGGCTTGAGCTTGTTGTAGCCCTTGGGCACATGAACCCGATATTCACGGGGACCGTTCTTCTTGTCGTTCTGTCCTGGAACGCCCGAGATGCCGATGAAGTCGCCTGACGTGGACGGATAATCCCCCGCCGTCCAATCACCCGCCGGCGGATCAATATCTGCGGCGAGCGCCGACAGCGCGGCACCGCCAAGACCTATACCCAACGCAACTGTCATTAATATCTTACGTGTAACCATTAGCTTATCCTCCACCTCGTTATTATTGACCGCTTACCATCGCGGATATTACAACTACCAATGCCGGCGATCTGCCTGGCAATTCAAGCCATTGGGGATAGTGCGAGCGACCGTCTCAATAGGAAGCCGCTTATGCGGATGTTTCGTCCAGAAACAAGCAACAGAATCTCCTCCCCCACCGATGCCACGTATGTGGCTTTTTATATATGTACCAATCTTAAGTTGGATCGTAATAAACCAACCGATTGGTTGATTACCTAAAATACACTATTCGCAAACGACTGTGATAGTCAAGTATATCTCTGTGTCCGTTGTCGCCATGCATTCAGCCGCGCCGACGAATGCAGCGAAAACCGATGTGGGAGGTCGAGGTATCGACGGGTTGCGGATAACGCGCCGCCGGCCAGTATCGGCGACAGTAATTCGGCGAGCAAAGTTGCGAACCGTTCTTGAGCACTTTTCGGGGAGATCCTAGAGAGTTGCCGGAGGGCTTTCAGTGGATCAACTTCGTCTAGACGAACCGGTGGCGGCCAACCGAAGAGCCAATAGGCAACGGCTGCTATCGGGCGACGAGTATTATCGGGCCAATGTCCGGAGTCGGCACCCAACTGCCCTTCCCTGCCGACGATAACGGGGAATTATGAGAAATAACGCCCGTACGGAGATTTGGCCAGAGCGGACATCTATCTCCTGTCTATCTTTCGAAGCTGTGAGACAGCAACACGCTGCCGCCGTCGGTGATGTCGAGCTTGGTTTCCAACGGTTGCGAGCTGCCGTTGTTGATGCTGATGCTATGCGTGCCCGGCGAAAGCTCCAGCCGCGTCACCGGCGGGCTCGTCCCGCGCACGGTGCCGTCGACGGAAACGTAACCCGCGGGTCGGATGTCCAACAGCAGGTAGCCGTGAGGCGCAGCTCGCCGGTGGCGCTTGGGGCGCGGCTCTGCGGCGGAGTCGCTCGTGGCCGCAACGGAGTTCTGGGCGGGCGGCTGCGCCGCGCGGTCGCCGGCCGCGCTTGACGTGTCTGCGGCTCCGCGCGGGTTTTCGGCGTGAGTGGCTGCTGGCTCATCGGGCAGCGCCGGAGCGGCGGTTGTAACTTGCCCTGCGGATTGCGCAGTGGATGGAGCCGCCTCGCGGTTGCCGATGCCGTCATGGGGCGCGACAGGCACAGGCTCGTTGCGTTGGTCAGTTGCCGGACGTGCCTGGGCAAAGGACGGTACCGCGCTGTCGGCGGGAACGGCGCGCCCACTTGCCGGCGCCCCTGCCGGGATGTCCTGGCTGATGCTCGGACTGAGTGCAGGCCCCAGGTAAAAGACGCTGAGCAGCACGGCGGCGAGACCGAGGACCGCTACCCATTTGCCGCCGTTGCCCGCGCGCCGCGGCGTAACCGCGTGCGCTGCGCTCAGCTCGGCGCCGACTGACGGCGGCGGGAAGACGAAGCCGCCACCACCATTATCGTTGTCGTCTGGCGTCGGCATCGGCCCGAGCTCCAGAATTAATGGAGGAGCCGGCTCGGACGCGGTGGCCTTAGGTCGAGTTGCGTGCGGCTGCGGCACGGTGTGAGCCCCACGGGGGAACGGCGCCTCGGGTGCCACGGTAGCGCCTGGCGGGGAAGCTGCGGCGGCCGTCGTCGCATACATTTCCGGCCTCCAGTTCAGCAGCTCGCGCAGTTCGGCGATGCTCTGCGGTCGATCCTCCGCGTGCACCGTCAGGCCGAAATCGATCGCCCGCAGGAAGTCGCGCGTGTAACCCATCAACTCGCGGCGCCGATGCAGCGGGACATAGTTGTCCGAGATCGCGCGCGTCGCTGCCGCTGGCGGCGCTTTGCCGGTGATCATGTAATGCAACATTGCGCAAACCGCGTATACGTCGGACCAGGGCCCCTGGCGCGAGGCCAACTCTTCGGAGTATTGCTCCACCGGCGCATAGCCCGGCTTGACAATCGCCGCGACCTTGCCGCCACGGTCGTCAGCGATGAAGCGCGCGGCGCCGAAGTCCACCAGCACCGGCGCGCCGTTTTTCTGAATCACGATATTGTCGGGCGAGATGTCGCGGTAGAACACGTTACCGCGGTGCAGCGTCTCCAGTGCATTCAGCAGCGGCGATAGCAGCGCGCGGATCCAACTTTCGTTGATGATCTCCGGCTCGCGCCTGACCAGCGTCCTCAGCGTCTCGCCCTCGTAGAACGGCGTGGCCATGTAGGCCGTCTGGTTCTCTTCCCAGAAGCGGAACACGCGGATCAGCGCCGGGTGGTCGAACTGCGCGAGCAGTCGCGCCTCGTTGATGAAGCTGTGCAGGCCCGCTTCGAACGTGTTCCGGTCCTGCTCGCTGCGCACCGCGATAGTATTGTCGCCGGCGCGCTGGGCCAGAGAGGCGGGCAGGTATTCCTTCACCGCGACACTGCGCATCAGCGAGTGATCATAGGCCAGGTAGACGATGCCGAATCCGCCCGCACCGACCCAACGCTGGATCTCGAACTCGCCGACGCGTGCGCCGGGAGGCAGGATATCGTCGGTGGTGGGTCTTTGAACGTCCTGTATGCTCAAACGGGCCTCCTAGATGCACACGCGATGCGTCGCCCGCTAGCCATCAGGCGCTCCGCCGGGGCGTCACTAGTAAGGCAGCCGTGGCGGCGGGAAGTTCGACGGAGTGTGTCACCGGCATCATTTTTTTGCGGGCGCGCTTCGGAATCTGGTCCGCCGCCCCCCGTTACAAACCCCTTCCCTCCCCGGCTTCACTTATTGCACGGTGTACCGATAAGGGCGTGTTACTGGTCCTAAACATTGATCGGACGTCCGCGTAAACTTCGGGCGCCATGCGCTGGACACAAGAATCGAGACCGCCCGGAATTGCTGCCGCACTCGGCGCCGCCTTGCTGTTTGGCGCCGGAACGCCGCTCGCCAAAATCCTGCTGGGTCGAATCGATCCCTGGTTCCTCGCTGGGCTTCTGTACCTCGGGTCTGGAATCGGCCTGACGCTTTATCGATGGCTGAGACGCGCGGAGCGGGTTCGATTGCCGACGCAGGAGCTGCCGTGGCTAGCGGCTGCCATTGTCGCGGGCGGGGTCGTCGGTCCGGTCCTGCTGATGCTCGGATTGAATGCGATGCCCGCGTCCGGTGCGTCCTTGCTGCTCAATGCCGAGAGCGTGTTCACTGCGCTGCTGGCGTGGTTCGTCTTCAAGGAGAATTTCGATCGCCGCATCGCGCTCGGCATGCTCGCGATCGTTGCCGGCGCCGTGGTGCTAAACGTATCGGATCAGCCTCGCTTCGCCACGCTATGGCCGGCGCTGGCGGTGCTGGGCGCCTGCCTGGCGTGGGGCGTCGACAACAATCTGACGCGGAAGGTATCGCTCGGCGATGCAACCTGGATCGCATCGGTCAAAGGGTTGGTGGCTGGTACAGTGAATCTAGCGATCGCCTTTGCGATGCGCCCGGCGCTACCTTCGGTTATCAGTGCCGTCGAGGCAATGATTGTTGGCCTGCTGGCTTACGGCATCAGCTTGACCTTGTTCGTGGTGGCGCTGCGGCATCTGGGCGCCGCCCGCACCAGCGCTTACTTCTCGATTGCGCCTTTTTTTGGAGCGCTGCTGGCGTTCCTGATGGGCGAACCCCTCACCGGGCAGATCGTGGCGGCCAGTGCCCTGATGGCGATCGGCATCGCGCTGCACTTGACCGAACGTCACGAACATCTGCACACGCATGAGCCCGTGGAACACGAGCACGAGCACATCCATGACGCTCACCACGAACATGCTGAGCCGGAGGCGGCGGGTGTTCGCCATAGTCATAGTCATCGCCACGCGCCACTGACTCACTCGCACGTTCATTTCCCAGATGCGCACCACCAGCATCCTCACTGATCCTTAGACGAAGGCTTCGTGAGTAACAACTTGCACAACCATTGGGAATCGGTTTACCAGCAAAAAGCGGCGGATACCGTCAGCTGGTATCGCCCGCATCTGGAGCGTTCACTCGACTTCATCGGCCGTGCGCAGCTGGTGCCGGACGATCCGCTAATCGACGTCGGCGGCGGGACTTCGACGCTGGTTGATGATCTGCTGGATCGGGGCCATCGTGACGTCACGGTCCTCGATCTCTCCGAGGCCGCGCTGGGGCAGGCCCGATTGCGACTCGGGGCGCGTGCTGATCAGGTCCGGTGGCTGCAGGCCGATGTCACTCGCTTTACTTTCGATGTCGACGCTTATGGCTTCTGGCATGACCGTGCCGTTTTTCATTTTCTGACCGACGCAGAGGCACGGGGTCGGTACGCGTCGGCGGTACGCAGGGCTTTGAGACCAGGCGGTCATTTGTTGGTCGCCACCTTCAGCCTTGACGGCCCCGCGCGCTGCAGTGGCTTGCCGGTAATGCGCCATAGTGCCGAGACACTGAAAGCCGAATTCGAGAATGGATTCACCTGGATCGATAGCGCCGAGGAACGCCATGTCACACCTTCGGCTGCGAACCAGTCGTTTGTCTACGGTTACTTCCAGCGAAATAGCAAATCTGGTATCTGAAGAACTCACCTTCCACGGCACAGGGGTTCGTGATCGGCACTAAGCGCGGAGTTGATTCACCCTGAATTCGTGTGGTCATTGTCAGGTGTTGAGCAGCCAGCACATTGCGCAGCGGCGAGCGCGCCCATGAGGCAGCAGGTAGCGTCCACGCGGATCGGTGCAAACCCGCTTCCTGGCGCGCGCATGCCAACGACCTGGCCATGGAACACTCGAGCCGCGGCACCGATGATCTGCCCTCGGTCCGCGAAGAAGCGAACGTCGTACTTCCATTCCCTGCCGTTGCGATCAATCACCGGATGCGGTGCATAGCGTTGGGCCAGATAGGCGGCGGCTGGCAGTTCGGCCAGCTTGCGGCGGCTGATACTCCTGCCGACATAGACGCCCCGGCTGGCAAAACCGGAGGCCGGTTTGAACACCCAATCACCACGGTCGGCGTACCACGCTTCCATCGTCCGAGCACTCATGGGCAGCGTCTCGGCGATGCGAAACGAAAGCGCCGTCGCTTCGTCTCGTGCGAGCTCCGGCTCCTTCGACCATTCCACGAAGCGACGCTTGTCGGCGATAGCCCGATAGGCGTCCGGCGACGGAGCAAGGATGGTGGAACCCTCAATAACGGCTTGGCGCACCGGCGCGTGGGCAGGCTCGCTCAACAAGAAGTCCGTACTGCGCCAGTACACCCGGTCCACTGGCTGGTCGGCGAAGCGCAATCGTCCGTCCCTAAAAGTCAGTTGAGCGGCATCGACGACGAGGACGTCGCGGGCAAATGGTCGCAGAAGGTCTGCGAGTGCGTGCATCTCGGAAAGCAACGGCTGCGACGCAAGGTGATCATCGACGATTGCAACGACGCCTGTTTTCTCCCGGTCGAGGCCTAGCAAGTCGTGCCGGAACAACTCCGGCAGTCGTTCTTCCAGCAAACCGTGCTCCCAGTCCGCGCAGCAGTCGTTTCCATTGCGCGCTGCTTGCATTGCAGTGAGAACGCCGCCGGCATTGGTATTCACCTCAATGAGGACAGGTCCGTCAGGTGTCGGGTGAACGTCGTAGCTGAGCAATAGCGGCCGTGAGTCGGCCAGCGGATTAGTGGCAACGATTCGCGTCCATAGGGTCTGTATCCCATTCGCGACGAGCTTCAACGCCAAAGTCGAAACAGGGACGGGCCGCTCAAGTACTGGCAGACCGAAAGGGCTAGCGGACATTTCGGAGCTCATGGCCGTGGATACCACCTCTGTCTTGTGCTTATCCAAGGTTGTCACAACACAAGAGGTCGTACGGATTTTCCGGGACGGCAGACGCACTCATGCTGAAGTCCCTCCGTTTTCAGCGCGTGCAGACACTGGCGAGGCCACCCGCCGGTCACCAGCGCTCGCTGGGAATCGCGTCCCACCTGGATTCCGCTGTTGTGCTCGGTGTCCCATACACGCAGCTGCGAAAACAGTTCGACCGCGCGTTCGCGGGCGGACTGGCCTCGTAGCAAGCAGGCGATCGGAAAAGTATTTTCCGCCGCGAAGCGGATTATGCCGAGTCGGACTGGGCGTGGCGGGTGTCTGGAAATTCACTTTGGAGTCGGTCGGCTGGTTCGAGCGCTTGAAGGAATCGTGGGCATGTCAAAGCTTCGCGGAGCGCAGCCGTAGCGCATTGCCAATGACGGACACCGAACTCAGACTCATCGCCGCGCTGGCAATGATCGGCGACAGCAGCAGCCCAGTGAACGGATACAGCACGCCCGCCGCGATCGGAACGCCCAGCGCGTTGTAGACAAAGGCCAGAAACAGGTTCTGGCGGATGTTGGTCATCGTCCGATGCGACAGCGTCACGGCTTTGGACAGTCCGCGCAGGTCACCCTTTAGCAGGGTCACGCCCGCGGACTGCATCGCCACGTCCGTGCCGGTGCCCATCGCGATCCCGACCTGCGCTTGGGCCAGTGCCGGCGCATCGTTGACGCCGTCACCGGCCATGGCAACGATGCGGCCTTGCGACTGCAAGCGCTTCACCACAGCCGCCTTATCGGCGGGCAGCACATCCGCCACCACCTCGTCCATTCCTAGTGTGTCGCCGACCACCCTGGCGGTACGTGCGTTGTCGCCGGTGAGCATGATGATGCGGATGCCCTGCGCTTTGAGGGCGCGCACCGCGTCGGGTGTCGTCGCTTTGATAGCGTCGGCAATCCCCAGTAAGCCGGCCGGCTTGCCATCGACGGCCACGAACACCGTCGTCTGACCGTTCGCGCGGTACTGCTCGGCTTGAAGCATCAGTTCGTCGGTAACCACGGCGTCTCGCTGCAGCAGGTGTGCGTTGCCCACCAGCACACGATGACCGTCGATCGTTCCCCAAACACCGAGCCCGGCATCCGATTCAAAACTCTGCACGGCAGCCAACTGGATATTGCCGCGTGTCTTGGCCCCTTCGACAATCGCCCGCGCGAGCGGGTGCTCGCTCGACGATTCGGCCGACGCGGCGTAACGCAACAGGTCCGCTTCACTGGTGCCGGACAAAGGCACAACGGCCTGCAGGCTCGGCTTGCCTTCGGTGAGCGTTCCGGTCTTATCGACCACCAGCGTGTCAATTTTTTCGAGTGTCTCCAGCGCGGCAGCATCCTTGATCAACACGCCTTCGTGCGCGCCGCGACCGACGCCGACCATGATCGACATCGGCGTCGCCAGTCCCAGCGCACAGGGGCAGGCGATGATGAGCACGGACACGGCAACCACGAGGGCATGCGCGAGCGCCGGCGGCGGACCCCATACCGCCCACACCGCCGCGGCAGTCAGCGCGATGGCAAGGACCGCAGGCACAAACCAGCTCGCCACCCGATCAGCGAGACGCTGCACCGGTGCGCGTGAGCGCTGCGCTTCCGCCACCATGTGCACGATCTGCGACAGCGTCGTGTCGGCGCCAACGCGTTCGGCCTGCACGATCAAACTTCCGGAGCCATTCAATGTGCCGCCGGTGACGCCGTCACCGACTTTCTTGTGCACTGGATCGGGTTCGCCGGTGAGCATCGATTCGTCGATGTGGCTGGTGCCATCCGCCACTTTGGCATCGACCGGGATTTTTTCACCGGGACGTACGCGCAGACGGTCACCGACTTGCACGTCGTCGAGCGTGATGTCGGCTTCGACGCCTTGTGCGTCGAGCCGATGCGCGATCTTGGGTGCGAGCTGGAGCAGCGAGCGGATTGCGCTGGAGGTTTGCGAGCGCGCACGCAACTCCATTACCTGACCCAGCAGCACGAGCGTGACGATCACGGCCGCAGCTTCGAAATAGAGCGAGGGCGCGCCGCTGGCCAGCTTGAACGAAGCCGGCAGCACATCCGGCAGCAGCAGCGCCATGACCGAGAACAGCCACGCGGCGCCGGTGCCCAGCGCGATCAGACTGAACATGTTGAGGCTGCGATTGACGACCGATTGCCAGCCGCGCACGAAAAACACGCCGCCGCCCCACAGCACCACCGGGGTGGCCAGCGTAAGTTCCGCCCAACTGGCAACGTCATGTCCTAACAATCGCATCGGGTCCAGCGACGGTACCGCCTCGCCGACCAGCGCCCACAACAGCGGGACGGTCATCGCGGCCGAGATCCAGAAGCGCCGCGTCATGCTGCGCAACTCGGCGCTTTCTCCCGCGTCGCCCGTTGCGTTCAAGGGCTCCAGCGTCATTCCGCAAATCGGGCAGTTGCCCGGCGCGGCCTGCCGTACCTGCGGATGCATGGGACAGGTGTAAATGATTCCCGTGGGGACCTTTGCACTGGCTACCGGCTTTGCGTTGGCCACTGATGTACCGGGCTGCAGGTAGCGCCCTGGATCGGACGTGAATTTGCTCTCACAGCGATCACTGCAGAAATAGTAAATCGTCCCCTGGTGATCATGGTGCCGCGCGGTCGTCGGATCGACCGTCATCCCGCACACCGGGTCGCGTGCGCTGCTTGCGGACGCCGCACCGTGATGATGCTCATGCCCGGCGTGAGGCGCGCCGGGTCCTGGCTCGTGCGCAGTTTTCAATTCCATTGCGTAACTCCATCAACATTGCATCCGTGGTTCATGACTTGTTGTCGTTCAGCGCGGATAGAATGGGGCAGTTCTCGGCACGACCGTGTCCAGGACAGGTCTTGATGAGCTGCGATAGGCCATCCCGGATGCGACTCAATTCCACAATCCGTGTTTCGACGTCGGCCAGTTTCAGTTCGGCAGAGCGCTTGACCGCAGCAACGTTGCGCTTACCGCTCAGCGACAGCAGTTCGGCGATTTCCTCCAGCGTGAAACCCAGTGCTTTGGCGCGGCGAATAAAGCGCAGGCGCTGAACCGTGTCTTCGGGATACTGGCGATAGCCGGACGGTCGCCGCGGCGGCTCGGCGATGAGATGTGCGCGCTCGTAGTAGCGGATCGTGTCGATCGGCACTTCCGCGCGCCTGGCGAGCTGGCTGATGGTCAGGCTCTGCATCGTGAAACCCTCTGAAGCGGAACGTGGCTCCACTCTAAACCCTGGACACAGGTCCAGAGTCAAGCGGTCCGACTTCAGTGACCTGGTAAACCGGTTGTTTTCATGGAACCACAGACTCTGCGCGAGCGTATTGGCAGCGGTGGCAACGTCCTCATCGTCGACGTTCGATCAGCGGAGGAATTCGCGGCGGGTCACGTTGAGGGGGCAACCAACATTCCAGCTGACCAGTTGGACGCACGAACCAACGAACTTCCCAAAGATACCACCATAGTTACTGTCTGCAATCATGGTGGTCCGCGATCGTGCTACGCCGCCGAACGGCTGCGCGCTCTGGGCTATGAGAAAGCACTGCCGCTGTGTGGCGGTACTCATGGATGGGTTGAAGACAAATAGTTAGTCGCCGCGCTGCCATCATGACGACGCCCTGTCCTGTTGGGCTTAGCGTTTACGACCTCATTAAACATGGGGACGAACCGGCCCGTCGGGTGGTTTCCGTCGAAATTTGAAGTGACGCCATCTCCGGATGAAAGCCTATTGATCGTTGTGCTACCGGGACATCAATAACCGCCATTCAAGACAAAATGCAGGTTCTCGAAGCTGTGGATGGCGAATTCGTAATCAAGCTGGTTTTTCTTGGCGCCCCGATGGCGTTGTCACGGAAACGTGTGTGTGAAGAAGAGCGCCAGACGGTGCTGTGAAAACACCAGCCAACTTGGTACACCACGGGCAACCCCGGCGAAGCTCACGTTGACATAGCGTTCTGCGATTTCCTTGAGTGGCGCTTCGTGCTGCGGCGCAGCGTCGACGAAAAAGACGTGCCGGCCTTCATGCATCGCCCGCTCAAAATCGCGGAAGTGCGCATTAGGGGTCTGGACACCCCACAATCCGCCCTGCCAAGTGCAAAATCCCAATATCACCAACGCCAGAAATACGAATGGCGTCCAACCCACGGGGCCCCTGCTCCAGCCAGCCACATATGCCATCAACAAGGCAAGCAGCGCCAGGCATAGGCCGAGCGCGGCACCGCGCAGCGCCGAATGCACCACATCCATTTTCATGAACGGCGTCACTGAGTGCAGGTGGCGGTGGCGCGCCACGCCAAGGTCGTCGCCAGTGAGCACGTGGATCTGCGGCGTCAAGATGCCGTTCTGTTCGAGTTCTTCCTCGAAGCGTTCCAAATCGTCCAACGTGTCACTGATGAAGAAATAGCGGGTCATTTTCATAGCGGTATACGTCCTGGCTGTTGCCGCTCATGTGGAATTGATTTGGCCGCCCGCTCACGCGACTGCTGCGTGCCCGTACTGCCAGACCATTGCGCCTTTTGAGCTGTTGCGCCTAGTACACTTGCGCTTACTAGTGTTAGTTAGTGCACTCAACATCGGAAGAGGTTGCATCAAAGGAACAGAGCAACTTCGTGTAGCTCACGGTTGCGGTCAAGCGCGGCGGTTTTGAAAGGAGACAATTCCACCTGCAGTGATAATAAACGGCGTGTCCTGATGGCTGCGTTGATAACACCGGATCGGTGTCGGTCAATCAGCCGCCGCCGTCCTTTGTAACTCTTTCACGAAGACCGCGAGTCGCTGGCAATGACTCAAAAAGCCGCCGTGTGCCGGCGGCCGCCAAATCGCCGGATGCCAGCCGATCTGCCCACAACGCAAATCGCTTTAATGCGGTCTTCATGTCACCGATCGCGAGAAGGGTGCTTCGATGGCGACGGCGCTCCTGCAAGTAATACCTTGGCGGGTCGCTGGCATCACTTAACAAGGTCAGTCCTGTCGATTCGTCTCTGTCGATTTCGATGAAAGGCATAGTGCACTCTGAGTTCATTGACAGCGGTTCCACGCAGCATGAAGACTGAAATACGGGCTGAGTTGTTCAAGCACTCATTCCGGCAGCGTGCTCTGGTTGCGCAGCTCTACACGGATGGAGTCATACCGAATTCATATTGCCGTTTTGGCCGCTGCGAAATGCCTAAATATCCGTTGTGGCGGCCTCTTGCGTCGCTTCTTCGGACCAATATCCGGAGCGTTCATGGTGTCGATAAAGCCCCGTCTCCTGCTGACGATTCAGCTGCTTGGTGGATTCGTAAGGTGGAGCGTTCTTCACGGATTTCTGGGTCAGATCAATCGTGACCGTTCGATCGGTCCAGCGCACATCATCGATCCATTCCGGAGCGATCAGAACTTTGTGACCAACCCACCAGTTGCTGGTTTCGATGACGAGGTATCGAATGGCCCAGGTCTGTTCGTCGACGAGCAGGCCCGAGACATGCCCAATTTCCCCATCCGTGGCGCGGATGTGATAGCCGATGATTTCCTTGCAGCTGCGTAAGTGCGGATCATCATTCCGATGGGCCGCGCGCTCGGCTTTCTTAATTGCGCGGTTCGCGCTTACCAACTGTCCACCGTTTTCTGTCGTGTAACCGGAATAGCCTGTAAACAAGGTGTACGGATACATGCCAGCACCCCAGAGCCCAGTGCTACCCCAGTAGGAGGCATATCCGTAATAGCCGAGATACTCCGATTCGTGCTGCCGCGAGACCGGCTTGTCGGTGTCGATGTCCGGGCTGTTCTTCACTTTCTCCATCGTGATCGAGACGGGAAGTGTTTTGTCCGCCCAGTCTGGTTGGTGGATGGCTACGGGCGAGATCAGAACCTTCCGGTTCGAAAGCCAGGTTCCAGTCTCCACCACGAAATAGCGGATGACCCACGCATCATCATCAAAGAGAAAATCTTCGACGTGACCGATGTTGCCGTCAGTAGCGCCGATCGAGTATTCCTCCAAGTCTTTCATGCTGCGTAACATGGGTGTTTCTCCTTTCGAGAGGTCGTGCCTCGTTGGCGAAGCGACGACCCCGGTCCAAATCATGGTGGAATGCTGAACTGAACTGTGCACACGGAAGGGACTGCGAGTCTGTTCGCTGCCGCACTTGACAGCCAACGGCGATATCGAGGCACGCCATGATGCGATTGGCGATACGAACCTGTCCGTGATGTACGGTGTCCTCGTCGATTTGACCCGGGCTTGCCGTGCTGACGTCGAGCAGTTGATAGCGGTGGTAGATGAGAGGTACTGACGCCGGTCGGCGACGACCCGCAATGTTGGTTGATGAGCACACTGGTCAATACAAGTCGAGCACCAATGCTCACGGGCTTAATGAGGGAGGCCGAGCATGTGCGAAACGCGTAATCCGGTCTGTGCGACAACATACTCAAATCAAATAAGCAGCGGGGCATCGCGCATACCGATTGATATGATCCGGCCGCTTACCTGATCTGCCCGCAAATTCCAGCGGAGACGGTCACCCATCTGAGCTCGTGATCATGGATTCGACTTCTTGTCAGGCGAGCAGTGCTTTCGCGCGAGCGCAGACGTTGTCAGCGGTAAAGTCGTATTCGCGCAGCAATACTTCGGCCGGCGCGGATGCGCCAAAGCGCGTGACGCCGAGCATGTCGCCTCGGGCGCCGATGTAGCGATCCCAGCCTTGCGGTACGCCCAGTTCAACCGCGAGCCGCGCGCTGATCGAAGGCGGCAGCACCATATCGCGTTCGGCCTGCGGCAAAGCCTCGAACAATTCCCAGCTCGGCATCGAGACACAGCGCACGGCGATGCCCTGTGCCTGCAAGCGTTCCGCAGCTGCCACGATCAGGCTGACTTCAGAACCGCTCGCAAGCAGGATCAGCTCGGGCTTGCCGTTCGGCGCATCGCTCAACACATAGGCGCCACGCCGCAATCCGTTCGCCGAAGCGTAGCGGCTGCGATCGAACGTCGGAAGATTTTGTCGGCTCAGCACCAACACCACCGGACGATCGCGCGTCTCCAGTGCGACGCGCCAGGCGACCGCGGTTTCGTTGGCGTCGCCGGGCCGGATCACCGTGAGGTTCGGGATTGCGCGCAGATTGGCCAGCTGCTCCACCGGCTGATGGGTCGGGCCGTCTTCGCCAAGCGCGATGCTGTCGTGCGTGAACACATGCACGACGTGCAAGCCCATCAGTGCCGCCAGCCGGATCGGCGGGCGCATATAGTCGGAGAAGATAAGAAAGGTCGAGCCATACGGGACAAAGCCGCCGTGCGCGGCGAGTCCATTGACGACAGCGCCCATCGCATGTTCGCGCACGCCGAAGTGCAGGTTGCGTCCGTTGTAGCTCCAGCCGCCACCAGCGGAGCCTTGGGTGTCTTCATCTTTGTCGGATTGCGGATTGAAATCGCCGAGGTCCTTTAGCGCAGTGTATGTGGACGGATCGAGGTCAGCCGAGCCGCCGATCAGGGCCGGCAACCGCGGCGCAATCGCATTCATCACCCTGCCCGAGGCGACGCGCGTGGCGATGCCCTTGGCGTCGGTAGGAAAGACCGGAATGTCCGCATCCCAGCCGGGTGGCAATTCGCTGCGCAGGCTTCGCTGCAGCTCCTGCGAAAGATCGGGATAAGCCCGCGTATAGGCGGCCATGCGATCGTTCCACGCTGTCTCATCACGCGCACCGTGCGCCACTGCTTCGCGGAAATGCGCGAGTGCTGCTTCCGGTATCAGGAATTCCGGCTCGGTCGGCCAACCTAGTTTCTGTTTGGTCTTGCGTACGTCGTCCTCGCCGAGCGGAGAGCCATGCGCCTTGAAACTGTCCTGCTCCGGCGAGCCGTAGCCGATATGCGTGCGTACCAGAATCAGCGACGGTCGCTCGGTTTCCGCACGCGCGGCCCGCAGCGCGGCGTCGATCGCGGCAAGATCGTTGCCGTCCGCCACCGATACGGTGTGCCAGCCATAGGCTTCGAAGCGGCGCGCGCGATCTTCCGAGAATGTGATGTCAGTGCCGGCGGCGAGCGTGACGCGGTTGTCGTCGTACAGACAGATCAGTTTGCCGAGCTTGAGGTGTCCCGCGAGCGAGGCTGCCTCGGCGGCGACGCCCTCCATCAGGTCACCGTCGCCGACCAGCACATAGCTGGCATGGTCGATCACCGCAAATTCAGGGCGGTTGTAGCGTGCCGCGAGCTGTGCCTCCGCGATCGCCATGCCGACCGCGTTGGCGAAGCCCTGCCCCAGCGGCCCGGTGGTGGTCTCCACGCCGGGCGTGTGTCCGCGCTCGGGGTGCCCCGGCGTCTTGCTGCCCCACTGGCGGAAGCGCTTGATCTCGTCGAGCGCTAGGTCGTAACCGGTCAGATGCAGCAGACTGTAAAGCAACGCCGAGCCGTGCCCGGCTGAAAGCACGAATCGGTCACGATCGAACCACTGCGGATTGCGCGGATTGTGCTTGAGCAACCGTGCCCACAGCGCGTAGGCCATCGGTGCAGCGCCGAGCGGCAACCCCGGGTGTCCGCTGTTCGCTTTTTGCACGGCGTCTACCGACAGGAAGCGGAGGGTATTGATGCAGAGCTGATCAAGTGGGTTCGACATGAATACTCCTAGTCGGTTCGTGCAAGCGGCGACATCAGACCGGCAAAATGGCCTGGTGCCGGCTCACCGCTTCGCCGTCCTCGCTTTTCAGGCCGTGAAAAATGATCGATGAAAGAATCGTCAATCCGCCCAGAACGAGGAACGCCTGGTGAATACCGTTAATCAGCTGCGGAGCGCTGGAATGAAAGCGGTCGGGAATGAACACGGCGGTGGCCAACGATGCCGAAGCGACGCCGAAACTGATCGACATCTGCTGCAGGGTACTGGCGATGGTGCTGGCGCTGCTGGTTTGTTCGCTAGTGACATCGGCATAAACCAGCGTGTTCATACTCGTGTATTGCAGCGACGTGAGGAACCCGAAAGCAAACGCCTGCAGTACGATCACCCATACCGGCGTCGCGGCACCGATGCTTGTGAAAAGCATGATCATCACACCCAGCATCACGGTGTTGGAAATCAGCACACTACGATAGCCAAAGCGCGTGAGGATGCCGGGCATCATCAGTTTCAGACTCATCGCCGCGAGGGCCTGCGGCATCATCAGCAGGCCGGACTGAATCGGTGTGAAGCCGAGCCCGACCTGGTAGAGCAGCGGAAACAGAAACGGGATGCCGCCGATACCCAAGCGGGTGAAGAAGCTGCCGCTGACCGCCGCGCGAAACGTACGGATACGGAACAACGCCAAGCGCAGCAAGGGATGCGCGATGCTGGCTGAATGCAATCCATAGCCGGTGAGCAGCACTCCGGAAATCGTCAGAAGTCCTAGAATCTCGCGCCCGCTCAGGGTGTGCTCGCCAAACACTTCGAGCACGTAGGACAGCAGCGCGATACCCGAGCCGAACAAGATGAGTCCGATTATGTCGAGCGGGTGGCTACGCTCCTCACGGTAGTCCGGCAGGTGCCGGTACACCAGGTATAGGCCGAACAGGCCAATCGGAATATTGACGAAGAAGATGATGCTCCAGTGAAAGTAGCCGATGATCAGGCCGCCGGCGATCGGACCCAACATCGGACCAATCAGGCCCGGAATGGCGACGAAGCTCATCGCGCGGATCAGTTCGGAGCGGGCGAAAGTCCTGACCATGGTGAGCCGCCCCACCGGCAGCATCATGGCGCCGCCGCTGCCCTGGAGCACGCGGCATGCCACCAGTACGTGAATGTCCCTCGAAATTCCGCACAGAAAAGATCCGATCGTGAAAATGCCGATTGCGGATGCGAACACGCGGCGCGTACCGAAGCGGTCGGCCATCCAGCCGCTGACCGGAATGAACACCGCGAGGCTCAGCGTATAACTTGCCAGCACGGCCTTCATGCTTAGCGGCGCCACCTTCAGCGCCTGCGCGATTGCGGGTACCGCAGTATTCAGGATCGTCGTATCCAGCGACTCCATGAAAAATGCCACGGCCACCAGCCACGGCAATAACCGCTTGGCAGCGTCGCTTGTCACGCGCGACCACGCTGGACGAGGCCGGTTGCTTCGATCCGCGCTCTTTTTGCAGTCACCGCTGGGTTCATCCTCATCAGCCTCAACCTGTAGCGACAATCGCCGCATCGACAATGCCCTGCGCTTGGCGCAGGATGTCGCGCAGATGATCTTCGCCGCGAAAACTCTCCGCGTAAATTTTATAGATGTCTTCTGTGCCGGAAGGACGTGCCGCGAACCAGCCGCTGGCCGCAATCACCTTGATGCCGCCGATCGGTGCGTCGTTGCCCGGCGCACGGTCGAGGACGCGTCCGATCTTTTCGCCGGCCAGCTCGGTACTCAGCACCTGCTGCGGAGACAGCTTTGCCAGCCGACGCTTTTGTTCGGCGGTCGCCAACGCTTCGACGCGATCGGCCACCGGCTCGCCCAGTTCGCGAACGAGATCGCGGTACCGCTCGCCGGGATCGCGACCACTGTTTGCGGTGATTTCCGCAGACAGTAGCGCCGATACGATGCCATCCTTGTCCGTCGTCCACACGGTTCCGTCGACGCGACTGAAGGAGGCGCCCGCGCTTTCCTCGCCGCCGAAGCCGAGCGCACCGTTGAACAGACCGTCGACGAACCACTTGAAGCCGACCGGTACTTCGTAAAGCTCGCGGCCCAAGCGTTTTGCCACGCGGTCGATCAGTGCAGTACTGACCAGGGTCTTGCCGATTGCAGCAGTCGTACTCCACTGCGGCCGATGCCGGAACAGATAATCGATCAGCACCGAGAGATAATGATTCGGCACCAGCAATCCGCTGCTGCGGGTGACGATGCCGTGGCGGTCGTGGTCGGTATCGCAGGCGAACGCAACGTCGTAGCGATCCTTAACTCCAATCAGCCGCTGCATCGCGTAGGACGAGGACGGATCCATGCGGATCTTGCCATCCCAGTCCGCCGTCATGAAGCGAAAGGTCGGATCGACTTCCTCACTGACGACCGTGAGGTCGAGCCCATAGCGCTCCGCAATGGGCCCCCAATAGTGCACGCCGGCGCCGCCGAGCGGATCGACACCCATGCGGACACCGGCGCTGCGGATCGTATCGAAGTCGATGACGTGTCCCAGATCGCCTATATAAGCGTCGAGAAAATCATGCTCGCGCGTCGTGTCGCCGTGCCGCGCGCGCGCGTAAGGGATGCGCCGCACATCCTTCAAGCCCGCTTCCAGCAGCGCGTTGGCTCTGGCTTCGATCCAACCCGTGACGCCGGTATCGGCCGGGCCGCCGTTCGGAGTGTTGTATTTGAAGCCGCCGTTGTCCGGTGGGTTGTGCGAGGGCGTCACCACGATGCCGTCGGCCAGCCCCGCCTTGCGGCCGCGGTTGTAGACCAGGATCGCATGCGAAATCACCGGCGTCGGCGTGAATTCGCCGCGCGCAGCGATCAAGGTAACAACACCGTTGGCGGCCAGCACTTCCACGGCGCTCTCGAACGCAGGCCGCGACAGTGCGTGTGTATCGATGCCGATGAACAGCGGTCCGTCGATGCTCTGATGCTTGCGGTATTCGCAGATCGCTTGGGTGATCGCCAGCACATGCGATTCGTTGAAGCTGCGCTCGAACGACGAGCCGCGGTGACCCGAAGTGCCGAAGGCGACACGCTGCGCCGGCACCGCAGGATCGGGGCGCAGGTCGATATACGCAGCGAGCAGCTTCGGCACATCCACCAGCAGCGACGCCGGTACCGGCTTGCCTGCGAACGGACTAATCGTGCTGCTCATGCAGTAGTGGCCCGCAGCCGGCGATAACGCTTGATGAGCGCATTGGTGGAGCTGTCGTGGCTGAGCTCGGGATCGTTCCGGTTGGTGATTTCGGCAGCAGTGCGTTTGGCCAGCGCCTTGCCCAATTCAACGCCCCACTGGTCGAACGAATCGATGTTCCAGATTACCCCCTGCACGAATACGCTGTGCTCGTAGAGCGCGACCAGCGCACCCAGAGTGTGCGGATCAAGTCGCTCGGCAAGGATGGTAGTGCTCGGCTGATTGCCCTCAAACGTGCGGTGCGGCACCAGCGCCGCCGGCGTGCCTTCCGCCTTCACTTCATCGGCGGTCTTGCCGAACGCCAACGCCTCGCTCTGTGCGATCAGGTTGGCGATCAAGAGATCGTGCTGATCGCCGAGCCGATTCAGCGGCTGGCAGAAGCCGATGAAGTCGCAGGGGATCAGCCGGGCACCTTGATGAAGCAACTGATAGAACGAATGCTGGCCATTGGTGCCTGGTTCGCCCCAGTAGATCGGCCCGGTGGCGTAATCCACCCGTGCGCCGTCGAGTGTGACGTGCTTGCCGTTACTTTCCATCGCCAGCTGCTGCAGATAGGCCGGGAAGCGCTTCAGGTATTGCGCGTAAGGCAGCACCGCGACCGTCGTCGCGCCGAGAAAATTATTGTTCCAGATCGCCAGCAGCCCGAGCAGTACCGGCAAATTGCGATCCAGCGGCGCACTGCGGAAATGCACGTCCATCGCGTGGAATCCCGCCAGCATCGCGCGAAAGTGCTCCGGCCCGATCGCCAGCATGGTCGAAAGTCCGATCGCCGAATCCATCGAGTAGCGACCGCCGACCCAGTCCCAGAAGCCGAACATGTTATCGACATCGATACCAAACTTAACGACCTCGGCGGCGTTGGTCGATACCGCGACGAAATGCTTCGCCACTGCCCTCTCGTCGCCCAGCGCGTGCAAGCACCAAGCGCGAGCGGCATGCGCGTTGGTCAGCGTCTCCAGCGTGGTAAAGGTCTTGGAGCAGATCACGAACAGGGTTTCGGCGGGATTAAGATCGTGTACCGCTTCCACGAAATCGGTGCCGTCGACGTTGGAGACGAAACGGAAAACCAGATCGCGTTGGCTGTAGTGGCGCAGCGCTTCGAACGCCATCACCGGGCCAAGGTCGGAACCGCCGATGCCGATGTTGATTACGTTGCGGATGCGCTTTCCGCCGTGGCCGGTCCAGGCGCCGGTACGTATACGCTCGCAGAACGCTGCCATGCGGTCGAGTACGGCATGCACCTCAGTCACGACATCCTTGCCGTCGACCAAGATGCGCTCGCCCGCCGGCGCGCGCAGAGCAACGTGCAGCACCGCGCGTTGCTCGGTGGCGTTGATCCGCTCGCCGCGGAACATCGCCGCGATGTGTTCGTGCAGGCCGCAGGCATCGGCGAGTTCTCGCAGCAGGTACAGCGTCTTGCTGTTGATGCGCTGCTTGGAATAGTCCAGGTACAGGCCCACGGCTTCGGCGGCGAAAAGCTCACCGCGCGATGGCTCTTTGGCGAACAGCTCGCGCAGATGCCGGCCGCCGATCTCGCCGAAGTGCTCTTTTAGCGCGCACCACTGCGGGCGCCCGCTCAACCACGGTGCCGGCGCGGCACGAACGCGTTGCGGCAGATCGGCGCTCATGCGCTCTCCTGGCTGGCGCTGGTGAGTGCCGCACTTTTATCGGCGATGCGTGCCAGCAACTCCTTCCACGACTTCACAAAGGACTGCGCACCCTCGCGCTGCAGCTGGAGTGCGAGGGCGTCAGCGTCAATCCCCGCTTGCGCAAAACGCGCCAACACCGCTTCACAATCGCCACCGTCGGGCGCCATCGCACCCTTGAGTTCGCCGTGCTCGGCGAAGGCGCGCAGCGTCTTCTCGGGCATGGTGTCGATGGTGTCGGGTGCGGCAAGGGCTTCGACATACAGGATGTCCGAGGCGTCCGGATCTTTGGTTCCAGTACTGGCCCAAAGCAGGCGCTGTGGACGCGCGCCGGCGGCAGCAAGCTTGTGCCAGCGTTTTGATCCCAGCAGCTCACGATAAGCGCGGTAGGTACGCTGGCCGATGGCGATACCGAGACGATTGCGTAGTTCGGCAGGCACCTTGCCGCTCACCGCCTTGTCCCAGCGGCTGACGAAAATCGATGCCACCGAGGCAACCTGCAGATCGAGCCCGGCGTCGACGCGCCGCTCAATACCGCGCATATACGCTTCGGCCGCGGCGATGTAGTGTTCGCGCGAGAACAGCAGGGTGACGTTGACGGGCACGCCAGCGAAGATCGATTCCTCGATCGCCGGAATTCCTTTCGGCGTGCCGGGGATTTTGACGAACAGGTTTGGTCGATCCGCCTGCGCACGGATTTGCGCCGCCGCCGCGATACTGCCGCCCGTGTCCTGCGCCAGCAGCGGCGATATTTCCATCGACACCCAACCGTCGATCCCGCCGGTCGCGTCAAAGATCGGCCGGAATAGATCGGCAGCGCGTCGCAGATCTTCCAGCGCCAGTTCCGTGAACAGCTCTTCGCCGGATTTCCCCGTGCCTGCCTTCTCACGAATGCCTTTGTCATAGGCATCACTGGTGCCGATCGCTTCGTCGAAGATCGTCGGGTTCGAGGTCAGGCCGGTCACCGAAAACGCCTCGATGAAGCGGCGCAGGCCGCCGTCGTCGAGCAATTGGCGGGTGATGTTGTCGAGCCAGAGACTCTGGCCGAGATCGTGAAGTTGCTGAGTTGCGTTCATGTTATCTCCTGTTCTCAATCGAATTTCCGATCGCCGGGCCTAGCAGCCTTGAACAAAACGGGAAGTTGCAATCAATCAGATCGCCGATACGCTCGATCGCCAGATCGGCCGGCGGATACGCCGAAAGGTTGTGCGGGTCGAGCACGTAATGACCCTGCAGCGAAAAAGCCGTCGTGAGCCGGTCCGTAAGGATCTTCTTCACGACTGCGAGGCTCACGTCGCAGACGACGCACTTGCGGCCATCCTTCGTCAGACGCCGCACTAGGCTGGCACCCATGCGGCCCAAGCCGATCATGCCAAGCTGCATCACAATCTCCTTGCGTAGCTCTGCTGGTTACATCGTGCGGTCCCGTCTGGCGGTCATTGATCAGAAGCATTGCTGGACCTGGCTGCCCGACTCCATCGATTGTCAGCTTTGCCTGCCGTCCTGGCCTGAGTTTGAAACACCGCACCGTATTGAAGTAGACAGCTTTCAGATACCAATAATTCACATCAAATGATTTCCCGTCATCCGGCACGTGCGGCGTGATGTGCGAGCTGTCGGGCTTTGCGTCAGTCGCTACATCAGTACCTGGCACCGTTCTAAAACGCGAACAGCCTCTTCATGAATCTGGAAAGGGCCATTCCTCGGGTGGCGCAAGCCACGTGCCAATAGCCGAAGATCAACAGCAGTTGAAAGAGGACGAGGCCTTCAGCCGAAGTCATTCATCGGGCGTTCGGCATCTGTCGGGTTATACCAGTACGTCGAGATGCTTGTGAATGTCCTTTTCGCTCAGATGCATATAGTCCTTGTCGAGGGTCGCACCGATCAGCTTGCTCACGACATCGTTGATCGCCTTGCGCAGCAAACCCAGGAAATGCGGTGGCGCAACCAGCACAATGCGATTATAGGCCTGCTTGCCGTAACCGTCGTGGAGCACACCCGCCAGTTCGTGCGCGAAGTGCTCGAATTCCGCTTCCTTCGGTGAGGTTTTGGATTGCATTGCAGAACGGGAACCCCTGGCAGACGACCCGTGAGTGCGGCCGGGCTGATCAGAAGTCAACCCGCCCGCAGTGACGCGACTGGCGGCGTGGGTATATTCCTTGACTAAGGTCCAGAGTTTGTCCTTATCGGTGACGCTATAGAGTCGGCCGCGACTGCTATCGGCGCACAGCACCCAGGTGATCGGCTTCATTGAATGGCCTCGACAACTACACCGCAGCGAGATTGCGAATCACTTCAACTGTAAGCTGCCGACATTGAGGGGTCTGTGCGCCTGATCACCGATCAGGAGGATCATCGACCTCGGCGTGCAGATAGATAACAGTTGTTTCGATAGACGCGTGCCAGAGATTCGGCTGGATATAACGAATATGGTTACCGGCATCGGCCTGATGTTCCGCTGACAGACCTGCGACCGGTGCCGGCAGCAGCTATCTTGGCGCTGCGCTCGCCTCATTCGACAAAGCGCTGGTGCCGCCGGCATTGACTGCGGCGACCTCGAAGAAATAAGTCATTCCGCTGGTCAGTCGAAATATGGTCGCCGTCGTGCGGATAATGACCTTCTTGACCGGCATGGTCGATTCAGCGCCGGGTGCCGTCCCTTGATAGACGTTGTAGCGCACTGCGCCCGAGGAGCCGGTCCAGTTCAGCGCGACCCGGCCCCATTTGGCGGTGGCGGTCAGGCCGGTGGGGGCTCCAGGCGCCATAGTGATTTTAGTGACGAAAGCATCGCAGCCACCGGCGTTCGCTCTTTGTAACGGGCGGGTGGTGGGAACATCGGTCGACTCTGTCGATCCCGCAACGTAGGCATTGCGCAGTCCGGACTCATCCATGTCCATGGTCTTATTCATTCGGTGATCTCCATATCGTCAACATCGGATGACCAAATTGCGGTTCGATGATCGCGGTCTATCAGGCGTTTACGCTTCCACGACCAGACGCTCCAGTAATTGAGTGAATTCGCCGGCATTCACCGGCTGGCTGAAATAGTAGCCCTGCCCTTCGGGGCAGCTGTGTCCCTGAAGGAATGCGAGCTGTTCCTGCGTTTCCACGCCTTCCGCCACCACCCGCATGCGCAGACTATTTCCCATGCCGATCACAGCGCTGACAATGCTGGCATTTTCAGCATCCGTCGTGAGATCGCGCACAAACGACCGATCAATCTTCAAGCTATCGATCGGAAAGCGCTTCAGATAGCTCAAGCTGGAATAGCCGGTACCGAAATCGTCGAGCGCAAGCTGCACCCCCATATCTTTGAGGGCCTGAAGCACTGCCACGGTGGACGCAGAATCCTCCATCAGGAAGGTTTCGGTCAGCTCAAGTTCCAGATAGTTCGGCTCGAAGCCAGTCTCCGCCAGAATGGCGCGCACGCCTGCAACGAAATCCTTGGTACGCAGTTCCACTGCGGAGATATTGATCGCGATACGCACTGGCGGCAGGCCTGCGTCCCGCCAGGCGCGGACTTGGCGGCAGCCTTCGCGCAGGACCCACCGCCCGATCGGAACAATCAAGCCAGACTCTTCTGCAATCGGTATGAAATGAGTAGGAGGTACGAATCCGCGCTGCGGACGATGCCAGCGGATGAGGGCCTCAATGCCGGTCATCGCGCCAGTTCCCATACTCATTATCGGCTGGTAATGCAATACAAATTCCTGATGCTCCAAGGCATGGCGCAAGCCGTATTCGAGGGACTGGCGCTCAGCCAGCTTTACACTCATCTCCGGCTTGAAGAACTGATAGTTACCGCGCCCACTGCTTTTGGCGTGGTACATTGCAAAATCCGCATTCTTCACCAATGTCTCGACATCTGTCCCATCATCAGGATAGGTGACGATACCGATGCTCCCCGTGACGTGCAGATCGTGCTGATCGATACGGTGGGGTGTGCTTAGTGCCAGAAGTATTTTGTCGGCAATGATGGCCGCATCTTGTGCGTGTGCTATTTCGGAAAGCAGGATCACGAATTCATCTCCCCCCTGCCGGCTGACAGCGTCCGAGTTGCGCACGCAAGCGAGCAAGCGCTGTGCTATGGACTGCAGCAAGCGGTCACCAATGACGTGGCCCAGTGAGTCGTTAATGTACTTGAAGCGATCTACGTCCAGGAATAGCACCGCTAGTTTTTGCCGATGACGGTGAGCCATGGCAATCGCCTGGACCAGGCGATCGTTCAACAACACTCTGTTGGGTAAATCGGTAAGGCTATCGTGCTGGGCCAGATGAGACATTCTGAGTGTCAGTGCCCGCGCCGCGCTCACGTCGCGGAATACAATGACCGCACCGGATACGCGACCCTGCCGATCGTGGATAGGTGAGGCGGAATCCTCGATAGCGGCTTCAACACCGTTGCGCCGCACCAGAACGCAATCTTGGGGGAGGCCTACGGACTTGTTTTCTCGCAACGCCAACGCCATCGGATTCTGCACAGCTTCGCGAGTGGTCGCATCGATGATTCGGAACACCTCATCAAGCGGATGGCCTGCCGCTTCCTCCAGAGACCAGCCCGTCATGTCTTCAGCAACGGCATTGAGAAAGGTCACACGGCCCTTGACATCGATGCTCATGACCGCGTCGCCGATGGAGTTGAGCGTGACTTGCGCGCGTTCTTTTTCTTCAAATAACGCCTCGGCATTCGCCGCACGCTCGCGTTCAGCCTGTTTGCGCACGGAAATGTCGCGAATGTTGCATTGGATTACTTTGTCGTGTTCGACAGCGTAGATGTTGCTAACGAACTCCACCGCCATCGGCTGCCCGCCGTGTCCTTGCAGCGGCAGATCCTCATAGCGGACATAACCTTTGGTTTGCAACTCATCAAAGGCCTGCTTCGACGCGTCGATATCTTTGAAGACTCCGAGTTCCCATAGCTTCTTCCCGACTAAGTATTCTTTTGGATAACCCAGCGTTTCAATGAGAAAGGGATTTGCATCGAAAACCGCTCCTGTTCCCGCATCGAGAAGCAATATCCCGTCCTGCGCTGTTTCAAAGAGTCGTCGATAGCGGATTTCCGAGATATGCAGAGCATCTTCGGCTCGCTGGCGCTCGCGGCGCGCTTCCACCTCGCGCAGGCAGCGATTGATGACCGGGACCACCCGTGATAATTCTCGCTTCTGGATATAGTCGGCTGCGCCTTCTCTCATCAGAGAAACGGCCAGATCAAGGTTGATTTCGCCAGACACGATGATGAACGGCAGGGCCGGTCGTAATTCCTTGGCAAGTGCCAAAGCCGCTGGCGCGTCGAATTGGGGCATGGCGTGGTCGGACATGACGACATCCCATTCCGAGCGCTCCAAGGCCGCGCGCATGGCCGGCGCGGTATAAACCACTTCATGAGTGACGTCATAGCCGCCATCTTGAAGGGCATACAGCAGCAGCTTGAGATCACTTGGGCAATCTTCGACTGCTAATAAACGCAGAGGCTGATTCATGGACCTCTCCACCTTTAAGGCCTCTCCCTTCGTGCAAGATCGAAGGGCTATTTGGCTGATCAGCGTACTTCAATTGCAGCTTGTCTAAAATCGCAGCGCGAGCGCTGCGTTCGACATCGCCACAGGTGACCTAAGGCTAGAGGTGCAGTCCACGAGCAATCGTTCTAAGACCGTACCAACTGAGATGCCTTTTGTGCCGTGATCGAACTACTTTGATATTGTTTTCGACTGCTGTCACGCCCGCCAAGTCTCTGATGATCCACCCGGCAACTAATTTCTTCCCCTCGGTACTTACGTGGCCGGTCAGCCTGATAATTCCATTGTTTGCCGTTATTCCGATATCAACCGCATATTCCGAACATTCCAGGCGTAACTCATCTATCGCGTCTTGCTGCAGAACCTCATCGGTCTCGGTGATTTCTATGCCTTGGTCCTCCGAACACGCGACAATCCATGCGAACTGCCAACGGCCAGGATGCGCGCAATGATTCGTCAAGTCTGTGCGCTACCACACCATGCGCCATTGCCCATGGAGGGGCACCTGACTGGTGCGCCGCTACAAACCGGCAAGATATGTCAGGACGATGTGTTTCTGGTGTCTTTGCGCTCTAGCTTAGCTCACGCCTGGGCAATAGAAACTACCTGATAGAGACCGCGGGGCTAGAGCTGGCCGCGATAAATCGGACAGTGTTGGAAGCCGAATGGTCATCTTGATGGTGTGGTATAGCACCGAAGTAACTCGTAGCAGCAGGTATCTTTCAGAGGGTTGCAACCACACATAAGGAACACACGACATGAATCCAATCGCATCGTTCCTAATCTTCGTCTGTATTGTTGCGGGCTTGGCCATCGGCAACTGGGTCAGCCCCTATCTCGCTCCGGTATTCTTCGGGGCCGCCGCCGTCGTCGCGCTGTCGCTGAAGATGGCCAACGCTTGGCAGAAGTTCGTCATTCTGAGGATGGGAAAACTGCAAAGTGTCAAAGGGCCGGGAATGTTCGCCATCATCCCGATAATCGACAACGTGGTTGCCGTCATTGATGGACGTATCCAGACTACGGCCTTTAATGCTGAGCAGGCACTGACCAGGGATACCGTTCCGGTCAACGTCGATGCGATCATTTTCTGGCACGTGCACGATGCCGAAAAAGCTGCATTAGCCATCACCAATTACCGCGAGGCAATTGATCGGGTTGCACAGACCTCGCTGCGCGAGATGATCGGCTCTTCAATGTTGGCGGCACTGTTATCAGATCGTAAAGAGGCCGACGAGCAACTGAAGCTTGAGATCGGCCAAAAAACAGCACCGTGGGGCATTTCAGTGAGTTCGGTGGAGATTCGCGATGTAGCGATACCGGAAGCCCTGCAGGATGCCATGTCCCGTCAGGCTCAAGCCGAGCGCGAGAAGCAGGCGCGAGTGATTCTAGGGTCGGCCGAAGCCGCGATCGCGGGAAAATTCGTCGAAGCTGCTGATATTTATGCCGGGCACCCTACAGCGCTGCAACTGAGAGCCATGAACATTATTTACGAAACTACGAAGGAGCGAGGGGCTACGATTCTGATTCCGAGTTCGATGGTCGATAGCCTGAACCCCTCCACGACGACTCTGGCGCTTGCGCTCGCATCCAAAGGGGTGCCGGGCCCGGAAGAAGCCGCCTCGCGTAAAGTCGCGGTCTCATCGCCTATACGGGATGAAGGTGCCAACCAGATGACCTGATGCTGTCCCTATGTCGGGTTGAGCCGCAAAGGCGAAATGTCTAAACCGCAGGAATGAATAGGCGTGGCCACGCCAGCTGCAGCTGATCTACGGCACATTGCTCAGCGGGAAGCACGAGAAGCCGATCTTGCGGTTGAAGCCCTGCGCCCGCAACGGAACGATCCTGCCGACAAGACGGTTTAATCGTGGGTAATGTCATGGCGGGCGCCAACGGTGGCCGCGGAGAAGGCGAATTGAGATGCCGAACTCCAGTTCGGACGCGCTGGCTTTCTTCGGTGCCACCGGGACTTGGCCTGCAGTAAGATTTTTTCCTGCGCTGCAGGCGACGTCGCGGCACAAGGAGCTGGACATGTCGATCATCGGAGTGGCCAGCGTGGGCTTGAGGTTGGGTGCACGAATGCGGGCTCGATAGTTTCGAGCACAACGGTCGTGTTGATGCGGATGCGATCGCCAGGCTGTCGGCGCAACTGAGGTGCGTCTTCTGAATGACCTCTTCGTGGCGTGATCACGCTGAGTACCCAGTGTCTCAAAACTGCAGCACGCGGTATCGACGATTACTAGCCCGCTTGGCATTTGACGGTCGCCGGTGGGTCACGGAGGTCTCGACCGCCCGTGTGGCGCTGAATTTGCGTCGCGAAGGTATTGGCCAAAAAAGGAGCACGCCATGGTATCGGTTATGGAAATCGGGGCAGTCGCCGAGGGAACGGTGATCCGACGCACCAAGGTCATGGCCTCGCATCGACCGCGGCGCATTCACAATCTGGACAATGTTGGGCTACGACTCGTCGAGCGCAAGGCGATTGCCGACGCAGCGTATGGGATCGCTGGCATGGTCCTCACGGAAGAAACGCTGACGCCGGAACTCGCTTCGTTACTTGCCTCGATTCATGAGGGTGAGATTTTACCCGAGCACTGGACATTTTTTGCGAATGAACTCATGGAGCTCAATCGCTTGGGGCTGATCCACTTCGATGCGCACGGCGCATTGAAGCTGACACAGCGAGGTTATCAGGCTGCCTTTAATAGTCTCCCCACGACGCCATTGTAAATTCGGTTTTAGCTCAATAACTGTTGTCGGCAACGCCGCAAGCACTCCATGGCGTGGCAGCAGCGTTCGATTGGTGCGAACGTTATCTATCACTGATTGAAGGTTTGCGATCAGAAAAGTCACGCTCAATCGCTCTCCCTATGTACGATAGATAATTTCAACTATTCATGACGAAGGCGCTTGACCACCTGCAGACTGCCCAGCAAGATGGTGGCAGATAAAAAAGATAACTCTGATCAACAATACTTGGGGTGGGTATATGGCACTAAGTCCAGAAGTCATCAATGCTCTTCGTGCCGAAATTGCGCATCTTCGAAGCCAAATCGATTCCATTGACCAGAGTGTAGCCAAGCTTCAGGCAGCGCGCGCCGATTTGCTGCGTCAGATAGATCCGATCGAGAAGATCACCGCCGAAGTCAAAGCAGACGTCCAAACTTTGGCTCTAGATGTCAAGGTGGATGTCAAAGCGGACGGGGGGCGTCCTTCACCGGCGACGCCATCCCCCATGCCGGTTTCGAGCGTTGAGCCTGCACAGGCAACGCCGCGTGATTCCATAAGTCTCAAAGACAAACTACACCGTCCGATGAAGTCTGGTGCCTGGGCGATTTGAGTAACGCGGCAACGGCACTTTCCCAGCATCGCCGGATTCGCCCGCAATTTCACTGCTGCGCCGGCCATTCGTTGTCCACGCTGCTTGGCGTCCCCACGACTAGTGGCACAGCGCCATGTATTTGTCGTCGAAGATGGCCGTAAGTTCTTCTAGCCTCGACTATCGCTAGACTATTGCTAATGAAGATATATGAAGGGAGATTTATTTCTCAGGGTTCGCATTCCCATAGGCACGTTATTGTCAGGCGTTGCACGCGTTGGATGATTGTTGCCAACGTTGTCCCGTTGAGTTGCTTTGATTCCGTAAGCAATTTTTGTTGAGGTGGTTTTCGGCGGCTCGCTCCTACCCCACTCACGATAGCGGGAAGATCCTGCAGCTGTACCCATGGTAAGGGCGTGTTATACCCTACCCTGCTGCCGTCCGGTTCCAGCCCGTGCCAGCCACCTGACCCTGACCCGCCATTCCGTCCACTCAGCGTCGGACGTCAGGCAGTGCTCGAGCATTCACGAACGTCGCCTGCGCGAACACGCCGACTGTTGGCGCATTCTGGAGCGCGTTGCGCGCGTGACTTACGAGAGCGACGCGTCCCACGAGGATGCACGCGTGTTCCCGACGCTGGCAGACTATGAGGGCCGTTTAGTGGGCCGGCCATCTGCGAGGCCCACGCGACAAGGAACCGAATCTCTGGAGACGAGCTATGCCCAAGAAAATGCGCGCGGTCCAAATAGGAAAGGCGGGAGGTGCGTTCGAGTTCGTCGAGCGCGACATTCCGGAACCCGGTCGCGGCTCGGTACGCGTCAAGGTGGAGGCCTGCGGGATCTGCCACAGCGATTCGATTGTCAAGGAAGGCGTGATGCCGATCCAGTACCCGCGTATCCCGGGACACGAAGTCGTCGGCGTGATCGATGCGCTCGGCGACGGCGTCGACAACTGGAAAGAGGGCCAGCGCGTCGGCATCGGCTGGCACGGGGGCTATTGCAGCAAATGCGAGCCCTGCCGCCGCGGTCAGTTCTTCGCGTGCGTCACGGGCCAGGTTACCGGCATCACGTCGGACGGCGGCTACGCCGAGTACATGGTCGCGAGCTCGACGGCTCTGGCGCTGATTCCGGATGACCTCGCCTTCGCGGAAGCCGGCCCGCTCGTGTGCGCAGGCGTGACCACGTTCAACGCCTTGCGCAACAGCGGCGCGGGTAGTAGGCGACACCGTGGCGATCCTCGGTCTTGGCGGTCTCGGCCATCTGGGCGTCCAGTTCGCGGCCAGGATGGGTTTTCGGACGGTGGCGATCGCGCGCGGCAGCGACAAGGCGTCGCTTGCGAAGAAGCTGGGGGCACATCACTACATCGACAGCCAAGCGCAGGACGTCGCGGCGGAACTGCAGAGACTGGGTGGCGCGAAGGTCGTACTCGCGACGGTGACGGACGCCGGGGCGATGACGGCGACAATCGGCGGTCTCGGGGCCAACGGCAAGCTATTCGTGCTCGGCGCTCCGCACGAGCCGCTCACGGTGTCAGCGTTTCCGTTGATTGCCGGCAAGCGTGGCGTGCAGGGCTGGTATTCGGGTGTGTCGATCGACAGCCAGGACACGCTGGCATTCAGCGCGTTGACCGGCGTGAAAGCGATGATCGAGACCTATCCGCTGGAGCAGGCGTCGCAGGCTTACGAGCGGATGATGAGTGGAAAGGCGCGGTTCCGGGTCGTGCTGCAGATGAAATAGATCGCGCGAGGTTATTTTATTGCCAGGCCGATTCCTGCGGCCGAGCTATTAGATTGGTATGAAACCTGACTCGGGAAATACGGGCGGAATCCACCGTCTGGTGCAACGGCCATCAATATCTGAATCGCGTCACGCCGAGCCAATAGCTGCAAGAGCATCGTGTGTCGAGGCGCGAACCATTGGAGCAGTGGACGTTCGCGCATGGCAGCCGGCAAAAACGCCAACATGGCATCGCAGCCGCTTCGGGCTACTGCGATTACTTCGGCGAAGTGACCACTGACGGAGACTCGGCCTGATGAGGAGACTTCCGGCCTTCGCGCTCCGCAACTTTCAGCTCGTGGATTTCTTCGCGATCAACAGACACGCTAGGCGGCGCCTGAATGCCGATTCTGACTTGGTTGCCCTTAATACTTAACACGGTGACAAGAACATCGTCGCCGACGACGATCGTTTCGCCGATTCGGCGGGTCAAGATCAGCACGGCAGTACTCCTTTGCAGCTCGTAATGTATCGACACGCAACGGTTAAACTGCAAACGTCAAGCACGTGAACGTGGAGCTCGCCTGCTCAGCTGGGCCGAAGGAATCGCCTACCTGGATCGCGTATGAAGGAGGTGCATAGTATCGAGGAATCCTGAGGGAGCAGACGTTCATATTCGTTTTTCACAACCGAATAGCATTCGCACACGCGCTCTTCCAGCTTTTTTCGATCCAGAACGGTAATGTGGCCGCGGTGGTAGTGAATCAGTCCAGCAGCCTGCAACTTGAGAGCGGCTTGGGTCACTCCCTCGCGACGCGAGCCCAACAAAATTGCGATCAGATCATGCGTCATGTCCAGTTCATTGCCTGGCAGGCGGTCCAAGGTCATCAGCAGCCGGCGACACAACCGCTGTTCCACGGTGTGATGGCGGCTGCACACGGCAGTTTGCGCGATCTGCGTAAGCTGCACCTGTGTGTAACGCAACATCAGCTGTTGCAGCGCACCACCCTGTGCACACTCCTTCCTGAGAACGCTCGCCTTGAGTCGGTAAGCGCTGCCCGCGCTGGTCACTGATGCTCCATACGGCGTGTTTCCGCTATCCAGGAACAGGAATATGCCGACGACACCCTCATGGCCAGTGACTGCGATTTCCGTCGACGCCCCGTCTTCGGCGACGTCCAGCTTCGATATAACGCAGGTGGTTGGGAAATACAGATAGTGCTGTTCTCTACCTCTCTCATACACCACTTCCCCCTGTAGCAATTGCACGAATTCCAGGTCGGGGAGGAGGCGTGCGTAATCAGCCGTCGGCAGTGCCGCAAGAAGACCATTCTGTGTGGGAGTTGACCAGGGCATCACGCGGGCCGACCGAACTGCATGGGCTTCCTGGCGGCGACCTGAGGTGCGAGCAACGGGTAGGACTTTTGCAGAATGTTCCACGTCTTAATCTCCTTGCGCCTGATAGGAGCGAACCATGAAGTAGCGGATCGGCTTACATGGCCACCCTCTAATGGACACCGCTCTGTCGCCAAAGTTGTAGACCGTCAAAGCGGCGCCGACCTCAACGATTACGCAGTATTCGCGGATGCGGCGGTTGAAACTGCGCGAGTGCTGATGTGCTTAACGTTGACGCTGCCAAGAGCAGAACGCGCACTTATGGTTGACGATGCATTTCCGTACCTCGTCGAATTCAAATGGAACAGCGGACGAGTACGAGGAGTATCGTTGGCGGAATTCAAAACTGCTCCTCACCGCCTGAACTCACACTGAACTGGCATAACGATGCTGGGCTTCGGAATGACTAGGCAGTACGGTCATTCACTGCTAGCGCGGACGGATTCGTTCCCAGTCCGGCATTCGATTATTTACCGTCGTTTAATTTGCGACTTCCCGATTGCTGTTCCCCAGGCCGTCGCTTTTGATCCCTTCGCGCCTGTCTCATACGTCCGTAGCCGACCAGCTTTTTCGCCTTCTCGTCCCAAAGGCGCAGGGTCAACGATTTCAAACTGGAGAAAAATGTAAGGGGCTTGACCTGCTGAAACAGTGGGTCAGCCTCATGGCACTTCTGTAGATTGTAATTGGGAATACGCGCGCTCAGATGATGGATATGGTGGAAGCCGATGTTGCCCGAGAACCACTGCATGATCTTCGGCAGCTTGTAGAAGGAGCTGCCTTGCAGGGCGGCTGCCATATACTCCCAATTGTCGCCGCGTTCCCAGTAAGCGTTTTCGAACTGATGTTGCACATAAAACATCCACACGCCGATTCCGCCTCCCACCGCCATCACGATCAGCTGGATCAGCACGTAGGCCGCGATGCCGAACACCCGGCTCAGCCCGACGGCCACGCAGAGAATCGCCAGGTTCGTCCACCAAACCGAAAGGCGTTCACGCCGGTCAGACTCCGATGAGGGAAGCCGCTGCTCCAGCACAAACAAGTACAAAGGGGCCACGACGAACAGCACGACCGGATTGCGCGCCAGCCGATATGCGAACCGCTTCCATCGCGACGACTCCAGGTATTCCTGTACCGTCATAGTCCAGACATCGCCGGTGCCGCGCTTGTCCAGCTGGCCCGCGGTGCTGTGATGGATCGCGTGTTCCCACCGCCATTGGTAATAAGGCGTGAACGTCAGCACGCCGGCGATGAATCCAACGACGTCATTGGCCCACCTCGACTTGAAATAGGAGCCATGGCCGCAGTCGTGAAAAATGATGAAAATGCGAACCAGGAAGGCGCCCGCGAGCAGGGCCAGCGGCACGGTCAGCCACCAGGATGCTGCCAGGCTCAAATACATGAAATACCAGAGCAGCGCGTAGGGGACGAAGGTGTTAATGATCTGCCACATCGCACGTCCAGTCGATGGCTGCCGATACTTCTCAACAATCTGCCGCCACGCAGCCTTGTCAGGCCGGATTGCTGGAATGGACGTTGAATTGGCCATCGCGTAGCCTCCGATGTTTCCTGAGTCATTGCCGCGCCAACGGTGTGGATCGAGATAGCGCCCCGCCCCCAAGGGGCGTCCTTCATATTTGATCAAATGCCTGATCCGAAGGTTCGATTGGGAACCGACACAGCGTAGTTGAATGAGAGGGGCTGTGGAGAAGGCCGTCTGTGATGACGGGGTGGAACCCCGGCCATATCAATGGCTGCCGACCAGAGGCCTCCTGGCCTGAGGTTTATTGTAAGCTCGTGGATCTTCGGACGCGTTCTTAATCCGAGCGGCTCTAGCCACTGTTGAACAGGAATATGAGCACCGCGGAGCCGCAAAGAAGCTCTAACCTCGCGGTGATCGAGCTGCTCCGCCGAGGGAGCGGGGTGCTGTAACCGGTGCGATAACGATGCGACGACAGCGGGACGAGGACGAAGATGACGACAGTGCGTACGAAAGCCGTACGCAGGCGAAGAAGGCTGCGCACGACCAGCAAGATCTGGCTAATGCTCTGTTAGAGCTGCCTGCCGCCGAGCTTGAACAGCTCGACTTGCCCGAGGCGCTGCGCGAGGCCTTCACGCAGTACCACTCTCTCCGCAGTTTCGAAGCGCGCCGCCGTCAGGCCAAATACGTCGGCAAGCTGTTGCGTCAGGCCGATCCAGAACGCTTGCATGAAGCGCTGGAGGCCAGCCGTGCGCGACGCGCCCAGGAAGGCCGCGCGCAACAGCTGATCGAGCAGTGGCGCGAGCGATTGATGGCTGACGACAATGAGCTGACCGAATGGGGTGCGGCCTATCCCGGCGGTGTCACGCCAGCGTTGCGTGCGTTGATTCGCGATGCGCGTCGCGAGAACACGGCAGCGGCCGGCGGTGACGCCAATGCACGGAAAGGCCGTGCTTATCGCGCTTTGTTCCGAGCGCTGCGTGACACCGCGCAAGCGGCTGCACAGCAGCCTTCGACGCCGCAGGCGTAGTCCGTGACTTCAGTCGCGATCCGGCGCGCCCAGCGGAAAGAACGAGCGATAGGGGCGCGCTTCGTCCACCGCGCGCGCGAACGATGGTCGTGCCAATAGGCGCTTGCGGTAGGCGATGATGTTGGGGAATTGCATGCCGAGTGGATGCGCCCAGTCCGCGTAGAACAACGCCGGCGCGGCGGAGCAGTCCGCCAGGGTGAAGCTGCTTCCGGCTGCCCACTCACGGTTTTGCAGGCGTGGCTCCAGCCAGCGGTAGGCGGTGTCGAGCATCTGTCTTGCTTCTTTGGTTCCTTGCTGGTCGCGGTTCTCCGCGGCGCGCAGGCTGTCGCCCACCAGCTTCTGCATCGGTGTGTGAATGTAGAGATCGAAGAAGCGATCCAGAAAGCGTACTTCGAGTGCGGTTTCCGGCCCGTCTGGAATCAGGCGCAACGCACCGCGGTGGTATAGCTGCAGATGTTCGATAATGATGCTCGATTCCACGACCGTGCGGCCGTCATCCAACAACAAGGGAAAACGTTTGAACGGCCACAGCTGTTCCAGCTCGGCGTCGAACTGGGGATAATCCGGCCCCGGCATGCAGTATTCGAAGGCGATTCCGTTTTCGTATAAAGCGATCAGCACCTTTTGGCAGTAGGACGAAAACGGATGCGCATAAAGTTTGAGGCTCAGAGTGGGCTCCTTTGTCGGTATCTGTCCAAAATGAGCATATCGCCCCGATTACGTATGAGGCAATACAGGCCACTATCGCGCCGCATCCGGCTAGCGGGCTATCGCGCTTTAACCGCCACTACCCCATCGCCGTTCAACTCGGTTGTAAACCCGGCGCGTTGTAACCGAGTTGCTACTTCGTTGGGCACATCGCGTCGGCTGGTCAGCTTATTCGGCGTGCCGGTGTAATGAAACAACTTGCCCCGGCGCTTGAGCACCCTAGCCAGCTGGCCGTAGAACGCTTGCGAATACAATTCTCCGGCGATGCCGAAACGCGGCGGGTCGTGCAAGATTGCGTCCACAGACTCGTCTGGCAGCGTTGCAATCTCCTCGACGATATCTCCATTCGTGAGCGTCAATGCGCTTTTCATCCCATGCGGGCCGGCGCACTCGGGTGACCAGGGATTGAGGCTGCGCAGCCAGATCACGTCGGGATTCTTTTCATAGGAATTCACCTGCAGAGCGTGGCCGTGCAAACACCACGCGGCGAAATAGCCCAGGCCGCCGCAAGTGTCCAGAATTACCTTGCCGCGCGGCTGAATCAGGCCGACTTTGCGTTCGGCATCTGCATAAGGTGAGATTCGCGCGGTGGGCAGCATCTTGATGCCATCAATTTCGAACGTGGGTGGCCCCCATTCTGTTGGCACCAACTTGATCAATGAATTGGTGAATCGCGCCGCTGGCTGAAAGCCCCCGCTGACCCAGTGGTAAATCGTTCTGTCCTTGCAGACGTCCAGAAAGGGGAAATGACGGCCGTTCCACATCCATCCTGATGCGCCGATCTCGACACTGGTCGCGGAACGACCAAGGTCAAGTGAGCATTCAGCCACAGAACTACCGGCAGCCCTGGCCGCGAGCAATGCTTCATGTACCCGTGTGGTCAGCAGCGGACTTGTATTCTCGCTCACAGCACTTTGGTTTCCAGATTAGTCAGAAGAGACTTCTGACTATTTTGCCGTTTAGCTGGACGTGGGCTCACTCACCTGCGGCAACGGATTGTTAAAGCTAGTTTGTATCGCAGTGGGACGCTTGCGGGAACCCCAAGGGAAACCCGGACAAAAAAGAAGCCGCATTAAGCGGCCCTTTCAATATATTGATTTAATTGGCTCCCCGAGTAGGACTCGAACCTACGACCCAGCGATTAACAGTCGCTTGCTCTACCGACTGAGCTATCGGGGAATACCGTGAAGAAGGGGCGTATTTTAGCCGAGACGGGAACTAACGCAATGGCAATTCACGCACCAGCGAATTTGGCGATGCGTTCGAGGCATTTTTTCAGGATTTCGTCGCTAGTCGCAAATGATAGACGCAGATGTCCAGGCGTGCCGAAAGCCGAGCCCGGCACCAGCGCAACCAGTGCTTCGTTGAGCAACTTATCCGCCAGCGCTAGATCATCTTTTACGCCGAGCCGGGCGATCAGGCCGGACACGTCCGGAAACACGTAAAAAGTGCCATCACCCGGCAGGCAGCGGATGCCCGGAATCCTGTTGAGCCCTTCGACCAGCAGATCGTGCCGGCGCTTGAACGCCTTGGTCATCTCTGCGACGCAGGCCTGGTCGCCGTTCAGCGCGGTCTCGGCCGCGACCTGCGCGATCGAGGTCGGATTCGATGTGCTCTGGCTCTGGATGTCAGCCATCGCCTGGATGATCGGCTTCGGACCGCAGGCCCAGCCGATGCGCCAGCCGGTCATCGCATAGGTCTTCGATACCGCATGAATGACCACCGTGCGCTCGTACAAGTCCGGGCAGGCGTTGATGATGTTTGAAAACGGCTCTTTCGCCCACAGGATTTTTTCGTACATGTCATCGGTCGCGATGACGATGCGCGGATGCTTGCGCAGCACCTCGCCGAGCGCGGTCAGTTCAGCCTTGGTATAGGCCATGCCGGACGGGTTCGACGGACTGTTCAGAAAGATCAGCTTGCCGCGCGGCGTGATCGCGGCTTCGAGCTGCGCGGCGGTGATCTTGTAGCGCGTTGCCGCGCTGGTCTCGATGATCACCGGTTTGCCGTCGGCCAGCAGCGCCATATCCGGATAGCTGACCCAGAACGGCGCCGGGATGATGACCTCGTCGCTGCTGTTGAGGATCGCTTGGCACAGGTTGTAGCAAGCCTGCTTGCCACCGCAGGATACGATGACCTGGCTCGGTTCGTACTTAAGGCCGTTGTCGCGTTCGTGCTTGGCGATCACCGCCTTTTTCAGGCTCGGCGTACCGCCGACCGGCGTGTATTTGGTGAAGCCGTCGCGGATCGCTTTCTCGCCGGCGGCCTTGACGTGCGCGGGCGTGTCGAAATCCGGCTCGCCGGCACCCAGCGACAGCACGTCCTTGCCCTGCGCTTTCAGCTCGCCCGCCTTGGCGGTGACGGCAAGGGTCGGAGACGGCTTGATACGGCGGACGCGATCGGCGAGCTGGAATTCCACGGTGTTTTTCCCGGTCATGCAATGGTCATAAAGGGCGCGAAAGGATAGCGGAAAACGGTGACCGTATGGGAGCCCCGGCCCGATTCAGCACTTTGCTCTACGCGATCCGGCTGACGCGATCGCAGGCCTGGAAAAGCGCGTCGTCCGGCCGCATGATGGCCGGATGACCAAGCGAGAGATTCCAGTCGAACCCGCAGCCGACAAGGTCGTGCGGCTCAAACGCCGCGGCGGTGAAGCCTTTTGCATTCGCGCGGACTGGGCCCCGGCCGGTGATCAGCCGGCTGCGATCGACAAGATGGTTGAAAACCTGAATGACGGTCTCGCCCACCAGATCCTGCTCGGTGTCACCGGTTCCGGCAAAACTTTTTCGATCGCCAACGTCATCAGTCGCGTGCAGCGGCCAACGCTGATCATGGCGCCGAACAAGACGCTGGCGGCGCAGTTGTACGGCGAGTTCAAGGAATTCTTTCCGAACAACGCCGTCGAGTATTTCGTCAGCTACTACGACTATTACCAGCCCGAAGCCTACGTGCCATCCACCGACACGTTCATCGAAAAGGACAGTTCGATCAACGAGCACATCGAGCAGATGCGCCTGTCGGCGACGAAAGCCTTGATGGAACGGCGCGACGCGATCGTCGTCGCTTCGGTCTCCGCGATTTACGGCCTGGGTGATCCGGAAAGTTACTTTCAGATGGTGTTGCATCTGGTCCGCGGCGACCGTATCGGGCAGCGCGAGATCATCCGCCGCCTGACTGAGATGCAGTACACGCGCAACGACGTGGAATTGCAGCGCGGCACCTATCGCGTGCGCGGCGAAATCATCGATGTGCACCCTGCCGAATCCGACGACGAAGCCATACGCATCGAGCTGTTCGACGACGAGGTGGAGTCGCTGTCGGTATTCGACCCGCTGACTGGTGAAGTGCGGCAGAAGCTCCCCCGCTACACGATCTACGCGAAAAGCCATTACGTGACGCCGCGCGAGCGCATGCTTGGCATGTTGGGCGGCATCAAGACCGAGTTGCAGGAACGTCTCAAATATTTTCGAGAGAACGCCAAGCTGCTGGAAGCACAGCGCTTAGAACAACGCACCTGCTTCGATCTGGAAATGATCCAGGAAGTCGGCTTCTGCTCAGGCATCGAAAACTACTCGCGCTGGCTCACCGGCCGCAAACCCGGTGAGCCCCCGCCCTGCCTGTTCGACTACCTGCCGCCGGACGCGCTCGTCGTCCTCGACGAATCGCACGTTACCGTGCCGCAGATCGGCGCCATGTATCGCGGTGACCGCCAGCGCAAGGAAACGCTGGTCGAATACGGCTTCCGCCTGCCGAGCGCGCTCGATAACCGACCGCTGAAATTCGAGGAATTCCAGCGGCTGGCGCCGCAAACCATTTATGTGTCCGCGACGCCGGGACCGTATGAAATCGAAAAATGCGGCGGCGCGATCGTCGAGCAGCTGGTGCGGCCGACCGGACTCGTCGATCCGCAGGTCGAAGTGCGGCCGGCGTCGACGCAAGTCGATGACGTGCTTGGCGAGATCCGCATTCGCGTGCCGAAGCAGGAGCGCGTGCTGATCACCACGCTGACCAAGCGCATGGCCGAGGATCTCACCGACTACCTGCACGAGAACGGCGTCAAAGTGCGCTATCTGCACTCGGACATCGACACCGTCGAGCGCGCCGAAATTATCCGCGATCTGCGTCTCGGCCAGTTCGACGTGCTGGTCGGCATCAATCTGTTGCGCGAGGGACTCGATCTCCCCGAGGTGTCGCTGGTCGCGATTCTCGACGCCGACAAGGAAGGTTTCCTGCGCTCGGAGCGCTCGCTGATCCAGACCATCGGCCGCGCCGCGCGCCATCTTCATGGTCGCGCAATCCTGTACGCAGACCAGATTACTGGTTCGATGCGGCGTGCGCTGGATGAAACCGAGCGGCGGCGCAACAAGCAGATTGCGCATAACAAAGCGCACGGCATCACGCCAAAGGGTGTGCAGAAACGCGTCGCCGACGTCATGCGCATGGGCTATGAAGCCATTGACGGCGCCGTCGCCATGAGGATCGCGGAACGTGAAGCCGAATATGGGCGCCTGGCACCGGAAAAGGTCGCCAAAATGATCGCGAAGCTCGAAAAGGAAATGCGCCAGGCCGCGCAGAACCTCGAATTCGAAGTCGCGGCGAAAAAGCGCGACGAACTGCGCAGGCTGCGGGAAAATGTCCTGCGCGGTGGCGTCAACGCGGATTGAATTGGCGCGCCGAGCAGGAACAGAATCGTCACCCTAACCCACTGAATATGTTGAAAGCAGACTTACCGTCCCGTCGAACGTACTCACAAATCTACTCACAGAACGCATCGGCTGCTGGCGTCTGTGAAACGGTCAAAACAAGTGCAGGCAGAAACTTGCCAAATTCTGACAAGCGGTTGATTCCGGACAGACCGAAGAATACGCGCGAGCGCGCGTCTGCTCTGATTTGTTTTCCTGAACGCGGATCGGTTGAATTCGCGATGAGTCGGCGGGCCGCATCACTCCGACGTGCGGACGCGAAACCGAAGTTTCTGTCCCGGATGAAACACCACCACACGCCGCGCCGAAATCGGGATCTCCTCTCCGGTTTTCGGATTGCGCCCAGGTCGCTGTTTCTTTTGGCGTGGAATGAATTTACCGAATCCCGAAAGCTTCACCTCGTGGCCGGCTTCCAGCTGGCTGCGGATCTCCTCGAAGAACGAGTCGACGAATTCCTTCGCCTCGCGCTTGTTGAGCCCGATCTCCTCAAACAATGCTTCGGCCAATTCAGCCTTGGTGATGGCCATCCCCGATTCCCATCGCGGCACTTCCCAACTCAGATGCAAATATTTTTCACGTACTCAAGCACACAGCATGCACTGCCAGCCGCAATAAACCCGTGGCGCGGCCCGTGGCGGGCTATGGGCTATGGGCTATGCGCAGCAGAGTCCTTACTTTAGCGAGTGTTAAGGTCGACGCGGTCTGAATCGAAGCGCTTTCGGCTTCTGGTTTTTGGTCCGAAACCGGCGACTTGAGTTCTCCGAGAGCAGCGCGATGACAACCGCGAGCAGGACAATGACGGCTAAATACTGAGGCAGCGACATAGGCTCAACTCCGTTTTCACCTCAGCACGGAGAACGGTCAGTTGCGGACGTCGTTGACGTGGCGCTGCGCATGATCGAAACCGGCCCTTTGTCGTTGCCCACGGCGCCGCAAGTTGTAGTCGAAGAAGGAAGCACACCCAACGCTTCCGCGAATGTACGCACGCGGTTGACCCGATAGCTCACATAACGCATTCCTTCTTCGGTATCGTGCTCGAGTTGCGTGAATATCGCCACGCACTGGCCATCGATCACTGCCGAGCGCCCTACGCGACTCGCCAGGGTTACGATGTGCAGTAGATCGGGTCCAACAAAATCCATACCGATAGATACGCAGACGCGCCCGAAATTACGTCATCGCCCATGAAGATCAGATCCACGCTCGCCGCTGACTCGCTCGCAACTTCCGCTCCTGCGTTACCGTGGGGCGCTGAAGGGCATCAGATCGTCGCTGAAGTCGCGTACTCGCAACTGACACCGAAGGCGACGGCCGGCGTCGATTTACTGCTGGCGCGGGAGCCAGGCGCAACGCCGACGTCGGTCTCGACGTGGGCGGATGAGCACAAAGCGCCGGCGACCGCACGCTGGCACTTCGTTAACTTCCCCCGGGGAAACTGCCACTATGAGCCGGCGTGCGATTGCTCCGACGGTGAGTGCGTCGTCGCCGCGATTGAGCGAGAGCGTGCCGTTCTGGCGTCTGACGCATCGTCAGAGAAGCGGCTGAAGGCGCTCAAGTACGTTGTGCATCTCGTCGGTGACATCCACCAGCCGTTGCGCACTGGCTGGGGCGACGACAAGGGCGGCAGTACGCTGGGACCGCCGTGGCACGAATTTGCACCAAGTCTGTTACGGGACTTATCGAAGCGATCGACACGGACGTGGGGAGCTTCGCCAGCCAAGCTGATGACTACCGCATGATCCGTCGGCGGGCCACGGATGCCGATGTGAACACCAAGATTGATTGCCACACTTTTCGCGCGGCCGGAATTAAGGAATACTTCGCAACGGCGGGAAGCTCGAAGTGGCGCCGCAGATGGCAAACCACGAAGGTGTGCGCACCACACCACGGGCCTCTAAGTTGTCGATTAACCCGTTGCAGGCGCGGGAAAGGATGAAGTACGTTACGCGCTAGCATCCCCGCTCATTGCATACTGGTCGGTCACCCATTTTGATGCGGCTGGACAATAGGAGCGGTATGAATCGAGAGATTCATGTACCGTTCCCCCGGATTACTCGACCAGTTATCCGTTTGAAGAGGTTAAAAAGCCGCTTCAAGCCTTCAAGGATCGCCAGTAGCCACGCCGGTTGAATATCGACTCCTACCACTTGATGATGATCACCAATCCGGTCCGCTCGGCAAAGACGATTCGCAGCGATACGACGTTGGAAGAAATCGATGCGTTGTGCAGCGTATTCGAAAGTGCGGAGCAGGATCAGCCCCGTGTTCGAGCGGTGAAACAATCTATTGCGATGAAACGTGAGATATATCCAAATTTTGGATTATTGAGACTTCTGTTAGCCGCCGAAGTTATGCTTTTCCATTTACACGTTGTACCGCCAAGGGCCGGATCGGGCTGGTATATCAATCCTGTGCCGTCTTTCATTGCCATCAGCGGCTTCTTAATACTGCAGTCCTTCGAGCAGTCCCCATCTTGGCCACGCTTCGCCTGGAAACGCCTGTGTCGGGTTGGGCCTGGGTTTATAACTGCACTCGTTCTGGTTGCGTTTGCATCAGGGTTCTCAGCGATCCCGCCGACACTGGTCGATTATGCGATGGCGGGACTTTCTGGCCGAACGTCAGCCGACGGTCCTTTGTGGTCACTAATGGTCGAAGAAGTACTTTATGCCGCGCTTGCACTTGGCGTAATCATCGGTATCTACCGGGCGAAGTGGCCGGTCTGGATATGGGTCGCACTAGGTGCCACGGTCATCCCGCTGTTGCTTCTAAGCTACCCTCGTAGGGTTGAGCGCATCGGTTGGATCTTGGCGACCTTCCCAATAGGTTCGCTCATGTATATCTATCGGCACCGACTTGCTCGCGTTCACAGCATCACTTGGATCGCATTGCTAGTCTTGTGCCTTGCCTTTCCTCCGTACTTCGCAGACAGGGTAGCGATGCAGCTATGGACGATGGCCGAAGCGGCAGCGGTGGTTGGGATCGGCGCTTGGGGACCAAAACTCGTCGACCCGAAATGGGATATTTCCTATGGCCTATACCTCTACCACATTCCGATTTATAACCTGCTACAACGTCACGGATGGCCGATTTCAGCAACTGTTTCTATAGCGGTGCTCATCGCCGCGGTAAGTTGGCGTTTCATTGAGAGACCCGTTCTGAAACTCAAAAACCTCTCATGGCAGATCCATCAAATTCAAGCCGGATCGTAAACTTCATCGGAACTCCGCATCGCAGGGCATAAGCTATCTCACCGACGAACGATGCTTTCGACCTATGCGAGCTACGAGATCATCCACAAAACGCTCGGCAGGCTCCACACCGCCGATCGCTAGGCGCTACGCCAGGTCATCGAGACCGTCATCGGTAAAGGCCGCCAGCTCGTGGAAGGTGCAATACGCCGCTGCGCGGCTCCATTCCACCCTTCATTCCGCCTTACCGAGTTTCTACAAGTCTTTCACAGATCCAATTCCACGTCTCTTGCGAACATCCTTAGACACAAACCACAATGCTACAAGACCTGGAATACTAAATACGAGCTTAATCACCCTGAATTGCTTATTGGTAATCTGAGCTCTGTCACTTAGATAGAGGCCAAACAAAATTGCCATAACGCAAATTACGGCTATAACAATTGGCGCAAATCGCGATAATTTAATGGTGGTCATATCAACTAGTGACCACAGCCGCAATCACTTCCGAGTTGAACAGCCAGACTAGCAAGGCTGCCAAGTTGATTGGCCACGGCAGTGATACCTCCGAGAACCGCGTTCCCACTGCCTATTCCAACAGCGACGCCTCCTCCCACATCGCTTATCATTTGCTGTGATACCGGCCCGGCAACAGTGGGTAAAAACGCGTTGAAGGCAGCGCCTGCAGCAGCGCCCGCAATTCCTCTTACTTTATCGCCTGACAGCGCCGTAGCGAATCCGCCGTAAAAGCCCGCTCCTGCAGGGCTGTTGGATAAAGCCAAGCCCTGAATAAACGAATCTCCCACAAAGCTTACTGCGCTGCCAATTACGGCACCTTCTGCTGCACCCGCCCAGCTCTTTGAAGCAATACCATCAAGTGCCGCTCCCACAACAGCGCCTGCTACCATGTCATGAATAGTCGCCAAATCCTCCGTGGATGCGCAGTAAAGTCCTAACGGATCGACAAAGCTAATCGGATTCCCACCGGCATACTCATATGTGGTTATTCCACCATTGAGACCAAGTGGATCGCTCTGAATATATCTCCCGGTTGCCGGATCGTAGTACCGATGCTGATTGTAGTAGAGCATTGATTCCGTATCGTAGTACTGTCCTGGAAATCCGAGATTCAGACCTCCGATATTGTCGGTAGTGACAGTACGGTCGAATGGTTGATTAGTAACTACCCACAATTGTGTCATGTTGGCGGCGTTTACTTTATGCGGCCGTCCGAGATGATCGTTGCTAATGTAATACAGCACATTATTTCGGATCAGGCCGATCGGCTGACCGTTAAACCAGATGTATTGGGTGGTCAGCGCCGTACCGCCGTTGGATGTTTCACCGAGCAACGTACCATCTGGAGCGTAGACGTAATTGTACGTTCCGGGGAGTCCGGCTTTCCGGACGCGCTGATCCAACGCATTGTAGGTGTAAGACGTGGTTAAGCCGTAGGTCACGTTGGTGAAACTACTCATCCGATTGAAGCTGTCATAGCCGTACGTGCGGCTGCCGGCGCTGCGCGTGTCGCTGAGCAGATTGCCAGGGCTGTCATACCCGAACGTAGATGACGGGGTGCCGGAAATCGAAGAGATGCGATTACTGTAAGGATCATACGTGTAGTAATTACCATTATAGTAGCCATTCCGATTGCCGTTTGGACCGAATGTAATCGATGTACTCCCGCTGGTGGTTGCAAAGTATGACAATTGCCGACGCGCGTTATATTGCAGCGTTTCCGTGAGCGTAGATTCAAAGTTATTGGTAAGCGTCGTGATGTCGTTGTTGGCGTTGTAGCTATAGCTCCAGGATTGCACAGTAGGAGCGATCATCGAGGTCAGGCGAAAATCCGTGTCATAGGTCCGCGTCTGAGTGTTCCCATCACCCATAGTCATTTGCTGTAGCGGTCCAAAGGTGTTTGCATAATATTGAATGTTGCTGGCAACACTTTGACTTACGCCATTCACTACCGCATTCACGGAGGTGATCTTGGACAGAGCGGTGGCTCCGGTATAACCATAGCTTACGCTGTTGCCGCCAGGGTAACTGATGCCGGCGACGCGATCGCGCGCATCGTAAGACCAGCTCGTCGTATAACTTGTGCCGCTGATGACATTGGTCTGCGAAGCTAGAATGCCGTTCTGACGATAGGTATAGCTGGTTGATCCGCTGCTATCACTGAAACTGCAGAGCTGGCCAATGCCGTAAGTGCAGGTGTCATACGTGTATGTCTTGACCGCGCTGCCAGCCTGGATCTGTTTGATTCGATTTAGATTATCGTAGCTGTAGCTCGTGATCGTACCGTCGGCACGCATCATCTGTGTGAGGCGATTTTGCGCGTCGTAACTATATGTGGTAATTCCGCTGTCAGGGCTACTGAGCTGGATCAGATGTCCGAAGCCGTCGTAGCTGGAGGATGTGGTCATGCCCTTCGCGTCAAGCACCGTGGCCGTATGCGAGGGGTTGTCGTACGTGTAGGTCACGACGGCATTTTGGCCCGCTGTGCCATATTGATCGGTAACGGTACTCACCTGATTATGAGCGGTGTACGTATATGTTTTAACGTTTCCTAATGAATCCGTCAGCGTCTTAAGATTGCCATTTCCATCGTAGGAATACTGGATATATTGTTGATGGTTGCCGAACTCGGTCAGAGGGCGCCCCACGGAATCGGGGGTCCAGCTGTGAGAGTAATAGGTTGTGCTTCCCGGCACTCCGATGGTGACATTGCTCAACGTGCTCAGCACCGAATATGTGAATGTTGTTTTATCGGAGGCTGATTCACTGGTGGCGATGCTGGTACGCCGTCCGGCAGCGTCGTATCCGTATTGAATCCAGCTGAGATCAGGGTATTTGACCTGAGTAAGATGATTCATGCCGTCATAGCTGAATGTCGTCGTTGGAGAAATCCCGTCGTGCAACGGTTGCATTGAAACCATACGCCCCAGGGCGTCGTATCCGTAAGCGATCGCCGCACCGTTCGGATCGGTTACCTGGCTCGGTAGACCAAGACCCGTATTGGTATACGAATACGTTGTCGTGTTACCAGCGACATCAGAAACGCTGGTAAGGTCGCCATAACCATCGTAATTACTCGCCTGATAACCCTTCGATCCGGCCAACGGGCCACTCACAATTATCTGGGACGGAATGCCGCTAGCGTAGAAGGCGTAAGAATAGGTTGTGGTCTGAGCCTGGTTGGGCACGCCGTTCGCTGTAAGATTAGTGACCGTAACGGATTGCAGTCGGTTCTTTGCTGGTGAGCTATCGGGATAGTAGCTATAGACTGTGTTAGCGATCGGCGAGGAATTGGGGCCAAGAGTCTTGATATTCGTTACCCGGTTTTTTGTTGTATCCCAGGTGTACTGCGTCTCTTCCTGCTGACCTGAACGGTTTGCTCCGGAGATAACATCCTGCGGCAAGCCATTGCTGCTGTACGTATAGGTCGTCTCGTTTCCATTTTGGTCATAAGAATAAGAAGGGTGGCCGTAAACATCGTAGAAGGTCGTCGCCATGACGTTGCGACAACCCGTTACATGAGACTGGCCCACACTCACGAGCCTGTACTGCCCCTGAATGAGGGAATAACTGTTGGTAGTGACTGCGCCCGCAGCATTGGTAATGGTGGTCGAAGTGCTGCCGTTATAGGCAAACGTTAATTGTTCGACCCCCCCGGACAACCCACTTTGATAAACTTGGCCGTAGCTATTGTAACTATACGTGCTGTAGCGAACACCATTGATGGCAATCCCGGTTAAGGCATTCGGGAATCGGGTGTCTTCGTAATAATACGTGCGCGCGTGGCCCGTAGCGTTGGGATAGATCGCCTGGGAAAGGTAACCATTCGAGTTATATTCATACGAATATGTGTTGCCAGCCGGGTCGACCACCGATGTGAGCAGACCATAAAACCAATTAAAATGGACACTCAGACCATTGGAATGCGTGGCGGTTGTCAGGTAATTTGAGGTGTAGGAGAAGCTCATGCCGATCCCCGTCGGATTGGCAACGGAGGTAACGAAACCCTGCACGTTGTAGTTCTCGACCGCTCCGCTCTTGGCGTTGCGTGTCCAACTACCGTCGGCGTTACGGATGAACCAATCGTCAGCGTCGGGCGAACTATTCTCCCAACGCTGATCGGTCGCGTTCCATGTGTAGCTGGTCGTGGAACCATCCGATGCAATTGCCGCGACCGTCGTGACGCTGGAAGCGGGCTGCACACAGCTGGACGTCTGTCCGGGAACCGCGCCGCAGGACGTACCGTTACTGAGCGTGAAAAATAGAGATGGATCGTAGTTCGAAGTCCAGTTTTTACCGAAAATTCCGGTCGCGGTGTTGTAGTGGTTGTACGTGCGCGTCAGATGGATGGGATTGAGGTGATGCGTCTGGAAATCGGTCTCTGGCAGGACCTTGTTGCCATCTTGGATGATCACCGGGTGATTCGACATCGTCGAGCACCCCTTCTGATCGGGCCCGTCCTTTTTCTGATCGGAGGGAGTTTTGGGACGGATCGGATCCTTATAGACCGGGATATTGGTTTCAAAACCACTTTCGAAATTGAGGTCCAAACTCGTCGACAAATCCGGTGCAGTAACAACGACTTCAGGAATCCCGGATGCGCCTACTCCGGCGTCATCGTTAACTGGCGAGCGCTCAACACCACCCGCCACGGCATCGGGGACCGTAAAAGCAAACAAGCAGGAAATTATTGCGGCCCATTTCGCACCGGGCGAAATGAGTCGGCCGCCAGTCTGCATGGAAACTGAATGCGCCTTTGCAAGAGGGTAACCCTCGTCAACGGTCTCACGCTCGATCCCGGCTTTGTTGCCAACGTGCTCGGCCACGTTTGATGAACCCCGGACGATCTTCCCAAAAAGCGTCCGTACACGTCCTGCCGTTCCGCCGTCGCGTCTTTCCACGTGAATCCCCGTTCAATGTTGTTGCTGATATATCTAATACGACGAATGTTGCAGAACTTCGCCATCGACCGCGTGCCCGCTGCGAATAGCCCGAGGCGCGCAATCGAACACTCGGAGGTTCAGGAGCCAATCAATGTCACGGTCGACGTGCCGCAGACGAATGCGACCGCTCGCCATTCGAGATAGCTCCCCTAACCCTGCGCCTGCATATTACGCGCAACTCATGTTCCAAAACCACGAACATCAATGACTTTGGATACCAATAATTTCTACTATTGCAAATTCCGGATACAGCGCATGTTACGGAATCCACGCCAAAATTCCGCCACTGACTTTATGTCTTCCAACCGTGCGTGACACGACAGGTGCCGCTGCACAGCGGTTCAAGGCACGGTAATGGCGCGGCGTTGTTCTTTCTTCGTTTCAGCCGCCGCCTCGCGACAAGTCGAAATTGCCCTCTGGTTGAGACGGATAAGATGGACCGCGTCCGACACAACGCGCCACTGGCAAGGTGGCGACTCCGCAGAGTGCCTTTGCCTTCCGCGCCGCCCCCGGCACTCGACCATGATCGTACAGCGTTGCTCCTTCTTCTCCTGCTGCCGTCGTTGGTGATCAGCGGCGCCACGCGGCCCGGGTAGACCTCACCGTAAGTAAAGACCGGCTTGGTTCCTCGCCGTCGTTCAATGGCAGCGGCCGTGGCGGCTTCGTAGTTCGCACACACGGATACAGTCTACGACGGCACGGCTCCCGGTAAAATGCAGCTCATGTCCGATCGCGACCTTACGCCTGCATATCCAACAGGCAGCATCCCAACGAACGAGCAACGTGACCGCTGCCGACGCTTCTACCTCGAGCTGGCGAACGTTTTCGGAAATGAGCTCGACGGCGGGGTGTGGGCTACTCAATACCATCCAGGCTTCGAAGGTGGTCAAATTCGACCGATGGATATGGTTGAACGAAGCGAATCAGGGTTCGATCAAGCAGTCGCATTTCTGAATTCAATACAGAGCACCATAGTCCCACGGTCTCAACCCGAAACCGGTTGGGTTGGGGGAAAGCGCGGGGCGAAGCGGAGGCGGTGACGCCTGGAGCTTATAACCACTTCGCTACACCAGCGTGATGCGAGCACGTTCCTTGGCGATGCTGACTGAAACTGTATGTGCCGTCACGGCATTGCGCCGAGGCACCGACAGGCGGCGAATCGGCATGAACCGGTGAGTGCACCCAGTTGCCGCTAGAATTGACGTAGCCGCGGCCATCGTCAGGAACAGCTACTGAGGACGCTGCCGCCGAAGGTGCTGGCGGCTGAGTGGCATCTGCCCAAGAGCAAAACGGGCTGACAATGCTGATCACCAGGAACGCCGCGGTTATCGTTCTGCGCATCCCCTTCTCCCTGGCCGTCCGTGTCCCCTACCCCCAGCCGCATTCTGTATGCGACGGCAGGACGCGTAAAGTATGGCGATCGTGACAGCGATGCCGCACAGTTGGGCCCAGACATCTCCCTTAGCGTCGAGGACGACATGGCAGAAAAGTACTTAATTGAAGTCGAAGGCCAGGAGCGCGAAAAAGAAGCATTGCGACGGCTTGCCGACATGCCTTCATTGCTTGATGAGGTTCTCGGACCGATGGGAGTGCCATCGGATTTATA
>CAZOOK010000036.1:0-54774 GCA_964581385.1 uncultured Salinisphaerales bacterium
CACCGGCCGCCGCGCCTGGTGCGCGCACGCTAGGACTGCGAGGAGAGGGAGGAGGCGGGTCATGGGGTGAAGATCCTAACACTGTAATAGGCGGATCCGGCCTGACCTGTGCCCCCGGCATTGCAGACGCGCAGCGACACGGTGTTGGTCCCTGTTACGTGGCAATCCGCGAGCAACGTCGAATTCAAAGTGCTCGAGGTAGCCAAGCATTCAGATCCGGTTGCCGCTCCAGCAATCGTGATCGATTCGGCCGCGCACGATGCCGGGTTTACGGTTCCGGGATCCCAGCCGATCGTGGTGGTTCGCGCCGATTCTGGAGCAGCAGGAGCGTCCCGGGTGAGGTCTGCGTAAGGCGATCCCACAATCGCAAGCACCGGCTGATACAGGGTGGCGCTCGTACCGGTTCCGCCAATCAGCCGAAAGCCAACCGTAACGGTTCCGCTGGTGGGCATCCGAAACGTCGTAGCGCGCCACTGAGGAGACACGGTACCTGCCGTAGGAGTCGAGCGGTCCGCGCCGGTGACGCTGTTGTAGAACGCCACATCGGAACTGGTGTCGTTGGTCCAGACCTGTCCGGCCAGATAAACCAGTTGCCCCTTGAGGTCGGTGTTGACGCTCAGGTCGATCGTCTCGCCGAAGGTGTCCGAGTCTCCACCGCCACCCTTGGTGATCTGGTACTGATTCCAACCAGACCATCCAGCCGAAACGGAGAACGTTCCACCACCGCCGGAAGCGATCGAGGAATACGCGGAGGCTTTCGGGCTCATCCAATTGCGGCGAGGGTAGTAGCCCCACCCGTGGCGAATGTCCCAGCCCGAGGTATCGACCGGGGCGGTCGCGCTCAAAGTCCCGGACTCGGCTACGGTCTGCATTCCGAAGTTACCCCAGATCGTTACCTCTCGAAGACCTGGCAGGGCCGACGATGTATCGATCCTGGGAGCAGGGAACAATACGGCCGGCTTTCCGGAGTCCAGTGAATTGCCCCAAATGTTTACCTGCTGAGATCCGCTCGCAAAAACAATCGAGTCCGTGTATGTCCCGATGAACTTGGATCCCGTCAGGTTTAGCGCGTAATTGACGATATCCCACTGGTCTCCCCAGTCATGCAGGACGGTAGGATCAGTGGATGCGTTGAGCAGAATGTTCGCTTTGACGGTAATGCTCGGGCTGGCGAACGTATAGCCGTTCTGTCCGTTGACCTCAAAGTAGCAGTTCGTGACGTTCAGCGGTCGGCCGCCGTTGACCTGGTAGATTGCTCCTGCTGCGTTGTTTTCCAGGGTAGACCCGATCACGTTGATCGTCCCCTGGTATGCCACGATTCCAAACCCGGAGTTATTGTAGATCTTCGAGTTTAGAATATTGACGGCGTTGTTGTCGTGGATGGTCAGCCTGACGCCATCCCCGCCATTGTAGCTGATCGCACTCTCGACGATGTCGTTGTCCCATCCATATCCAAGGGACACCCCGGCCAACGTCGCATTCATCACCTGCACGCGATGCAGCAGGAAATGAGAGATCGTCGCAGAGTAAATGCCGTAGCTGGCCAGACCGGCGGCGTAGATTTTCAGGTTGGAGATTTCGTGCGACGACTGATTCATCGAGTCCGACCACTTGATCACGGCATCCATGCCCGCTGTGGCTTGAATCGTGGCCCCCGTGTATCCCGCCCCGCGTAGAGCTACGGAATTTTCATCGAGCACCAATGGGGCGCTCACCCGATACGTGCCTTCGGGGAAGAACACTACGCCGTGTTTCACTTTGGCTGCGTTGATGGCGGACTGGATGGCGGCGGCATCGTCCCCGGAATCGTCCGGGATAGCGCCGTAGTCGCGAACGTTGAACGATCCCGTGGTATGGGTCCTGAGATCCGCCGCCGCGCTTTTGAGCGAGTTAATGTCGGACGCTACAATGCACTTGGTTCCATCCGGGTTGACGCAGGGTTTTGCATCAACCTTGTCGACGAACGGCGTCGTATTCCCAGTCACGTACGTGCCCGCGCGCGCCAGGAACGGAAGAAGGACGAACAATAGGATCGCGCGCTTCATCGGATCACCAAACCCAAACGTGAGCATTGGAGGAGCCTGCAGCGCCGAGACCGATTTTCACTCCAGGCGGGAGCTTGAGTCCGTAATAGATGTTGCTGACTCCCGTCCATGACGCTCCAGAGCCAGACCCGCGGCCGATCGAAACGAGGATCGTCACCGACCCCTTGGTGCTGGTGGCGTACGGGGCAGTGATTTGGTTGGTGCACGTCGTCGTGTCGTAGAAATAGACTGTTAGGTAACGGTCCGAACTGGCGTCCGAGTTCAGGGACGCGATCTCGAGCATGTCCGTTTTGCTGGTGTCGATACATCCACTCAGGATGGCCGCTCCAGACCCTACTACCCCGGAGTCATAGATCAGCGCAGGCGTGCCCTGATAGGAGGCCACCGACCCTTTTATGACGCTCCGAACATAGCCATTCAGATCGGCTGAATGCGCTACGAGATGACCGGTAGTCCATGTCGGGTCCGTCGCGCTGGTGATCGCGGTGAGAGCGCCCACGTTGTCGGTGCCGGCGGCAGCGGAGTCATTAGTCTTGCCTCCGGTTACGGCTCCGGTGATCGCTGGAAGAGAACTCACGGTCACTGTACCTGAGACGGCAGGGATCGAACTCACGGCTACTGTGCCGGATATGGCGGGGATTGAACTCACCGCGACGGTACCCGAGACTGCACCGGTGCCAGCAGAGCTCGGACTCGGAACGTCCGGAAGCGGCGCCGATGAGACGCACTCCCTGCCGACGACGTAGGTGCTGGCGGTGTCCGAGATGCATTTGATCGGCAATCCGCTGCCCGCGAAATAGGGCTGACATGTGCCGCGCGCGATCGCGTCGCCCACGTAGCCTGGTCCGATCGTCGGATTGGCGCCATCGGAGCGACACTTCACCGTCGCGGCCGTGGCGTTTTCCGCGGCATTGCAGATCACGATCTGTGTCCGACCATCGAGCGGGGTGGCGGGTACAGCGACCGCGGAGAGTCCCACGGTGGTGACCGATGGGGTGGGATTGCGGCACACGGCCTGCGCGGAGACTCCCAGGGGCGCCAGCGCGGCCAGGACGAGTAGGGCTCTGAGGTATCGGCTCATGCCTTTGCACGTATCGCACCTGTGGTCCGGTGTCCCGTCTACAGCCCCCGCCTGGGTTTACGCGAGACCCCTGGGTCGGGGATTGGCTGGAAAATCCCCTATGGTTTCGCTCCGAATTACTAGCACGCGGGCTGCAATACCAGCAGACATGAAGACCACCACGACGACGCTCATCGCAGACATCCTCGCCAGTCTCCGCATCTCCGCAGAGCTTCCCGCCCGCCTCGCCGCCCAGCGCGCCGCCCGTCTCGCCGCCGCAGCCCGCCTCCAGTCCGCCCGCGAGGTCGAGGAGCAGTTCGCCCGCGCGCACCAGGAGCTCGAGGACCTCGAGGCGAAACTGGCGAAGTAGCCCTTGACAACCGTCAGACGTAGTAGTATTGTCTATCCATGGTCGCACGGAGCGACCGAGCAGGGAGAGAGAACATGGCGAACCCTAAGTTTGATATCGCGAAATTTGCTAGCAACTTTCAGGCGGCGATCGATTCCGGCGAGCCCAATCCCTACGCGGCGGCTTACGATCAGGCAGGAGCAGGGGTCGATGACCGCCGGCGGTTTGCGGCGATCGACGCGACCGACCCGATCTCTGGCGCCGTGTACGGACTGGGCAGCACCCCCGAGGCTGCGATCGCGGATGCGCGCCGGGGCTCCGGTGACGCCACCTCGGAGTACCGGATCGTCAAGATCACTCCGGCCGCAGACGCCTATGTCGCTGGGCGCGGGGGCGCTCCCGCCGCCGACCTGGAGGTGAGTCGCCACGGCGTCAGCCTCCGCGATGAGGAGTAGCCGCACTCCGGGCCCTACGGGGCCCGCCGGCAGGACTCCCCGAGTCACCTCGGAGCGCCCTGCGGGCACGCAGCCCGAACCTCACCGCGCGGAGCGGCGAGGAAGAGCCGGCGAGGAGCCGACAGGAACCTACGCCAACCATTACCGCCAGCAACAGCGCGGCCACACATTGACGGCGATACCGGGCGACACCTCGCCCGGCCCTCCCTCGCGCCGACCCGAGTCCGATCGAGAGAGGGCACCACAGCCCAGGAGAGGGACAAACATCATGGCCAAGCCGCAGCCCACCAAGAACGCCATTCTCGCCGCCCGCGCCAACGCAGCCGAACTCGAGGTCCTCAAACTCCAAGGTCTCTGGGAGGAGAATCAACGCCTCGTGAAGCGCTTGGGAGAGGCTCAGACGGAGAACGCCCAGGCACGGATCGAGAGTGAGAAGGAGATCCAGCGACTCCAAGCGTTTTCCGAGAAACTCCAGGTCGACCTCGCCGAGTCGGTACAGATCGCCGCCACGTCCAGCGCCGAAGCTACGCTCCGCGCGGAACAGAATGCGGTGTTGTCGGCCCAACTCGCCGCGATGGATGATCCCGATGTCCGCAGCCTGCGCCGCCGACTCCATGCGGCCCAGGAGCAGGCGAAGTACGCCGGCCAGCAGATCGCCGGGCTCCAGGTGGCGATCGCTAAGATGCCGATGGCGACTCGCATGGACCTGGCGCGGGCGTTCCGTGAGCGCGGGCTCGGCGAGATCGAGGCAGACGCGGCCGCTCCGACTCCGACCGCGGCCGCGCCCGTCGAGGAGGTCTAACGTGTCGACTTGCTCATTCCTCGGATGCGGTCGAGAGGCCTGCGCCAAGGGGCTCTGCGCCAGTCATTACCTGCAGCAGCTCCGGGGCCGACCACTCACCGAGATCCGAGAGAGATCGGGGCCCGGGGAGGGGATGAGGCGCTACTCGCTCCGACTCCGGGAGTCGACATGGAGGGCGCTCGGGAAGCGCCCCGGCATCAAATTGCGCGAACTCGCGGAAAAGCACGCCAACGGCAGGGGGACGAAATGACGGGCATGACGGAGCTTACGAGGCACTATCCACTCGAGAGTGAAGAGTCGCGCCGGGCGGACAGGGCGCATGAACGGGCACTAGACCGACTCATCTCGGCCGGTTGGGATAACGTTCCCCAGTGCGATATCCCGGCTCGAGTCCGGGAGGCCGCCGAGCGTGGCGAGCCGATCCCTGTGAACTCCCGTCGCCTGCTGCACAGGGAGTCCGCGGCCGAATGCGGTCGGCTCGGGTCAGGCGTCCCTCGAAAAGGGAAATCGGCCGTCTCTGGATATCCCAGCGTGTACCGGACAGGGAAGCATGGCCGCGTTTACTGGCGGTCCGTGGTCAACGTGCCTGGGGTCAAAATCATCACAGGCTCCTGCCGAGCCACGCCAGAGGAGGCCGCGCGCGATCGCGACGATATCGTGCGCGAGCACGGCCTGGTGGCAAAATTTGGCCTGTGTTTTCGTGGACCTATGGATACTTGACACCCGTCAGACGTAGTAGTATCGTCTATCCATGGTCGCACGGAGCGACCGAGCAGGGAGAGAGACCATGACGAACCAGAGCCAGCAGATGATCAAGGTGCGGGACCTCACCAGCGGAACGATTCACACCCTCCCCGCGTCCACCCCGGTCTATGAGATCCCCGACGGATTCGACCGCGAGGTCGGCGCGATCGATGTCCTGCCCGGGAATCAGATCTACCTGCTCGGCGAGTGGGCCGAGAAACACGCTGATGCTCCCGTGATGGTCGAGAGCGGGGATCCCTCCGAGGATCAGGACGGCTGCGTGCTCGCGTGGATTTCGGAGGTGCTCACCACCAGCGAGGAGGACCGGACCGAGAGCACGCTGCACGAGATCCAAGTGCGCTGGGACGAGACCGTAGCCGAGTCGCATGGCTGGCTCGTGCACACCCCGGACGGACTGTGGGTAGCCCCGCATCCCGATCACTACCACCTCGAGCAGGACGCCGATCAGGACGAGCTCGACGAGATGGTTCGCGCCACCCTGGTATGGGAGCACGCAGCGCGCGCCTCCGATCCCGAGCTCGCGCAGTATCGCGCGGTCAAGCAGTAGCCGCACCCCGGGCCCTACGGGGCCCGCCGGCAGGACTCCCCGACTACGGTCGGGAGGCCCTGCGGGCGAATAGCAAAACCGCGAGGGGAACATGAGCGCCACTCTTATTCTGCCGGATAGTCTGCAGGCCTACGCCTTCGAGTCACCGGATCCCGTCGCTGAGACCGCGCGGAACCTGCTGGCCTCCCTGGACAGCGCCGGAATGACCCCCATGGACTGCTGGGTCGTCGAGCAGCAACTGGCCGACCTCTACTACCGCAACCTCAGCGCCCTGCCGGCCGGAATCCTCGACGCCATCGAGGAGCTCGGCGTGATCGGAGAGGACTGATCATGCGAGACCACAATCTCCAGGCGGTAGCCTTCTTCGGCGCGGCGTTGACGCTCTCCCCGGCCGGATCCCCTGAGCACGAGGCCGCGTGGGCACTCAAGCAAGCCGCCTCGCATCGCCTGGACTCGCAGCTAGCTGACGTGATCGAATTTTTCCCCACCGCCGCCCTGTTGGGCTCTCAGAGGCAGACATGATGACCCGAATTGCGATGATGACGCTGGTCCTGACTATCGGCTGTGGTTCTCCGATCCAGGGAGACAAGACCACATGGGCCGACCAAACCACGGCCTGCTCTAATGCGGATACCCGCACCACCGAGATCTTGGTCAGCACCCAGAGCAGCGACCAAACAACAGAGATCACCTGCGCTTGGGGCAACGCCTCTTGGATCTCCTACCGCCCTACCGACCACGCGGCTGACGTTGAGGCTTGGACAAAGTTTCCGACCTGTCAGGACGCCAAAATAGTCGCGGTCTTCGATTCGTTCGATAGCGATCCGTTTGAACTCGCCTCGGTCACTTGTGGGACCCTGCCGACCCAGTCGACTATCGTTCAGGCCGATCAAAGCAGGCTCTGCTCGAATGCTGACGTAGTAGAGATCTCTGGAGGCTACGTCGAGTGTTCATGGGCTAATGCCGCCTGGGACGGACTGTCCGACTGTCCGGCAGGCACCGTCACCAAGGCATACTGGCAGAGCGACGCATACGAGGAATGGCAGCTGTTAGACGTTCGGTGTGTAGCTTACAGTTCAATCACCGATAGTTTGCAGTAATACACGCCTATCCCTGACGTGCCGCTAGCCCGCAGTTTGTAGACGTACGTGCCCGCAGCCTGCGAATCAAACATGAGTATCGCCGGTATGTTCGCTCCGTACCCAACAGTCATTACGGCCACAGTCGTCCCATCTCTGGTGATAGACATGGTGTTTTGCGTCGTTGCCGTTCCGTCCACCAGTATCGTCGATCCGTTTATGGCTCCAGATGGCGTCACTGCAATCATGACAGGGCGCCCCCTGGTGGTGATGCTGACGGATAGATTGGTTACGTCCACCAGGGTGTCCGAAGTGGTGTAAAACGATCCGCTGTCACTGCTCGCGACCCTGTTCAGCGCTGGCAGATTCGCCACGCCCAGCACCGAGTCAAAGCGAAGCGGGTTGGCCGCGACGGTAGGGGTCTGCACTGTGATCGCGCCTGTAAATGCAGCGCTGGACGCCGACAGGCCGGCGTTAAAAACGTGCGCCGCCGTCCACGTCATCGCTATCCCTGCGAGTCCATCAAGAACTACAGCCGCGTTATAGATTGTCTTGAAGAGCCAATTCATGTATTGAGCCGGAGGCTTCTCGGCCGGAACCCATCCTGTGTCCTTTTTACCGCTAGACGGCTCCGTGATCTGAGCGCTACCGCCAGTGGCCCAACGAGGAAGCGAAGTCAGAAGCCCCATGATGCTCTCCTAGATTAAGGCGGTCGCAAAACCGCCCCCAACGGTCGGATAATTGCAATCCCCGAACCCGGCACCCGCAGAATCGAAAGCGAAAGATTCTGCATCTGAGGTGGTGGGGCTCTCCAGCACAGCATAGATTCCGGCGGCCCTGCACTCTTGGAGAATTCTAGCAGCCTCAGATACGTCGAGCGTGGACTGATAACTCACGATCTGAACCACAATGGCTGCCGGGAATTGTTCCTGGATGACTAGCGAACTGGCGCCCGCAAGTAGCGCCGTGAAGACAGCCAAGATCTCTTCGGCCCCGCCACTGGAGTGGTTGATCTTGACCCGAGTCTTGATCCAGGTCCGGTAAGTCGCGTCGTCGCGGCCCTCGCGCGCCTGGCCGACGATCCGACCGTAGACATCGAGTGGATCCGCAGCGGCCGTGTCGATCGTCTCAATGAAGATCGCCCAGAGCTGATCCTCCAAGGCCTGCGCCTCGGTGGTCCCGCACGCCACGAGCCCGAGCATGCCCGGACTTTCGCGGTAGAGCGTGATCAGCCGGGACTGGGCGCGCTCGACGTGGTCGGTGATGTGCTGGAGGGCCATGGCTCAGGGCACGAAGGGCGAAGAGGTGACGGTGATTCGGCTGGAGTCCAGTACCGCCTGTTGCGTGTGGCCGATCGAAATCTTCGTCTGGCCGCTGGGCGCCGGCGCCGTGCCGAGGTAGATCGTCACGTCCTCGACTCCGCTGACCTCGATCACGCGCGAGAGTTGGAAGGGGATCACGTCCACCCCGAGCGCCAGAGAGGCAATCCCGTAGGCCAGCACGGCCGCCTCGACCTGGGCGTCTCCATCTGCCGGGTACAGGTCGGCGTTGATGGCCACGTCGAGGATCAGGTAGATCGGGACTGGGACTGGGCGCGCGAATGACACAGTGTGGTCGGTCCCCTGTGAGTCCACCACGGTTCCGGACGTGGTCCCGTAGGACTGGATCCCGCCCGGCTTGGCCGCCCAGACCGCATTCAACAGGTCCTGGGTCGCCCCGCCCGTCGCCACTACCTCGACGGAATGCGGGGGGCGTCCATCGGTGTCGGTGGTGTCGGTGATGTTCTCGAAGACGGTGCAGGCCGTCACTCCGGCCACCCTCAGAAGGTGAGCGCGAATGGCGTCGACGGTCGAGTTCCCCTGCGCCTCGAGCTCAGCCAAGCGGCGCGTGCGGAGAGCGGCGTCCGTCTCTTCGTCCGTGCCTGGCGCGGCATCGTTGGCGTTCGTGACCCACGCCCAGCCCGACACCGGGGTCTCGATCTGCGAGATCGTCCGCGACGGCGCCGCGAGGGGGCCGGTGTCCACGGCCTGCGCTGTCACGTCCACCGCCCCATCACCCGCACCCAGATAGCGCCAATGGACCGAGCCATCGGTGATGTCAGTTCCGGAGGTGGTAGGGCCACCTGAACTCGCCGAGGTGCCGGCGGTGACGACCTCGTAGACGCTTCCGCCGTTCGTCGCGCGCGCGCCGAGGGCGTAGCCATGAGATCCAGCCCAGGCGCTCACCGCGGCAAGGGTTCCGGACTGCAGGGTCTGGAGCTTCACCCCGGTCCCTGAGACGCTCGCCTGCGAGCCGGCGGGGACGATGGTACCCGTGGTTCCCCCGAGGGTCAGCGCGCCGAGCTGCGAGTGCGTGGCCGCCTTGGGTCCGACCGTGCCGGTGATCATGGCGAGGGCCGCCAGCGCCGCACCGGTGGCCTGATCCGGGTCCCGGGAGGCGTAGACCTCGGATGCCATGTCCCAAAGCTCGGACTCCCGCTCCGAGATGATGCCGATCAACTGACCCTCGGGCGTGCTGTTGTCGAGCGAGATCCCGTTGCCGAATGTGGCGTAGAAGAGCGCCTGCAACTCGGAAACGCACTCCTCAAGCGACTTGACCACGAATCCGGTGTCCGTCACGCCATAGGCCGTTGTCACAGCTCGCCTCCAAGCTCGAACCCGAGTTCACTGGTCCGAGTCACGTCCGACGACGAAATCGTGATGGTCGTCGAGCCGGTCACCACGCTGGCCGCGGTGGGCGTCGCCTGAACCACGATTCGGATCGCAAGCGCCCTGGTCTGGCCGTCGAGCTCCAGGGATAGGGACTGGAGCGCCTTCACGCCAGGGGTGCCCAGGATCCGGGTCCTGAGCGCCTGGCGGATGACCCCTTCGCCCCGGCTCTTCCCTAGGATCGAGTTGTAGAGGTCCAAGCCATCGTCAGGGTCAAGAAACCACTCGCCGAGGACCATCGAGAGACGCGACACCAGGAGCTGCGCCAGGGCGGCGAGCGGGTCCGTCACGACCGCGATCGCGCCGCCGCCCCAGACGATGTCCCCGCCGACGACCTGTATCCCAAGCGATGCCATCGAGATCACCGTATCATTCCGTGACCTTCACCGTACCGGAGGTCACAGTCTGCTTGGACGCAAGCCCTGTGGCCGGAGTTCCGTTGCTGGTATGCGTGTGCCCGGTGGCGCCGTAGATCGCAGCCCAGACGGCGTCAAGTTCGGTCCTGATTCGGTCTCCGAGCCCCGCGGCATGTTGGGCGGCGCCGTCCTTGCCGATGGTCATGGTGCCGGCGTCCACGCCCTTCCAGGCGTGCCCGAAGTCGCGCAGGCCCGGGATAGCGATGGCATCCGAGAGATGGTGACGCCTGTCGTCCAGCGGGTCCACTTCGCCGCCCTGCACCGCCCACGAGTCCAGGGAGCGATCCGAGAAGACCAGCAGCACGGTGTCTCCGACTGCGACAGGGAAGGTGATCCGCATGCCGCCCGCGCCCGGGAAGACCAGCGGGACGTTCGTCACCACCGGCACGGATAGGGCTATCCGGTTGCCATTTGCGTCGTTCAGGACATCCTTCACCACCGGCTTGGCATCGACCTGGCCTTTTGCCAGGTCCACGCGCACGACCTTCGCCGGTAGGGACACGTGGAGTTCGGCCACCGCGAGCGACACCGCGAGCCGGATCACGTCGGACAGGTCGGGTAGCGGTCCAATCTCAGGCAGAGCGGAAGGCATGCGTCACCTCGGCAGACATTCGATCTCGGTGATCCACTCTTGGCCATGAGAGTCGCCCTTGTGCTCGACTTTCTGGGTCACGTAATCGCCGTTGAATGCCTGCGTTCGGAGTTGTAGCACACGCCCCGGACGTATCGAGGGCTGGAGTAGCGACTTGAGTTTGATATACGTGGGCGCCCCGTCCTTCTGCGGCGCGCCGTGGTCGGGCGAGCCGATGAGCCCCGACGCCGGCGACAGCAGCACCGCCGTGTCAGAGGTGGGGGCCGAGCCCTGGAGTAGCTGCAGCGTCATGTTTTGGATCGACCAGTGGATTCCGTGAGGCCTAAGTGCGGCGTCGAGCAGCCGGACCGTCTTGCCCTGCGCGGTGTACCCCTGCTGTAGCCGAGGGAAGGCGAACAACAGCTTGCCGCTTCTGATCGCCGCGACCGCGTCTCGCGTGTTGATGTTCATGTCGCCGATGATGCGCGCAAGCTGGTCCTGTACCGTGACTCCCGGGGCCTGCGAAATCGTCGACAGCGAGTCGGTGAATGCCATCTCCCCGTCGCCGCATTGGATGTGCGTGACCCAGTTGGCGCCCTCTCGGACATGATCAACGGTGCGCGCGGTCCCAGAGAAGATGATCTCCGAGGTGGTCTGGTATCCCGCCACCAGGATGACAGGCACACGCTTCCGTTGGATTTGAGCTCGGGTCGTCTCCGAGAGATTGTAGAGTTTCAGATCGCAGGTGTTCGGATTCGCGGTCAACGTCTTCTTGACGGTGAACTCCACCCGTAGCTGATCGGTCTTGATGGTGTCGACCGTGACTGACCACGCCCGTTGCCATAGGCGCCCCGCGTCTGTGGCTTTGGTCGTGATGGTGCCAACCAAGACGGTTTCGGTGATGGTCCCGACAAGCTGTCGGCTCGTGATGGTTCCAACCAGGCTCACGACAGCGCCTCCGTGGAGTCGAGATAGACGAGCTGAACGCGATCTCCCAGGTCGCTGATCCCAGCCTCCACGTTAGCCCCGGTGGTGTCGATCGCGATCATGGTTCCGGGCGGGCCGCTCGGCCGATTCCCGCGCCCCAACAGCGGGGAGCCGAGCAAGACCTTTCGGTCGCTGACGATCGGGTTCGACTCGGCATCGTAGACCGACAGCAACCAACATTCGGAGCGCTGATCCCAGTAGAGTTCAAGCGTGTAGACCGCGCCCTCCAAGTCGGTCTGGTAGTCGTAATGCTGCAGATCGGTCCGCGCTGGCAGGTAGTAGATCATGAGTTGATCCCTGAGACAGCAATCTTGCCCTGCTTGAATATGCTCTTCACTGGCCCCGGATTGGTCTCGGTCTTCTTCGGTTGCGTCCCGAGGTGCTGTTGCGGGGGCTTCGAAGCCTTCTTCGGGATCGTCACGGTCTGTGACTCCACCGTGGTAATCTGTTTGAAGTCGGCAGTGAAGTGAACCACGTCACCGATCGCGGAGCTCCGGGGAACCTCCAGCGATTCCAACTCCATGTTGTCGTACTGCCGTAGGGATGTGGAGATCGTGATCGCTATCCCGGCCTGATGAATCGACAGGAGTTCGTCATAGGCGGACTCGGCGCGACCGGCGTAGATGCCGCTGCGCATGTCATCCTCGAAGGTCGATGGCGATCCGGTCTGAGAAGGAAGCGGGTTGTTGCTGACGACGCCCTCGATGCGCAAATGGTCAGGCAGCACCCGCTTGTGGTCGGAGACGTTGGCCCCGCTCTCCACAGGGAAATCGGTGATCTCTCCCCGGCTGGAATGCTGCTCGCTGAGCGTTGCGTCGAGTTCGAGCTCAGCGAGTTTGGCGCCGGGGAGCGTGTAGTAGAGGAGGAGGCTCATCGGTTCACCGAGACGTGCGCGTTGCTGACCACCTTCTGTATTTCGATTCGGACCTGTTCTCCGATCTGCTGCCCGAGCCTGGAACCATCAGCGGCTCCTACGGTGCCGCCCGCGTCAACGTTCACCGTTACCGACACGCCGCCCATGGATCCAATTCCAGATCCGCCCAGGGGCTGAAACGATGGCGTTCGCATCGAGTCTCGAACGGCAGCCAGCAGGTTTACGAAGGCGCCCGCGCTCGAAGTTCCGAGCCACGCCGATCCTGCGGCGGGAGTCGAATCCGGAGTAACGCCTATTCCGGCCGCTCTGCCTGTCCCTGTGCCGGCGAGCCCCGCGGCGACCACGTTGACCAAAGCTCCGGCCGGACCAGGCAGGGCCATGTTCTGCGCCTGCTTGGCCGTCTCCTGGAATAGCCAGGTGATCGGTTTTCCTGTCACGTCCCAGATCGCACGCAACGCGTTTGCGATCGTTACAAGGGTGTCCTTGACTCCCGGTCCATTCTCCTTGATGTAAATGAACAGGCTCTTGATGCCCTTGGTGAAGTCGCTATCGGCCGGATTGAGCTTGTCGAGTTGCTGGAATGGCCCGAGCCAGTCACCTAGGAGCGTGTCACGCTTCCCGGTGATCCAGCCCCAGATCTCCTCGATGATGCCGAAGAGCGCCATGGCCGAAGCCAGCGGCGCATTGAACATGAGCAGCAGCGCGCCGCCGAGCACTGTGATCGCGGTCTTCGCCTCACTGGATGACGCGACCAGGTCGATGAGCGAAGCAATCATGGCCCGGAGTGGCTCTGTCACCTGAACCACCGCGCGCAGGGCCTTCCCAAGCCCTTCGGCGAACTCGACCACGCGCTGCTTGATGAGCTCCCGGTTGGCGATGATCCAATCTGCGAACTCCTTTTTCATTTTCCCGAGCTGTGGCAGGAGCGCGATCCCGATGCGTCGCTTCACGCCCTCTAGGACGGAATCCAGCCGGCGGGATGAGACCGTGAAGTCTTTTGCTGCGGCTACGTCTTCCTCGGAGAACACCAGCCCGAGTTCATGCGCCTCCTGGCGCATCTCAGCGAGGCCTTCCCGGCCCTTGTTGAGCATCGGGATCAGTTCGTTGCCTGAGCGGCCAAACAGCCGCATGGACAGCGCCGTTTTCTCGGCTCCATCCTTCATGCCGGCGAACCGCTCGGCCGCGTCCATCATCACGTCGTCGGCGGAACGGAGCTTCCCAGTGCCATCGCGGGTTGCGATCCCTAGAGCACGGAACGACTGACCAGCCTCACCGCTACCTTTACCCGCAGCGTACAGGTTGCGGTTAAGAAACTTGAGCCCGGTTTCCATCGCCTCGATGGGAACCCCGGACTCATGCGCGGCGTGCGCGAGCTCCTCGAAGGACTCCCGGGCGACGCCGATCCGCTGAGCGGCTTTCGCGGCCCCCGTCGCCGCGCCTGCGGTCTCCTCGACGATCTCTTTCAACTTTTTGACGAGTTCGAAGGCGGCGAACGCCTCACCGAGCCGAGTCAGCCCGTGCTTCACCTTCTCGACTGCGGCCTCGGCATTGGAAAGCGACGGCTTGTCGACCTTAAAACCGATAACGGAGAACAATTCCTGCAACACCATTGGTGCTATCCCTTCTTTTCCGTCATCAGTTGTCGAAACTCCTCGTCTGCCTCCTGTTGCGCCATCAGCGCGTCAACCCCGTCCTGGATGTCATCCACCGAAAGAACGGTCTGCGTTTCGACCATCGTGGCCTTATCGGCTAGGATGAGGACCCAACAAGGCCAGGTGTCGAGGAGGTGTTCGATCCCGCGATAGGCGACGTGCGGGCCTGGGCGCTGGCGAATCTCGCGCCGAGGCCGCCTAAAAAATCGCCGTAGTTCACCTCCAGCGCGAACCCGATCAGTTCGTAAAGGTCGTTGTACCGGCCTGCGAAGTGAGTGTCGAAGACGGGCATCACGGGCCCCGTCTTCCCGCTTTCGGTGACCTGGGCCGTCTCCAGCAGCGAGCGAGTGATGGTCTCCAACTCGGACTCGGTGAGCCGCTCGAACAGGTCCCGCAGCGCAGGGGCGAGCACGCCGAGATTGAGATTGAACTTGAGGAGCTCCGAGACCGATACCGCTCCCCCCATGACTTCGGCCGCAGGAGGGCCCAAGATCGCCGCCAACCTACGCTGCAGCTTGAAGCCCTTCATCGCGGGGAGCTGCGTCACCTGGTAGGTGATTCCCCCGATCTCCTTGGTGCGCGTCTCGATCATGTCCGCCTCCTCCGTTTACTGACCCCCGGCGGGATCAGGTATTTTCGCCGCCGACCTTCATCTGCAGGTGCGCCACCTCGAACTTCCACACGCGGTTCTGTGCCTCGACCGCCTCTTCGACATCCGGGTACTTCACCGGCCAGCACTCGGCGCCGAAGACCTTGGTCGTGCCGTTCAGATCCTTGATGGTGATCGCGACGAAACCTGTACCGAACTGCTCGTGCTTGGCCATCAGGCTCGACAGGTAGTCGTTGAGCGAGGACGTGCGGAGCACGGTGATCTCGATGTCTCCGCGCTCGTCATGGCTGTGGTTCAGCACCACGTCACCGAATGCGCCCACGTCCGATTTGAAGGAGTCGGTCTTGCGGCTCGCCTTCACGAAGGTGCCGGCGGCCACGCCATCCGTCACCGGATAGGAGCCGATCGAGATTTGGTTCTTGCTGGGGTCGTAATTGCCAACTGGCATCGGGAGACTCCCTTAGTACGTGACCACGCCGGAGATGGTGCCGGAGTGTATGGCGCTCTGGAGCTGCGCCGTCCAAGACAGGTTGTTGAGGACGCGGGCCGCGCGGTCGGCGTCGCTCACGCTCGATGCCTTCGGAACCGAGATCGTCGAGGATCCCGGGGTCAGCAGTCCGGGCGAGACCTCGAACTTGGTGAGCGCCTCCTGGACTCGGTTCGCGATCACCTGGATCCCGGCGTCGGTATACGGCAACTTGGAAATCGCGGGGTCGGTGACGGCATTGACCACTGCCGTTTGGATGGCGTTCGCCAGCGCGTCACGCCCGCGAACGATGTCGATCCACTCGCCACTCGCCACCTTGCCCTCGCCGGTGATCGCGAGCGATTGGGTGACGACGTAGAAGTAGTTGACGTTCTTCGCGTCCAGGTGGCTCTTCTGTGTCGAGGTCAGCGAGAGGGCGGCGCATCCCGCCGGCTGCTTGAACTTCCAGGTCTCGGTGCCGGGATCGAGCGGCAGGCACGCACCGGAGACGCCGGCGTCGAGGAAGTCCGCGCCGTCCCGGTCGTACCAGAGGTGAGTCCTCGCGTAGCCGAGGGACTGCAGCTTCTCGCCGATGTCCGTCGCGCCCGCGAGTGCCGTCGCCTCGACCGCGGTGTCTTGGGTCTGCGCCGCGTAGGTCTTGCCTCCATCGGTCTCGACCCATCCGGCAGCGGCGAGTACGACCGCGTAGGAATTGGAGAGGGTCAAGAGCTCGTACCAGGAATCATCCTCGAGCTTGATGGCGGCCAGGTCGGTCGCGACGCCCGGATCGGCGTGGTCCTGAGCGAGCGACAGCCGGGTCACGTTGTCGACCTCGACCGAGGTCCACAGGCCGGCGGTCTGGACGACGATCCGCAGGTAGGTCGTCTGGTCGCTCGCCGTCACCGCGGCGCCGACGTACTTCCAATGTGCGGTTCCATCTGTGATGTTCGAGGTGGTCCCGGACGGCGGAACCGCAGGGCTGGAGTTGTTGCTGGTTCCCGCGGTGATGCACTCATAGACGAGCCCACCCGAAGAGCAGCGATCAGCGACCGAGTAGGCGTGGTTCGCGGCCCAGGCAGGGGCCAGCGCGTTGATGAGCGCGAGCAGCCCGCCGATGATCTCGGCTGCGGTCGCCGTCGAGTCCGAGGTGTACGTCACCGTTTTGTCGCCGACGTAGAGCTTGTACGCCGTCGCGTTGAGCACGGTCGGAGTGATGGCCCATCGCTGGGTCGGGGGCAGGGCACCGCGGCCGACTCCCACGGTCGGCGGCCGGGGATCCTGCTGGAAGAGGCGCGCGGCCATCCGGTACTCGGGATCGGTCGCGAGGAAGTCGACGGCCACTTCCGAGATCGAGGCGTATTCCCGGTAGAGTTCCGACCACGTCTTGGTGTACGCGCCCAGGATCATCGGCTTGCCGAAGCCCAGCGCGGTGAGCCCAGGACTCGAGGTCGTGATGTTCACGGTGAAAATGTCGTTCAGCGGCATGTCTGGCCTCCTAGGCCGATCCCGTCACGTGCACGGTGGCGATGTACCCGGTGCGATCTTTCGCGGAGTCATCGACCACGTTGAATCTCACGTCCATGGCCGCCCGAGATTGCCATGTTGCTTCGAGCAGCACTGACAGATCCTGAGTATCACTCGCGGCCAGCAGGGCCAACCCGGCTGCGCTTAGCAGATCCCGCCGACCAGGCAGGAAGAGCGTCCTTCGGATCTGTTCGAGCAGCTCGCGCGCCGTCCCCGCGCCCGCCGTAATCTGGGAGTAGGTCTGAATCGAGACCTGGATCTCCCCATGCAGGATGACCGTTTGGGTGACTTCTTGCCCAGCAGGCGCGCCGGAGTCGTAGCCCAATAGGATCTCGGGCTGCGGCGAAAGTGCCCGAGGGCCGTTGATCTTGATGGTCGCGTAGGGCATGAGCGGCTGTTCGCCGACCTGATTCGCGAAGATGACCTCAATCCCTGTGGCCGCCTTCACGTGGTTGACGATGGCCCTCTCGATGGCGGTCCAGGAGAGCATCAGGGTCCCCAGGTCACAACATGCCAGGCATAGGAGGCGCTGGAGCTCCTGGAGCAGACCGACAACGTGTCGGCCGCGCCGGTTCCGCCCTGGACGTAGCAGCCCCATCCGCGGAGCGCGGCCGCGCATGTCGGGCACGTTGTCGAGGTGGTGACCACAGGCATCAGGGCGCTGCGGACATCGGTGAGCGCGTCCCTCAGGGCGTTGTAGTCGGCGGCGCGGATGAAGTTCGCGGGGTCGGCGCCCTCCGGCAGGCTGCGCAGGGCGGTCTTTGGCCCCGGGAGAATGGTGGTCGGGTCCGAGACGAAGGTGCCGGCGTCGGCCGTAGCGGCGATCGCAGCGAGGACGAGGCCGATAGATGTGACGACGATTGAGAATTTATTCACGTCTTTCATCCGACTACCCCACCTTCCAGTGGCGACTCAAGGGATCCCGAGTCCGTGAGGTCCTGGATCTTCGTTGCCAGCGCGTAGGTGAACCCGGCGTACTCGTTCCATTCGTCGATCGAAGAGATCTCGAACACGTCGCCGCGCCAGGCGATTCGATCGGAGGGCGGACCGTTGGCCACGGCATGAACGAGCGGCGTACGGGTGTAGATCGCGATCGTCTTCCGGTCGCGCTCGCCCTCGGGCAGGCGCATGACCTCGAGGTGGCCAGCAGGCTGGATGAGCGCCTTGATCGACAGCACGGAGGCGGTCCCGGGGACGTACCGGCCATCCACATACGAGCCCATCGCGCGACGGGTGACCGGGTAGGTCCCACCAGCAAGGCGATCAATGGCGGCGGCGACGGGGATCATGGACAGGTCGTAGCGGTCCCGATGGATGCCGCGTCGTTGGCGGCGATCGTCGTGATGTTTTTCCAGGCGTAGGCCGGCGTCCCGCTGCCGTCGCTCGTGCACCAACAGAGCTTGGTACGCGTGCCGCTGGTCCCGCCGCCCTGCTGAGAGAGCGTCCCCTCGGCAATCGTGGTCCCGCAGGTAGACAGCGAGGTCGTTCCCGCTACCAGGCCGGCAAAGGTCTTCACCCCGCCGAAGGTCTGCGCGGCCGCGGTCATCACGCCAGGGTGGGTGGCGTCAGCCGGCTGCAGCGTGAGCGCCTGGCTTGATAGGCTGGCCCCGTTCGCGGACGGCGTCGCGCCCACTGCAGCGAGGGTCACGTCTCCCGTGTTGGTTCCGCTCAGGTTGGATGCCCCAATGGCGCCGGTGAATGTCTTGGCGCCCGCAATCGACTGAGAGCCGGTCGTCACGATTCCCGGATGCGTGCCATCGGCCGGCGTCAACGAAAGCATCTGGCCCGACAGCGACGCGCCGTTTGCAGTAGCCGCCCCCACGCTGCCGATCGTAACGTCACCCGAGTTCGTGCCGGTGGTCGCCGCCTGTAGCGCCTTCACGTCGGTCCGGAGATCCCGAACCGCTCGCATGGTTTCGGGGAGTCCGCCGCGGGTAAGAAACGAGTCGATGTTGGTTGAGTCGGACGTGAAGTCACTCGCCCTAGCTAGGCCCGCGGCGACCACGACCATCAGACAGATCAGGCGCTTCATTCTTTCTCTCCTGCGTTAGGTTCTGGTGCTTCCCCGGAAATCACCACTGCGTGATCGATCGCCTTGACCATCACGGTGGTGTCGACCAGGGTGCGGGGGCCCGATGAGTCACCGGTGCGAGAGAATTTTCCGCTCCTATCTCGCAGCTTCGATCCCTTGTTCCACGCGCCCTTGCGATTCTTCGCGTCGATGGTGGCTTGAGCATTCGGCGGTGGGATCCCGGTCCCCTTGAGGATCGCGTCCTTCACGTCCCACTTGGCCTTGAATCCGATAGCGGACAGCATCTTCCGGATCGAGGTCTTCCACTTGCCCGACATGATCTCGGCCGCCGCCTTCTTGAGCAGCTCCTGGTACTCGGCGCGGTGAGTCGAGAAGGTCGACCGCAAGAAGGAGCGCTCGGGGATGCCCCGCTCCGGCGCTCCGAACTCGTGGATGGCGGCGAGCTTCACATTCGTCAGGGGCTCACCGCCGGCCGCCGCATGCTCAGGCTCGACCTTGGCCGCCTTCTCGCCGACCATCCCCACCTTGACGTAGGATTCGCCGCGCGCGAGCTTCTCAAGATCGGCTTTGAGCTTATTCCACCCGTGGTCCTTGACGATCAGGTGGCCCATTCAGACCACCATGGCCGATGGCCCCAACAGGCGACGAAGGCGCATGAACTCGAGCCCGAACCGGGTCGTAGCGTGCTCATCCATGCGCGGCGCGACCGAGTTCGCGTAGGAGATCGTCACTGGACCAACGTGGTCCGTCGTCGGCGGCCGGAGGTACAGCGACGGATAGGAGCAGGCGAGGGCGTGCGCGGCGAGCAGAGTAACTGCACGGTTCGCCTGCCGCCCCCACCTATTCGGGTTGATCTCGTTGGCGGCGTCGTCAATGAACGGCTGAATCACCGTCGTCGCGTCCAGCGCGGCGAACTCGGGGGCGATCCGGATCACATCGGCAGGCGCCGCCATGGATGTTACCCTTCGGCCGACTGCGAGACCGGATCGGACTTGGCTTCGGAGATTCCGGAGACCTTCGCGAGCTGCTCTTCGATCGCCTTCGCGATCTCGGGCCGATGCTCGAGCCGGGCCCAGTTGCGCAGGATCTCCCGGAGGTACGTCTCCTGTACGACCTTGATGGCCTTCCGGTCGGATAGCTTCGAGATGTCCTTGAGGCTGACATCCTTCTCAACCTCGAAGACGCGATCCTCGGTCTGATTCTGGACGTGCGAATTCTTCATGAGCTCGGTCCAGTCAGCCGGATCGACCTCGTTGTTCCCTGGCATCAGCGTGATCGTCTTCGTGATGGGCGGCATGGCGTCGCCCTTCTCGCTTTTCGTCGTTGCGGGGCGCGAGTGGTACGAGAGAACCTGGATTGAGGTGGTGGTGTTTCGGACCAGCATTGCGTGACTCCTTCGAGGAGAGTGACTCGCGCAGGCCGGAGGGGGAAGGCTGGCGCCCCTGCGCGAGTCGGGCTCTTGGCGCCAGCCCTGGCGGACCTCTTTTCAGATGTTGTCTGCGTAGCAGATCGACATCGGGTAATACGTGACCACGCCCGCGGTGCGCGCGTGCGCCGGGATCTTGAACACGAAACCAACCGGTTGCGGAGGCAGGAACTCGGCCTCCAGCGGAATGACGGCCTGGATCGCGTCCGGGTCTCGGCGGTACGCGACAGCGCGATCGGTCCCGCTCGCGCCCGCGCCCTTGCACTTGTACCAGGAGACGATCTCCTTGATGTAGTTGTTGGTCTTGAGGAAGTACTCCTCGATGGAGACCGACGTTGCGCCCGCGAGGCTGATCGGGGTGTTGGCGATGAGCTGCCGCTGGATGGTGGGCATCACGATCGTATCGGGGATCTCGACCTCGTTCGTGGTGGAGACGATCGTATTCGCCAGCGCGTTGAGGTCCGCGAGGATCTCGAGCGGCGTTTTCGTCGACCACTGAGTGTGACCGCTGGTGCCGTTCGGGGGCGTGTAGACGATCGTATTCGTCAGCGAGAGCAGGCCCAGAAGACCCGTATCCGAGTCGCCGGTCGCGATGATGGCGTCGATCTTCTCCTCGATCGCGCGGCGGGCCGCATTGGCCTCTCGCTGCTCGAGCGGCATACCGTTCCTCCGAGCATTCTGGATTTCCTGGATGCTGTACTGGAACCCGTCCACCACCGGCTTGATGGCGACGCGGAACTCTTTGCCTCGCACGTTCACCATCGGAATGGCGTCCGTGTAGTTGTTCGCGATCAGGGCGACACCCGCCATGTCGTATTGCTTGAACTTGAAGGTTTCCATGCCGCGGTCCACGTCGTTCTTCACGGGGACCAACTGGCGGCCCTTCAACTGCGGGTACTTCATGTCGTAGGACTTCGCCGCCACGGCCTCGAGCTCACGCTCGAAGAAGAGGTTTTCGGCTGCGTCCAGGACCGGGAGATTGAAGCTTCTGAATGCTGACATTGGCGTTGTCCTTTGTCCCTGGAGTTAGCTTCGGGCCAGGAGTTTGTTGAAGGCGATCGGGACCGGAACGCCAGCTTTGGCAGTCGCAGCGAATCGAGCGCCCTTCACGACCGTGTTGCTGGCGCCCGTCGCCTGCTCGCCGAGGTACTTGCACTTGGCGGTGCTGTCCGTGATGGAGTCGGCGGTGGTCGTCAGGGTCGAGGGCGGAACCGGCGGGCTCGAGTTGTCCGAGGTGCCGGCGGTCGTGTACTCGTAGAGATGGCCACCGACGCTCACCCGATCGCCTACGTAATACGCATGTCCCGCGGCCCAGGCAGCGACCGAGTCGACCGCGTTGCGGAAGGCACCGAGCTGATCCGAGGATCCGGCCACGCTGCCGAGGGCGAACCTGCAGTAGACCGCATCATCCTGGGTCACGTCGAGTTCAGGGATCACGTAGACCCGACCGTCGACCAGCAGGCCGAAGATGTCTGCCACGGGGATGCCGGGTTGGTACCCGGGTCCCGTGCCCGCCGAGGCGTACCGGTCGAAGTGCCACTTGACCGTGCCGTCCGTGATGCCGGCGTTCGTGGTGGTGACGGCGGTGGGGCCGGTCGGCGTGTCGGAAGTGCCGGCCACGTCGCACTTGTAGATCTTGCCGTGGCAGTTCACCATGTCGCCGACGCGATATGCCGTGCTGGCCACCCACGTCGTGATGGTGGTGTCGCCGACCGGTCCAGGGCTGGCTTTCCCGGTCAGGGTCGACATGCCGATCGTGTTGACGCTGTGCTGGAAGATCGAAACCCCGTCGATCGCGTCACCGGACGCATTCGGCAGCCGGTACTTGCGATCGCCGGCGTCCTTCACGAGCCCGACCCCGAAAGGAATCGGCGCCGATTCGTTGTTCAGGCCGGTCTCGATGGTCCGAGGCGCGTTGTCGGCGATCTGCCCGGCATAAGCGACCGGGAGCCGGGTCATGTAAGTCGTCTGTCCCATTCCACTCATTGCGATTCTCCCAACGCCGGTTAGGCGTTTTCCTTGGTGGTATTGCGCTTCCAGGCGTTCGCCTGTTCGACCCGGTTCTTTTCCCAGACGAACGAAGCGTCGACCTTGGGGTCCGACTCCTTGCCGTCGAACTTGGCGCCGGTGGCGACGCGGAGCTCACCGAGCGTCTTCCGGCCAACGAGAGCCATCGCGCTGTCGTAGGCGGCATCGACGTAGACCGGGTCCTTGCCGTCGAGTTTCACCTGCTCCGCGATCTTGCCGAGCACCGTCTTCTTGACCTCGAGGTCGTCCATGGTGTCGAGCTTCGCTTCGGCGCCGAGGATCTCGCGGGCCTGGGTCTCGAGGGCGACGCGGGCAGAGACGCGGGCGTTGATGATCTTGGGGTCGGCGGCGTCGACGCGGGCCTTCTCGGAGGCCGCGAGCTTCGCTTCGGCTACGTCCGCTCGGGCCTTCTCCTTCTGCAGCGCGTCAGCGAGCGCCTTCGAGTCGGCGTCGGTCTTCGTGCTGTCCTTCTCGGCGGCGGGGGGCGCGTCGCACTTAGGGCAGCTCATCGCGGAGTCGCACTTGTCGCACTTGCCAGCCTTGTCGGCCTTCTCCTTGTGCGACTTGAGCTCTGCCTTGTGCTCGGCGTTGTGCTTGTCGAGCGCCTGCGCCACCTGGGCCGGGACATCGAAGTCGATGCCGGCGATGTTGGTCTTCGTCATCTCACCCGACATTGCTTGCTCCTGGGGTTCGGAAATGGATTCGTTACCATCACAGATCCGACGTATCGCGACCGCCGCGCCGCTGTCCAATCGGAGCCTCACATCATCCCCTGCGCGACCTTTCAGCAGGATGGCAACGTGGTTCCCCCGGATGTTCTCCTGATAGCAATCGTAGGGCTGGCCGTGCCATTCACCGGGTTCCCACACGGTGTCGGCGAGGTAGCCGGCGGACACCTCTTGTGTCCCGCCCTTGATCTTCTCGATGAGACTCCCGTCTGTGATCATGAGGGTCGTCTCGACGTAGTCGCCGCTCCGGATTACCGATTCACCGGTGGAGCCCCGTTGATAGGTGCGAGCGTTCGCGGGGGTCAGGAGCGGCGGCGATTCGGCCCAGGGATGGTCGTCGGTGACCGGGCGCATCACGAAGGTGTCCAAAGAGTCGGCCTTGAAGACTTCCTCGGGAGCCCGCAGTTCACGCCGCACCGTACCGTCCGGATTCCGGTACTCGTAAATCCCTGCGCGGGCGATGCGCGCGTGGACTTTGAGCCATCCTTCCGGTGTCGTCTCAGCCTTGCCCAGCGCGCCCGCGTCGAAGCGCATCACGCCATCCACGCGCGCGGAGGGCGGGCCCTTGGGGTCTACCAGCTTCTTCCAGGCCGCGACGATGCGCGACTTCATCCGCGCCACGTCCTCGGCCGGGTACTTGTCGGCGTTCTTCCCTTGGTGGAGATACGACCAGGCGGCGCGGATGTGCTCCTCGCAGTCGATCGGGTACCTGTGGTTGATCGGGTCCGCGAATTGAACGTCGCCGTAATCGCGCGTCCCCTCCTTCGGGCTCACGTCCTCTCGCTGGGCTATGTCGACCTTGGAGTCGGGCATGCGATCCTCTCAGATCGCACATATCACGAGGCCCCGAAATACGAAGAGCGCCACCCCCGGGAGGAGTGGCGCTCACGATACCGGCCTGAGGCGCGCGGCTTAGCCGGGGGCGTAGCCGGTGTGTTGAGCTACGGTATCAAATCTTGCTGACGTGGTTGGTGTGCTCTCCGTTCAGCAGGTTCCCCACGTGCTCTGAGCATGCGTCCAGGGTCTCGTATGCTGACCCGCCGACCGTTCCCAGTTCCCATTGCGCAGGCTTCTGGCAGCCCGGAACGTTCTCTCCCTGGGACGCAGCTTTCTGTTGATCTTCCGGGATGAAGCAACAAAAACGAGGTCCGCTCATGTTCGTCCTTTCCTGTGAACTACGGTATCAGATCCCGTCCATGTAGCAGACGGAACCGGTTTCATGCAGCGCGACCCCTGACACGCGGGCGTGCACCGGAGTCAGTCCTCCCGGCTGCGCCGGAAGAGTCTCGGCCTCGAGCGGGATGATCATTTCGATCATCTTGGGGTGACAGTAGTACAGCATGGCCCGATCGGTGCCGTTCGGCCCGGCACCCTTGCACCTGTACCAAGCCTCTATCGCGATGATGCTCGGATTCTGATCCAGGAAGCGTTGTTCTATCGAGCCGACGATCTTTTTACGCTGCTCCACAGGGAGGAGCAAAGTGTTGGCTCGCGTGACCTTCTTGGCCATCAAGTTTAGGTCGTTCAGAATCTCCGAGTCGCTCTTCTCTGCCCACTTCGAGGAGAAAGGTTTCCCGTCCGGGGCTATGCACGAAATAGCCCGGGGCTGATTCAGCATCCCGAGCAGAAAATTGTCTTGATCGCCGAACGCTATGATCTGATCGATCCGCTCCTCGATGGATCGATACGCCGCAGCCTGTGCCTTGGCGTCCCCAGATCGGAAGCCGACCGGAATCGACACTACCTTCTGCCTAACCTCCCAGCAGATTTCAGGCGCAAGAACGCGATTCGTTTCGTTGCTGAACTCCCTATAAACAACGGTTTCGGCCCCGGGATCAAAACTCCTGTTGTTGACGGGGCACAGCTTCCGTCCCATCAGACCGGTGGGCTCCTCCGGCGCGATCGCAAATCCGTAATTCTCCGAATGCGGGTCCGTGCAAAGCTTCACTTCTTCGTACATGCCATCCTCCTTCGGATTGAACTTCACTTCATCCGCGCTCCGGCGCCTCCGCGCACGCCAGCACCGTAGACGGAAACGGGCCCAGCTTGCGGAAGCACTCCAGGCCACCGCCTGTCGTGTCCTCGACTAGATCCCTGTCCACCTGATCCTCGAATCCAATCCCGGGGCGCCAGCGAGACACGAGTTTCTCGACGGGCGTCGGGATGCTGTTGAGTCGGGTCCGGGTCACGGCTTCCCTTTCGTCCAAAGCGCTCGCTCCCGCGCGTACATCCCTAGCCACTTGGCCATCGGTACGAACTTCCTTCCTGCGTCATTTTCCCAGTGCACCACCCAACCGCCGCATTGGATCGACAGAACGCGGAGTCGATCAATGTGCGCCGCGGTGATTTCGCCCAGTCCCCAAGATCGTGGTCCGTGCTGCACCATTGACCAGAGCTCGAACTCGCAGCCGTGGAGCCACCCGGCGCAGTAACACTCCTCGGACAGTTCCGACATCAGGTCCGCCAATTCGAGAGCCGCGCCAGTCAGGCGCTCACGGGTCATGTCGCGCAAGGTCATGTTGTCCCCTTGAGAAACGCGCCGAGTTCGCAGTTAGCGGTGTGGCCTCGTCTTCCAGGCAAGTAATAACACCAAAGTCTGCGCGCCTTTTCGTAATCTTCCGGATTTATGCCGGCACAAACCACGCACATTCGGATGCCATCGCTGTTGTCGGCCCACTCCACCTCCCGCAGCAGCGCGATCAGCTCCTCCCGCTCGGCTAGCAGCGCGGGGACGGCCTGCTGGTACAGGTGCAACCTGAGGGACGTGTCGCCCTCCGTGTCCGACTCGATGGTTCGGTATTCCTCGATCTTCTTCGGGTCGATCGGCATGGTCAGCCCTCCCTGATCTTCTTCGCGGTGGTCCCGAGCGCCTTCGCCAAAAGGTCTGCGCTGCGGTCCGAGAGATACCCGGTCTTCTCCGCGGTCGAGACCGTGCCGTAGCTGACCCCCGACTGCGCGGCGAGTTCTGCCTGAGTCAGACCTTTCTTCACCCGGACCTGGGCTAGATTCGTCGTGAGTTTCGCGCGGGTCATTTGGGCTCCTGGAGTAGCTTCCAAATCCAACTGCCAGAGGTGTGCGCGCCTTCATGATCCAATGGTCTGTCGCACGGACCACCAGATTGATGCGCTACGGCACCGCACATGGTCTACGTCTTGGGCAACGCGGGCTCTTCGGCCGGCGTCCCAAGGTCAACTATTTCGATGCCGAGCTGTTTCGCGATCTCAAAGATCCGGTTGTCGCGGTAGAACTCACCGAAGACGATCCGCTTGCACCCCGCGTTGGCGATGAGCTTGAAGCAGGGCCAGCAAGGCAAGGCGGTGGTGTAGATGGTGGAGCCGTCGATGGCCACCCCGTTCTTGGCCGCCTGGATGATCGCGTTCGCCTCGGCGTGAACGGTAGCCACGCAGTGTCCGTCCTCCATCATGTGGCCGACCTCGCTACAGTGAGGCAGCCCCCGGATCGACCCGTTGTACCCGGTGGAGAGAATGGTCCGGTCGCGGACCAGCGCCGCACCTACGTGTTTGCGATCACAGGTCGCGCGCGTTGCCACGACCCGGGCGATGCTCATGAAGTATTCGTCCCAGGTGGATCGGGTCATGCGCCCTCCGATGCCGGCTCGTAGGATTCGCAACCGCATCCTACGCCGTTACATTTCCCTGCCTGATATGGATGCTGAAATTGCAGCTCGTGCATATACCACAGATGACCGCACTTGCAGGGCTTCGGGTCGTTGACCGGCGGCGGGCGAACGGGTTCGCTCTTCTTCGGCGTCGACAGCCCAGCGCTTAAGGGCAGCACGATCCCACAAAAATCGTCCACCCGTTCATGTATGTCGTCGAGCTCGGCTCGCGCATCATCGTAGCATCCAGCGATCGCGTCGCGTTCGGCACACAGCCGCTCGATCTCAACCTGAGCAGGATACGGTCTATCAGAGACCGAGTTGTAAGACAGAGCAAGACCGGCGGGCGGATCTAAACGAGGATCGCACGCTGCGCACCCAGGGATCACGCAAGGTGCGTGAGGAATACCCAACACGCTACGCAGTTCTCGGGCCGCCAGATGCCAGTACCCGTAGGCGTTTGTACTGAGTTGGGGATGACTGGCCCATCGGCTCGCTATTCTCTTCACGTCGGCGATCTGGTTTTCCAGTTTCTTGAGTAGGAGCGAGAGCCTGACTATTTCGTCCCGGGCATCGGTCCACTGGCCGCGATACACGGCGACGCTCCGCTCCAACTCTTCGATGCGGGAGTCGGCGTCTGCTACCCGCCGTTCCAACGCTGTGCCGCCAAGCTCGTGCGCCTGGTGAAATCTTTCGGACCCTCGATAGTCGACACGCGCCCGATCGATCTTGGTTGTTTGGTGCTGTAGCTCGTGCTGCAGCTCCGCGATCCTGACGCGCGCCGCCTCAAGTTCCTTCTCCACCTTGCCGATGTGGCGGACGGCTTCGCAGTGATTCGCGCTTGCCTCATCCCAGAGCTTCTCCACTCGCCTGATGGACTCTTCGCTTGATCCTGCCATGGATCGCCACCTGAGTTCTTCTTCGCTACGGTTGGGCTCCGCGGACGCGACGATCCCGACCGCCGCCTTCGCGGCGTGTCGGCGCTGCCAGTGCTCCGCAGGCAACGACTCAACCCGGCTTGCCTCCATATTCGCGAGGGCCATCGGATCCCAGCCCTTGAATCCACAGTAGGCCCAGAGCGTCAGGGCGAGCTGAGACGCCTCCCTGCGCGAGTCCCCGGCCGGTCGAGAGTAGACCCGGGAGATCACGGACTCGGCCATCGACTGCGTGACGCCCTCCGACTGCGCAAGCTCCGCTGCCTCTTCCAGGGTACGCATGGTTCGCTCGGGACCATTCATACTCTCGGGGCCAAACGTGGCCACGGCCCAGCGGACGATACGAACACCCAAAGGATCCGCACCACCATCCGGAGCATTTGGTGTGGTATGAGTCCATGGCGGAACAAGGCTTCTCCCTCCCTGTGGTGGATCAGCATCGTAAGCCCTGCCGGCGACCTCCATCGCCTCTTCGTCCTCCCTGGTCGCCCTCTCCACCTCATACGCAACGTCGGTGACGAGGTCATCCATGGAGAACGATTCCGTAGCGATAGCTCGCCGAGCCGCTGGGCTGTTTTTGCACCATGCCTCGACGCCCGCCTTCACCGCGATCCGGATCTCTTCGATGGTCATGTTCCCTCCCGGATGGCGGCGAGCGCGATCGATCTTTCATTGGAAAACGGAAGAGAATCCTTCGCGATCTTCTCTATCGCCTCTCGTAAAATCGCCTCTTTGGCCAGCGATTCGTTTCGCTGCTGTCGATACATCGCAACTAACCCGTGCTGGTGCATCCCCTCCAGTCGGAGATTGATCGCGTACCGCACTTTGATCTCCGCATCCAACTCCAACGCTGCCAGTTCGTCCTTCATATCTTCCCCTTCCCGAGAATCGTTAGCGCTAACTGTACACCAGCGACCTGACGTTTTGCGTCGAATTACGCGAACCGGTTCATCTTGCTGTGCTTCTGCACGGGCTTCGTCGCAGCGCGCCCCTTGGGCCAGCCACGAAGTACCCGCTGTTCGTAGGTGTTCAGCGAGATCCCGTTCTCCCGGAGTACCTCACCAAGAAAACGGGGACGACCGTCGACCATCACAATTGGTCTGTGAGAGTCCGAGGCGCATCGCGCACACCGATGAGTGTGGCCGTAGAGAAGGTGGAAGAGTCCGGTCTCAGTTACTTGCCCGCAGGCGCACCGGACCGCGATCCGTCGATTCGACTGGCCGCACGGAGAACAAGTTCGGGCGACCTCGCCGATCACCGTCCACCCGTGGAACTGATCTCCTGCGTGGACCTGAATGGTCACGTCACTCCTCCCAGCGCCTGTTCCAGTCCGTCCGCGACCGCCGCCGAGTCTACGAGCCCGGGCGTGCGTCGCAGCCTCTCCCGTAGGTCCGCGCACCGATCCAGCGTCTCCAGCAGTTCCGCCACCTCCGACCCGCGGATCGATGTCAGCGCGCGGATCGCAGGGTCCTTCGTCATCTTCCGCAGCTCCTGGAACCTCATGACTCTCGCCTCCATCCCGTCTTCGGCCACGAGGTATCGTGCGCTTCACCACGCCTGCGGCCGATCCATTCGCTGTCGTGCTCTTCGGAGATCTCCACCAGCACCGGGTTGCCCGAGGGGAAACCGGAGGCCAACGGAGTCAGCAGAGCCATGTACGAAGACGGTTTCTTCACGGCGTGTTCCTCGCCCAGGCAAGGCACTCGTTGATGCCGAAGAAGACCGGGATCCCGTGCTTGCGCGCGAACTCTACCTCCCGATCCGCGCCGGGGCTCTTTCCTGGCATGCGCACCAAGGCGTCGCATTTCAGGATCCATGCGAAGTCGTAGGCCATCCAGTCCTCGTAATGGTGCTCATGGACCGCATGCCAATGGATGGCCAGGTGCGGGACGAAGGGCGCCACCCCTCCATCCAGCAGTTCGTCTGCGACCTCGATGGCCCTCGCGGTGTTGCCCGCGAAATCCCCAATCAGCGGCCCAGCCACGTAAACTGTCTTCACGGGTCCTCTCCTCTCCATGCGTGCTCAAGAGCCTCTTCGAGCCGGTCAACGTCCTCGAAACAGGAGCGATGCATCCATCGGCGCTCCTCCCCGGGCCCGGTCCAGATCAGCCGGCCGCCCCGCCCGCAGCTTGAGCAGCACTTGGCCATTGGGCGCTCGTCAAACTCGAGCGGGCTCTCACCGCTCTGCACCGGCCTACCCGGCTGCCCGTCTGTGCGCGCGTTATCCGCCTCTGCGGCCAGGCTCAGACGGTGGCCCGGGGAGATACGTGGCGATCCGCCACCCGGGCACGTGCGCTGGCCCGACCATGACAGCGTCAATTGTTTCATTTCAGAAATCCCCCCTCCACCCCAGCTAAAACAACCGCGAACGACTTGGACCCGCGGGGAATCGAACCCCGGTCCGGTCCAGCCAGCAAGTGAATCGGTACGTGCGTGTCCGGAGGCAGCCGGCGCTGTGATCCCGTGAACACCCTTAGACGTCCCTGGTGGATGACGCAGCGACGGCTACGAGAGGCAGACCTCACCGGCGCTACGGGCGCAGTAGACTTTAGGCTACTGCGAGCTGCTGCATGGGCTCATTGGCCGTTATACGTGGTCGGCTTTTTACGGGGCCTGCTGACCAACCCCTGCACGCGATCCGCTTTTTGACCGGTCCGTCGAAACCATTTCGGGCCCGGAACTCTCGACCCTAGTAATGTTCCATGGCATTCTCCTTTTCGATGATGGTTGTTTACCCCGACCGCGACCGCGACCGCGACCCCGACCGCGATCGCGACCGCGACCCCGACCACGACCACGACCACGACCACGACCACGACCCCGACCGCGACCGCGACCCCGACCACGACCCCGACCACGACCCCGACCGCGACCGCGACCCCGACCACGACCCCGACCACGACCACGACCGCGACCGCTCGTAGCTTGCGCGTCTCACCGCCGCGACCGACACGGCTACTTGACCTCGCGCGGCAAGGGGTGCGCCCACGGGCTGAAATCGTTCACTGCCCCGACCGCCACCCAGCACCTCCCGGGATACGGCTCGATCTCGGACAGGACTCCGGTTCGGAGCGCCTCAGCCCAGCGGCCGGTATCCGCGACCCAGGCCGCGTCCTCGAGGAGAAGAAACTTATCGTCTGCGGCGACCAGCTTGCCGGTGTAATAGTGAGTCACCGTCCGGACGATGATGGATGTTCCGATCGGGAGGGCTGCGCTCTGATCCAGATCCTTGAAATCGGTCACGATCTTGCGTGGGGTCTTTTTGGTTTTCGCCATGGTATGTTTGTCTCCGGGTTGTACTGCCTGCGATCCGAACTCTACCGCTACCGCTAACGGTCGTCAAGGGTCAGGCACGCAGCGGGCGCTACTCTTCGTCTACCGCGCCGAGCAACTCGTCAAGGACCGGCTGAGCCTCGCATCGGCACTGCACCGGACTACCTGGGGTCGCGGGCTCGCCATCTACTATCGGTGGATCGTCCCAGTCGAAGGTCTTGCCTTCGAGCTCGACGTGCGAATCCCTGACGCGGTTGTCATTCGAGGTCCGCCAGATGAATCTCTTGACGCCTAGGTCTTCCTGCCGCGCCTGATTGACCTCGGCGGCCATCTTGCCGACCTGGTCGCGGGCGATGAGCTTGGCCCGGTTCTCTGCGACGCCATAGCGATCCTCCATGTCGGAGGCGATCTCTTCCCAGCGGACGCCGGAGCGCATCCCTTGGGCTACCGACTTTTCCAGCTCAGCGAAATACTGGGTCGGGACCGACTTGATGAGCGCCACGTTCTCTCGGGCGAAGTCGACGATCTTGGGCTCCAGCCATGGCTCAGCCTGCACCACGTCGACGCCCATGGCGTTCTTGATTTGGCGCCGTAGCTGCTCGCGCTGAAACTCGGAGGTCCGGATCGCGTACTGCCGCGCCAGTTCGGTCAGGCGCTCGGTATCGAACTCCCGGAAGAAACCCTCAGACAGTTCGTCAAAGATCTCGTTCGGATCGTCCTCGTGGGCATCCGTGCGGATGCCGTCTCCTCGAGCCGACGCCGCCCGCTCGACGAACGCCCGGAGTCTTGGTTCGGCCCGCTCAACAAGCTGCTTGGCTTGCGCGAGCACGTCCAGCAGGGCCCGGAAGTAGCTGAGCCGAATCGAGTCGGGCTGCTTCTGTCTGGGGAGCGGGCCCCGACGACGGTGCGGCCGGCCGACGACACGGAGTATGGCGCGGCGCGCACGGATGTCAGAGACGATGGCGGCGGGGGAGCGCACGGGTCTACCGCGCCTTCACATTGCCAATCGGGTTCGCGTTGGAACTCGGCGCATCTTGGCCGACTGCCTGTCGCACGGGTTGCGGCTTGGCGTCGTCAGGGTTCACCGGAGTCGGCTCCTTGGGGTCTTCGGTCGGCCCGTTGGCCAGCATCTTCCGGCGCACGGCCATGTCGAGATTCATGTCGCTGCCGTCGTAGGTGTCGCCGCCGAAACGAGTCTCCGCGACCTCTTCGGGCAGCAGGGTCCCGTTGTTGATGTACAGGTTGTCGGCGTTGGCGATGTTCAACCGGCGAGTCGACTCCTGGAGCTCATCGAGTTTCCACAGCGGGCGGAACACGATCGACCACTTCTTCGGTGCCTTGCCCTTCGTCGGGCCCTGCTTGGCGGCGAACAGGATCTGAGTCAACCGCTTGAGCTGCGGCTTGAGTTTCATCCGCTGCAGGTTCGCCACGTGGTCGTACCACCGACGAATGTCGTTGTCGCCGGTCGCGTTCAGACCCGCCGGCTGCTGGCCCATGAGCCTAGTCACCGGCATGTCCACCGCGGCCGCAAGTCGATGAGCAAGACGATCCAGGATCTCGGGTAGACCAGACATCGGCGTGGCCTTGCGCTCGAAGTCCTCTTTCCCCGCCCCCGTCACGTCCTCGCCTGCATCCAGGATGGCCGCGCCCAACACCGACCGCTGCAGGTTGATCAGCGCCATCCGCTTTTGGAGGTCCTCCCCATTCGCGGAGGCGAGCAGTCCTGCGAGGTTGTGGATCCAGAACACGCCCTGTGAAAAGTCCTGTACCAGGCTCGCCGCAGAGTCGTAGCTGGACGAGAAATCCCGCAGCACCTCGTAGACGCGCTCGTAGATACTGGATCCCCAACCCCAGGTCTCGCGCATCTGGTACCGGTTCACCACGACGCCCTCGAAGCGCAACACTCTGGTCGCGTGGATCTCCTTCCACTGCGCAGCGTAGAGCGGCTGCTTCCTCTCCTCGTAGGCCACGCCGCCGGGGCCGATGCCGACATTGTAGGGCATGATTTTGTAGCTAGACGGCTCGCCATAGTGCGGACTCATCGGGTCGAGGTAGAAAGTCCACGGCACGAGTTCACGGGCGTCCAGGACCGACAGCCACTCGACCGCGCGGATCTTATCCATCCGCAGAGGAAGCGAAACATCGGATACCCCGTCATCCGCGCCGACGATGATCCCGGCACCGCCGAACGCCCGAGCCCACTTGAGCGCCAGGTTGTACCGGGACTCCACGTCGAGGTCTTCCCACTGCTGCCCGACAGCCTCGGAGGTCTCGGAGTCATTTTCGCACTGGAGATCCCACCCCTCGCGCGTCATCTCGTCAGGCACGGAATCGGCGATCCGAGCGGCCATGTCCGACCCGCGGTAGAGCGCCTCGCAATCGGCATAGCTGAACTTCCGGACGGTGACCATCCCACCCATGCGCTTGTCGTTCGAGGAGCCGAGGCCGGTGAGCACGTTGGCCCAGCCGTCGACGCGAGCGGAGCTGATCTCTGCCCGGCGTGTGGCGATCTCGGCTTCCCGTGCGTCGACCCTGGACTGTCGTGATTTTCGTCCCATGCCCTGCACGTATCATGCGTGTCTACATGGTACAGAGGATCTTGCTCCGCTCCAGGCTGGTTAGGCGGATCCCCTCGTTCGCGTGCGCGTAGACGAGTGAATCGCCTTTGTCGGGGCTCCGGCCAATCCGCTTCTTGACCTCATCCTTGGATTCGATCTGGATCCCGCGGGCTGAGGTCTTCCATTTCGGCGCGCACAGGTCCGCCAGGAGCTCCGGATCGGGAGGCAAAGCGAGGTCCTGTCCACTGCCAGGCTCTAGCGCTTCCCGGAGTTTCCACCACCACTCGGCCCGCTTATTGATGAATCCGAGTTGCCCGGAACGATCCATCGCGTCGCTTCCCGCGCTGGAGTTGAGCGCAACGATCTTGACGCCCTTCATGCCATGGAGCGTGTCGTAGGGACTGGAGCCAACCCCCAGCACGTCGATGTTGATGCACGTCGCATTGGAGCCGCGATGCTTTAGGGCCAAGGTCGCGACAAGATCGCCATTGGGCGTATCGGTGCCAGGATAGGTCCACTGGGTTCCGAACCAGTTCCCGTGTCGCGCCGACAGCACAGTCTTGTCTTTGCCGCCTCGAGCCACATCGACACCCAGAGCGTTCATCGGCGTGGTCGGTGCGGGACGATCTCTCCAGCGTTGCTGCGCCAACCGAACCCACTCTGACGGGATCGCCTGGAAGGCATCATCCTTGCGGCCCGACCGGAAGTCGCCGTACAGCATCTGCGACCTAAGCGGCTCCGGAAGCGCCTGGAGTGTCGAGACGTACCCGGACGCTACCAGATACGGATTGTCCGCTACCCGGGCAGGAATGAAGGTCCTAGAGCGGGGAGACAACACGTCCGTTACCTTGTACTTCTCAGGGTCAAAGTCGTATATGCGCTCCCCGCTGGACCCGCGCACGAAAGGCCTACCGTCCGGCGCCTCTTCGTCCTTCCCGTCCTCAGTAGTGAACCATCGCAGCTCTCCCGGGTTAGCGGGATTCGGGTATGACTCGTCCAGCCAGGGAGCCCAGAAGCGTATTACCCATTCCCCCTCTGCGCTGGTGGGCGGGTTGCCTGTGCAGATGACTCGACAGCGCTGCCCCTTCAACGTTGTCCGGTTCCACCCAGTCACGAACCTGAATTGCTTTTCCGTGAACTCGGTTATTTCATCGAAGCCGTACAGGTCGTGAGGTTGGCCCTGCCAGTCCGTCACGTCGTTCTCGTGTTGGATGGACCCAAAACGGATCAGTCGCTTGTCCTTGAACCTCCATCGATACAAGGTCTCATTGTACGAGTCGCCAGCGGCAGAGGCGCCGTCAGGGTTATAGATCTCTCGACTCCGATCGATGATGGCACGAAGCGACGGGAACACTCTTCGGAATATCACTGTCCGTCTATGGCTATGACGCGCCACCCCAAGCAACAGATCGGTCTTACTCAGCCTCCCCCGGCGGCACCACCGTACAGCATGATGTCAGCCGGGGAAGAAAACGCCTCCGATTGGGGACCGGGCAGCGGGCGCCACGGAGAAACCCCCTTGAGGAGCCGATCCAGTTCGACCAGTTCCTCGGGGGTCATTCTGCCTACGGCGCGCCGGATGTCTTGGTCGGTGAAAATCACTCCGCGTCGGGCTCCATCTTGATGGCTGGAGTTACGGATTCAGTCAGCGCAGACGCCGCCGCATCTAGATCGCGGTCTAGGGCGCCCGAGATCAATGCCTGAATCCTGGCCGCGCGCTCCGTGTCGTCGATCTGGATAGGACCTCCGTCAGGTCCGCTGACCTCTTTGCGCTCTGGCGCGTCCAGGCCCAAGATCGCCCGCCGCTGTTTCCGGCAGTCGAGGATGATAGCCAAGTAGCGCGGGTCGCCGTTGAGCTCCTCGGTGACCATTGAAGCCTTTGCGTGTGCCCCCTTGCCACTCTCGTTTCGTTCCGTGATCGTCTTCTTCTTCGTGCCGATCCCGCGGTGCCAGGCCTTCCACGCCTCGGCCTCGACCTGTGCAAGTTCCTCGAGCTCCCTCAGGCGCAGCTCGGTGATGTCCTCGAGCGCCTCAGCCCGAAACCGCTTTGAGAGCTCCTGGCAGTCCTTGTCGAGGATCCCAATCGACCAGGCCTTGCCTGTAGTCGGGTTGACGCAGCCGGTCTCCTCCATCTCTGCCTGGATCTGCCGGATGGAGAGCCCGCGCACCTTGCCTTCAGCGAGCTTGGCGCGCCGGTCATCCACCGCTATCGCCAGTTTGGCCCTTAATTGGGCTGGGTTACCGTTCACTCCCATGACGTTCATCCCTTTCCCTGGCACTGGTAGCCCTCGGCATTGAGCCGGGCGAGGAGGGTCTCTTGGGCGCGCCGGTCGGCGCAGTTCACGATCACCTGCAGGTCCTGGCCCATGGATTCGCCTTGTTCCGGGCCCTCGGCTTGGGCGAGCACCGCATCTGCGCCGAGATCACCGAGCAGCTTGATCAACGCCGGGTCATCGGTCTGGACTTCGCGCAGGAGCTCGGTCAGCGCGGCATCGTCGCGGGAGGCCATGGCGCCGAGCGGGTCCAGGGTGGCGAGCACTTTGGCCTCGTCCTCTTTGGACAGCTCGACGTAAACCACCGGAATGGATTCCTGATGCGCACGCATGGCCTGCTCGACGCGGCAGTGTCCATCGACCAGGAACCCTGTGCTCCGATTGACGATCACGGCCTGGACGTAGCCGACTTCGCGCATTGCACCCGCGAGCGCATCCTGTTGCTCGGCCGGATGCCTCCTCCAATTTTTCGGATTTGCCAGCAAATTCTCTGGCTTATCCTCGCCGTACCCGACAATTCGGTTCTTCCACGTGCTGGTCATTCGCCCCTCGCTACGTCCAGTGTATCCCCTCGCCCTGACCAGAGAGTCCGGACCATCTCCACGGACGCCCGGCTCCACACGCTGTTGGCCTGCGGGTTCCGCGGGGCGGTGTTCCTCGCGTGGATGCTGGCGACGTAGAGCCGGGGATCGGCGAGATCATGAAGCTTGATCCCCGCGTCCCTGAGCCCCGTCATCCAGGTGGTGTCCTCGCCGACCGCGATGGGAGGGAAGTGACGCCATTCCCAGAGATACCGAGTGAACACCATCGTGGCGCCGAGCAGGTACTCTCCCACGTCAGGATACTGGTAGAGCCACGCCTCTTCGTTTTGGTCCGGGTCGAAGAAATAGGCCCGGCTCGTGCCCGTGATCTCGACCCCGCCCCGGAGGATCGGCAGCACCTGGCGCTCGACGCGGTCGGGCGGGTGAAAGTCGTCGTCGTCCCAGAGAACGAAGATCTCGCCCTGCGCCATCTCTGCTACCGAGTTCCGGGCTTCTCCCAAATTAAGCCGGCGAGTGGTGCGTCGGTACCGGATCCGGGGATCCTTGGGGACGAGATCGACTACGTGGTCCTCTCCGTCGTCGAGCACCAGAAGCTCGAGTCCGGGGTACGTCTGGGCAAGGAAGCATCTGATGGCCCCGGGGACGAACCGGCGGCGATTGCGGGTATTCATCAAGCAAGACACGAGAGGGAAGTTCACGGGCTACATCCCTTCGAGATCATGGAGAGATCGAGCTCATCCTCGGGGTCGAGGGCCTCGGATTCCTGGGTGATCTCGGGGACGCGGTCCAGATTCGCAGCTGCATCCGGCGAGACCGCAAGGTAGCGCTCGCGCGCGGCGAGCTGCTGCGGGGTGTCCCGACGAAACTCGGAGTAGACCGGAGGCGCCCACGCCCCCGCGACGCTGGCCGCGTAGAGGTTCCCCTGCTCGCATCGCTTCGAGGCGCAGTAGGGATGGATCCCCGCCTTCTTCTTCCGCACCGAGCCGTCCTTGAGCTTGTTGCCCCCGGGCCAGGTGGAGCCCTGGCGCAGCAGGCACGTCCGGAGCGGCAGAGTGGCGCCGAACGCCTTGCAGTCGACACAGGCGTCAAGCGGCAGTCGGCCGCGCCAGCGCTCCAGGGAGCCATCCGGCTTCTCGGTCCAGAGCACGAGCTGCCGTTCTGTGACGGGGGTCAGTTTCGCGGCGCGCCGCTTCTCGAAGTCGCTTAGGAGCCGCTCAGCGCTAACCGCCAGCGCGGGCGCGCCCGACCTGACCGCCATCCGGAGTACCGCTTCAACCGTTCGCTCCAGCGCGCCAGTGAGCACCAGCATCGTCACCCCTCCCGCCGAGCACGGGAGGGATTGGGGTCTATCTCGTTAGCCGCCTTATGCATCCACCCTCCCGAAACCGAAGAATACCCCGGAGGGTGCAATCATGCAAGGGTTACGCGGGTCGAGAGTGAATCAATCGTGGGCGGCTATCGTAGCACTCCGGCCGAATGGCGGGGGCAGAAATCGCGAGAGTCGGGCTCAAGTTCTTCGGCTATGATCCCTCGAAAGAACCGATAGTCCTCGATGGACTCCTGAGGCGCCTTCGTGTGGCCCATGTGTCCCCTCGCGAACGATTTTACCGGCAAGGTCACCAGCGGCGGGGTGCTGACCGAACAGCGTTCGCAGAGCGGCGCGTCACAGGTCTTGCCTGGTGAGACCTCACCATCGCAGAGCCGATCGGACGGTTTGCCGCAGACACTGCATGGAGGGTCGGGATCTGACTTCTTTGGCCCTCGACTGCACATCCATCCGTGATCACCATTCGGATAGACGATTCGCTCACAGGTCATTTGGCACCCCTCTTCCGCTCGTAGAACTCCCGGGCAGCATCGCCTATTTCGATCGGGTGCTTGCACCCCGACTCATTTCTCAGCACTCGAAACGATCTCCCGCACTCCCGGCACTTCACCAGTGCGGGCGGATCGGGCGTCTCGTTGGCGGTTCCGCAATAGGCGCAGGAGACAAGAAGGATCATGCCACCCTCCTGTGCGAGTAGATGATCGGCTCCAGGCTCTTCGGCAGGTACAGCGGGTGCGCCGGGCATCCGTCTTTCGTCTTGCGCAGGCACCAGAGATTGAACCATCGCAGGTTGCGCCGCACGTCATCATCTCGGTGTCGAGTACTGCCCCACGTCCCCCAGGCGCAGATGATTCGGCCGCCCGAGGCGAGGGTCTCCTCTGCCATCTCGAGGAGCGCGAAATTGTTCCTCACCGTCCACGGCTCGGAATGAGTCAGGAGCACACTCGGATTGGTGCTCACGAGATCGAACAGGTTTCCGATGTAGAGCCCCCGCGATCCCCACTTCCGGGCGAACCCTTCGCAGCGGGTGACGGTGGGGTCGCTACGGGTCTCATCGGCGACACTCGGGTTGAGCATCAGAAACATGGTCAACGGGCCCTTGGTGTCGAACGGGATGTACAGCTTGCGGCGGTACACCCGATCCTCACTGAACTCGGCCCAGCGCTCCAGGGGTTGCGCCATCGCGTCGGGGATCACGACTCGTCCTCCTTCGCTACGCGTAGCAGTTCTTGCAGTTTGCCGAGTTTCTTTGTTTGATAGTCCGCGCAGGCGCACAGACACCAGTCACACCAAAGCGGACAGTCGGTTGGATTACCGCCATGAGGCGGTACGGCGTGATTCGCTTTGCAGTAGGGACACCAGGTCTCTTTGCTCATGCCCCCTCCTTGTTCTTCTTCCGCTCGAAGACCTTCGCGCAACCCATGTCGAACGGCTCACCCGTGGGCCTGTACAGCATCGGCATCTCGTGCGGCTCGCGGATTCGTTGCGTCGCCATGTGCTGTTTGGCGATCGCCTCCGCGGCATCTCCATCCTTGCAGTCGATCAGCGCGTCCAACACGCCTACTCGCGCTGGAGCCTCCTTCTCAGACGAGATCAACCTGAATTCCCCGTTGCCCCTGTAGAGTTCCCAGATCACGGCTGCGTTCCTTCCTGATCGCACTCACAGTATCCCGTCCGCTCCCTGCACGAAGAACACCGCGCGAGGTGCGCGCACTCGGCGCATAGGTAGTGGCCATCGCTCTCGCAGCTACCCCAATCACCGCGCATGGTGGGACGCGGGTCGTAGGCCGTGCAGGGTGAATCCCGGTCGCGGAGACCTGGCACGCCATCGGGAGGAGCGCGTAGCGGGATGGCCCAGCGGCGGTAGGCGAACAGAGCGACCGCACGCCAGATGCGCTGGCGCACCGTGAGGCGTTCAGTCTTCACGGTTTCGAACTTGGCGTAGCGTCTCATCGCGGGCTCTCCTTCTTCTTGTTCGCCAAGCCGTAAGCGCTTTCGTCCATCTTCCGCAGCCACGACTTGTGCGCGTCTATCTTCAAATGGAGGTCTGCCGACAATTTCGGGTGCGTCTCTCGGCAGGCCTCCGCGTACCTCCGGAGCGCGAACCAGGCGAACGGGTCATGCGTCAGGTCGAGCACGAAATACTCGCACCCATCATGTTTCTCTCCACTTCCATCACGCCCGTCGTCACGGTAGACGTGAAACTTCCGGTAGAGTCCCTTTGCTCGGTCACCCACGGTCCGGCTCCTTCCCCGGCGCGGCCGGGCGGAACCCGGCGCATCCGCAGCGGTCCCATTCACCCTCGCATCGTCCGTTCGCCACCGGGAGTTATGGTGCAGCTCCGCGTGACCGCAGCCCTCGCACAGCGCCGGCTCGGAGGCAACCGGGACGGCCGGACGGAACTCGTGCTCACCCACGTGAACCGCGTTCGATTTTCGTTCTCCGCAGATCTCACACCGCTCCGGCTCGGCGGCCATGGGATCGGGAACGCCGCAGCCCACTTCGCCTTCCGACTCCCTTCGGGCCCGCGCCTTCCATTCCTCTGGAGAGAGCGCGGTCCTTTTCTTGTCGTCGGCGGAGGTACCGAGCACGTCGCGGGCGACCAGGGCCAGGGCCGGATTCTCCGTCTCCTTGGCGAAGGCCAGCAGCGCCTCCCGCAGCCGTTCGACCTTGGCCTCGGAGACGTTGAGCCGGTCCGACCACTCCATATTACAATCGTTTCCGCGACTCTGTTCGGCTGTCAATTGGGCCCGATAATTTTCGGCAAGGGCCGCAAGTCGTGCCTGGGACGCCTCCAGCTCCGCGATCCGTACCGTCGCGTCGTCGTAGCAGGCCGCGATCGCGTCGCGCTCATGCTTGGCCGACTCGGCGCGTTTTGCCAATTGCGACAGTTCGCTTACCTCTTCGCGCCACCCAGGGAAATAGATGTCCATCTCTTCTGGTCCGAATCCACCGCGCTTGAGTTCCCAGATCACGGCTTTTCTCCTTCCCCTGTGAACGGCTGCCCGGTCAACAGATGGCCGAGTGAAACCTGGAGTGCAGCCGCGATCCTGCCTGCGGTTTCGATTCCGACTTCGCGCTTACCGGATTCGATCAGCGACACATACGACGGATCGATCCCTGCCTCTCGCGCGAGATCGGACTGGGAGATCTGAACGAACTTGCGCGCGGCCGAAACGTTGCGCCCAAAGCGCTCCACGATCGTCATGGCTTCACCCCTTCCTTGCGCTCCGGAGTGGCAGCATGGAACACTGGCACATGGTCGACGCAGACCGCGATCAGCCAAAGGGCGCCAGACTCATCCCGGATTGAGACCTCTTCCTCCTTCGGGTATTCGAGGTCCGAGTAGAGTTTCTCGACGTATTCCTCGGCGCAGGTATCGAGCTGACAATAGTATTCCTGCTCGTCCGTTGACCCCGAGATCTCCACCTCCGTGGCGCCTTCTTCTCCATTGTAGCTGTCGAGCCAGACCTTGATCTTCACGGCTTCGCCCCTTCCGTCACCACCCTCCGGAATTTGACCACCCATACCCAGGGATTTGACACCCAACTGGTCTCCGGGTTGATCTCGTCCCAGAGGCATGCGAAGGCGCACCGGTGCGGGGCATCCCCGAACCGCTCACCGGTCCCAGCTAGCCGCTGGTCCGGGCTGATGCTCTCCATGAGCGTGACGCCCTCCGCCCGCGCGTCCTCTTCGGTGATCTCCTGGAGCTGCTCGACTCGGACCCGGGTGATCTCCAGCATGAGGCGAGAGAACATCCACGGTAAGTGGATGGACGGGCGCCACCGGAAGCCATCGGTCTCCTTGTCCTGGTCGGCGCGGAACTCCACGTGTTGTCGGAATTCGTCCGTGTACCTGAATGCCTCGCGAACACACAGTCGATCCCCGGGCGCGCCGTAGGGGCAGCGGCGATCGTCGCTTTCGTCGTCCGGGTAGTCCTCCCCGACCACGCGCCAGAGTCCGGGCTCACCGAAGGCGAACCCGTCCGGCGACGTGCCCCACATCTCTTGCAGTCCGAGGTGTGGACCGGGCTGCGGCTTCACGGTCCGTCGAGTCATGCTCTTCCGCCCGGCCAAGAGGGCGCGCACCATCGGGGCGGAAAACAAGATCGGGCGCTCTTTCACGGCGTCGGTCCCTTCTCTCGAGCGATCATGGTGAAGGTGATCGCCATCGGAACGTAGAGGGCGGAACCGGCTTCCCGGGCGACTGGAGCGGTACACGGCATGTGCAATCTCCGATCCGTTCCGTCGACCTCGACAACGAACTCGAAACCGCCCCCGTCCGCTTCGCCCACTTCGATGATCTGCCCGGTCATGGTCTCGCCTATCAGGGTCACTTTCCGCTCTCCTTCCCCGCCGCCGCTGTCTTACTTTCGCTGGGGAAGGCAGCCTTGTAGGCGTCGGACTGTTCCACGTGATAGCCGCACTCGGGGCACGCGTGGAGGTCGTACACCTCGAATACGCTTTTCCACTCCGACCGACATTTTGGGCACCTAGCGCCAGTTACAAGTTCGTACCATCGTTTGTATCGGAATCCTTTACCCACGGTCCACCACCTTCCCTTGCGCCTGAGCCTGTACGAACTCCCGCTCTTCGCGCGTCAACGGCGCCAGTTCCGGCCACCAGCCCGGCCAGTCGGCCGCGTCCCCTGCGTTGATGGCGGAATCGATGAGCCGGCCGCGGGTAGCGCACCCGCCGCTGCACATGTAGTCGTCGCATCGCCCCGGGACGTAGTCACCCATCGGCCACCTCCTTCTCCGGAGCGGCCGGGCGGAACCCGGTGCCATCGCACACGAAGCACGGATCCCTTTCCGCGCCGCACGTGCTGTCACCGCAGTCGTGGTCGACCTCTCCGGATCCGTCACAGCGCGTGCAGTGCCTGCACCCCTCCGGCTCGGCGGCGACCGGCGAATCAATCACGGAGACGATCGCAGGCGCGCCAGCGCCCGGGACTTGACGCGGTCCAGGAGCGATGTCCTTTCTGGCTCCTCGATTTACGGCCAACAAAGGGAACATTCGTTCGTCACTCATCGTCTCGCCTCCGGGAATTCTTCACTATACGTAGCGCCTCTTTACAGGTTCTCCCGTAACCGCTACTGGCCCCACGGGGGAACCACCAGTCGTCTTCATCGCGGACCCAACCGGCCTTCTCGATCAGTTCGCGCTCCTCTTTGGTTGAGATATGACGACTCATCCCGCCTCCGGGAATTCACTCCACTCACGCCCGTCCAGTTCGCGGCCGGCGCGCTTCTTCCCCACCCGCTCAACAGCAACAACGCGCTTGCCATGGAAGCCATGCCCGCCAGCAGAGTTGATCCAGCGTCGCCGATCACTAAACATGTTGGGCATGGTGCGCGCGTCGGGGTCATCGTCGCAGGAGTAGATCGGCGACCACTCTCCCCACGACTTGAAGAAGAACGGAACCCCAGCACTCTGGCACTGGTCTCGGATCGATCGGACCCAGTCCGGATGCACCGGCCGCGCACTGGGACCACTCTCGCCGCCCGCGACAACCCAGTCTAGCCCTGGCATCGTCGGGCAATTGAGTTCGGCTAGGCTCGCATCCCGGATGGCTCCCCGCAGGAAGGCGAACAGGCCCACATCTCCGAGCAGCGGTTCCGCCGAGATCCACCTAACCGCAGCCGGGGTCTCCAGAAGCAGCGGGATCCGCTCGTCCGCGGCGTGCTGGTTCTCGACGCTCACGCCGGCCCACAGGTTCGACAGCGGCTCATCGACGGTCGGGCACTGCGCGGTCGCGCGTGCGTCGTCGCTGCGCCGCTCGAGTCCGTTCCAGCCGCGCCCCGGGCCTACCGGAGAGTCCTCGTCCTCGAGAAGCATGCTGGATTCGTCGTCGACGAGATCCCAGAAGCAATCTGACCGGAAGAGGCGCGACATTCGCTCTGGCCGCTTCGTGAGCAATTGGAAGGTGTGGCGAGGCGCGAGAGAGATTACCGCCAACACCTTGGAGATGAACTCGTCCGGCACGTCCTTGTGAAACAGGTCGGACATCGAGTCGACGAAGATGCGACGCGGTTTCCTCCAGTGAAGCGGCAACTCAAGCGCCTCGGGCACCAGCCGCACCTCTCCGGTCCAGCGCGGACCTTCCGCCGTGGCGTGCGTCAGCCCCGCGAATGGTCCGCCCTCGCCGGAGAACCGGTGCGCCATGCGCTCGGCGTAGCAGTTTTTGCAGCCATCCGAGACGCGAGAGCAACCGCGAGTCACCGACCACGTCGCGTCCGTCCATTGGATCTTCGTTCCGTCACTCATGGTTATCCGCTCCAATGCAGCCAGTAGAGTCCGGGATCGGGCTGCGACAGCACGTAGTCGATGGTCTCGATCACAATGTCGAGCGCGGTCAGGTACCAGTCACTTTCCAAGCGGGACACCACGTAAACCGCCGGCTCTAAACCACCGAACGACCGCTTACGGATTCCGGGGATCAGGGCCACAACTTCTAGTGGCTCCTTCGAATTCAAGAAGAAATCCCCATCACGACAGGAATAGGATCCTCCGAATCCGCTCGGCTCAGTCTTGAGCTTGCGGATCTCGCGCGTGACAACGATAAGGGCCTCCTGTCCACTGGTTACCTTGGCGGAATCCGAGAATAGATGAGTCCCCACATCAAAAACACGGAGACCGCCGTTTGTTTCGGTGAAAGCAGCGTAGGTCTCGCGCGCTTCGACCGCACGATCCCTGGACTTCGTCCAGTCCGGTTGAAACTCATAGTCGTCGCGGCCAACCCCGAAGATAGTGGACAGGCGAACATTAACCGCGTCCCCTAGAACGCGATCAATCCCGGAGCAATTGTACGAGGAGCGGAAATACCCGATCTTGAAATAGTGCTTGGAGTCGACCTTGGAGTCAATTTCGATCTTGGTCTTCTCTCCAGGGGCAGGGTGAGCAGCGATCCATTTTGCCTCCTCATCTTCGTCGATTCCCTCCCTTTCTTCCTCCCATTTCATCATCGCGTCATGGTTCGTGATTTTATATAGATAGACATCAAGGCCCATGGTTTGTCTCCTTTACTTACGGGTGTTGCGCGAGTTCGAGGGCGATGGCGCCGGCCACCTTTTCCGCCTGCGCCTGATAGCCGTGCGCCTTGCAGTGCGTCTCGTAGAGGAGTAGCCACGCGCGGCGAGACGGGACATTGCATGTCTTTCGTCCGTCGCACGTAATACAGAGCCTCCAGCATCCCTCGATCGTCGTCTCGCTGGTACGCTTGGACCCGCCGAAGAAGTGATCCATGTGGCCCCGGTTAGCCCCCATGCCCATCATGATCCCGCAGGCCTCGCAGCGACCTGCCGACCTGGCCCAAACATTCGCGCGGACATCCAAGGTGGTCGCGTTCCGCGCGGCGCGCTGTCCGGTCATCTTGGCGACCCTCGCGCGGCGGTACTCCTTGGCGCGAGCAGAGCGGGTGGGCTTGGCGAGACGTTTCTTGATATGCACAGCCAACGAAACTGCCACTGGGCCATCCGAGAAAGTGATCACTTCCTCGCAGAGAGCCAGGATGTCACGGTCCAGGCGCTTCACCGGAGCAACTCCAGCGGATCCCTGAGTCCCAGCGCCTTCGCGAACGCCTCGACGGTCGACAACGGTCCAGCCCGGGTGCCGCACTCCAGACCGCTGATGTACGAGACGGTGTACCCGGATACGATGGCGAGCTTGTGTTGACTCATGCCCTTCGCTACCCGGATCCGTTTGAGGTTTCTCTGAAATTTCTCCGTCAACGTCATTCCGCCTCCACTTAAGGTTGTACTACGAAATGGATGATTCGTCAACGGCCTACTTTTTCTGCGAGTACTCACCGATCGGATAGGTCGTGGACTTCGAAAGCCCGCCGACCTTTCGGATCTCTCCGTAGACGCGGGTCTTGATGTCCTTGAGCGTCTCGGTAGCGCCGCTGAGCTCCTTCCACCGCTTGCACTCCTTGTCGAGCGCACCCTTGGTGACGGTTATCTCCGATGCCCGATCTGCGTGCTCCTTGCCGAGCACACGGGTAATCGTAGCCACCGCTGCAGCACCGCCTGAGATCTTCTCGACCGTGTGCGGACGGGGGCCGTAGTAGAGCGACTCGGACAACTGGATCGGCGACTGCTGAGAATACTCGTCCAGGGCCGCGCTCACCTTCGCCACGACCGTATTGATCTCTTTGAGCCGAAGATACGCCGCCCTTGATGTCTCCGGAGTCAGGTTAGCCAAGAGATCCGAGGCCACCTGGTCCGGCTGCATCGCCAACCGAGTGACCAGCGCGTGTTTCGCTGGGCACGCCATGAACGCCGGGCAGTAGGTGCAGTGCTCGCCTTCGGTGACCACAGTCATCTTCCCTGCGGCCACCTCGGCCTGTGCAGCCTCGACCCGATCCGCCATCGTCGCGAGGTCCGCGCCAGCCATCGCCAGATCGAACTCGGACAGGGCGGCGGTGTCGAATCGAGCGGGATCCAGGTTTAGATAGATCAACCCCACACTAGCCGAGGTCCGACCGAACGCTGCGCATGCCGCCACAGCTCCGGCTCGGAGTTGCCAATTTCGATCGGCGGACGGGACATGGCCCCACCCCGTCTTCGCGTCGAGGACCACGGCCTCGTTTGGCGACAACCCGAGGGTGTCCAGGGTCCCGTAAATCCACCGGGGCCCCAGGTCCGGATACTGGCGATCCAGGTCTCGCCCCAGGTCGCGCGCCTCGCCGGTGTCGACGTTGTACGCGAGCCCCACCTCTGCGGCGAACGCCTCAGGGTCGCACGCCGGCAGCTTCGAGAGGTCGATCGCCTCGCAGGCGGGCCTGTGCTCGTCCGGCACCAGGTCTAGCGCCTCGGCGGCCCCGAGCCGGGGGACGGCCGAGAGATACGCGTGGATCGCCTTGCCGCGCTCGGACGGAGCAGAGACGTGCTTGGTCTGCGGGAGTGCGCACGAGGCGGGGCACTCCATCGCCCGCTGAATGCTACTCAGGCTTGGCAGTGACATCGCCGGCCCCCGCGTTGAAGAGCTCGCGCGCCTTGGGCTGCAGCTCGGGCGGCATGCCGGCCACCAGCTTCATGGCCTTGATGCGCTCCGATTTGGTCGTGGCGGCGGCGAGCGCGGCGCGGAACTCAGCGAGGGGATCGGAGTCCGCCGGCTTCTCCTGGGGAGCCGGCTCCTCCTTCGACTGCTCCCTGGGTTGAGACTGCGCCACCTCGGCAGCGTTTGCGATGCTGGCCGCCTGGGACTTCTCGGCTTCCGCCTGCACCGCCTGCGGGGCGCTGGTGGTGGCCATCGCCGACTTGTGCCGAGTCTCCATCACGTCTTGCCATGTGGCTTCGCCGTCCTTGAGCGTGGAGTAGGTCTTTCGAAGGTCTACGAGTTCGGCGGGAGTGCAGGCATCCAAAGCATGCCCAAGGTACGCTTTGAGGGCCTCGGGCTGGACACCCATGCGCGCGAAACCGTCTGCTAGATGCTTGCGCTCCCCGGCCGGATCTTTTGCCGCCTGATCACTAATGGTTTTCTGGCAAAGCTCCATGCATTCATCGAGGATGTCACCTGGCAGGATTCGGAGCGCCGAAGATCTCATCGCCTTGGAAACGAGCGCGCCCTCTTTGTTGAGCAAGGCGTCTTCCGTCGCTGTGACGAGGTAGGTCCTTTTGCCGGTGCTGTTGGTGCGTTCCGAGATTGCAACCTGTCCGTCCTTGAGCGAGGTGCGCTCCACCACTTTCTCGATCACCACATCCTTGATGTACGTGACGTTACTTTCCAGGTCCGTCACAGATTGACGCACGATCCTCTTGGACGCGTCGTCGTAGATCGTCGCGGTCTCGGGGAGGATGTTGCCCATGCACCTGATCGCGGCTTCGGCGAACCGGACAGAGGGACCCTCGATCAGCTTCCCACCGACCGGCTTGCTGTAGATAGCTGCGTCCGCAAAACCCTTCCGCCTACACTCGGCCAGCAACCGAACCCGGACACCATCCAGGTCGCGCGGCCGGCGCAGCGCCATGACATATCGAGCCTCGATCGCCGCCTTCGCCTGTGCCGCCACCGCGCTTGATGCCGTCTCTGCCGTGGACGCGAGTTCTTCCCCGCCGAACTCGCGGCGCGCGATCGTGCCTGCCTGAGTTGCTATCTGAATTTCGGTTCCCATTGATGCTCCCTGAGAGGAAAACCTGATCGCCCCGCTACATTTTCCAACTACTCGGGGCGATCAGATCGCCTCTCCGGACCATCCGGCGAGGCAGAATCGTTGTAATGCGGGATGTGATACTACGTTCCGTATTGCACGTCAAGAGTTGCGGCGGTCTTCTCTGCGCATCTCCTGTTGATGCTCCCACCGGCATTCATCGTCGGCCAAGTCGTCGTCGCTGATGCGCTCCTCGACGCGACCGACAAGTTCGTCGTCGGCCTGTGCCACGTCGACCAGGTCCGGCCGGTCGCGTCCGGTTCCGTCCTCAGTCACCGACTCGACCTCAATTGACGACGGCTCGGGGGGATCGACGAAGTTTCCGCCCGGATCGCGGGTCGCCGGACAGCCGGGGACGTAGCGCAGCCGTAGCATGCACTCGGTTTCGTCCGGCGCGGTCCAGCACAGCTTCACGAGGCGGCGCGCATCAGTCATGGGTCATCCCCTCCTAGAACGGGTAGTTATTGGGATCGATGGCAACTGGCTTCGAGTCAGACGGTTCCGGTTCCGCGGCGCCCTTTGCGTCTACCCCGGCTTCCCGGTTCTCGGAGCCGCCCGATGGCGCCATCGGAGGAGCAACAACCGCCGCAAGGGAGTCCCGCAGTTTGCGCTCCGTTTGAATATCGATCCGTTCCGCCTCATCCTCGTATCCGCCTCGATGTGCCGCGTCTTCCGAACCTGAATCATTTTTTGACCTCCGGTTACCCTCTGAACCTGTCTCGTTTCGGTCGCCAGACCAGAAGGTATTTGTCTTCCTGGCCTAGTCCTTCCGGGTTGTGATGAAGAAACACCTGACGATCATTCTCAGCCCGCCGCCGTCGCAACTCGTTGTCGATCGGTAGCTCCTCCTCGTCTTCTTCGCACCGCATGATTACCTCCAGACGATCTGCACCTCGCGCGTCTCCCAAAGCGCCGGGTTCCCCAGATGCTTCCGATCTATTTCGGCACCGGAGCGCATCAAGAACACCGCCGCATCTCCCCGGGCACCAGAGACCGCGTTGACGAGTGCCGGCCCCGATCGACTCTGAGCTACGATGATGTATCCGATGTCCCCGCAGGCAGAAGTCACCCCGAGCCGACAGCGCGTAGCGATTTCCTCCTCGAGGATGACGATGCGCGCCAGCGCCTGATCGATCTTCCGCTCTGCTCGTTCGCCGGCCACGAGCGCGGCAGAAATGGCCGCGCGATGCTCTTCGGAGATCGAGCAGCGCTGGAGGTTCGCTTCTGCGCTGGCCCTCACTAGCGCGTTTCGTCCTGCGGTGTACACGTTCTCTGCGTCCATGATTGTTGTCCTCCCCCGCCTTCGGTGTAACCCTACTCTACCCCTTCACCATGCGACGCCAATCCCTTGACTATGTGACTCGGCGACCCAGCACGCGCATGGCCCCTTGCACCCGGCCGATCTCCATCCCGAGCACGAAACCCTCTCCGAATCCTTTGGCCTCGGCCAGCACCCCGTGCCGATCGAGCAGCGAGACCGACAGCGCGTGGTGCTCGCGATACAACGCCTTCTCGAGACGGGTCACTCGGCGGATCAGGGTGGATTCGGAGCGAGAGACCCGGGCGCGTGCCTCTCGCTCATCCTGCAGGGCGATCTCTCCGGCGCGCACTAGAGTGCCTCCTTGTCGGCGACGGGTTGCTCGGCGGCAATCTCAGCCCGGAGCGCGGGGACAAGCTGTCCGCGGAAGATCTCCTCGAAGAAGCGCAGGGGGCCCGCGGCGAGCACGCGACGACAATCTTCGGCCAACTCGCAGGGGTCGCTGCGAAACACGTATTCGAAGAGCGTCGGACAGCATTCCTGGACCGACCAAACGAAATAGGTGGAGTCCTCCGTGTCGCCGAGCTCCTTCAGCTCGTCCCAGCACTGGCGTGCCACGTCCGCGTCCAGGCTGGTCTGGTGGCGCATCCTGCAGATGTCGCGCTTGATCTCCTGGACGCTACGATCGAAGTCGAACACCCTGCCGCACTCACCGGGACCGCTGCGCCCCTGACCATTGCCACAGACCTTCGTGATGAAGTAGTCCGCCTCGGTGAGCCCGACCAAGAAGTGCTTGAAGGACGCTCGCCCGTGGCAGCCCCAGCCCTCATAGGCATAGCTGCCGAAATCCGAGATGGCCTGGAAGATGCCGCGCGGGTCGAGCGTGATGATCGCCCACAGGCCATCCGGTCCGTTGAATTGGTACTGCTCGACCTGGCTCTTCTTGAACTTCCAGGGATCACCCACGGTCTAACTCCTTCTCCTGCGCGGCTGCGTCGGTTTTTACGTTTTCCGCATATGAGGCGGCGAGCTCGGCCCGGGCTCGATTCAAGCTCGCATGTAGCCGATTTACTGCCCGCTCTCCAGATCCGAGATCAGAACTAGGATCATCGTCCGGAGTCCAAACCTCTGGCGAGTAGACCAGGGAATGCAAGACAGCGGATCGATCCACCACTTCTTGGAGCGCAATCCTCAGCCGAGCGATCCTTGAGAGTGGACTCGGATCCGCCGGGGGAATCGGGCCGCTCGGCGCCGTCGTCACGCCTTCACCGGTGATCTCGGTTCGGGCCGCGTCCCAGCAAGACTCATCGATCCCGCCCCTATCGTGCCAGTAGAGCAACGTCGACAGAGCCCTTTTCAGATCCGACATGCGGCGCTCGGTGTACTCTCTGCGTGACTGATCGTACAGTTCGTCTACTGATTCCCGCGCCTTCGTCCAAATCGTCTCGTCACTCATTTTGCCTCCCAGTTCCCAGCGGTACGAACTCGAAACATGAACAGTCGTGGCCGAGTGGCCCGTGCTGACTCTGTGGATGTCCGCAGCGGGCGCACGGTGCCGGTTTTCCGATCGCCGCGTCCAGTTTCTTGCGCGCCGCCACCAACGACTCCTCGGCCATCCTCAACTCGCCGCGGAGCCGCAGTGCGGTGAGTTCCTTCTGTACCACCTCGAACCGGAGCCGAGTGACCTCTGCCATCTTCTCGTAGAGTGGAGACATGGCTACCTCCTCTTCCCTGCGCGACGCTGAGCCTTTCGGGTAGCGCGCGCCTTACGGTTCGCGGCACGTTGCTTCTGGACCTCGGGCGGCTTTCGTTTGTGCGGAGACCGGCTAGGATCCCGCTGCCCGTAGACTGGGCCAAACGATGCGGCCCGCGCGGGGGCGATGAGTAAGTCGGCGTAATTTGCGAGCATCATGGCTGCTCCTTCTTCGCCAGAACAGCAGCCAAAGGGTCGGCGGGGAAAGACTGCATTTTCTCGCGCGCCAGACCCCAAGCAATCTGCGCGATCCACGACATCGGTCGACCTTGGCGCGCCGCCTCCGCTTCCATCTCTTTGACTAAATGTTCCGGGAAATAAATGGATTTCCTAGGCATGGTCGACCTCACAAGCAATCAACACAGCCCCGTGCAGCGGGCTGACAGCGAACTGAGCCATCTCCTCGGCATCGATCGCCACAGCAAGATCGCGCGCTTGGTTGTGGATGTCCGTAGCCTCAGCGTAGCGCCCTTGGGCATCGAGGTTCTCCGCGAAATGGGACAGGTCGCGGACTGCCTGTCGGTGCGCCGACACAGGAGGGCTGTACTCCTGGCACCAGCAGCCCTTTCGCATGCAAATCGTTGGCGTATCGTACCCGTGGCTAGCGAGCGAATGCCCGCATCGGCAGAGCGTCATGGTGGTGGTCCTCCGGTGTCCCCAGTGCTCCGGGGATGTTCCATGACTAGCACATTTTGTTGTATGGCGTCAACACCCGCGCTACCAGGCCCGAGTTACTCCACCCTTAGGGTTACGAGTCCACCGCTCGACCTCGGCCGGACCGAATCGCTCGACGATCTCTTTGCCTTGTGGGCACCCCATGCAGCGCGGATGCAGAGGTTCCGGGGGAGGCTGACTGTTCCAACGCCGGGTTGGGATGAGTACCCGCGCCTGCATCTTTCGGCATTGATCGTGCGTGAGCTTGGCGTGTTGTCGCTCACAAGTGAATTGTTCGTCTAGCGCTTGGTCTGTGGTCATTCGTGTCCCCGCAGATAACTCTCGATCTTCTTCGCCGCGTCCTCGTACCCCGCCGCTTTGCCGCGCCAGAATCCGACCATCGATTGAGCGCATGCCTGAGCCTCGTGCTCGCAGGCGAGCGCCTGAGTGGACAGGCTGCGAGCGAGACCCGTCAGATATTCCTTGGGGCTCATTCGATCTCCCAGATCGTGACTTCGGTTCTTGGATTGCCCGGCTCTACGTCCTTCCATTTCTCTACCCGTACCACCTGACTATCGTCGACGTAGGCGAGTCGGTTCAGCGCGTCCTTCACCAATTTTTCGAGATTGTCGAGGTCCCCTGCGCTCAGGTCGGTCGCCTTCCCGTGCCCCCGATAGAACGCAAGCTGCAGGTGAACGGGGCCGGTAATGGTCTTTCGGATCCCAGCATTCCGCGCCGCCGCACGGACGCGGTCCTTCTGCAGCTCCTGGCCTTTGTCGGAGTACCGGAACACCGCGCCCGTGCTCCGATTGCGCCCCTGCTTTGGACGTTTCCAGGTCACCGGTTCCCCGGGGACAACGAACATGATTCCCTTGTTCATCGTCTGCCCCATTCACCGGCGTTGATCGGTGATCCGTTGGCGATCTCCGCGCGCAGTCGCTCTACGAACGTGACGAATCGAGACGCCACAGGCCACGCCGTCTCGGTGGCTCGCTCCGGCGAGTGGAGCCAGAGATCCCAATGCGTCCCGCACAGCGTGCGCCCGTCGAAGACCCTGGACCCGTCGCTCCTCTTTCCGCAGGCCTCGCAGACCGGTAGCGAGTTCGCCTCTGCCGCCGCCCTGTCGATCCCCTCCGAAAGGGCCTCGCTCATTTCTCGATCTCCTCGAGCCGGGCCTGCGTTGCGGCCTTACGGGACTTCTTCGCCACGCTTCGCCACTCGTAATCCTCCAGCACGGCAAGACCAAGTCCGGCCAAAGCAAACCCAACGTAGACCGCGACTAGGATCACTCCCAGCCAAAACGCTTCCTTGCCAACCACAATCGTCGCCGGTATCGCGCAAAACGCCAAGAGTCCTCTCATCGCCGTCCCCTCCAGGTTTCGGTTGTCAACTACTACTCGCCGTCCATTGCCTGATCTGGCAGAATCGTCTTCATTCTCGGCATCACCGACAGGTCGATATACGCCCCGCATTGCAACGGGATGATCCACGCCAAACGACTATGCGGCTTTCTTTCCGGTCCACTCGCGCTTCCGTCTTTCGTCCACCCGATCGCTGCGTCCAGCGCAGCCAACAGATCCTCTGGGCTGCCCGCTTCATCGATCCAAGGGATCGCGACCAGGTCGAGATCATTCGTCATGCTGCCATGGAGCGCGAGCGCGTAGCCGACTTTTCGGGCGATCTGCGCCAACACGGGCACGATAAAGGCGTAGGACACCGCAGGGCTGTACGGCAATCGCGCTTTTGCTGCGTTCATTTCGCCTCCCGGGAAAACGACTTGAACTCACTCATCGCCAGATCTGCGTATACCTGCACGGCGCCCTTCTTCCCGAGTCGTTGCTTTGCGATGATGAGATCGAACGGACCATGTTGTTTCTGGATTTCGTCCTGTGAGTTGGCGAACGGATTGTGAATGAAGACAACCGCATAGGCATCCTGCTCCAGCGCCCCTGATTCTCGGAGCTCATCCAACTCCGGAGGCGCGAGAAACACCGGAGCTGCATCCTCTCCGCGGCCTAAGTTTTTTTTGAGTGACTTGTTTTTGGTCGATGCGGTCCGATTCAGTTGCGACAGCGCCAGAACGGGGATGCCGAGCTCTTTGGCAAGTTCCCGCAAGGCATTCGATATACCGCTGACCTCGTTCTCTCGAGTCCTGCCGTGCATTTGATTCCGTATCAACTGCAGGTAATCAACCACTACCAAAACCAACGGATTATCGCTCCCCATCGGATACTTCCGGGCTTCCTTCCGGCTGATCGAACAAATAGCACTCAACGAAGAGTACTGATCGTTGATGTTGAGGTTGGTGTTCTGCGCGATCCGTTCACTCTCCCGGAGCATTCGTTCCAGTTCGCTCGGCGTTAGCGTTTGATTCTCGAAAAACTTGTTCGAGTCTATGTGAGCAAACCTGGACAACGCAAGGATCATGAGATCCTCTCGCGGCATTTCCAGCGAATGATACAGGACCCGCTTGCCGGGCTGTTTCGGAGATTGAAGACCAGCCACATTGCAGGCAATGTTCATTGCCAGCGTAGTCTTACCAACGCTTGGCCTGGCCGCCAGAACCACGAAATTCGCGGGTCTCAATTTCAGCTTCCGATCCAGATCAGGGAAACCGGTAGGCAGAACGTATCCCGCATCGGACTGGCAAAGCGTGATCGCATCAATCGTGCTGATCATGGCGTCCCGGGTGCTCACCGTTTCCGGCACTCCCGTTTGGCCTAAGTTTTGGATTCCCGATTGGACCTGTTCAATGATCTGCTCGGTTTCCTCTCCGGACTCCAAAGCGCTTCGACCGCGCTCTAGAGCCTCCGTGACGCCCGACCGCCGGTGCGCGTCAAGGAGCGCCGCCGCCACCTGATCCAAGCGACAACCTCTCGATGCCTCTAGTATGGCATCCAGCATGTCTCGGACTTCGTCGCCATCGAGGCCGGACCAAGTACACACCGCCGCGAGGTCCAATGCGCCCGGGGGCAGCTTCTTCGCCTTCGCTTGCCGGTGGAGCGCCTTCCACACCTTCGCTAGCACACCGTGCGAAAACACTGCGTCCGTGATGGCCGCCGGGAGCTCGTACAATTTGTCGCTGTTCGCCAGCACCGCACCCAGCAACTTCGACTCGAGTTCGATTCTGTTCACCGAGGTCTTAGCCATGGCTCACCCCGTTCCGTCGCTGGGCGAGGATCTCGCGCGCCTTCATGTCGCGGCGCCGGCTCATCGTGTCGTAGTCGCCATCCCCTTCGAGCGGCACCGTGGCTAGGATCGCCATGAGCTCCGCGGAGTCGTCACCAGTCACACCGGATCCGGAGTCCG
>CAZOOK010000037.1:0-53388 GCA_964581385.1 uncultured Salinisphaerales bacterium
TAAGGACACAGCTCAGCTTCTGAGCTCCTGATCCACCCTCAATACCCCAGAAGTTGGCCCGGCTCAGCGAGCGCTGTGCCGGGCTTTTTTGTGTTTGTAATAAAACTTTCAAACGGAACGTCGTAACATAGCCCACGGCTGTCCGTTAACCCGTTCAACGACCCAGGTCCGCAATGACTACGCCTTCTTACAAAGCCCACATCTCGAGCCAGTTCAATACTGAGCTGGAGGATGTCCGCCAGCGCGTTCTATCCATGGGCGGTGTCGTCGAACAGCAGATCATCGACGCCACTCGCGCGCTGATGGAAGCCGACGCGACGCTGGCCCACGAAGTTACGAAGAACGACGTCACCGTCAACCGATTCGAGGTTTCGATCGACGACGACTGCAGCGGCATCCTGGCGCGCCGGCAGCCGACCGCCAGCGATTTGCGGCTGGTCTACGCGATCATCAAGACCATCACCGATCTGGAGCGCATCGGTGACGAGGCCAGCAAAATCGGCCGCATGGCGTTGGATCTGGCTTCGCAGGAACTCATCGCCACACCAATGCATGAAGTCGGCCATCTGTCACGGCATGTGTCGCAGATGGTGCACGACACACTCGACGCGTTTGCGCGCATGGACGCGGACGCCGCGCTGGCGGTGGCGCGTGAAGACGTATCCGTCGATCGCGAATACGAAGCGCTGATGCGCCAGTGCATCACTTTCATGATGGAAGATCCGCGTACGATCCGCCGCGTGATGGATATCATCTGGTCGGTGCGCGCGCTGGAGCGTATCGGGGACCACGCACGCAACATTTGCGAATACATCATCTACTTCGTCAAAGGCAAGGATGTTCGCCACATCGGTCTTGAGGCCATGGAACGCGAAGTCAAGCAGGAACGCTGAGGAACGCAGATCAGTCCGGCTAATCGGCACGAGGGTGCCGCAAACACGCTACCATTGCGCGTCTCATGGCGCGCTCAAAATTCTCCCCGCTTCGCGGACTACTGGCTGGCCTGATCCTCGCGTTCAGCGCCGGGTTGGTCCTGTTCGCTCTGTACATGATTCACCTCGACCGCGAGGTGCAGCGTAAATTCGCCGCCGTGAAGTGGGTGCTGCCCGCACAAGTCTATGCGGCGCCGCTCGAAATTTACCCCGGTGTCACGCTGTCGGCGGCTGAGTTCCGGCATGAACTCGATCGGCTCGGTTATCGCGCGCTGCCCAGTCTTTCCGGGCCAGGAACTTACGCGATTGCCGGCGATTCCGTCATCGTCGATGTGCGTCCCTTCGCGTTCTGGGATGGCCAACAGCCGGAAGTGCGTGTCGAGGTCAAGGCCGCCGGCGACTCGATCGATTCGATCAGTGATATCGACAACAAGCAGCCGCACGAACTGGTCCGCTTCGATCCGCTGTTGATCGGCAGCATCTATCCAGGCCACGGCGGCGAGGATCGTGTTCTCGTCAGGCTCCATGACGTGCCGCCGCTGTTGATCCAGACACTGCTGCTGATCGAGGATCGCGATTTTTACCGGCACATCGGTATCAGCTTCCGTGGCATCGGACGCGCGCTGTGGACCGACATGCGCGCTGGCCACGCCGTACAGGGTGCGAGCACGATTACACAGCAGCTGATTAAGAATCTTTTTCTCAGCGACAAACGGACGCTGCACCGCAAAGCCAGGGAAGCACTGATGGCTGTCCTTCTAGAGCGCCATGTCGGCAAGGAACAGATACTCGAAGCCTATCTGAACGAAATCGATCTCGGTCAGGATGGTTCCCGCGCCGTGCACGGCTTCGGACTTGCCAGCCAGTTCTACTTCAATAAGCCGCTGGCCGAATTGCAGCCTCAGGAGATCGCGATGCTGGTCGCGATCGTCAAAGGTACCGGCAAGTACAACGCACGCCGCAACCCCAACCTGGTGATCGCGCGACGCGATCTGGTGCTGCGCATGATGGCTGACGCAGGCTATATCACACCGGACGAAGCCAAGCTGGCCCTGCGACAGCCGCTGGGTGTCGTCGGCAATGGCAGCGGAGCGGGGCAGTACCCGGCGTTTGTCGATCTGGTCAAGCGCCAGCTGCAGACCGAGTACTCCCAGGATGATCTCACCAGCGAAGGCTTGCGCATCTTCACCACTCTGGATTCACGCGTGCAGGAAGCGCTGGAAAGGCGTGTCACCGAGGACGTGCCGGAACTCGAGAAATCCCGGCGCATGAGTCCTGGCACTCTTGAAGCCGCCGGTGTTGTGACCTCCGTCGAGGGTGGCGAGATCCTTGGCGTAATCGGCGGTCGCGACGCACGTTTCGCCGGCTTCAATCGCGCGCTCGATGCGCGGCGCCCGATCGGTTCGCTATCGAAGCCATTTCTCTATCTGACCGCGCTGGAGCGTCCAGATCAGTTCACGCTGACCACCGTGCTGCACGATGAGCCGGTGGATCTGAAGCTGCCCAACGGGCAGATCTGGTCGCCGCACAACTACGATAATCAACTGCACGGCGATATGCCGCTCTATATGGTGCTGGCCAAGAGCTACAACCTGCCGACGATCCAGGTCGGCCTGCAAATCGGTGTCGATAAGGTCAAGCAGACCTATGCGGACGCGGGATTTGCCGACGCCCCGGCCTTGCCATCGATGTTCCTCGGTGCCGTCGACATGGCACCGTTCGATGTTGCGCAAATGTATTCGACGCTCGCGGCGTCCGGATACCAGACGCGGTTGCTTGCTATTCACGAGGTGCTGACACGCGATGGCCAGCCGTTGCAGCGCTATGGTTTCCAGTTGCGGCAGACTTTGCCCGAAGGCCCGGTCTATCTGGTCACCTGGGCGATGCAGCGCGTGATCCAATTCGGCACCGCGCGCTGGGCCAATAGCGTGCTGCCAGCGGGGCAGGCGTTCGCCGGCAAGACCGGGACCACCGATGAATTCCGCGACAGCTGGTTTGCTGGCTTCGGTGCCAACCGGGTGGCGGTGATCTGGGTCGGGCGCGATGACAACAAGCCGACCGGCTTCGAAGGCGCGACCGGAGCGCTGCGCATCTGGGGCCGATTGATGCGCGATCTGCATGCGCAGGGACTCACCCCGGCGCCGCCGCCGGACGTGGATTCCGTGGTCATCGACCCGATCAGCGGCCTGCTCGGCGACGCCGGCTGTCCGGAAACCATTGTTGTTCCGTATCTGCGCGGCTCCGCGCCAACTCAGTACGCGCCCTGCGCGAATGCGGCAAAATCTACGCCTCTCGATTGGCTGAAGAGTATTTTCAAATGAGGATGGTGTTCCCGAGGATCGTGATCCTCACACTGGTGGTCGCTGTCGCGGGCTGCGAGACCGAATACGGCCATCGCGAAGTCCATTCGGCCGGTAATGAGCGCGGTGTGCAGACGCGTCCGGGCGAAGCGGTGACGATGATCCAGCCGGAAGCGGTGGCTCCGCCGGCTATTGCCAGCATCACGCCGCCGTCGGCGCTGAATATGAACCTGCCGAAATCGATCGAGGAAACCTCGGCGAGTCCGGCAGTGTTGTCGCTGTACCGCAAGGCTGAGACCGCGCGCACTGCCGGCAAGGCCGATCAGGCCGAGGCTTCGCTGATCCGTGCTTTGCGCATCGATCCGCGCAACGCCTTCGTCTGGCAGGCGCTCGCGCGCGTGCATTTGTCCGAGCGACTTTATGATCAGGCGCTTAACGAAGCGAGTAAATCAAACAGCTTCGCGCGTGGCAATCCCTACGTCGAATCGGCGAATCTGCGGATCGTCGCCGACTTGCGCGACGCTCGCGGCGATGCTGCCGGCGCATTGCAGGCACGCATGCAGGCAGACGACGTCCTCAACGGCATCGCGCCATCGCAGTGATTGAACACGATGACGCGGCGCTGCTCGGCGCTGCCGGGCCGTTCGCGCGTCATCTGCCGGATTTCAAGCCGCGTGCCGCGCAGCAGGCGATGGCGGCATCCGTCGCCGCCGCGCTCGCGCACGGCCGCCGCCTCATCATCGAAGCCGGCACCGGTACCGGCAAAACCTTCGGCTATCTGGTTCCGGCGCTGCGCTCCGGCCGTCGCGTGCTGGTCTCCACCGGCACCAAGACACTCCAGGATCAGCTTTATTTTCGCGACCTTCCGCGTGTGCGCGAAGTACTCGGCGCCAAGGTGCGTGTCGCGCTGCTGAAAGGCCGCGCGAACTACTTGTGCACGTACCGGCTGCGGCGTGCGCTTGGCGATGCCCGGCAGGCCGATCTGGCGGCGCGTCTGCACGAGATCGAACGCTGGGCCGGATCGACGGAGCGTGGCGATTTGTCCGAGATGGGTTCATGGAGTGACGACGCCCGGCTGCTGCCGCGCGTTACTTCGACCGCCGACAACTGTCTGGGCAGCCGCTGTCCCGATTTCGCGGAATGCTTCGTGTTACGCGCGCGTCGCGCCGCGCAGGCGGCGGATTTGACCGTCGTCAATCATCATCTGTTGCTCGCAGATTTCGCACTCAAGCAGCATGGCTTCGGCGAAATCCTGCCGGGTGCGGAAGCGGTGATCGTCGACGAGGCGCATCAGCTGCCGGAACTGGCCTCCCAGTTTTTCGGCCGCCGGGTTTCGACCGGACAGCTGGTCGAACTCGTGCGCGATGCGCGCGAGGAAGCGCGCGTGCTCGAAGATCAGCAGGATGTGTTTGAAGCTGGCGAGATGCTTGCCGCCGCGACGGTGGCGCTGGAGCAGGCTGCCGATGGCATGGCCGCGCGCGTTACGACCGTCCGTGCGCGCGAGCAGCAACCCGGATTCGCCAGCGCCAGCGGTGCTCTGGGCGAAGCGCTCGCGTCTCTTCACGCTGCATTGCATGCGCATGCGAATCGTTCGCCGGGTCTTGAAGCCTGTGCGGAGCGCGCGCAGATGGTGAATGCGCATTGGCGCGACGTGTCGAGTCACGACGCCATTTCAAACGCTGCGGAAGACGATGATGACGTGCGCTGGGTCGAGCCGCTGGGACGCGGCATCGCCCTGCATGCGACACCGATCCATGTCGCCACGCATTTTCGCGAGCTGATGGACAGCGGGCGCGCATCGTGGATTTTCACCTCCGCCACGCTCAGCGCGGGTGACGAATTCGCGAACTTCCGTGCGCAGCTCGGGCTCGATGATGCCGAAGCGGTCCGGCTTGAAAGCCCGTTTGACTATACGACCCAGGCGCGGTTGTATCTGCCACCGGATCTGCCTGATCCGAATTCGCCGACATATTCCGAAGCGGTCGCAGACGAACTCGAACCGCTGCTGCGCGCCAGCGGCGGTGGTGCGTTCGTGCTGTGTACCAGCCATCGCGCGGTGGCGCGCATCGCCGCGCGGTTGCGGGCATTACCGTATCCGCTGCTGGTGCAGGGTGACGACAACAAAGCGGTGCTGCTGTCGCGCTTCGCCGCTGCCGGCAACGCGATCCTGGTCGGCACTGCCAGTTTCTGGGAAGGTGTGGACGTGCGCGGGCAGGCATTGCGCGTGGTCGCAATCGACCGTCTACCCTTTTCAGCGCCCGGCGATCCGGTGCAGGAAGCGCGCCTTGACGCGATCCGCGCGCGTGGCGGCAGTCCGTTCAACGAAGATCAGCTGCCGCACGCGATTACGCTGCTGCGGCAAGGAGTCGGCCGCCTGATTCGTGATGCCGCCGATCGTGGCTTGCTCGTGCTTTGCGATCCGCGCATCGTTTCGCGCGGTTACGGGCGCCGTATTCTCGGTGCGCTGCCGCCAGTGATGCGCGTCGATCGCGCTGCGGCGCTGCACTGGGCCGGCAGCCTGAAGGCGGCGGCGTGAAATTGCTCGGCATCGATACCGCGACCGAGGCCTGTTCGGTTGCGCTGTGGTCGAACGGGCATGTGCTCGGTCGCTTCGAAGTACCCGGACGTTCGCATACCGAACGTCTACGCGCCATGGTTGGTGCGGTACTCGTGGAAGCCGGCATCGAGCCTTCGGCGCTCGACGGGTTTGTCTGTGGTGTCGGTCCTGGGGGTTTTGCCGGGGTGCGTATCGGCGTTGCCTTCGTGCAAGGTCTCGCGTTCGCGCTGGATCGCCCGATCGTGCCGGTCACTTCGCTGGAACTGCTCGCATTGCGTGCGCTCGATGATGGCGCCGATGTGGCGTTGGCCGCGCTGGATGCACGCATGGGTGAGGTTTATTTCGCTGCGTACTCAGCCGACGTTGAAGGTGTTCCGCAAACACTGCTGGCGCCGCGCGTGGGCAGCCCGGAATCGTTGCCGCCGCTCGAGTTTGCGAACGGATGCGGTGTCGGCGGCGGTTGGGGCGTGTATGGCGAAGCGCTGATCCGCGTGCTCGGGCGCGCGCCGGCGCGGCTGTGGCCGGATGCGCTGCCCGATATCGCCACCGGCATGCCGCTCGCAGCGCGGCGTCTGGCTGCGGGGCAGAGCGTCGGTGCGCATGAACTTCGCCCGGTTTATCTGCGTGACCGGGTTGCGCTGACTTTGCAGGAACAGCGGGAATCGCGATTGCCGAAATGATCGGCAGGCGAAATGAGGCGATCACGGCCACCGCATCAATGTGTCACCAACACAACTATGCGGCCAGGACCTCCCCGCCGCCGAGACATTCGTCACCGTCGTAAAGCACCAGATACTGTCCTGCGACGGCCGCGCGCTGCGGGTTTTTGAATTCCACTTCCACAGCGTCTCCGCGCACCTCGGTGACGCTGCACTCCTGCAGCGCCTGCCGGTGGCGGATGCGCGCGGCAAGTCGTGACGGCAATGCCGCAGGGCGACGGATCCAATGAAACGGCGCGGCGACGATCCGCGTCGACATCATCAGCGCATGGTTAGCGTCTTGCGAGACGGTGAGTACATTGCGCGCGATATCTTTGGCGACGACGTACCACGGCGCTTCGCGCGCGCCGCGACGGCCGCCAATGGCAAGGCCGCGGCGCTGGCCGAGCGTGTAGTACATCAGTCCGCGATGCTCGGCTATGACTGCGCCTGAGTCATCTTCGATCGGGCCGGGATTCGGTTGCAGGTAGCGCGATAGGAACGCTCGGAATTCGCGTTCGCCGATGAAGCAGATGCCGGTCGAATCCTTGCGTGTGTGATTCGGCAGGCCGGCGCCGCGGGCAATCTCGCGCACCATCGGCTTGGTCAGTCCGCCGATCGGAAACAGCACGCGCTCGAAGTGTTCGCGCGCGACGGTGGCGAGGAAGTAAGTCTGATCTTTGTTTTCGTCTGCCGAGCGCAGCAGGCGTGGTCCGTCCGACAATTGCTCGACGCGCGCGTAGTGTCCAGTGGCGACAAAGTCCGCGCCCAGCCGTAGCGCGTGTTCACGGAACGGCTGGAATTTCACCTCGCGATTGCAGAGCACATCCGGATTCGGTGTCTTGCCGGCGGCGTAGTCATCGAGAAAACGCTGAAAGACCCGATCCCGATATTCGAGGGAGAAGTCGACGCGGTGCAGCGGAATCCCAAGCTCTTCGCACACAGTGCGCGCGGATTGAAAATCTTCCGCCGAGCTGCAATAGCCTTCCTCGTCCTCGGTCCAGTTGACCATGAACAGACCGGAAACGCGAAAGCCTTGTTCCTTCAATAGCCAAGCCGAGACGGCGGAGTCGACGCCGCCCGACAGGCCGACGATGACGTGAGGCGCGGCCATCGCCGGGGTTAGAGCGTGTTATGCACTTTTGGATCGCTGAGACGGTCCCAGCGCGGGCACAGCGCAAGGAATGGGTGACGTGGCGTACTTGTCGTACGCGAGGAGCCCATGACGTGGCGCCGTGCCCGCGCTGGGCCGTCCCTTCGGGTTGCGCCTAAAAGGGCATCTGCCGGCGTTGCGGACCTGGGATATGCAACCACCATACCCTGCGGTCCGCGCCTTGTCAGACGCCCTTTTAGGCGGCAACGCAGCAATCCAAAAGTGCATAACACGCTCTAAGCCGGCGTCAGATGTGCCAGCGTTTCCAGCGGCAGACGCCGGCCCGATCGCCAGTCATCGACGCATCTGAGCACCATCGGGCTGCGGTGACGGTCCGCGGCGGCGACCAGTTCGTCGCGTGTCAGCCACACGGCGCGCTCGATCCCCTTGTCGAGAGGACGGTCGCGAAGTTCGCGCACCGGCTTGGCGGAAAACGCGAAGCGCAGAAAGCCGTAATCAAGCTCGGCGGGGCGGAATTCGTAGATGCCGACCAGTGCTTCGAGTTTGACTTCCCAGGCGGTCTCTTCGAGCGTTTCGCGCAGCGCGGCCTGCAGGAGCGTTTCACCGTCGTCCCAATGGCCGGCCGGTTGATTCAGCACGGAACGCCCTTCGACCCGCTCTTCGACGAACAGAAAGCGGCCGTCGCGCTCGATGACGGTGGCCACGGTGACATGTGCGGGGTTGTTCACTACGGCAGCGTGCCATGCTGGCGAATCAGGAAATTGCCCTGCGGGTCCGGCGGTCCGATTTGCTGCAACAGATCGCGCAGCGCTGAATCGGCTTCCGGCTTTGGTCGCACTTTTAAATCGAGATCGTAGGTTTTGTCCTTGGGCGTGACGCGCATTTCACCATTGGCATCGATCGGGCCGCCGGTGGATTGGATTTTGGCGATGACGACGTCCTTGTCAGTTGTGGCGGTCGCGCGGAAATTGCCGAGCGGAATGGGATTCGCCGCGAATTTCCAGGTGAGTCCCTGAACATCCAACGTGCCTTCGACCGATACCGGGACGCCATGTGCGATCCCAAGTTTGGCGAGCTTCAGGTCTGCGATGCCAATGACCGGCACCAGTGGCATGCCGACAGCTCCGGCCAGCGCTTCAACGGTACCGTGGACGCTGAAATGACTCAGACGTAAGCGCCCCCCTGGCGCGGTACGCGCGCCGCCTGAAAGTTCGGCCGCGCCGCTGCCTTCGATATGGGCGGCGAAATTGCCCAGCGGCAACCACCACGGCTGAAGCTGCCATTGAAGCTGTTCAGTGACGGGCCGGCCATTCATCGAAAAGCCCATTGCACGGCCTTGGCCGACACGGCCGTCGATTCCGAAGATTTCGATTCCGGCGAGATGCGGTTTGAGCCAGCCGTACAGCAATGCGGCCGGCATGTGTGTCAGCGCCGTGATGACGAAGACCACAACACCAATGATCCAGAGCCAGCGATTTTTCATGGCGCGCGCACCAGCGACAGCCGCGCGTTGACCAGTCCTTCGGTCGGTTGCCGCTCGATATCGGCCGTGTCGACGCGCACGCCATAACGAGTTTGCAGCGTGTAAATCCAATGCAGCAGCGAATCGAAGGGAACACCTTCGACCCAGGCGCGCACCTGCTTATCGCTGTCCGGCGATAGCCGCGACAGCGGTTTGCCAAGTTCGCTGCCTTTCGCAGCCTGATCCACCACCGATAGCAGCGAACCGCCGCTCGGTCCGCGTGTAACGGGATTGCGTGGAATCTGCGCGCCTGCGTGTTCCAGCTGCGCGGCGAGTTCGCGCGCATCCTGCAAGCGCTGCTCGGCGTGCGTGCGCGCCAGCGACGCGGGTTTCCAGATGCCGACATAGACGATCAGCAGCGCAACGACAACGACGCCGACCGAAACCATGGTGCGCTCGCGCGGTTGCAACTGATCGAATTGTGCCTGCGCGCGCTCGCGCAGCGGAGCGATGACGCGTTCCAGTCTTTCCTTCACGACGCCGACGCCGGTCTTCATGACGCCAGACTCAGTTTGAGGCGGATCTGGACGCCGCTGGCGCCAGCATCCGCGGATTGAACTTCGAGGCGGACGCCCGGATGCGCACTGAACCAGTCGCGCATTTTTTCAAGAATCTGCAGATCGCTGCCGGTGAGATCAAGAAACAGCGCGCCGTCGCGGAACTGGAGAGTCTTCAGCGTCAGGCCCGGCGTTGCCGCCTGCGCTTCACCGAAATGTTGGACCAGCAGGAAGAGGCTGTTCGCATCGTGGCCCTGGCCGCGCTTGAGCAGGCCGGCGAGCTGTTCGGAAAGCAGCGCGGCATTAGCGCTTTCGGACGGGAACAGATTCTGGAAGCGCTCGACGTTGAGCGTTTCCTGCGCACTGGCGGCCCGATTCATGCGGATTGCGTACGCCGCGTTGGCGATCACTGTCGAGACGAACAGCACGGCGGCAAGTCCGGCGGCGGTACGCCACGGTAGCCAGTAGCGCTGCCAGTTTTCGCGTACCGCGAACTCGCCTTGCAACAGATCGATCGCCTGCGCCGACCGGAAATTACGGGCCAGCGCTTCGATCGGGCGCACGTAGCCGGGACGCAGTTCGACCTTGCGCGAAAGGAGCGTGTAATCGGCACCGACATCCTGCGTGAGCATGATGCGCAGCGGGTGCGGATTTTCGCCGGGATCGGCGATCTGCAGCATCACCTCGAAATCTTCCGGCGCCGCGGTGAATCCGGCAAAGGCGTCGGTGCGAGCCGTGACTTGCCCAGTCTCGGCGAGAACCTGCCAGCTGCCGTCGCCCGGCCAGGGTAGCGCCAGTGTTTCCGGAACCAGAAAGTTGGGTTCGATACCGCAATTGCGCAGCAGCGTCAGCCATTGCTCAATGCGCTCGCGGGCGACGGCGGCAAGTGGATAGCTACCATCCGTTTGGCGCGGGCCGAGCGCGAAATGCAGAGTTTCCACATCGTCGGCAAATTGATCCTCGACGAGATAGGGCGCGGCCTGCAGCACCTTCGCCGCCTGCCGTGCGGGCACGGTGACCCTGAGCAGGCGCACTTCGGCACCCGGCACAAAGACGACGACACGCCGTCCCTTCACCACTGCGGCCAACTGCGACAGCGGTGCCGAACGCACCATCACGCCCAAGGCCGGATCGGCGGGAGCGATGGCGTGATCGACTGCGGAATCTGCGCCGGAATCGCGCAGGCGAATATAGAGCGTCTCGCGCACGGAATTTTGCTGTTATTCGGTGTCTGTACTATGAGCGATGACCACTGGCACCACCGGCGGACCATTCGTCCCGCCGCTGCCCGGAGGCCGTAAAAACACACTGTACAGCGCGACACGGGCGCTGCCAACGACGACTTCTGCTTGCAGCTCGAAGTACTGCGACGATACCGTTACATCCTTGGGGGCGACAGCGCCGGAAGTCTGGCCCCAATTCTGGATGATCGTCGTGTCTGTCGCCGGGTTCTTGATCCGGTCTTCGGTGAAAGCCTGTACTTTCTGCGCATCCAGAGTGGCTGACAGCGACATCAGCACTGGCAGTGGTGCCGTGTTGATGTTGATCGGGGTGGGCGTCGGAGCAGTGGCTTTGCCAGCGAGGGGAATCGCGCAGATGTTCGGCAGCAATTTCGTATACAGATCTGCAGTCATGCCGCGAACGGCCATTAGTTCAGACACGCTGCGGAATGGCTGGTTGGCGGCGCGATAAGGTGGGTCAAGGCTGAGGTAATCGCCGTCTTCGGCACCGTTGGCGCCGATCCGATCGTCGTCGGCATCGATCCAGTCGTGGATCGCCTCGCCGAGTCCTGCTGCCGTGAAAGAATCGATCCCTTTGATGTTCTCGAGTAGTCGCTGGAATTGCTGAGTGACATTCGCCAGTTGCGCCTGATTGGTGACCCCGAGATTGTTGAGATTAAAGAGCCCCTGTAGATCAATGACCCGGCCGCGGATGCCGCCCTGGTCGATCGGCAGGAAGTCGATCGGCTGAGCCCAGGCGTCGCCCAGCGAATCCGGCGGAGGGTTGCCCTTTTTGCTCTTCGTATCTTCCACCAGAATCGACTTCACCCACGATTCCGCGCCGTCGGCATACCACCACGCGCGTTCCGAATCGATGAGATTTTCGGTGCGGCGCAGTGCGATGCTCGATGAGGACACCAGCGCGACCGCTGCGATCGTCGCCAGCGCGACGATGAATAGCGCAGTGAGAAGCGCGATGCCGCGTTGCGCGTGCGGACCGCTGCGATCCATGACTAATGGAGGCTTTGCAGTCATTTGCCGTTCGGATCGAAACCCAGCTTGAACAGAAACCGCATGCTGCCCCAGTCGTGCGTGCGCAAGGTCAGTTCCACAGCGGCCGGGGGCGGAGGCATATTCGATGACGATTGTTGAGTAGGGTCGAAATTGACCGGCCAGCTGTCTGACCACTGCAGGTCGTTCGCTGTGCTGTTCGGTGCCGGGTTCGGATTGTTCTGAGCGGGGCTGCCAAGAAAGCGCCATTTCATTTCGTCGACGCCATCGAGCATGGTCAAGTCGATGGCTTGCGATTGCGAGGCGCGATCCAGCACACGCCAGCTGCTGCGAACCAGCTTGTCGTCTTCGAGCCGATAGGCCACGCGTTCAAAGCCGGTGCGCGCGAGGTACAGCGGATTGGGCCAGCCGCCATGCGTGAATTCGAGACGCTTGCTGTAGCTGTCGTAGAGCACCGCCGGCCGTAGTACGCCGTCATTGTCGCGCGCGCTGCGCTTGGCGCCGTTCTGGAAATCGCGGCGCATCCGCTGATACAGCATTTGATAAGCCTCGGTGCGCGCCTGCTGTCGCTCGACCGAGGTGCGCAGTTTCAGTACCTGCGAAAGACCGCCGTAGGCCATCGTCGCCATCACCGCGAACACCACCATCACGATCAGCAATTCGAGTAGCGTGAATCCACGCACCGATCTAGGGCTGTATCGCGGCCCCGATATCTGCCGCGCGCGGCTCATGGCGTCACCGTCTTGCCGGCGTTCGAGATGAATGCGGTGAGCTGTGCATAGGACGACGTCGCGTCGGGCTGATCGCTCTTGACCACATCGATGTCGATCCGCCGTAGATTCTCGTCCGCGGTTGCCTTGACGTGCGCGCGCCAGCGCCAGCGGACGCTGCCCATGTCGACATCATCATTGCTGTCGCCGATCGCCGGCCACACCGGCTGCAGTTCGATTTCCGTGAGCCGGTTGTGCGCGACCCACAGTGCCAGCGTTTTCTCGCGCAGATAGCCGGCGGCATCCGCGTAACGCGCGCCGGCGCCGATGATTGCGGCCATCGCGAGCGCGAGCACTGCCACCGCGACGAGCACTTCCAGCAGGGTAAAGCCGGCTGCACGGCGCTGCTTCATGTCCGGAATACCATGCGCTGCATCGTCACCCGTCCAAGCAGGTCGGCCTCGAGATGGAAGTATGAGTTCAGGCCTGGCGCCTTGAGATCAAGGCTGAACGGCGTCATCTCGCCGCTCGACAGCAGTAGTACTTGTGGGCGCAGCGGATCCTTGGCCGGATCTTCCGATTTTTTCATATCTAACTGCGAATCCTGCTCCGCTTTTTCGCTGGGCGGAGGTGCCGGCGGATTGTCCGGCGCAGGTGTGATCAGCTGTCCGTCCACGCGCAGATCCGCGACCACCGGCTGGCTCCAGGTGCGCCGGCGCATGGGTCCGCTCGACGCGTAGGGGCTCCAGTGATGCTTTTCGTCGATGACCACGAATTCGTAGCCCGACACCGTATAGTGCAGGCCGATCTGCAGGCCTTTGAGCTGCGCCTCGTCGGCGGCAAGCTGGAGCAATGCCAGTGTCCGATTGGCTTCGTTCTCCAGCTGATCGTCGACGGCGCGATTGCCGATCGACAGCACCGCGAACGTCGCGAGGATGCCGATCAGCACCACCACCACCATGATTTCGATCAGCGTGAAGCCACTCTGGCTGATGCTTCGAGGCTGATTCTTCGGCGGCGCGAACTGCGCCCTGATTGCTTCCATCGCGCTGCCGCCGCCGGTGCTTATTTCAATTGCTCAGCGCCCAGTTTCCGATGTCGGTATTGACGCCGTCACCGCCCGGCTTGCCATCAGCGCCGAAGCTGAACAAGTCGATTTCACCGTGCGTGCCTGGATAGAGATATTGATACGGATTGCCCCAGGGGTCTTTCGGCAGCGACTTGATGTAACCCCCCGGTTTCCAGTTCGGCGCTGGCGGATCGCCGGAGGGTTGCATGACGAGCGCTTCGAGTCCCTGCTGCGAGCTTGGATAATTGAAGTTGTCCAGCTTGTACAGATCGAGCGCGGATTCGATGACCCGCAGATCCTGCTTGGCTTTGGTGATGCGCGCCTTGTCCGGCGCATCCATAATGTTCGGCACGACGATCGCGGCCAGAATGCCGAGAATCACGACGACCACCATGATTTCGATAAGGGTGAAGCCGTCCTGACGGACGCGCTGCCTGGATGTAATTTTCATTGTCTGCGTTGAGAACGCCGTATTCTGTGATAGAGATGGATTGTGGACAGGTCCCGGGGGGACGTTCCAGTGTACGCTGCGTATGATAACAAAGCGGTTACTTAGTTCCGGCCGTAGTTCCGGCCGGGATTTCCGCGCTGCAGCATTGGGCGACTGGCCGGCTGTGGTTGTGCTTTCCGCGATTTCGGGTGTATTGCTCTGGGCGCCGCCGACTTGGCTCGAACTGCTGCGCTACGACCGCGCGGCGGTGGCCGCGGGACAATGGTGGCGCCTGCTGACTGCCAACTTCGTACATCTCGGCTTCTGGCACTACATTCTTAATGTGGTCAGTCTCGTATTATTGGTGGCGTTATGCCCTGAACGCCTGTCGATTGGCGACTGGGTGGCGCGCGTGTCTGTCGTGGCGGTCGGCACTTGTCTTGGTCTGTTTTGGGGAGGACAGGGCATTGCATCCTACGTCGGAATGTCAGGTATGATTTACGGGCTGTTTTTGTTAGGGTTGGGAAGGCAGGCGTTTGCCGGTGATTTGATCGCGATTGCCTGTCTGGTGTTTCTGGCGGGGCGCGTAGGCTGGGAGTTCGTTGTCGGAATCCCGCCGTCGGAGGAACGATTGATCGGTGGTCACGTCGTTCCGGAATCGCATCTTTTCGGGATGCTGGCGGCGCTAGTCTATGCAGGTGGTACGAGTTTGTTGAAAAAAATGATAAAACTGCGTCTGCGCTCGCTGCAGCAGTCGCGATAAGGGTGTGGGGGATCTATGAAGACGGCGTTTCTGTTTCCGGGCCAGGGCTCTCAGAGCGTAGGCATGCTGGCCGATTTGGCCGGCGAAGAGCCATTGGTCGAAAAGACTTTCCGCGATGCCTCCCAGATACTAGGTTGGGACGTGGGGCGCTTGGTGCGTGAAGGTCCCGAAGAAGAGCTCAATCGGACCGATCGTACCCAGCCGGTATTGCTCGCGGCGAGCATCGCCATCTGGCGTGTCTGGCGCGCCCACGAGGGTCCGCGGCCGACGTTGCTGGCGGGGCACAGCCTTGGTGAATACTCGGCCTTGGTGGTTGCCGGCGTGCTCGATTTTGCCGATGCGCTGAAACTGGTCGAGCTGCGCGGCTTATTGATGCAGCAAGCGGTTCCAGTCGGCGTCGGCGGCATGGCCGCCGTGCTTGGGCTTGATGATGAAGCAGTAGTCAAACTCTGCGCGGAATACGCCGGGCCGGGCAGTCTGGAACCCGCCAATTTCAATTCTCCCGGCCAGGTCGTCGTCGGTGGCAACGTCGAAGCGCTCGATTGGCTGCAACTGAACGGCAAGCCGCGCGGGGCCAAGAAAGTCACGCGCCTGACCATGTCGGTGCCTTCCCATTGCTCTCTGATGCGCCAGGCTGCGGAAAAGCTGGCCGCAAAACTGTCTGTGGTGACTTTGCGCCAGCCGGTAATACCGGTGCTGCACAACCTCGATGCGCAGGTACGCAACTCGGCCGACGGCATTCGTGAGGCACTTACGGAGCAGCTGTTCCGTCCGGTGCGCTGGTCCGCCACCGTCCGCTCAATGGCAGACGCCGAAATTGGTACCTTTATCGAATGCGGTCCCGGCAAGGTGCTGACCACACTCAATAAACGTATACTCCCGGATGTTGACCAGAGCCGGTTCCTTGCCACTGAAGATCCGGCCGCGCTCCGAGACGCAGTCCAGCAAGTTACTAACGAAACAATTTCCACATGAAACTGACAGGCGCAGTCGCCATCGTTACCGGTGCGAGCCGTGGCATCGGCCGTGCGATCGCGGAGCGCCTTGCCGCCGAAGGTGCGAAGGTGGTGGGCACGGCGACGACCGAAAAAGGCGCGGAATCCATCATCAGCGCGTTGGCCTCCCGCGGTGGCATCGGCAAGGTGCTCGACGTCCGCGATGGCGCTGCCTGCGAGGCATTTGTTGAAGGTGTCACCAAAACACAGGGCGCCCCGGCGATTCTCGTCAATAACGCGGGCGTCACCCGCGATACGCTCCTGGTGCGCATGAAGGATGAGGATTGGGATGAGGTCATAACGACCGATCTGACCTCTGTATTCCGCATGTCGCGAGCGGTACTTCGGGGCATGATGAAGGCGCGCTATGGCCGCATCGTCAACGTCGGCTCCATCGTCGGCACCTCGGGCAATGCCGGGCAGGTCAACTATGCGGCCGCCAAGGCCGGCATTCTGGGATTGTCGAAGTCGATGGCCGAGGAGATTGCCTCGCGCGGCATTACCGTCAATGTCGTCGCCCCCGGTTTTATCGAGAGCGACATGACCAGCGAATTGAGCGAGGAAGTGCGGCAGAACCTGTTGCGTCGCGTTCCGCAGCAGCGACTTGGCAAGCCCGAGGAAATTGCCGCCGCGGTGGCGTTTCTGGTCAGTCCCGAGGCTGGTTACGTGACCGGGCAGACGCTGCACGTCAATGGCGGTATGCTGATGCCCTGAGCCCGTACCGGGCCGTACGGTTTCGCCCACAGGTTTTTAAGTTAAGATTCCGCTTTGTCCACAGTCCATTACCCGTTAGAGGAAAATGCAGATGAGCAGCTTGGAAGAGAAAGTCAAGAAGATCGTCGCTGAACAGCTGTCGGTCAGCGAGGATCAGATCACGCCGGAAGCCTCGTTCGTTGAGGATCTCGGCGCCGATTCTCTTGATACAGTCGAACTCGTGATGGCGCTTGAGGAAGAATTCGAAATTGATATCCCGGACGAGGAAGCTGAAAAGATCGTCACGTTCAACGACGTGATTACCTATATCAAGGCGCACGCAAACCCCACCGCCTGAGTTTCACGGGCGGGCGGTTCGTTTTTCGCATCCTTAAAATTTCTCCGCATATCCATCCATGACTCGGCGCCGTGTAGTGGTGACCGGTTTGGGGATTGTCTCGCCGGTCGGTTCGAGTATCGAATCGGCGTGGTCAAACATCCTCGCCGGCAAGAGCGGTATCGTTCCGATCGAGAAATACGATATCTCGGCGTATCCGACGCATTTCGCCGGGCTGGTTGCCGGCTTCAATGCTGAGGAGTGGATGGGACCGAAGGATATCCGCAAGACCGATCCGTTCATTCACTATGGCGTCGCAGCGTCGAAGCAGGCGCTGCGTGATTCCGGCTGGGAAGTGACGGACGATAACCGGGACCGGATTGGCGTGTGCATCGGCTCCGGGATCGGTGGCATTGGCACGATCGAGGAAGAAGTCCGCAAGCTGCATACGAAAGGTCCGGGCCGCGTTTCGCCGTTCTTCGTGCCGTCCAGCATCATCAACATGGTTGCAGGCTGCGTCTCGATCGACCTCGGTCTTGCCGGTCCCAATCTGGCTTGCGTCAGCGCGTGTACTTCGTCGGCGCACTCGATCGGGCTTGCAGGGCGCATGATCGAGCATGGTGACGCGGATGCTTTCCTCGCTGGCGGAGCGGAAGCGGGGTCGAGTCCGGCTGGCATGGCCGGTTTTTGCCAAGCCCGGGCGCTGTCTTCGCGCAATGATGATCCGCAGCGCGCCAGCCGTCCGTGGGATCGTGACCGCGACGGTTTCGTCCTCGGTGACGGTGCCGGCGTGGTTATGCTCGAGGAGTACGAACACGCGAAGCGTCGTGGTGCCAGGATCTATGCGGAGCTGATCGGCTTCGGCATGTCCGGCGATGCTTATCACATCACTCTTCCGCCCGACGATGGCAACGGTGCGCGCCGTGCCATGCAGCATGCGTTGAAGGACGCCGGGCTCAAACCGGAAGAGGTGGGCTACATTAATGCGCACGGCACCTCGACCCTTGCCGGCGACCTCGCCGAAACCAAGGCCGTCAAAGCGGCGTTTGGCGACTACGCCTACAAGGTGCCGGTGAGTTCAACGAAATCGATGACTGGTCACCTGCTCGGCGCAGCGGGGGGTATTGAAGCCATCTTTTCGGTGCTCGCGATGCGCGATGGCGTTTTGCCGCCGACGATCAATCTCGACAATCCCGGCGAAGGCTGCGATCTTGACTACGTGCCGCACAAGGCGCGCGAGGCGAAGGTTAACGTCGTCATGTCGAATTCGTTCGGGTTTGGCGGTACCAACGGCACGCTCGTGTTCCGTCGCATCTGATGGCATTGCGTGTCGGCGTCGATGCCGGCATCGATCTGTTGCGGTTGCACCACCAACGGCCGGATCGCTATCCCTTTCTGTTGGAAAGTGCGGCCGCGCATTCCGTCACCGGCCGTTTCGATATTCTCTTCGCTTTTCCTGAGCGCAGCCTGCTGCTGCCGCGCGGATCATCGCCGGCCGCAGGCGCTGATTTCTTAGCCGCGCTATCGGATGCTCAGGCTAGCGATCGGAACGACGCGGAACTGCATTCAGATATTCCGTTCGTCGGTGGCTGGTTTGTCTACCTCGGCTACGAAGCGGTTGCGGCGATCGAGCCGCGCCTGAAACTGCCGCCGTCTCCGCACCGACTTCCTGATGCGCTCGCAGTGCGTTGCGGCGGCGCCATTATCGTCGACCGCGCGCGGGGAACGGCAACACTGATAGTCGAAGCTGACTCGCGCCAGCTTGATGCGATGCGCGCAGATATCGAGGAAATATCGGCTTCTCAGTATGAGTGGCCGGAGTCGCTGCCTGAGGCCATCATCGAAGAGGATTCCCCAGAGAGTTTCCTCGATGGCGTTCGACGCATCCTCGATTATCTCGTCGCCGGCGATGTCTTTCAGGTGAACCTGTCGCGCGCGTGGCGTCTGCGTTTCGAATCCGCGCCTGATCCGGCCGTGCTTTACGCGAAACTGCGCCGGCACAACCCGGCGCCATTCGCGGGCTTGATGCGGTGGGGAGATACCGCGGTCATCAGCAGTTCACCGGAACGGCTGGTCGCGGTTTCCGGCATGTCGATCGAAACGCGGCCCATCGCCGGAACCTGCGGCCGCGCAAGTGATATGCAGACCGATGCAGCGGCGCGCGCACGCTTTCTTGCCAGCTACAAAGAGCGGGCAGAACACATCATGCTGATCGATCTCGAACGCAATGATCTTGGTCGCCTTTGCGAACCGGGGAGTGTCAGCGTGGACGAGTTAATGCAGCTCGAAACTTACGCGCACGTGCATCATTTGGTTTCCAGCGTGCGCGGCAGGTTGCGGCCGGGGATCATGATCGGCGACATTCTGCGTGCGGTTTTCCCGGGTGGGACCATCACCGGTTGCCCGAAGGTGCGTGCAATGGAGATCATCGCCGAGCTGGAGCGCATCGGGCGCGGGCCGTACACCGGCGCGATGGGCTATATCTCCCGATGCGGCCGCATTGATCTCAATATTCTGATCCGGACCATGGTGCTCGAAGATTCGACGGTAACTTTGCGTGCCGGTGCCGGCATCGTTGCCGATTCCGATCCGTACGCCGAACTTGAAGAAACCAGGCACAAGGCCCGTGGTCTCCTGCGCGTTCTGGAGGGCGCATGAGTACACCGATCGCTTTCTCGACCAACGGGAACGCCGCTGCGTTTACTGTCGCGACGGGACGTGGCTTTCAATACGGCGACGGCGTTTTTCGCACGGTCTTGAAGTTTGATGGCCGCATCATCGATTTCGATGCACAGCTGCTGCGCCTGCGCGATGACGCGGCCCGGCTCGGCATCCGTATCGAAGAAGCAGGGCTTGCGCAGCTGCGCGATGAGGTAATTTTGGTCACGGCAGCAACGGAAACCGGCGCCATCAAACTCGTGTTGACCCGCCGCGACGGTGGACGCGGCTATCGCTCCGCCAGCGGCGAAGCGGATCGGCACATCCTGCTGTACGCGGCGCCGAAATACCCGAGCGAGTATTGGTCCGACGGTATCGTCGCCGCCATGTCCACAATCGTTATCGCGCAGCAGCCGGCGCTGGCTGGCGTCAAGCATCTGAATCGTCTGGAACAGGTATTGGCCTATCAGGCCGCGCCCGCCGATGCGGAAGAGGTGATCCTCTGCGATGTGGGCGGGCATGTGATCTGCGGCGGGCGCAGTAATCTGTTCTGCGTCATTGGTGGCGTGCTCACCACGCCGGATCTTTCGCAGGCCGGTGTTCACGGGCATATGCGCGACAAGGTTTTGCGGCTGGCCTCGGAACTGGGAATCAGAACGCGAGTCGCCCCGATTCCGCGCCGCCATTTCGCTGCCGCCGATGAGGTTTTCGTGACCAACAGCCTGATCGGCATCTGGCCGCTCAAGCGCGTCGATTCGCGGTCCTGGCGAACACCGGGTGAAGTCACATCGCGCCTCGCGCAGGCGCTCGCACATCCGGTGCTGGCCTGAGCATGGCGGAAGCTCCCGCCAAGCCGCGCCGCAAGTTCTGGCTGGTCCTGTTGTTGGCTGTGCTGGTCTGCGCCGTCGCGGCAGGAATGATCGTCGCGGACATCGCTCACGAGCTGCACACACCGTTGCCATTGAACGAACCGGTCGTCGTCGAAATCCGGCAGGGCGAGCATTTCCGAGTCGCGTTGGCGCGGTTCGTCGCGCAGGGCTTGCTCGATCCACGGCAGCGTATTTACCTGGTTTTGCGCGCGCGTCTCGACGGCAGCGCGAAATCCGTCCGGGCCGGCGAGTACGAGATCGAACCGGGAACTTCTGCTGTCGATCTGCTACAGCTTTTCCGGTCCGGCCCTATTTTTCTACGTGATGTGCAGTTCATCGAAGGCTGGACGTTTGCGCAGGCGCTGGCGACGCTGCATGACAATCCGTATGTCGAGCACACGCTGCCTGGCGATGCGTCCGCCAGATTGATGCAAACGCTGGGCGAGTCCGGCTTGCCCGCGGAAGGTCGATTCTTTCCGGATACCTATCGTTTCGCCAAGGGAACGGCGGATGTCGCCGTCATGCGGCAGGCATACGAAGCGATGCGGAAGCGACTCGCCAACGCCTGGAGTGGCCGCGAGCCTGGGTTGTCTTACCAGTCGCCCGACGCGGCGCTGATTCTGGCTTCGCTGGTCGAAAAGGAGACCGCCGTGGATGCGGAGCGACGCCAGATCGCCGGTGTGTTCCTACGTCGTCTCAGGCTCGGCATGAAATTGCAAACCGATCCTACGGTGATTTATGGGCTAGGCGAGCGCTACGATGGCAGACTGCACAGCCGTGACCTGATCGCCGATACGCCATACAACACTTATATGCATGCCGGACTACCGCCGACACCGATCTGCCTGCCGGGCGAGGCTTCGTTGCAGGCCGCGATGCATCCGGCCGACGGCAACGCGCTGTACTTTGTCGCGCGCGGCGATGGAACCCATCAGTTTTCGGCGACGCTGGAAGAGCACAATGCGGCGGTACGGCGCTATCAGCTCGGAGGCAGGCATGGCGGATAGACATGGTGGATAAGGCGCGCGGCCGTTTCATCGTTCTCGAAGGCGGCGAGGGGGCCGGCAAATCGACCCATGCAAGATCGGTCGCCGAGTGGTTGCGCGCGCGCGGCCGCGAGGTCGTGCAAACACGCGAGCCCGGCGGTTCACCACTCGCCGAAGCGGTGCGCGACTTGGCTCTGCGCGATTGGGCGGAGGGTATCGCCCCGATGACCGAGCTGCTGCTGATGTTCGCGGCGCGCTCGGCGCATTTGCAGACACGCATCAGCCCGGCGCTCGCGGCGGGTTCGGACGTGGTCTGCGACCGTTTCGTCGATGCCAGCTATGCCTATCAGGGCGTCGGCCGGAAGCTCGGCAGTGCGCCGGTTGCCACACTGGAGAAGCTGGTGGTCGGCGAGCTGCGTCCAGATCTCGTCATCGTGCTCGACATCGATCCGCAAGAAGGCCTGCAGCGCGCGAAGCGCCGTGGTGACGCCAACCGTTTTGAGGCCGAGACCGTGGATTTCATGCGCAGCGTGCGTCAAACCTATCTGGACCGCGCCGCGGCGGCTCCGGATCGTTATGTGGTGATCGACGCCACGCTCCCCGAACCGGAAGTGCGGGACGCGATCGCTGCAGCCTTGGCAAGCCGACAATGGCCGCTTTGAATTTTCTGCCCTGGCAGTCCGACGCTGCCGTCCGCACCGGTGAAGCGCACCGGATCGGTCGCCTCGGGCACGCGCTGCTGCTGGCGGGACCGCGCGGTGTCGGCAAGCGGGTTTTCGCGGAGGCATTCGCGGCCGCGCTGCTGTGTGAACAACCGGCTGCGTTCGCGGCCTGTGGCCGTTGCCGCAGCTGCGTGCTGTTTGCGGCCGGCTCACATCCCGACTGGTTCACGCTGCAGCCAGAAGAAGACAAGCGCGACATCGCTATTGACGCGGTTCGCGAACTGGGCGAGAGGCTTTCGCTGAGTGCGCAGCTGCGCCGCGCGAAAGTAGCCTGCATCGATCCTGCCGACGCGCTCAACGTCAATGCGGTCAATGCATTGCTGAAAACCATTGAGGAGCCTCCGCAAGGCACATATCTGCTGCTGCTGTCGTCACGCCCGCGCGCGCTGCCAGCGACGCTGCGCAGCCGCTGTCAGCATCTGAAATTTCCGGTGCCGGCATCCGCGGCGGCGGTGACGTGGCTGGCGCAGCAACATCCGGATCTCGATCCGGGGCAGCGCGAAGCAGCCTTGCGGCTTGCCCATGGAGCGCCGTTCGCCGCCGCTGAAATGATCACCGGCGGCCTGTTGCAGCGATATCCCATTTGGCACGCGGCGCTCGCCGAACTGGCGTCGGGCACCTGCGATCCCTTGCAGGCCGCGACACGGATCGGCAAGGACGACGCCGTTCCATTTGTGCGCTGGCTGCTGGCAGTGCTGACCGACTGGCTGCGCGTCCGCGTCGGCGGTGCGACGCCGGTTCCCGGCCTATCGGCGGGAATCACCGCCGCCGGCCCGCTCGCGGGAATCAACTGGCTGTGTCAGTCGTCGATCGACACGCTGCGCTCACTGGAGCGCAACGCCAATGCTCAGCTCGCGCTCGAAGCACTGCTGATCGGCTGGCGGCGGGTAGTCGTGCGGCGCAATGAAGATGCGTAGAATGAAAGCGTTATCACTAATACATTAAGGATTACCGCACCATGAGCACACCGCCGAAACCGGGTGGCGCACAGCCCGGAATCCTGACCCTCAACATCAAGGACAAGAACGCGTTATACGTGTCATATATGTCGTTCGTGAAAAACGGCGGCTTGTTCATTCCCACCACCAAGGATTACCACATCGGCGATGAGGTGTTCATTCTGCTGACGCTGATTGATGATCCGGCACGCCTTCCCGTCGCCGGCAAGGTGATCTGGGTGACGCCTAAAGGCGCGCAGGGCAAACGCGCACAGGGCATCGGCGTGCAGTTCAGCACCCAGGACGGCGGCGATACGCAGAAAAAGATCGAGACGCTGCTGGCCGGCATGCTTGGCTCGGAGCGCGCAACGCACACCATGTAGCTCGTCCGCTGGAGCCGATCCAGCGGACTTGGAGCTCTCTCTACGCCGATGTGCCGGCGTTCACGCCGCCTTCGAGCACATAGGCTTCGAGACCTTTCTGCGCCAGGATGAAGGCGCCCACCGAACTGCGCCGGCCGCTGTCGCAGCAGACAATCTGGATTTTACTGCTGTTGAGCGAGCCCAGCTTGGCGCGCAGCATGAACAAGGGGATGTTGAGGCTGCCCGGTAGCGGGCTCGCCTGGGCCTCGGTGGGCAGGCGCACATCCAGCCATTGCGCGCGGCCCGAAGCGACGAGCTGCCGCGCTTCCGTGAACGCGACGCGGCGCAGAATCGGTTCTTTGAGGAGCGTTTGGAAATCGTCATTGGCGAGACGCATGAGCCGGCCGGCGGTGAGCATCGTCACCGTCGCGTTGCAGCGGTTGCCGGAGATCAGCGACTCTTCTCCGAAGCAGGCGCCTGGCCCCAGTTCGGCGAGGCGCACCGGGCGCTGGTTGGGCGCTTCGCGTGTCACCATGCAGCGTCCATCCATGATGACGTAAAAGAATGTACCTTCGTCGTTCTGCTGGATCACCACGTCGCCCGCCTGCCGGTTGACCTGCTGCATGCGCATGAACATGGCCTGCAGATTCGCCGGCGGGATGCTCTGGAAGGCCGGCATCTGCAGCAGGCGGATCATCCAGTCGTCGCTCTCTACTTCTGCGCCGGTGGTGATTTCGGAGAGTTCGAAGGAACCGGTCTGTTCCCAGGTCAGCATGACGTCGAGAAGGCTTTCGTCGATCATCAAGCAACTGGAAGCCGCTACGCAGCGCGCCGCGACCTTGCGCGGCGATTGATGTGCGAGGCGGTGGACCGACGCGACGTCGCCGGAGCGCACGTTGGACGCAATCTTTCCCGATTCGTCCTCCAGCGCGATTTCGCCGGAAACGAGGAACACCGCTTTGGTGGCCGGCTCACCGATGCGGAACAGATATTCGCCGGGAGCGGCTTTCATCAGCGCCGATTTCTGCGCAAGGCTGGTCTGGCTTTCCGAGCGCAGCGAACTCAGCGGAACGAAGTGCTCGAAAAGGGTCGGTGAGACGCTGGCGATTTCCGAGGTCATGAGAAGGTATTTGCTCCAGGGTACGCACAAAGTTATCACGGAATGGCTTCGCGTCGAAGTACGGTCACGGGCGCCGTGAGTCGGATGCGGGCGTTGTCTGCGGCTCTGCCACCAACGTCCACTTCTTTCGCCACCGCTTCCGCTTTAGGATGAGGAACTTGAACGGGAGTTCGGCGGCGGGATGGGGCCCTCGCTTGTGACCATCGTTTCAACAGACTTCTGCAGCGCGGTGACACAGGATGAAACGGGAAAACGACTGAATGAACGACAGAAAGGGGATTTTCATCACGGGCGGGGCCAGCGGTCTCGGCCGGGCCATCGCGATGCGCTACGCCGCCGCCGGATGGCGCGTATGCATCGGTGACGTCAACGATGAGCGCGGGGCCGACGCCGCCGAGGACCTCGCCGCCGGCAGCCCTGGGGCGCTATATCTGCGCTGTGACGTGACCCGTGAGGACGACGTTCAGGCCGTGGCCGCTACTCTGCAGTCGCGGTGGGGAACGATCGACGTGGTCGTCAACAACGCTGGCGTGGCGCTGGCCGGCAACATTGAGGATGTGGCGATTGCGGACTGGCAGTGGATACTCGATATCAATCTGATGGGTGTGGTGCGCGGGTGCAAGGTATTTACATCGGTATTCAAGCAGCAGGGACACGGTCATTTCGTCAACGTGGCATCGATGGCCGGGTTACTGGATGTGCCGACGATGAGCGCTTACAACGTGTCAAAGGCTGGTGTTGTTTCTCTGTCGGAGACGCTGCAGCACGAGCTATGCGACGACAACATCGGCGTCAGCGTGGTATGTCCGTCGTTCTTCAAGACCAATCTCACCGAATCTTTCCGCACCACCGACCCCAAGCTGCGCAAGACGATGAACAAGCTGTTGGAAAAGGGACGGATAAGCGCGGAGGAGATTGCGGACTACATCTTCCGCGCCGTTGAGAAAAAGCAGTTTCATGTACTGCCGCATGCTGACGGACGCTTTCTATGGATGCTCAAGCGCTATCTGCCGCGCTCCGCCTATGTCTGGTTGTTCGAGCACAGCACACGTCATGTGCGCGGCCGCGCAGAGCAAGCTCAGGAGACTTAGATTGTGGGTGCCATTTATCTAATCCGTCACGGCCAAGCCTCGTTCGGTAAGGCGGACTACGACCAGCTATCGGCAACCGGTTTCGAGCAGTCGCGTGTGCTGGGACTTGCCCTGCGCGAGCGCGCGCTCGAGGTGGATGCGGCCTGGCGCGGCGCCATGCGCAGGCATCGCGAGACCGCGGAGACTTGTCTCAGCGCCGCTGGATTGGCGGTTGGCACGGAGACGGATGCCGGCTTCAATGAGTTCGATCATCAGCAAGTCGTCGAACGATTCAAGCCGCAGTACTCGAGTCAAGAAGTGATGGTGACCGAGATGGCGCGCTTGCCGGATCCGCGCCGCGCGTTCCAGCAGATGTTCACCGAAGCGGTAGGGCGGTGGGTGAGCGGTCGCCACGACGATGAATACGCCGAATCGTGGCCGGCGTTTCGTGAGCGCAGTATGCGTGCACTGGAAAGCATCGTCACCAGCGTGGGTGCGCAAAAGTCCGTCCTGGTCTTCACCTCCGGTGGCGTCGTCACCGCCATCTGCCAGCAGCTATTGCAGATTCCGGACGAGCACGCCTTCCGTCTCAACTGGACGCTTGCCAACTGCGGCATCACCAAGGTGATCTACAGCGATCGCGGCCGCTATCTGTCCACTCTCAATGAACACAGCCATTTCGAAAACGGAAAACGAGAGCTGGTGACGTATCGCTGAAGCGGTTCCAACAAGCCGCCAATAAGTGCGGCGTATTCACTGCGGAGGAAATTCAGTGAAGAGACTGCTCTGGGTATTGCTGATATTCGTGATCGCAGTGCTCGCGTTTCTGCTCTTTGCGCCGACGGCTGTCGATCCGATCGCATGGACAGCGCCGAAGCCACCATCCCTGCGTGATGGATCCTATGCGCATAATGAACGACTCCAATCCGTTCAACGTATTGCCGCCATCGGAGTGCATGGGCCGGAGTCGGTCGCGGTGGATGGAGCGGGCAACCTTTATTCCGGATATGCGGACGGCAGCATCGTCCGCTTCGATGCGGATGGCGCGCACGCACAGCATGTGGCGAACACTGGCGGACGTCCTCTGGGAATTGCACTCATGCCGGACGGCAGTGGACTGGTCGTCGCCGACGCTTTCAAGGGACTGTTGCGTATCGACACGCAGGGAAAGATGACGACGCTGACCGCGGCAATCGACGGCCAGCACTTCGGTTTCCCAGACGATGTCGCCGTGGATGCTCAGGGCAGGTACGCCTATTTCAGCGATGCATCGAGCAAGTGGAGTTACGGCAAGGATCAGCTCGACCTGATCGATCATGGCGGATTCGGTCGCCTGCTGCGCTATGAGTTCGCGACAGGTGCGACCACGACTTTGCTGCGCGCCCTGCAGTTCGCCAACGGTGTGACGCTGGGGCCGGACGACGCTTACGTACTCGTCACCGAGACCGGCGCGTACCGCGTCACCCGTTACTGGCTCAAGGGCGACAAGGCCGGCACATCGGATATCTTCATCGATAATCTTCCGTGCTTTCCGGACAACATCCGCTTCAACGGCCGCGACCGGTTCTGGGTCGCCTTGGTCGCGCCGCGCAGTCCACTGCTGGAGATTTTCGATCGCACGCCGTTCGCGAGAAAAATGCTGGCCCGGTTCGTCGCGGTGATGAGTCCGCCGATCGAGTCGATCTCTATGGCCGCAGCCTACGACCGTTCCGGGAAGCTCGTTGCCAATCTGCAATATACGGGACCGGATGCTTACCGCTTCATCACCCAGGTTACGGAAGCCGGGCCCTGGCTTTATCTCAGTTCGTGGCGGCAGGACAGCCTTGCACGTATTTCGCTGGCGGAAGCACTTGCTGGTCTCTGAGCGGGCCTGGGTTGCTTGTCTTCGGTTGCAGTGAAGGTCGGCCTCTGCTGCTTGGATGTGTAACTGCAGGTCCGTGCCAACAGCGGCCTTCGCCAACTTGAACGTGGTCGCCCGGAAGCCGCCGTTCGCCTATCGGGCGCAATCTAAATCATTTCGATTTGCGCGACAGGAACACGTGCTCCCGGTGATAGTCCAAGTAATGCTGCTGCCCTCTTGAAAAGCCGCCGACATTGATCTTCTTATCGGTGTTCACGCCCATACGGTGTAGTGATTCTAGATGCGCAACCGGAGAGATGAGCAGTCGCCCCGAGTTCTCAAACGAGATGAAACCACGATCAAAAAGGTGATCGATCGACGGGGTGAGGAGCAGCCCATTCTCTCCATCAAGCCTTTCCTCATTACTGCTGTCACGCCACGGTTTCGAGTGGCTCGCCCGCAAGTGTTCTTCACGATCAACCTCTGTAAGCCTGCAAGCAGTTTCGATACAGGCAACGTTGCGCCGAAATATGCCTTGGCCGCGGCGAGCTAATACAAGTGCTGTTTTCTCAGTGTGAGTAATACCAGGATTAGACTCGATGCGCCGAATCAACTCTTCTTCCCACTCGACCGTTGGACGAGGAGTTACTTCGACTTCCTCACCTCCGGGCACGGGCTCATGTGCGGCGATTCCTTTAACGAGGCGGAGCGCCTGGTGACCCATGAAGCCGGCGAGAGCTTCTGCAAAAGCGGATGGCACTGACGTCAGGTAGATCGATTGCAACCCGTGCCCATTTGGGCGTAAGGGCGCGTAGCGTTCGGGCAACAGAGGTGCCAGCACATCCATGTGATCTTTCGGGCGAATCGGAACGAGCTCTTCCCTAAATGCCACATCGACCCGCCATCCCACCTCGTCCCAATTCATGCCGGCCGAGCCAAACTCCATCGGCTTGGGGCACTCATAGCAATATGAGCGCGCCACGCCGATGGCGCGGATGCAAGTATCAACGAAAGAGAAGATCAGATCGCCAGGCGCTACTTCGCGCATGCTTTCATAGAAGGCATTTCGCGAGCCGTCCCGTTTGCGTTGTGGTGACCAAAGGTAGCCGCCACCAAGTTCTTGGCGGTACGTCTGGTTCTGATTCACCCACCAATAGCGCACAGTGACAGTTCACCTTGGCCGACGGGTATAAGAGTAGCGGGTGCAGGGCGCGCTGTGCGCGCTTTTCGAAGCATACGTCGGAAAGTCGCCGTTTGTGAATGACTGCAAAAGGCTGTCACTCGCTAGCCAACCCAGGGAACATGCGCGATCAGTATCAGCAAGTGTAGCCCGGATGGAGAGAAACGGAATCCGGGATTCTCTCGACATGGTGCAACATTGCAAACGTGAGCGAACGCTAAAAGGTATCCCCGCATTGCCCTTCGTTCCATGCGGGCTACGCGCTGATTCACAACCTCTTCCCAATCCTGTCCCAACGAATCCCAATCGTCGGTTCCCACGAAAGCCATATGACTTCAGCGCGGCCAATCATATTGGCGGCCGGGACTGATCCTTGGTATCTACTGTCGTAGCTAGCATCCCTATTGTCCCCCATAACAAAGTACATATTTGGTGGGACTGTTAATTCAACAGATTGCTTTCTGGTTGATACATTGAAGGTGGGTTCAATGTACATTTCTTGTTGCGGCTGTCCGTTCACGAAGACGACACCGTCTTTGATGGCAATCGAATCGCCAGGAACGCCGATCACACGCTTTACGAATTTCACGTCGCGATCAGGTGCAACATACACCACCACATCACCACGCTGCGGAAAAGAGGTCCGATATGCCCATGTATCCGCAACAATAAAGTCACCCGACTTCAGAGTATTTGCCATCGATTTGGAAGGAATGCGGAACGGCTGGAAGCCAAACCGTTGTGCGCGATGCTCTTTCAGAAAATAAGCACCGCTGGTTATCAAGATCAGAACCAATACGTAAACAGGGAGCGATTGCAGTCTGGTCAGAACGAGTTCGCGCCGCCGGAACGCAATCAAAGCTGGCATCAAGAAAACTACGAGTGAAACGACAATGCTGCCCACCATAATAATAGTCATGCCCCATGGCATGAACACGAGCCGCGTCCATCTGGACGCGGCAACGGCAATCAACTCGCATGCAGGCACCAAAGCTGCGAGTAACGGTTCCCCCACATAGATGAATGCCACGCTAGAACTGAGCAATCCCAGCAGCAGCGCGATCCAGACGCTCCTTTTCTTTTTCATCGTTTTGTTCTCCGACACTAAAGCTGGGGACGCTTCCCGCTATTACCTGCACTGTTACGCGTGGATCAACCCAACGGATACTAACGACCGGTATCAGTTACTACGAGTACACCGATCAAGATTATTGCCAACAGACCTCATGCTATGCGGCGTTACCTTGCGCAAGAAAAACCTCACAACCACCACGCGGATTGGGGATATACCGCGTGCCGTTCAGCGGCATGTATTTCGGTCCGAAAGGATTGGCGGTGCCGATGAACAATCCCTGTGGCGAGGACACTAGAGTTCTCAGTCCCATGTTGTAGGGATTGTCCATGCCGTTGGTGGTGACCGGCACCCAGTTTTCCCCGTCGTGGCTGCGGTACAGCGAAAAGCCGGACTGGTTGTCCAGAACGGATTGGGGGCTGAGGTGATTGATGATGCCGGTGAATACTTCAGGCCAGCGCGCGCGGTTCGCGTAGCCAAGCACCGAACTCCATTCGAAGGTGCCCATGTACAGCCAGCCGTCGTGCGCGCACATGCGCCAGAAATAGCCGCAGAAGAAATTATCGAAGCCCGGAAGGTATCCGGACAGCGGTTCTTTGCGGCCGACAGGGGTGTCGCGTCCTTCGCCGACCAGCAGGTCCCAACTTCCATCCGGCAAAATGCGTAGTAGCTCCGGCGGCGCGGGGCCGACTCTATTCTGTGTGTCGACGCCGCCGCCCTGGATGCCGCCGCCGATATACAGCGCGCCCTTGAACGGATACATGCTGAGCACGCACTGGTTGAGGCCGCCGCGGTAGGCGCCGCGATCGATGATCTTTTCCCATTGGTAGGGCGGTTTGCTCTCCACGGTGCTGCGCCAGACCTGGAAGCCTTCGAGATTGAAAGTGCCGACGTAGAGGTGATCCTCAAAGCCGGCCATTTCGAAAATCGTTTTGTTGCCGGCTTCACCGAAGCCGAAGTCGCTGACCGGTTCCCACTGACCGTTGGCAGGGTCTCTGCTTTCGTAAACGACGGAGTGTGCCGAGACGTTGGTGTTGCCGCCGCGCGAGCCCGCCGGCGTCGTGAATAGCCGTCCCTTGAACGGCACCATCGTGCGAATGGTCGTGACCGGCAGACCCACCAGGCCGGGTTCGCAGGAGGGCTCGAAATTGCGGCCGTCCACCGAGCGCAGCAGCAGCGGTCCCGGACCTTTGGCCGGCGACCAGGTGCTGACGAAAAGCATGGGCGTGTCGCTGGGCTTGGGCTGGTAAACCACCATGCCGCGATAGCCCAGCTCGCGCGTGATCGGCTTGCCGTGACTGCCGATGATCAGCGGCGCCTTGGATACGCGCTCCCAGCTGTCGTCCGCCACGGTGTAACGCCAGATTTCCGCCTGCAGGTCGAGCGAGAACGGATTTTCCGGGCACTCTACGGGCCAGACGTCCATGCCGATCGGCAGGCGCGCTTTCATCAACGGGAAATTGCCGCGCGTGGTCGCGACATAGAGATGGCCATTGAACCACGCCATCGAGTGCGCGTAGGCATTCATGCCATCGCCGAAGCCACCCTGCGCGATCAATTTGAAGTCGTCCTTGTTGAACCCGGGGCGTATGCCGAGCCTGTTCATCGGAGACTTCAACGCATGTACCTCCTCATCTTTATCATTGTATTTTTGTCACCGCGACTCCAGAGGCCGGCTGTTCACCGGCACTCCGGATGATCGACAGTTTGCTTATTCCATGTAACCCAGCAACTGCAGCTGGGCCATGATTTTTTCCTTCTCGTCGTCGCCCATACCGTCGGACCTGTCGTCCTTCACCTGACGGTTAGTGGAGTCGCCGATGACGATTGGGTGCGTAGCGAGATGGCCGTCGGTAAACATCGCTTCCGGCACTTTGCCTTCGAAGTCGGATGGCACCGGCAGGCCGAGGCTGTACAGCAGCGTCGCCCCGACATCGGTGATATTGCGCCGCGCGATCGACGCGCCCTGGCGCACGCCGGGGCCGTAAGCGAGAAAAACACCATCCGGGTGATGCGTGCCGGCGATTTCCGGGCGCGGTTCGACTGCCGGTTGTTTGTTCTTGATCGATACGAATCCGAAATCGCGCAGGACCAGCAACAGGTCCGGCGCATCTTCCATCGCAACGCCAGGGAACACGTCTTCGCGACGGTGTATCTCGGTGATGATGCGCTCGCCCGTGACCGGATCCTTCAGATCTTCGAGATCGCGCGCGAGGCGGTTGCGCACCGCTTCGTACTCTTCCGGCTTGATCCCCGTCTCACCAGACTTGCGCGCGACGCGGATGTTGATGCCGTTGCTCGACGGCGTCCGGCAGTAGGCGATGGTGTGCTCCCAGTCGAGGAAGGCAAACATGCTGTCCTCGCGACGCTTGCCGGCTTCAGTGTCGGGCACTTCCTTCCACTTCAGGTAGCCCTTCTCGTGCAGGTAAGTGTTGATGCGCACGATCTCGGTGGTGGCGGTGAAGCCATGATCCGAGGCCATGAATACCTGCACATCCGGTCCAGCCGCGGTGACGAGATGTTCGATGAAGCCATCGAGCTGACGGAAATAATCGAGGCACAGCTTGCGCATGCGCTTGTGATAATCACTGAGCTCGCCTTTCTGCTGGTTGGGATCGACGTATAGCCAAGCCTGGTGCTGGAGCTTGTCGACGCCGTCGAACATGACCGCCATCAGATCGGGTGCTTCCTCGCGCAGCAGGTAATCCGCGATGCGGAACCACTGCTTTTCGCGCGGCAGGTGATAGCGCACCCAGTTTTCGCGATCCTCGTCGGTGAGATCGTTGAGTGCCTGCTTTTCCTGCTCGAAATCCCAAGCCAGTTCCTTCGGATTGAAATCCGGAATGGTTTTCAGACGATCGTAGAGATCGTTGGGCGCCGTGTTGCGACGCAAGTGTCGCCACGGCACGAAGCCGGGCACCAGGAAGCCATTCAGATCCTCGGGTGGCGGTGCGGTGAACGGGAAGTTCAGCGCGGCGACCCGCTTGCCCTGGCGGCTGGCGATCGACCAGATCGTTTCGACCCTGCAATCACGCGAGTCGTACAGCGTGAAGAAGACATCGCCGGCGTGTTCCTCGGCGCGGATGAAATCGAAGACGCCGTGATGGCCCGGACTGCGGCCGGTCATCAGTGAAACCCAAGCGGGCGGGGTCAGCGGATTCGGCGTCGAACGCAATTTAGTGCGCACGCCTTTTTCGAAGATACGGGCCATGAACGGCATGACGGGACCTTCGCCGGTTTTCGCGGTGAGATCGTTCAACACCGTGAAAGTGGCGCCATCCATGCCAATGAACAGCGTGCGAGTGGTCATGCTCGGGCAGCCTCGGGTTCGTTAAGGCGGGCGTCGACGAATTCCGCGATGCGGGAAATTGACAGGTCGCCGACATAGCTGCCCTTGTCCATCAGCAGATCCTGGAAACCAAGCTTGCGCTTGTAGTGCTGCTCAAGGGCGACACAGAGCTGGATGATGTCGACCGACGCGAACTCCAGGTTGCTGACCAGCAACGTCTCCCCGTCAATGTCACCGTCGAAGTCCAGGCCCCAGTCCTGAATCAGATCTTCTACGATCACGATGACGGTTTTTTCGGGGGTTGCTTGGGTGAGCGTGTTCATCAATGTATCTCCGTACCACTGTGCTGATCGCTGGCGACTGCGATGATTGAATTGCCGTCGCGGCTGATGGAAACCTCGATCGCGGTTTCACCATGATCGACACGGGCCTTCCCACATTTTTCGTCCACGAACGAAACTGCAAATGCGGCGGGCTGCCCCTGCAAGCCCGAACCAAGATATTTGGCGGCGGCTTCCTTGGCGCACCAGAGACGCAGCAGTCTTTCATCCAGCGCTGCGCCCTCCAAACCCTGCACGAATGTGCGCTCCGGCGGAGTGAGGCTTTCGATCATCAGTTCCGGTTGCTGAATCCTGCCGAGTTCTTCGACGTCCACGCCGATTGCATGCTGAGGCGCTGCGACGGCGGCGAGGCAGCCGCGCATGTTGTGCGATAGCGAAACCTCAGGCGCAGAAACCACTGTGTCGCGCCACCAGCCATCCACGTAGGGTGCACCGTGCTCGTCGTGCAGAACGACGACGTCGGACGGATACAGCAGGTGTCCGGTCTGCTGGAAAATCCAATGGCGGGTTGCTTCCTTGAGGGAGGCGCGGCCGAGCAGCCATTCGCGCCGGCGGCGTACGCTGCCGCTCAACGCCCGCCATTCGTCGCGCTCGTCGAAGCTCAGGAAGACATGCGCGAGGATGCGCATGAAGATACTACCCGACTGCGCGCAGAAATCTTCGGGAAGATGCGGCAGCTCCCACAGCATGATGCCGAGCTTCGACGCATTGGACGGATAGCCGAGCCAGCCATTCAGCGGATCGCGACGCACTTGATAGAAGCGGTTCGGAACCGGGAAGTAGACGTTGACCAGATTGGTGACCCTGACCAGCGGCTGTCCGTTCGCATCCACACATTCGAAGTGCCAGGCGCGCGGCGCCTCCACGTCGGTGGCCGTCGGATCGAGCGGCTGTTGCCGCGCCAGCAGCGTCAGGCCGGGTGCGTCCGCGGGACACGCGCTGTACAGTTCGACCCGTTCGATGGTGGACGGGAAGCAGTTGAAATCGGTGCCCACGTGCTGGGCGATCCAGTACGCGGCAAGCTGGCCCATCGCGTCGAGCAGAATCGGGTTGAGCACTAGCTTCGGCGTCGCGCCTTCGACAAAGAATCCGTTCAGGCTGACTTCGGAAAGCTGCGCGTCCATGCCCGAATCGTCCCAGCCGTCGATGTGACGGATGCTCTGGAAGACGGGGCCGTGAAACATCCCGGTTGAATACAGATCGTCGCCGTTCCAGCGCGACACTCTTTTTTCAGAGAGTGCCGGCAGTGCCGGGTTCTGCCACTCCGGCACCGAGAAAAGGAAATCTGCGCTCACTGCGGTGCCTTGGCCGTTGAGCAGGCTCGCGCTGTAGATGCCACGTTCGCTGTCGGTTATTTCGGCACGAACTTCGAGCGTCAGCTCGCCATCGTCGAGTGCGATCCAATCGAACGCCTTGACGTTCTCGATCGCGCACACTGCGGCGCTGCCCGCCAGCGCGGCGCAGGCTTCCGCCATGATTTCGAGGCTGACCATGAACGGTACGCAAGACAGTCCCGACAGGCCGGGAGCGTGTTCAGACACGCGGCCGGACAGCACATGGTCTTTCAGGAAGTTGTCGTTGTAGAGGCTGAGCCGGCACTGGGCGACCAGATGCCGCTCGTCCATTTCGACGATCGAATCAAGGAAGCTCGTGTAGTCATCGAGCGCCGGCGCTGCCGGTTCGGACTGGTATTTCCGGCGCGAGTGCCAGTTTTCCATGACTGCGCGCTGCTGATCGAGGAAGCCGCGCACGACATCGAAATATTCGGACATCACCTGCTCGTGCGCGCCGCCTGCCGGTGCCGCCGCGACGGATATGTGCTCGGGCGCGGCGACCGGCTCGGTGTTCTCGACATCGGGTTCGCCCGCAGCGGCCGGAGCAGACGTCGACGACGGTGCTACAGGATCGGGTTCGTGTTCGGCGATCACGTTTGGAGCGGGTGCTGGCGCGGACGGCAGGACCGCATCGGGCCGCGCGGTCAGTTCCCGCAGGAGGGCGCGATCCGCATCGTCGATGCGCAGCACCGGCATTGTGTTGTCGAGCAGAATTCCTTTCGCGGCCGCTGGCGCGGCGCTGGCGAAATCGATCACGGATATCGAGCGCGGAGCGAACAGACGATCGAGCTTGACCTGCTTGCCGTTCACGTACAGGTGCGCAAGTGCGCTCAGCAACTGTTCGAGTCCGCCACGGCGACGCACATTGGTCGCCAACGCCAGATATTCCTTGCCGGCCAGGATGTCATTTACGAAAGTCGTCAGACTGCCGGAAGGCCCTACCTCAACGAAATAGCGCACGCCGTCGCCATACATTCGCGCCAAAGTTTCCCGGAAGCGGACCGTGGTCGACCACTGTGCGGCGGCCAGCTTGCGGACCGCTGTGACGTTGTCCGGAAACAGGCCGGTTGACGCGCAGGAGTAGAGCGGAATCAGCGGCCGGCTCAGACGGATGCTCTTGTAGTAATTGTGGAACGCCGTGCTGACTTCGGAGAAGGCGGGCGTGTGGTAACCACGATTGAATGGCAGCGGCAGGCAGATTCCACCGGCCGCGCTCAGGGATTTCTCGAGGGCTTCGATCGATTCCACGCTGCCGTAAAGAACCTGCTGGTTGGCGCAATTGTCCATCGCGATCACGATGTTCTTATCGATGGCGGCGATGTGTTGCTCGACGGTTTCATGCGACAGAGCGCCAACCGCCAGCAGGGCGCCGGTCGGAATCTTGCCCTCCGCCAGCACCCGCATGTAAACCACGTTGAGCTCGCGGATGAAGTCGGCTAGCTGCAGCGGCCCGTCGCTGACGATCGCGCCGGACGCGGCCAGCGCGGATGATTCGCCCGAGCTGTGGCCGAGCATCACATCCGGCTCGACCCCAAGCGATTTGAGCACGGCATGCATCGCCTGGGCGCCGATGAACACGGCTTCGGAGCCGACATCCATTTCGTGCAGCCGCTTTTCCAGTTCCTCGCGACGCGCGTCGGTGAGCTCGCTTGCTGGCGGAAACACGATGTCGGTGCGCGTCGCGCCGGGCTTTTCGCTGAACAGGCTGCGCCAGAAATCGAACCATTCGCGCACTTCGTCGAAGTACGTGGCCAGATCGGCGAACATGCCGAGATACTGCGAACCTTCGCCGGGGAACAGGAATGCCAGCTTGCCGTCCAGCGGGCTGCTGCTGTAAACGGCGCCGCCGCGTGTGGACCAGCGTTCGCCATTGTTTTCGCGCAACCGCTTCAGCGCCTGATCGATATTCTTGGTCAGCGCGTTCGTATCCTTGGCGACCATAGCGAGGCGATGCTGTCCGCCGCTGTCCGCCGTGATCAGCGCTGCCGCGATTTCCGCCACCTGCCAGTCGGGATTGCGCTTGATGCTGGCGGCGATCTGCTCCAGCTTTTCGACCAGCTGGATCGGGCTGTTCGCGGAAAATACACACAGCTCGGCCGGCCACGGCGTGAATCTCTTCGGCTTCAGGGCGCGCGCGGGTGCTTCCTCGACAATGGCGTGCGCATTGATGCCGCCGAAGCCGAAGGAATTGATACCGGCGCGGCGCGGCACGCCCATCGGGCTGATCCAGGGCGATGTTTCCGTGTTGACGTAAAACGGCGTGCTGTCGATACCGAGTTCAGGATCGATGCTTTCGCACAATGTTGGCGGCAGCACCTTATGGTGCAGCGCGAGCGCGCTCTTGATCAGAGCGGCGATTCCCGCAGCGGGGATGCAGTGGCCGATCATCGATTTGACCGATCCGATCGCGACGTGGCCGCCGGTGCTTTGCCGATCGCCGAATACGGTCTTGAGCGCGGTGATTTCAGTCTGGCCGCCGAGCGGGATGCCGGTGCCATGCGCTTCGATCATGCCGATCGAAGCCGGATCCACACCGCAGCTGCCATATGCCCTTTGAATCGCCAGCGTCTCGCCTTCGACGCCAGGCGCCAGCAGGCCAAGACCTTTGCCGTCGCTCGCCTGACCGACGCCACGGATGACCGCGTACACGCGGTCGCCGTCCGCAATCGCGTCCGACAGGCGCTTCAGCGCGACGACGCCGAGTCCTTCGGCGAGCAGTGTGCCGTCGCTGCCGGTTTCGAACGGGCGCACCTTGCCGCGCACACTGAGCGCGCCGAGCTGGGTGAAAATCACGGTGACTTCGGCCGGCAGCGAGGCGTTCACGCCTCCGGCCAACATCATGCGGCTGCGTCCGCTGCGCAGTTCGTCAATGGCGGCGTTCACCGCCAGCAGCGACGACGAGCAGGCCGCGTCGATCAGGTAATTGGGGCCTTTGAGATTCAGGCGATTGGCGATACGGCCCGTCATCACGTTGGGCACGAAGCCGGGCACGATATCGACGTTGGCCGGTGGCAGCTTGCTGGCCAGCAGATCACGAATCTCGGCAAGCCGATCTTCATCGAGATGCGGACAAGCGACCCGCAGCACCTCGAGGGTCTGGTCCACCACGATGTGGTTCTGGATCAGCGTGCCTTGCCCACGGTGCAGATAGGTGCTGTGGCCGAGGATGATGCCGGTGTCGCGATGATCGTAGTCGCTGTGCAGATAGCCCGCATCCAGCAGCGCATCGCGTGCGACGCGCAGGGCGAGGAACTGGTCGGGTTCGCCGCCATCCACCGAATTCGGCATGATGCCGAACTCACGGGGATCGAACCGGTACAGATCTTTAAGGTAACCGCCCGAAGGCGTTTTGATACGGCCTGACTCGAGGTAGCGCCCGGCGTCCCATTGCGGCACCGGATCGCTGATCGCGTCCACGCCGTTGATGATGTTGCGCCAGAACGTCTGCACATCGGGCGCCTGCGGGAAAATGCAGGCCATGCCGATGATCGCGATCGGTTCGCAGGCGGATTGGATATCGCCCGACGCAATATTGTCGACGCCGTCTGCCATGGTTGTTATGCAGTCACGCGGGTGGGGGCTTTTGCCGTACCGCCAAGCCGGTTCAGAGCGGCGCTGGCGACGCATTCCATGTCCTCGACCGATATCACGATGTGGCCGGCGGCATCGAAGTAATAAACGTTGGCGCGAACCAGACTCGGATCATCCGACGCGATCTGTTCAAACACCATATGCATGCGGTCCGGGAACACTTCGCGATAGCGGACCACGCGGCCGAAGCGGGTCGGCAGCGAGGTTTCGTCGCGGAAGGTGCGGCTCCAGATGATGGCCATCTGCGCGGCGGCATCGACGATGGCTGGGTCGAAAATCCAGCCGCGTTCCGCGTCCGGCACCTTGCGCAGCCAATCCGCCGGACGGGTGGTTTTGACCAGCGCACGGGCGCCGACCGCGGACAGTCCTTCGATATTCTCGATGACCTGGAAGCAGGGGCCGTGGAACAGCAACTCGCCGTAGGCCTTCACGGCCGTCAGCTTTTTCTCGGAACGGAATTGCGCCGCCTGCTCGAAGCCGCTTTGCAACTGCTGTTCGAGACGCAATACAGCGCGATAGTGGATCAGTGGTTTGCCACCTTCCTGTTCGGATTGCAGCGTCGCATTGACTTCGAAGCCCTCGCTGCTGCCGTAGGGAGGCGGATTGATGACGAGGCGCAGCTCCTGCGCCGGGCCTTTCAGCTGGACGCCTTTCATCAGGCGGAAGTCACGAATCTCGACCAGTTTCCATCCGTTCCATAGCGTGCGTGCTGCTTCGGCCATCATTTCCAGCGCCGCCGCCGCCGGCAGCACCGGAACACCGTCGATGCAGTGTTGCCACAGATAGGCGTGGTTGGCGTCGAGGCGGGTTGAAATCACCTGATCACCCTTCGGCATCGCCGTCACCACGGCACCGCCGAGCAGCGGTTCCATGACGTCACCTTGGACGTCGTCGCTGTGCGGGGTGGGCGCGGCGGAGCTTATTTTCATCTCGCCGATGGTTGCCTCGCGCTGCTCCCACGGACCTTCGCCGCAGACGATTTCGATATGCGAGCGGTCACGGCGCAGCAGTTCATTCTTGAATAGCTGGCGCCCCTCTTCTGCGGAAACCAGCATGACGCCTTTTTCCGCAAACTTGGCCTCGGTTTCGGCGGTAACCATGCCGGCACCGAACTTGGTGGCGCCCCAAGGACCCCAACACAGCGCGTTGACGTTGACGCGGCGGCCCCAGCGCTCATTGAGCTGGCAGCACAGACGATTCATCAGTTCGTTGGCCGTGGCGTAGTCGGACTGCCCGCTGTTGCCGTAGCGTCCCGCGACCGAACTGAACACGGTGAAGAATTTGAGCGAGTCCGGCCGCAGATAGCGTTGCAGCAGCAGCAGACCCATGACCTTGGTGTCGACGACGCGGGACCAGCTATCGCTCTTCTTGTCGGCAAGCAGCTTGTCCTCGATAACGCCGGCTCCGTGCACAAGGCCGGCGATGCCGCCGTGGCGCTTATAAAGACCATTCAGGAGCTTGCGCATGTCAGCGTCGTTGGTGACGTCCACCGCGTGATATTCGACGGTCGCGCCGCCGCGGCGGAAATCTTCCAGGTTGCTGAGCATCTCCCGGGCCGCGAGTACGGCCTGCACTTTGCGGCCGATATCCGCGGGTTTCAGTTTCGAAGCGCCGCTGCGCACTTCGGCGATGAAGTGCTGGCGCAGTGCGTCGCCGCTGGCGAGCGCCGCCAAGGTTTCGGGTTCCGGCTCTGGCAGCGGATTGCGGCCTGTGAGGACCAGTGTATTGCCGGGAAGCGCCAGCTCGCGCAGCACTTCGGCGGTCACGCCGCGGGCGCCACCGGTTGCAAGCACGACCATGCCTTGCAGACTTTCCTCGCGAGCCTGATCAACATCCGCTACGGCGGCAACGGTGTGAAATACCGTGCGCTGTCCATTCGGATAACCGACTTCCTGACGGCCGCCGACGAGTTCCAGTTCACCGAACAGGATCGCCGCGATCGCCGCGGCGTTCTGGGCCGGATCGATATCGACTGCTTTTGCACGCAGGGTTGGCCGTTCGTCATACAGAGATTTCAGCATGCCGACCGCGCCGCTCTGCAGCGACAGCCCGCGCGCGACGGTGTTGCCCTGTCGGCCGAAAAATCCGCCGAGTGCGCTCGCCGATAGGACATGCGCATCCTCGGCGAGTTTTGCGCTGAACTCGCGCAAGAGAACGAAAAGCGATTTTTCGTTGATCTGAAGCTGGCCGCGCCACTCTTCGAGCGGACGATCCTGATCGAGCCAGTCGGAGCCCAATTGCGCGAGATGGATAACCCCGGCCAGCGCCCCGGTTTCCTTGTCCTGCGTAGCGATCCACTGCAGCAGCGAATCTTCGCTGGACAGCGCATCGCGTTTGACCAGGTTGACCGTGCAGCCGCGGCTGACCAGCATCCGTGTCAGTTCCGCGGCTACGCCGAGCTTGTCTTCGCTGACCAGGAAATGTCCCTGCTTCAGTTCCCTGAGCACTTCGGGATCGAGCGCTTCCTGCTGCGCCATCACAACATGCCGGGACGGGTGGCTGACCGCAGCCACTACTCCCGTCCCGGCATGATCAAAAGGGGCGGCGGTACCCCCTGCTTTTACCGAGCTCAGCACTTTCAGCATGCCATTGAGCGTGGTCTGCGTATTGAGCTTGCTACGGTGAGGGACTAACTCTTGTCGGTACCCTTCCGGCAATTTCTGCAACATCGCGCCGACCACTTCGATGCGCTTGATGGAGTCGATGCCGAGATCGGATTCGAGGTTCTGATCGAGCCCAACCATGTCGCGCGGATAGCCGGTCTTCTGCTCGACGATGTTCAGCAACATGTCGGTCAGTTTGGCCGGATCGAAATCGGCAGCGGCTCCCGCTCCCGCAGTCTCCTTGGGCTTGGCCGTGCCGTTGATCACCGGCGTACCGTTGATCGCCGGCGTTGAAACCGCCGGTGCAGTCTTTGCTGTCGCGGCAGCGCGGGCTGGAGCGGCGGCGGGCTGCGCCGGTGCCGGACGTGCTGCCGGAGCAGGCGGCGGTGGTGGCGGGGCTACACGCGCAGCGGGTTGCGGGATTTCCGCAGCGGCTGGCACTTCGCGAACCACAGTCTGTTTTGCCGCCGGAGCCGGTGCGCGCACCGGTTCTGCTTCGGAGACGCGGGAAACTGCAAGCGCCTGAATGCTTCTCGGCTGGCGCAGTGCGATTGGGCGACCCGCGACTGTTTCACCGAAATAGCGGGCCATGACGCGATCCTGGGTTTCCAGGAACTGGCGCATGGTATCGAAATACTCCGACATGACTGCCGAATCATCGGCAATCGGTAATGATCGTCGTTGCTCCATTGGGGGCTCCTTTTTCCAGTGTCTCTGTGACACGAACTGCATTGGGGGTGACGGATTTAGTAACGGATTTGGCTGGGATATCGCGTCTTGCGGGATACGAATCTCGGTTTGGTCGACGGTTTGCACCGGTTCGGCCTGTCCGGACAACGAGGGGGAATTGTTCACGTCTTCCAGCGTGACGCCGACCTGTTTCACCGGTTCACCGGCGCGCCTGACGCTGCTGCCATTCAGCATCCATGCGTGTTTCGGGATCACTTCGTTGTGCTGGAACGCTTGCAGTTGCGCCGGGTTGGCAATGATGCAATCCCGGCGTTCAAACAATTTCGCCACATCAAGCTCGATGCCCGCGCAGATCAGCTGTCCGAACGCATTAAGCATGCCGGCCAAGCCGCTGCCGTCATCGATCGCGATGGCTGCATGCGAGCGTCCTTCGAGAATCTTGCCGGTCAGCCTTGTGAGCACGGATTTCGGACCGATCTCCAGGAATATCCGCGCGCCATCCTCGTACATGGCTTCGATTTCGGCGACGAATTCGACCGGACGCACCAAGTGATCAGCCATCTGCCGCTTGGTTTTGCGGACTTCCGCTACGTGCGGTTTGGCGGTGGTGTTTGAATAGACCGGAATGGCGCCCTGCTGCCACTTGGTGGCATTGATCAGATCCGTGAGCGCGCGCTGTGCGGGCTTTACGAAACTCGAATGGAACGCCGCGGCGACCGGGATCTCACTGACTTCGATGCCGGCTTTGGTCAGCTTTGCGATGGTGGTTTCAATCGCCGCTCTCGAACCTGAGACGATGGTTTGCAGCGGTGCGTTATGGTTGGCGACGATCACGCCATCAATGTGTGCAATCGCCTTTTCAACATCCTGCCGGGAGGCCTGCACGGCGGCCATCGTGCCGAGTTCGGCGCCCTCGGCTTTCGCGGCATCGACGATGAAGCTTCCGCGCGCAGCGGAAAGCGCCATCAGCGCATCGAAGTCGAACGCACCGCTCGCAAACAGCGCAACGAACTCGCCGTAGCTGTGACCTGCCAGCATGTCCGGTTGCAGACCGAAGGTCTGCAGCAGGCGCCACAGGCCTGCTTCGACGGCGCCCAGCGCTGGCTGCGCGACATCGGTTGCGGTCAGCGCCCGCTTCGCCGTTTGCTTCTCTTCGTCGCTATAGCAACCGCGTGGGAAGATGAATTGGCTCAGGTCGGTGCCTTTGCCAAACCGCTGCCCGAAAGCGTGCGCGAGCGCCGTGTCGGCGGCGGACAGCGTGTCGGCGCAAAGCGGGAAATGCAGCGCCACTTCGCGCAGCATGCCGGTGTATTGCGAACCCTGGCCCGGAAATAGAACGGCCAGTTTGCCCTGTGCTTGCGCGGCGGAGCCGTGATAGATACCGGACGGCAGGGCATTGGTGTCGCCACGTAGATGGGCAATCGCCAACGCGATCTTGGTCGCCAGATCGGCTGCGTCGCGAGCGACGATCGCAACGGTTTCGGTGTCGGGCTGCCGGTGTTTCGCGAGACTCGCGGCGAGATGGCGCAGTTCGATGTTGCCGACATGTGCCAGCTCCTGCTGCATCATGGACAGGCGGGCGATGAGCGCTTCACGATCCGGCTCGCTCCACAGCAACAGCTCTGCTGGCCAGCGGCGAGTGGTAGCGGGGCGCAGCCACTCGCGATATTCCCGCGCGTATTCTTCGAGCACGACGTGAAAGTTGGTGCCGCCGAAACCGAATGCACTCACCGCGGCGCGGCGCGGTTTGCCGTCGGTGCTCAGCCACGGCAGCGCCTCGTCGACCAAGTGCAGCGGATTGTCGTCGTTCTGCAAGACGTGATTGGGCTGGTCCACGCCGCGGTGCGGCGGCAGGACACGGTAATGCAATGCCAGCGCGGCTTTGATCAGGCCGGCGATGCCGGCAGTGGCCTTGGTGTGCCCGATCGATGTCTTGACCGAACCGATCACTGCCTGCCGCGGCTTGCCGCCATCTTCCTTGACCAGGCTCGTGGTGCTTTCGAGCTCGGCGGTATCGCCGGCGACAGTGCCGGTTCCATGTGCCTCGAAAAGGCCGACAGTGCCCGGACCGAAACCGGCCTGTGCGTAGGCACGGCGCATGGCGCGTAATTGTCCGGCCGGCAGCGGCGCGGTCATGCCCTTGGCCTTGCCGTCGCTGCTGCCGCCAATGCCCTTGATCACACCATAAATGCGATCACCGTCGCGCTCCGCGTCGGCGAGGCGCTTGAGCGCGATCATCGCGATGCCTTCGGAAATAACGATGCCGTCGCCCGATGCGTCGAACGATGAACAGCGGCCGCGAGGTGACAACGCCTGCGTCTTGCTGAAGCACAAATATCCGAACGGGCCCTGCACGGTATCGACACCGCCCGCAATCACGAAATCGCTGCGTCCGGCGGAGAGTTCCGAGATGCCTTGATAGAGCGCGGCCAGCGATGAGGCACACGCCGCATCAGTGGTGAAATTCACGCCGCCAAAATTGAGCCGGTTGGCGACACGGCCGGCGATGACGTTGCTGAGAATTCCGGCGAAGGAGTCCTCGGTCCATTCCGGCAGGCGATTGGCAACGGCGTCCGGAAGGCTGCCGTGGAAACGCGGCAGTTCGGAGCGCAGCCCGTATTGGGTGCCAATGTCCCCGGTGCCGCCGCTGGCGCCGATAATGACGGAGGCGCGATCGCGGTTGAATTCCTTTTCTTCATAGCCGGCGTCGGTGAGCGTTCGCTGCACGACTTCCAGTGCCATCAACTGCATGGGATCGATGGATTCGATCGATTTCGGCGGCATGCCGTAACGGGTCGGATCGAACGGCATGTCGTCGAGAAAGCCGCCCCACTTCGAATAAATCTTGTCCTTTGCCGTGCGGTCGGCGTCGTAGTACAGACGCCAGTCCCAGCGATGCGATGGGATTTCGGTGATGGCGTCGACCTTGGCGAGGATGTTTTCCCAGTATTCCCGTGTCGAATTGGCTTTCGGCAGTATGCTGGCGATGCCGACGATGGCGACATCCACAGGCCTTTCCACGACGGGCTGCGCCTGCGGCATTTCGCCTAGACGATAGGTGAGCAGCGCCGCGGCGTCTTCGGTCACTTCCCGGTGCAGTGCGGAGATGTCGGTGACTTCCGCGCGCAGCGTTGCCACCTGGCCCAGCATGTACATGCCTTCGGCGTGCTGGTGTTTTTCGTCGAGTTTCTGCAGCTTGCCGTCGGCTTCGCTACGGGTCTGGCCTTTGGATGCGATCCGCAGCCGGCCCATGATGAGATCGTCGAGAATCTGGCGACCTTCGTCAGCGGGGACTTTCTTCTCGCGCAGCTGAACGCGCTTGCGGAAAAATTCCTTCGCGAACGGCGTGTAACCGCAGCGGCTGGCGTGGCCAGGCCCAGATTCGAGGTTGACCGTCTGTTGGCAGTCGATGACTTCTTTTTGGAACAGCGGAACGATCGCTCCGCTGCTGACGATTTCCTTGGTGAACAGATAGGCGCTACCCATCAGGGCGCCGACTTTGACGCCTTTGGCGACCAGCGGCGCGACGAGCACTTGCAGCATCGCCGACGACACCGCGTCATGGATGCCGCCCGCGAACAGCAGCTGGATTTCGCCACCCTCTACCTTGTTGTCCGCGAGTTCCACGAGCAGGCGATCGACCATCGTGCTCCACAGCACGAAGCTGCTGAGCGGACCGATATGACCCCCGCATTCGCGGCCTTCGAAAATGAAGCGACGCGCCCCCTCCTGCAGAAACATCGGGATCAGATTTGCCGACGGAACATGCAGGAAGCTGGGAATGCCGGCTTCTTCCAGTTGCACGGCTTGATCCGGCCGCCCGCCGGCGATGATCGCGTAGTTGGGATGGAACGCAGTGGCCGAGGCGAGTTGTTCGTCGAGCAGCGCTTGCGGCGCGAATCCCAGCAGGCCGATGCCCCAGGGACGATCGCCGAGCAAGCGTGTCGTGTCTTCCAGTAGTTTGGTCAGCGCTGGGCCCTTGAGCAGAGCGAACGCCACCATTGGCAGCGCGCCGCCTTCAGCGACCGCTTTGGCAAATTCGGCGGAGTCGGACACCCTCGTCATCGGTCCCTGCACCAGCGGGAAGCGAACGCCTAGCGCCTTCGCCAGAGGAGCATCTTCGGATACGGGCTTGGTTTCGACGGCGAGGCGCAGGCTGTTTTCCACGGCCGCATCGATCGCTTTGAACACCGCCGCCATATGCCCGTACTGCTTGCGCCATAGGCTGGCGAAGCAGATATCCTGGCCAATCGGCAGCAGGCCGCTTTTGGGTTCGTTCCAATTCAATCGGGTACGTACCAGGGCATTCAGTGCATCGAAGCCCTTGCCTTCGCCGTCGGCGGCGAAGGCGCGCGCGGTGGTGTGGCCCGGGCGTATCAGCAGACGGAAGTATTCGCCTTTCTCACCGTCGCCGACCGTGACGGTTTCGCTACCGGCAAGATTGCCCAGCAAAGTGCGCACCGCTTCAGGCAGGCGCGATTCGTTCAGTAGCAGCAACTGTGAGTCCAGTACGCCGCCCGCCATTCCCGCCGCATTGCATGCGGCGGCGACGTGAGGTGTGAGACCGCCATGCATATATAAGGGCAATCGGGTCAGCTTGCGCCACTTCTGAAGCAGGATGAAGCTGCTGTCCTCGCCGACAAAGCCGCCGGCTTCGTTGCCTTTGACGACTACGCCGTCGATCGATTGATCGAGGGCCTGGCCTGGCCAGCGCGGCGTTTTAACTTCCGCCAGTACCTTGACCCCAGCGCGCCGCAGATCGCGAATCAGCTTGTCGCACTTCGGCACGATCGAGGCATCGAGAATCAGCCAGCCCAAGCCTTTTTGGGCGTACTCGCGCAGACCGGTGGCAAGGGCCTCGTCAACCGCGTCGAGCTTTAGGCCATATCCGCTTGTTACTTTTCGGGAAACAAGATCGAGTTCATTGAGAATGAGTCCGGAGTCCGCTTCCAGTTCGGCGTTGACGACACCAACGCCTCCAGCGCGGCATGCCGCAATGGCCAAGGTTACGTCCCTGAGTCCCATCGGGGTGTAGACCAGCTTCAGAAATTCAGACATCAAGTCGTCCCTAGGCCAAGCTTTATTGATTTTCGACATATATATAGGCGCGCATTTTAACCCCCACTTGACACAGTGCAGCAGCGGTTACAGCGACTATTGATCCCGAGGGCCGCAATGTGATACGGCAAAGCAGGCTTTTCGGATTCAAAAAAACGTCGGACGGCATGAAACAGGTAGCTATGGGTATCGCTATCGGCCAATTTCATTGGATATTCAGTCGCAACCGGTCACGAATCCGCGCTGTACCAGCGTGAATGGGCGTGAGCGGACGAGCGGGGTGCATCGATAGCTAAGGCAGGAACTCGGTAGTCACGGTTATCGCGGATTTTCAGCCGCGAACTGCCGCGATACTGGGCAAATCGATCCTTCACGAGTAGGTCCTTAGATTCAATGCATGCTGCTGGTTAGTCATGCACACGCAACTTTACTGCCAAACCCGACATCGTTTTGATGGGCAATGCTTATACTGATGAATCGTTACCACGGGGGGCGACACCGATAGGACGTCACTCGCCGTTTTGGCTAAGGAACATCCGTGTATGCGCAGGAAAGGGTTCACGAATTGCAATTTCGTGAATAAGATTCACCGGGACTTTATCGGAACCCGGGAATGTCTTCGCCGCATCGCCTGAGCCCCTGCTCGGCAGCGGATAACGCGATATTAGCTGATCCGTGGCATCCCTGGGGAAGCGCGGTTGCTATATCTCGTTGTGCGCTCCGTGCTAACTCTCTGTATTGTTAAAGAGAATCAGGTTCGGTTAGCGTGCAGCCATCTTTCTGCGTAAGAAACAGGACCCGGGCCTATGGCGCAGCAGCGATCGCGGACCGATGTCGGCTGAATCCAAGGTGGGCGGTCTGCAAATCGAAAGGTCGGTCGCTGCGATTGAGATGCCGTAGCTTAAATTTATATGGAGGCATAGGCACGTGACGCAACACTCGATCGCATCATTCAACCTCAGCGGCAAGGTGGCCCTGGTCACCGGCGGTGCCAGCGGCATCGGCATGGGCATTGCGACCGCCTTGGCCGAAGCTGGCGCGATCGTTGTGATCGCTGACATCGATGAGGCGAAAGCCAACCGCGAAGTGGCGGCACTGATCGAGGCCGGTCACCGTGCCGGCGCCGTACACATCGATCTCGCCGACGAGGCTTCGATCGTCCGCGGCTGCGCCGAAGTCGTTGCCCGCTATGGCACGCCGTGGGTATTGGTAAACAATGCCGGTCTGCAAGACCGCCAGTTGCTGCTGGATGGCACGGCGGAAGAATGGGATCGCATGAACAAGGTCAATGCGCGTGGTCCTTTCCTGATGACCCGCGAGATCGCGCGGGCGATGGTCGCGGCGGGACAGGGCGGTCGCATCGTCAACATCGCCTCGGCGGCCTTGGTGGGATCCATCGTCAAGGGCCTTGCGGCCTATGTCGGATCCAAAGGCGCGTTATTCGCCTTGAGTCGGGCGAGCGCCCTCGAACTGGTCGAGTATGGGATTACCGTGAACACAGTCCTGCCCGGCGGCGTCGCGACCCCTGGAGCAATTGCTGCCAAAGGACCGCCCGTTGAAGGACCTGCACGGCGCCGGCCGCCGCTAGGAATGTGCGAGCCTTGCGACATAGGCGCCGCAGCTCTGTTCTTTGCAACGCCCGCAGCGCGCTATATCACCAATCAGGTGCTGGCCGTCGATGGCGGCTTCTCGGTCACCTAGTTGTCGTCGAGCGGCTTTCGGAGCAAACCATGCACGACATCGAGGCCATCAAGGCGCGGATCGAGATCTGCAATCTCAAGGCGCGTCATCTGCGCCTGCTCGATACGAAGGATTGGGCAGGGTATGCCAGCCTTCTCACCGAAGACTTCGTGCTGGACATCAGACAAGGCACCAACATTCCGGTGATCGTTGGACGCGACGCTGCCGTGAAGCACGTCCAGACGTCGGTGGGCACGATAATTATGGTGCATCAGGCTCATCTGCCGGAGTTCGATTTCAAGGGTAACGAGGCGCACGTGGTCTGGGCAATGCAGGATCGCATCGTGCGCGGGCCTGACCAGCCTTCCTACAGTGGCTACGGCCATCACCACGACCGCTGGGTACGGCGCAACGGCGAATGGAAGCTAGCTGAGCAGCGACTGACTCGGCTGCATGTTGACGTGCATCCCGCGGCAGGAGGCTAGGCCTGCCGGACTTAGGATGATGTGCTGTGGCTTCGGGCGCGCGGATGAAGCCGCGCGCCCAAATCCTTGCAAAGATCAACCTACTCCAACAGGCTGCGGGCAAATCCCATTTAGTTTCCGAAGTTCATACGGACGCGGCCGCCAAACATGCGCGGTTCGCCAACATCTGCGGATTCAAAGCCAGCTTGGTTGTAAAGACCGGCGACGAAGGTGTAGTACTTCTGATCGAATACGTTGGTGGCGAAAAGTCCCGCATCGAAGCGCGAACCGGCAATCGCGGTCCAATCGAGATTCAGATTGGTCAGCCCATAACCGCCCGTCTTGTAGTACGGTGTCGCCCCATAGCTCGCCTGGATCATGCCAGACTGGTAGCTGTAATTTCCTGCGACCGACACCTTGCCCACACTTGATGCCAGCGGTAGTACATAAGTCGCCGTCGCCGTCGCCTTGTTCTTCGGCGTCAGCGCAATTTCGCCGCCGACATTGGTCGTAGCCACGGGCGCATTCGGCACCCCGCCGCCGTTATCGCCGGAATAAGGGCTGTTCGCTGGGAACGGAGCAACCGGCAGGCTGACCAGCTTGGTGTTCAGATAGGCGTAGCTGATCGCCATGGTCAGTCCTTTGTACGGGGAGATCGTGGAATCCGTCTCCAGACCATACATGCGCGATTTGCCGGCATTCACGATGCCGAGGTTGCCGCTGACACCACAAAGTGGAGTGGTCGCGGGGCACAGGAAGCCCTCGCCGATCTGCTGGTCCCTGAAGTCGTTATAGAAGGCGGCAACATTGAAGGTGCCACGCACGACGTTGTTGAAGCTGTTCTTGGAACCCAGCTCATAGGTATCGACCTTCTCAGGATTAAAGGTCTGGTAGCCTTCCGGCGCTGTCGGGCTGACGCTGCCCTGGCGATAGCCGCGGGCGTATTTGATGTAGAGCAGATTGTTGTCGGTGAGCTTGTAGTCCAGGCCCAACAACCAAGTCGGTGCCTGGCTATCCTTCTTCAATGAGACTTTACAGGAATCAACGGATGGTGCGGGCCCGTTTCCTGATATGTAGCTATGTGCTTGCGATGGCGCCGCGCAATAAATGCTCGGTACGCTGGGCGGACTGGCCAGCGGGGAGGAGAAATAATAAAGAGCCTCGTCATAGTGCGCCTGCGCGCTGTCCATCGTATAGCGCAAGCCTTCCGTCAGTTTGAGGCTATCGGTCAAGCTGTAGCTCGCCTGCTCGTAAATGCCGTAGTCGTGGAATCGGCTCCTGCCAACCTGATAGTTCACGGTCCCTACTTGGGCGCCGGCACCGAGACCTTCCAGGTCGACGCATTTCAGATTGAATATGTCCGTGCAATTGATTCCCGAGCCCGAGGTGACGCCCGTGTCCGACTGTGGCTCATTGAATTCGGCATAAAGGCCGGATTGCCAGATCAGCCGGTTACTCAGCAAATTACCCTGAAACCGCAATTCCTCGGTCATGTCCGCCATATCGTTGAGCTTGTGTCCGGGAGCCGTTACGACCTGATTGATGTAGATCGAAGTGGGAGCGGGAAGACCGAGGGCGGGAATCGCCGGCACCTGGAAATTGGTCCCGAACAAATCGTTGTAGGCCTTGTTCGTCAGTTGCGCATAGCTGGCGATGTTCTTGACCGTCAGAGTGTCGCTCTGAGTCCACGTCGTTGTGTTGATGAGCTGCCACTGCTGCATTTCCGCTTTGGCGAACGGCAAATCGTTTTCGACGGTGAAGAAATCCTGCGCGGAATCCTTGGCAAATTGAGGGCAGGCAAGGGAGCCCAAGCCAACGCCGGGATTACAGGCAAAAAGCTTCTGCCCGACGCCGTTGTGATCGGAATTCACGAACGAAGCGATCGTGTAATTTTCCAGGCTTGGAGTGATATCCCATACGGCGCTCACGCGTGCGGAGGTATAGTCGATATCGTTGAACGCGTCGGGTCCGATGCCTGAAATGTTCTTCATATAACCGTCGCGGTTTTCGTGGTCCATGCCGAAGCGCATGCGGAAATGATCGCTGACGGGCAAGTTGAACACGCCCTGAACATGCATCATGTCGTGATTGCCGTAGCCGGCGTCGACGTATCCTTCGCGTTGCGATGTCGGTTTCTGCGGTACCAGCAATACAGCGCCGCCGTCCGTGTTGCGGCCGAACAGCGTACCCTGCGGCCCCTTTAGCACCTGCACGTTTTGCAGATCGAAGAAGCTGCCGGGGCCAGCTCCATCGCCGGTATTAGTACCTCCGGCACTACCGCGCGGGGCGACCACGTCGGCAAAGTAGACCGCCACAGATGCAGTGGTGTCGATTTCCTGTCGGAAGCCGCGAATGGCAAACGACGTGCCCTCCGAGCCGAATTCGGTGTTGGTGGACAGCGAGGGAGTGTAGGTCGCGAGGTCGGCGCCCGAGGTGACGTTGCGCTCGGTCAGCTGCTGCTGGTTGAAGACGGTCATGGAGATCGGCACGTCCTGGGCCCGCTCCTCGATACGCCGCGCCGTCACGACCACTTCTTCCATCGCGGGCGCCTCTTCCACCGCAGGCGCTTCGCTATTGGCTGCGGCTGCTGGAGCTTGGGCCGGAGCTGGAGCTGGAGCAGTCTGCGCGCTGACTGGAACGACTGCGCCGGAGCCCAGACCCAGTGCGAGATAGAACGTCGATTTGCAAATTTTACCCTTCATGTATTTTCTCTCCCCATCAATGTACGGTTTTCAGACCCTTCACACCGGCTTGGCCGCAGTCCCCTTTCTGATGCCTCGGCTTGCGCCAGTCACCAAGCGGCGTTGCCAGCAAGCGGCTCCATGGAACTTCTTAGAGCGTGTTTGCACTTATTGAATCACTGCGCAAACCGCAGGGACGGCGGCTACCGCGATCGGCGCCGAACGTCACAACCCTGTAGTTTCAGAAGGCGCTACGGTGTCAGAGCGCCCCTGCTCTCGACTTGACGAATATTGACAAAATGCTGTGCCTGCCTAATTTCAAAACCTAAGTGAATCTTGGGTTAGCTCACTCGGGATTGGCAACGCAATTCAGTTTCGAGCAAAGGACAGAATGTCGCATTCGGGCCATCGGTAAACGCGATGTTCAGTCGTTCCGGCCGAACGACAGCGGCTCAGTTATCGCCGCCATGTCGTCATCGCGACCGGTGAGAATCTCCATATCGGCGATTTGGAGCGCGACCGCTGAGATGGCGGATCTCGACGAAATGGCCGCCCTGATTCGCTTTGCCGCGGGCATCTCGATTGATGGTATCTCCAAGAACAGCGCAAGAAGTATTGAAGTCGAGCTGCCTAAACCGGAGGAGCAGTGTGCCATTGCCACTGTTCTCTCCGACATGGACGCCGAAATCGCCGCACTCGAAGCCCGCCGCGACGAAACCCAGCTGCTAAAGCAAGGAATGATGCAGGAGCTGCTGACGGGCCGGACGCGGTGGTCTAGGCAGCTATGGCGCTCGACATCGTTCCAGTATGCGTATTACGATGTTGCTATCGATCGGATAGAGGCAACGAATCATGGAATCCGTCACCGTTTCGCCGAAATTCCAGGTGGTTATTCCGCAGGCCGTGCGCGAGGCGCTACACCTGAAACCGGGACTCAAGATGCAAGTAGTGCAGTACGAGGACCGTATCGAGTTCATCCCCGTGCGGCCAGCAAAGAAGCTGCGCGGATCGCTGCGCGGCATCGACACCGACGTGCCGCGCGACGCTGACCGCGCATGAATGTGGTGGATTCGTCCGCCTGGCTGGAATACTTCGCTGACGGCCCGAATGCGAAACACTTCGCAGCGGCCATCGAAAAACCGGATGCCCTGTTGGTGCCTTCGATTACGCTGCTGGAAGTATTCAAGCGCGTGGTACAGCAACGCGACGAGAGCGCAGCGCTGCAGTGTGTGGCGGTAATGCAGCAGGGCCGGGTGGTGGCGCTGGACTCGGTATTGGCACTGAAGGCCGCGGCGCTGGGGCTGCGCCACAAGTTGCCACTGGCTGACAGTATCGTTTACGCCACTGCGCAGAATGGTCAGGCGCTGGTTTGGACCCAGGATGCTGATTTCGATGGCCTGCCCGGCGTGCGGTTCTGGGCCAAGCGAGCATGAAGTCACCGGACTCCATCCGGCGGTAGTTGGACCTGCGCTTCGGATTCCATGTGGATCACTTGCGGACGCTGGCGGTGGCGCGCAGGGTGCTTTCGATGCACACCGGCACCACGTCAACGATGCTCGCAGTTCGCCGTTGTCAGCGGTAAGGTGAAAATGTAGTTGAGTCCATGTTCACATACCAGTATTTTATTCGACCGTCTGCGTCTTGCTCGCCATTGTTGTCATGGCCCTGCTCTCGGAGAAATCGCGCCGCCGGTTTCGCACAAAAGATGAGAAGCCGAAAGCCATTCGATTCAAGCTGCGTTGACGGTAGCACCGTTCCCACTCTTGCCAGCCAACGAGGTTAGAAACAAAGTCTCCATTGTGCCGGTCTACTCATCTTCAACTTTGACCAAGAGGTCAGCGTGACCGTCGCGATCCAGATCCCCAGGTCCTTATTTGTATAGCGAGTGATCAGCGCCATGTCCTCGCCATTGCGTGCTCTTGCTGTTGCGTTCCTGTTCGGCTTCGCTACTCAGTGCGCGGACGCGGCGTCTTTTGCCGGAACTTTCGCATT
>CAZOOK010000038.1:0-50640 GCA_964581385.1 uncultured Salinisphaerales bacterium
AGCCAGCTTTACCCCATTGCCACCCAATTGCCATGTGCCTGCAGCGGACGATTACCGACTTCGCCTGCCGCGGCGGCATCCACCAGCCGTGAGAAATGCGTTTTGGGATCGTGGATGTTGAAGGTACTCACGCCTGACTCCTATGGATATGCACGCATCCGAGTCCACCTTATTCCATAGTGCCCAATAAGGCTCGGACATCATGCGCCCGGCGATCGTCGCCGAAGTAGCAGCCATACGTCAGGAAGGATCGTGCGCAGTGCCCACGCTACGCCAGCTCGTTGACAGCCAGTAGCGTGTGCATTGCGCACGTTCAACACCGGCGGGGATAGATCGTGCGCGGTGCGCACGCTACGCTAGCTATCCATTGAACTTGGAAACCGGCAGGTATGCCTCAGCAGTTTGCGATGCATGACGGCGGACCCGAGACACAATATCTCCGAACCCAAGAGACCCAGAGAGAAACAGGTAAAGATGAGTCGCATCGAGCACCAGCAGCTTCGACTGACGACCGGACGCCCCTAAAATAGCGATGCTCGAATAGCTGGATATGGGCACCATGATCCCCATCGTATTGTCGGCCTTGTCATCGACCTTGGCGCGCAGGGAATCAACATCTGTAGCGTCCGCCTGCTCACCTGTGAACTTCAGCTCGACAAGATAGGTTGTTCCTTCATGCGTAAGAGAGCCATCTATCTGACGGCCATTGCTTACATAAGGACGCCGGTTCTGAATCTCACAGAAGTCTAGCAAGTCATAAAACCAAGTCTGAAAGTCATAGCCTCCTTGTTGCGTCCCAACCGTCGGATGCAGCGCATCCAGCCGCTCCTGGAGTATTTCTTTATCTGTAACGCCACGCTGAATTCGACTCCGCTCCTCTCGCGCCTTCGCGTCCTCTCGCTCGCGCTCATTCCGAACTTCTTCGTCTTGAACTTTAAGGTATTCCTTCAGCTCAGCGACTGCCTTTGTAGCATCCGCGATCTTCTGAGCGGAGTCCTCCCAGTTGCGAAGATCCGGAAATGTGGCTTTCTCTGCGAGGCTACGCGCCATCTCGAACACGAGCGCTTTACCTCTGTCTGTTGCCTGCAATTTTTCGAACGTTCTATCAAGAAAATCGCGTTTGCTCTCATCGGCTGCCCAGCTCGCTAGATGGCTCTCCGCAATATGCGACGCGCGCAGGAACTTTCTCAGCGCTTCTTTCCGCCAGTACGACTTCAGAAGAGCCTCGTATGTAAGCTCGATGAAACGCGGAGTGACTTTAGCGGCCATACCTGAGAGCCCGTGTAGGTACGGAATAGCGTAGCGTATTCCGACTTTCGCGAGCACTACCAACGCACCGCATGAACGTATTGCGCTCGCGGAACGGCGGATTGCGCTTCACTCAGTCGCCTTACTGGATCGATGAATCACTCCACCACAGCTACCGCAGTTTCCTCACCTCCCTAACCGCCACCGCCAACGTCTCAAATTCACGCAGATTCGCCGTCTGCAACTGCGCAAGGCGCGACAACGCGAGGTTGACGCGGCGTTCATTCGCGCCTTTCCAGGCTTCGTAACGGTCCAGAGGAGTGGCACCCGGCGTGGCGAGGATCCGGCCGGCAACTTGTCTGTGAATGCGGAATGCGTCATCGCGCAGATTGACACGCGCGAGCGCTTGCCATTTACCTTGCGTCGACAGTGCGTTGATCGCGGAGTAAAGCCAAAGCATGTTGAAACGTTCGCCGGCAAGGTAGTAGACACCGGCAGCATCCGCAATAGAAGCGCCGCTTTCCTCGGCAAGCGCAGCGATATCCGGTGCACTGCCAAGCGCGCGCGTATTGGCGAGTCGGGCGGCGAGTTCTTCCGGAACACCTTCGCCACGCAACTGTTCCTTGATGCGATGCCACTCGTCGCGATAGCTCGACGGCAGCACCTCCGGCAGTAGCGAAGCGACGTCCGCGATGGGCCCCGCCAGATGATCGACCGCAGCCTGCACCGGCTGCATCGCGTACTTGGAACTGGTCAGCCAGCCGGTGACGTGTTTCATCAGACCGATCGCGTAAGTCATCAAGCGATATTGCGTGACAGCGGGCACGCGGTTGTCGAGCGCTTCGATCGCGTCCCAGTAACGGTCACCGTCGAAAATCAGATGCGCGGTCGCATAGGCCTTGAGCACTTCGGCGCGCGTGAGTCCGTGATCTTCCGCCCATAGTTGCGCGAAACCGGCGCCCATGCGATTGACCAGCGCGTTCGAGAGGATCGTTGCGACGATTTCGCGCCGCAGGCGGTGCGCGGCCAGTTGCTCGCGGTAACGCGTGACGAGCTTGACTGGGAAATAGGCGAGCAGATCATGCACGAAGAAAGGATCATCGGGGACATCAGAACTCAGTGCCGCTTCGAACAACGAGATCTTGCTATAGGCCATAAGCACGGCCAGTTCCGGACGCGTCAGTCCGATGCCGCGCACGCGTCGTTCCTTCAACGCCTCGTCGTCAGGCAGAAACTCGATTGCACGATTCAGTAGCCCTTCGTGCTCCAGCAGATGCATCAGCTCCGCGTGATCATCAAGCCTTTGCGCCGACGATGCTTCCAGCAGGCTGATCGCTCCGCTCTGCACATAGTTGTCGCGCAGCACGAAGCGCGCAATGTTGCTCGTCAATTCGGCGAGCAATGGATCGCGCGTTTCGCGCGTCAACTTGCCTTCGGCCATCATGCGATTCAGCGCAATCTTGATGTTGACCTCGCGATCCGAGGTATGCACACCGCCAGCATTGTCGATCGCATCGGTATTGATGCGCCCGCCGGCGAGTGCGTATTCGACACGGCCAAGTTGGGTAAAGCCAAGATTGCCGCCCTCGCCGACCACCTTGCAGCGCAGATCGCGACCGTTGATGCGCACCGCGTCATTGGCACGATCGCCGACATCGACGTGGGTTTGGGCGCTGGCCTTGACGTAAGTTCCAATGCCGCCATTCCATAACAGATCGACCGGCGCTTTCAGAATCGCCTTGATGAGTTCCGCAGGCGTCAGCCGCTCGCCTTCAATCGCGAGCGCCCGGCGTGCTTCGGCACTGAGCCTGATTGACTTGACACTGCGCGGAAAAACTCCGCCGCCTGCTGAAATCAGCTTCGCGTCGTAATCCGCCCACGATGAGCGTGGCAGACGGAACAAGCGCTCACGCTCGACGAAACCGGCTTCGGGATCAGGATCGGGATCGATGAAGATGTGTCGATGATCGAAGGCAGCAAGTAGCTTGAGCTTGCGCGATAACAGCACGCCGTTGCCGAACACATCGCCGCTCATGTCGCCGATGCCGATCGCAGTAAAGGTATTGTTTTGGGTGTCTTTGCCGTATTGCGCGACACCGGCTTCGTCGGTCCACGGCATTTCGCGAAAATGGCGTTTGACGCTTTCCCAGGCGCCGCGTGCGGTGATACCCATTTTTTTGTGATCGTAACCGGCACTGCCGCCGGAGGCGAACGCATCGCCGAGCCAGAAGCCGTATTCCGCCGAAACTCCGTTGGCGATATCGGAGAACGTCGCCGTGCCCTTGTCGGCGGCAACGACGAGATAAGGATCATCCTCGTCATAGCGCACCACATCTCGCGGCGGCACGATGGCATCGCTGTCGCGGTTGTCAGTGATGTCGAGTAGACCGCGCAGGAAAGTCTTGTAGCATTCGATGCCGTTGGCGAGCCATGCCTCGCGTTCACCCGACGCCGGTCCGCGCTTGATCACAAAGCCGCCCTTGGCACCGACCGGTACGATGACGATGTTCTTCACCATCTGCGCTTTCATCAAACCGAGAATCTCGGTGCGGAAATCGGTACGGCGGTCGCTCCAGCGCAAGCCGCCGCGCGCGACCTTGCCGCCGCGCAGATGGATGCCTTCCACTTCCGGCGCGTAAACCCAGACTTCGAATTTCGGACGCGGCAGCGGCAACTCCGGAATTTTCGCCGGATCCAGCTTGATGCTGACGTAGTGTTTTCCCGCGGCGGCCGCGGAACCGTGCGGTTTCTGGAAATAATTCGTACGCAACGCGGCGCGAATCACCGACAGGAACGCGCGCAGCACGCGATCGCTGTCAAGGCTGTCGACCTGATCGAGTGCATGGTCCAGCTCGGCGGCGAGTTTGAGTTCTTCGGTCTTGCGCGCATCGACGGCGAGCGCCGGGTCGAAACGTGTCTCGAACAAGCGCACGAGCATGCGCGCGATCGCGCTGTTGCCGCCCAACACCGCTTCCATGTCGACGGAGCTGTAGGAGATGCCGGTCTGGATCAGGTATTTGAGAATCGCGCGCAGTACCGTGGTCTGCCGCGCCGTGAGCCCGGCACCCAGCACCAGCCGGTTGAGGCCATCGTTCTCGACCTCGCCGCGCCAGACCTGAAGGAACGCAGCCTCGAAGTAGGCGCGCTGCAAATCGGCATCCAGTTCGCCGCCGGGATGGCTCACGTCCAGTTCCTGCACCCATAGGCTGCCACCGCCAGACGGCTTGACCTCGCCCGGCTCCTGGCGCAGCACGCGGAAACCGAAATTCTCCAGCGTCGGCAACACATCCGACAGCGTGACCGGATTGCTCAACGCGTACAGCTTCAAGCGGTTCGGACTCGCATGCGCCTGGACACCGACAGGCGCTTCGACAAACAACCGCACCAACAGTGGATGCGACGGCGACAACCGGGCCAATTGCAGCACATCGTCGACGGCTTCCGGAGGTGCAACACTGGCTTGGTAACCCAGCGGAAACGCGTCCGTGAACCGAGCAATCAGCGCGTCAATGTCGGGGCGCCCGGAACGCAGCAGAATTTCGCGCAATTGCTCCCGCCAGGATCGCGTCGCCGCGACGAGCCGCTCCTCGAGATCGCGTTCGGAGATCGACGCGACCGTTCCGGGCGGCGTGCGCACGATGTAGTGCACCCGCGCCAGACCGCTGCGCAGAAACTCGGCCGTGCGATCGACCGATGATCCGCCATAGGCGTCCATCAGCAGCACTGCAACCCTGTCGCGCAGTTCGCGCGAGTACTGGTCGCGCGGCAGATAAACCAGACACGAAAAGAAACGTCCGTAGCGATCGCGGCGCGCGAACAGGCGCAAATGGTGGCGATCACGCAGTGCGCGGATACCCATGCACAGGCGATACAGCTCCTCTTCGCTGGACTGGAACAATTCGTCGCGCGGCAGCTGATGCAGAATGTCGCGCAGGTTCTTGTCGGAATGCGAATTCGGTGGCAGCCGCGAACGACGCATCACGTAATCGGCTTTGCGCCGGATCAGGGGGATGTTCGGCGGCCGGTCAATGTACACCTCACTGGCGAACAGACCGACGAAACGGACCGTGCCGAGAATCGCGCCGGCGGCATCGAAACGTTTGATCGAAACGATATCCATCAGCTCGTTGCGATGAATGCTCGAGCGCAGATTAGCCTTGGTCACGACGACCAGGCGCGGCGACTCGGCGTATTTGTCCAATTCGGCGCGCGGTGCGATCAACTCTTCGTCGCGCCAGCGGCTGTCGGGCTGCAGCAGACCCAGGCCGCTGGAACGATCGGTATCAAAGCGCAGGCGGCCATCGTCGGTGCGCACGGCGCGGCTTTCCTCGTAGGCGAGAAAAGTGAAGTGGTGATCGTCCAGATATTCGAGGAATGACCGCGCCTCGGCGAACTCGTCGGCATCGGCGCCGGGCGGAACGGTTCCGAGCGCCGCAGCGAGCGAGCGCAGGCGACGCAGGGTTTCGGGGTAATCGTCGACGGCACGCCGCAGATCGTCGAGCACGCGGTGGATATCGGCTTCGAGCTGCGCATAAGCCTGTGCGGATGCCAGCGGCTCGCATTCAATATGAATCCACGATTCAGCCGCAATACCGTCGTTTCCCAACCGTTCGATCTGACGGCTGGCACCACGCTGCATGCGCAGCACCGGATGAACGCTCCAATCGATCGCCGCACCCGCCGCACGGATGCACAGGGTAATGGTATCGACCAGGAACGGGCGATCATCGACGCAAGTCTCGATCACCATCAGCGGCGCGCGGCCGTCGGATGGCGGCAGTGGCGGTAGCACGCGCAGCAGGGTTTCGTGCGCCGCGCGGGTGCGCGCGAAATGCCAGTGGCCGAGTGCGATATCCAGCAACTCTTCCGGCGTACGCAGACGCAGCGCATCGGGCGATGCGGTGTCGTAGTAGGAACGGACGAATGCCGAAAAAACGGCGGAATCGGCCTCGGCGACACGTCCCGGAATCAGGCGTTCGATCGCCGTCACCGGATCTTCAGGCTCTCCGCGCCACTCGGGACCTGGCTCCTTCATCGACGGTGCATCCATAGCGCTTGTCGTCAATTACTTTGGTCGTTGCGTTGTTGCCCGAAAGGATAGGGCCTATGGGCGCGCATCGCCGCGTCATGGGCTACTTATGTACATATAGTACGCCGCGTCACCCATTCCTTGCGCTATGCGCCCACGGGCACCGTCGCAACGATCAAAGTAACTGATGACAGGCCCAACTTCCAAAGCACTGCGCTCTACCCTCGGTATGCGCTCGGCTCCGCGGAGTCATCCGTTCAGCAACCTCCGTACAGCTACGCACTGCGTTCGCCAGTGGCGCTGCGCTGACGCGCCACATCCCGATAAACCTTGATGCGTCCGCCACCTCGCCGCTTGGCTTCGTACATCGCCAGATCGGACAACACCAGAAGACCTTCGCCATCGTCTGCGTCAGCTGGAAACTGGGCGATGCCTATACTGGCAGTCTGCCGTATCGTCACCATGGTGTCGGTTAGGCGCGAATGCAGTTCCAGCGGCTGCTCGATTGCATTGAGGATCTTGCGCCCAATCTGCGCCGCGCGTTTTTCCTGATCGAGCGTTTCCATCAACACGACGAACTCATCGCCGCTCATGCGTGCAATGGTGTCTGAGCGCCGCACCGCGTTGATTAGGCGACGCGCGACCTCTGTCAGCAGTTCGTCGCCGGCCGCGTGACCGTGGGTGTCGTTGATCGCCTTGAAACCGTCGAGATCGATATAAGCGATTGCGAAGTTGCCACCGCTGCGGCGCGTCCGCGCGATCGCGCTGTTCATGCGGTCGTTCATCAGCGCGCGGTTCGGCAGTCCCGTGAGAGGATCATGCATCGCGCGCAATTCCAGAGCGGTGCGTGCAGCACGGAATTGTTCGTTCTCGAAAAACAGTTTTTCGTTTTCGAGCTGCACGCGGCCCAGCAGCGTCTGCAATTCGACACGTTTCTGGTACAGATCTAAAAACACGCGCACTTTTTGGCGCAACACGTCGGGTTCAACTGGCTTGTTGATCAGATAATCGACCGCGCCGAGTTCGAAACCCGTCTGGCGATCCGAGCGGTCGGTATAAGCCGCGGTGACGAAAATTACCGGCGTCGCGTAAGCGGTCGGCATGCGGCGCATGCGGCGCACGGTCTCGAAGCCATCGACTTCAGGCATCTTGACATCGAGCAGCGCGAGCGCGAATTCCCGTGTTTCAAGCACGGTCAGCGCTTGCGCACCATTGCCGCATTCCACCACCTCCGCCTGGAATTCCTCGACAATCCGGCGCATTGCGGCGCGATTGGTCTGACTATCGTCAGCAATCAGGACTCTGGGCTTGGTGTCGAGCACGGGCGTTTTATCTTTTAGTTCTAATCCCTTAATTCTAGTGCCACACCGTCCGTAATGCGCTGACCGAATATCGGCCAGCTGCTACCGTTCGTGGGTTCGACTTCCGGTCACGCTTAATTCTATGGCTGCGCTCATTGTTCTGCACTCTAGCAACCTATTGGACTGGGGATGATCTGCTGCGGCTTCAGGCCCGTGGACGAAAACTGCGCGCGCCCTCCTCAAATATGACACTCAAGCTCGCACAGTTCTCGCCGCAGGCGTACAAACCCTCGCGACGATCACCCTCAGGTTCGAAAGCCTGCTAGGACTTCGAATCCGACGCCGCCAGCAACTCGATCAAGCCATTTAAGGCAGCCTCCGCTGCCAGCCGGCGCACTTCGTCGCGTCCACCATCGAACCGGAACCGGCTGGCGCTAGCCGCAATTCCGCTGCCGGCCCATGCGATCCATGTCGTACCGACGGGCTTACCGTCACCGCCACCGCCAGGTCCGGCGATACCACTGATCGCGAGTGTCCATTGCACCGGCGCACGCGCAAGCAGGCCGTCCGCCATTGCAACGACGGTTTCGGCGCTGACCGCGCCAGCGGTTTCCAGCGTTGCCGCCGGCACGCCAAGCAGATCCCGTTTGGCCGCGTTCGAATAGGTCACCAGGCCGCGTTCGAACCAGCCGGAGCTACCGGCGATATCCGTCATCAGCTTGGCCACCAACCCGCCAGTACAGGATTCGGCCGTCGCCAGCCATTGCCCGCGCGCATGCAGCACCATACCCGCTTTTCGGGCCAGCGCTTGTAGAGAATCATCAGACGGCGTGAGGGTCATGAAGTCGCGTGCGAGTGGTCTTTACGGGATTTTAATGGTTCCCCCTATAAATCCGTCTAGCTTTCCTACGCGCGGTTCGAGTCTAATGCGCCGGCTGTCGGAGAAATCTCGATGACCACGCTTCTGCTGCTACTGCTCGGAGTTGCCGGCTTCGCCGGCATGTTCGCCTACGTGACGCTGTGCGAGCGTCTCTGACCATTTTTGTTCCTTGAGTCAAAGGAGCTTTCCATGACTTTCGATTATCTGCTCGGCGGCTTTGCCGTGCTGTTCCTGCTGGTCTATCTCACCTACGCTCTCGTCCGTCCGGAAAAATTCTGAGGCACTGCCATGACGATCAACGGCTGGGCGCAGATCCTGGTGTTCTTCGCGCTGCTGACCGCGCTGACGCGGCCGCTCGGCGGCTTTATGTACCGAGTATTCGCGGGCGAGGCGACGCTTATCGGCCGACTCCTCGGTCCCGTCGAGCGCTTGCTTTACCGACTCGCCGGCGTCGATGAAAGAAACGAGCAGCACTGGACCGGCTACGCCACCGGCATGCTGTCGTTCAATCTGCTCGGTTTTCTAGCCGTATTCGCGATTCTGATGTTGCAAGGTGTGTTGCCACTGAATCCACAGAAACTGTCGGGCCTGACACCGGACCTCGCGTTCAATACCGCGATCAGCTTCGTCACCAACACCAATTGGCAAAGCTACGGCGGCGAATCGACAATGAGCTACTTTTCGCAGATGGTGGCGCTGACCGTACAGAATTTCGTTTCCGCTGCCACCGGTATCGCGATTGCGATCGCACTAGTGCGCGGCTTCGCACGCAAATCCGCAAAGACTATCGGCAACTTCTGGGTGGATCTGACACGCGCGACACTCTATGTGCTGTTGCCGCTGTCGTTCGTCTTCGCGCTGGTGCTGGTGTGGCTCGGGGTTCCGCAGAATCTGCTCGCGTACATCGATGCCACAACGCTCGAAGGCGCGCGGCAGACGATCGCGCAGGGTCCGGTCGCATCGCAGGAGGCGATCAAGATGCTCGGCACCAATGGCGGTGGTTTCTTCAATGCCAACTCCGCGCATCCTTACGAGAATCCGAACGCGCTCACCAACCTGCTGGAGACGCTGACGATCCTTCTGATTTCCGCCGGTCTCACCAACACCTTCGGCCGCTATGTGCGGGACGAATTGCAAGGCTGGGTGCTGTATTCGGCAATGGCGGTCCTGTTCCTGGCCGGCACCGCGATCTGTTACTGGGCGGAAAGCCGCGAGAATCCGGGACTTTCTTCGCTGGGAGTCGACCAGACGCCGAGCGTATTGCAGAGCGGCGGCAACATGGAGGGGAAGGACGCGCGCTTCGGCATCGCCGATTCGGCGCTATGGGCAACCGCGACCACTGATGCGTCCAACGGTTCGGTCAATGCAATGCACGACAGCTTCACTCCGCTCGGTGGCATGGTGCCACTGCTGAATATCCTGCTCGGCGAAATCATCTTCGGTGGGGTCGGCAGCGGCCTGTACGGAATGCTGCTGTATGCAATTCTCACCGTGTTCATTGCGGGTCTCATGGTCGGACGCACACCGGAGTATCTCGGCAAGAAGATTGAAGCCAAGGAAGTAAAGATGACCATGCTGGCAGTGCTGTGTCTGACGCTGGCGTTGTTCGTGCCGCTGGCCGTCGCCTGCGTATCGGCGGCAGGCCTCGGCGCGATTGCCAACAACGGTCCGCATGGCTTTTCGGAAATGTTCTATGCGTACGCATCGGCGGTCGGCAACAACGGCAGTGCGTTCGCAGGTCTGTCGGCAAATACACCTTTCTGGAATGTCACGCTGGGTCTGTCGATGCTGATAGGCCGCTTCGCCTATATCGTGCCGGTCATGGCGGTGGCGGGAAGTCTGGTCGGAAAGCGCATCGCGCCGCCATCGGCCGGAACATTTCCGACCAGGACTCCGCTGTTCATCACACTGCTGGTCGGCGTCATCCTGATCGTTTCCGGTCTCACCTATTTTCCCGCCTTGGCGCTCGGCCCGATCGCGGAACATCTGGCGATGCTTGCCGGCGCCCGGTTCTAGGCCTGTTTAAGGAGTCCCCGGCAATGAGCCCTCGCAAAGAAGCCTCCGCCCTGTTCGACCGTAAGCTGGTCGGCCCCGCAATCCGTGACGCGATCCGCAAGCTCGATCCGCGCTCATTGGCGAAGAATCCGGTGATCTTCGTCACCGCCTTCGTATCGTTGCTGGCCAGTATCATTTTCCTGCGCGATCTGTTCGCGGGGCGCGGTGGGCTGCTGTTTTCCGCACAAACCATCGTCTGGCTGTGGTTCACTGTACTGTTCGCCAATTTCGCCGAAGCGTTCGCGGAAGGACGCGGCAAGGCGCAGGCTGCCAGTCTGCGCAAGACGCGCATCGAAACCATTGCCAAGCGGCTGACGTCGGCGGGTGGCAACAGCTATGAGGAAGTGTCCGCGCCCGGGCTCAAGCCCGGCGATCTGGTGCTGGTCGAAACCGGCGATCTCATTCCGAGCGACGGCGAAATTGTCGAAGGTGTGGCAACCGTGGACGAATCGGCCATCACCGGCGAATCTGCTCCGGTCATCCGCGAATCCGGCGGCGACCGCTCCGCCGTCACCGGCGGCACACGTGTACTGTCCGATCGCATCAAGGTGCGCATCACGGCCGCAGCCGGTTCCAGCTTTCTCGATCGCATGATCAGCCTCGTCGAGGGTGCATCGCGGCAGAAAACGCCGAACGAGATTGCTCTGAACATCCTGCTCGCCGGCATGTCGCTGATTTTTGTGTTCGCAGTGGCTACGATTCCGAGCTTTGCACACTACGCTGGCGGCAGTATCAGCATCATCGTTCTTGTCGCACTGTTCGTGACGCTGATCCCGACCACCATCGGTGCGCTGCTCTCGGCGATCGGCATCGCCGGCATGAACCGGCTGGTGCGCTTCAACGTACTGGCGATGTCTGGCCGAGCGGTCGAGGCTGCAGGCGATGTCGACACACTGTTGCTCGACAAGACCGGCACCATCACGCTCGGCAATCGTCAAGCCGCCGATTTCGTGCCGCTGCCCGGCATCACCGAGCACGAACTTGCCGATGCGGCGCAGTTGTCGAGCCTGTCGGACGAGACGCCCGAAGGTCGCTCGGTTGTGGTTCTGGCCAAGGAAAAATATGGCCTGCGCGGTCGCGATCTGGCTGCACACAACGTGCGTTTCGTGCCATTTACCGCGCAGACGCGCATGTCCGGCGTTGATATCGACAACAGCAGCATCCGCAAGGGCGCCGTTGACGCCATCGTTGAATACATCACACGCAGCTCGGGCGCACGCGCGGTACCGAAAGAGCTGAAAGAAATCTCCGATCGCATCGCCAAGGGCGGCGGCACGCCGCTTGCGGTAGCACGCGATGGTCATGTGCTCGGCGTGATCCATCTGAAGGATATCGTCAAGGGTGGTATCCGCGAACGTTTCGCGGAGCTGCGTAAGATGGGCATCCGCACCATCATGATCACTGGTGATAATGCACTCACCGCCGCGGCGATCGCCGCCGAAGCCGGCGTCGACGATTTTCTCGCGCAGGCAACGCCGGAAGCCAAGCTGAAACTGATCCGTGAGGAACAGGGCAAGGGCAAGCTCGTGGCAATGTGCGGCGACGGCACCAACGATGCACCCGCGCTGGCACAGGCCGATGTCGGCGTCGCCATGCAGACCGGCACCGTTGCCGCGCGCGAAGCAGGCAACATGGTAGATCTCGATTCCGATCCAACCAAGCTGATCGAGATCGTTGCCATCGGCAAACAAATGCTGATGACACGTGGCGCGCTGACCACGTTCTCGATCGCCAACGACGTCGCCAAGTATTTCGCGATCATCCCGGCGATGTTCGCCGCATTCTATCCGCAGCTCAACATGCTCAATGTCATGCACTTGGCAAGTCCGCAGAGCGCTATCCTGTCCGCGATCATTTTCAACGCGCTGGTCATCGTCGCATTGATTCCACTGGCCTTGCGCGGCGTCACCTACCGCGCGATCGGCGCCGGTCCGCTACTCGCCCGCAATCTGCTGATCTACGGGCTCGGTGGCCTAGCGGCCCCGTTCATCGGCATCAAGCTGATCGATCTGATCGTCAGCGGTATCGGGTTAGCATAGGAGCTATCGAACATGATCCAGCAACTGCGTCCCGCCCTGGTCCTGCTCGTCGTGTTCACGCTGCTGACCGGCCTCGCCTACCCGCTGGCGATCACCGGCATCGCCCGCGGCCTATTCGCGCGGCAGGCGAACGGCAGCCTGATCGAACGCGACGGCAAGGTGATCGGCTCTTCACTCATCGGCCAGTCCTTCCGCTCGAATCGCTACTTCCATGGCCGGCCGTCGGCAACCGTCGATACCGATCCGAATGACGCGACGAAAACCATCGCGGCGCCATATAACGCGTCGAACTCCTCGGGCTCGAATCTGGGTCCCACGTCGAAAGCGTTAATTGATCGCGTCGCCCCCGACTCCGGCAAGCTGCATGCCGAGAATCCTGGTGTGCCGATTCCGGTGGATCTGATCACGACTTCCGCCAGCGGGCTGGATCCGGATATATCTCCCGCCGCCGCGCAGTTTCAGGCTGCTCGCGTTGCCAAGGCGCGCCGCCTGCAGGAAGACGACGTGCTGCGTTTGATCGCACAGCACACCCAATATCGGTTGCTGGGACTGTTCGGCGAACCTGTCGCTAATGTCCTGGAGCTCAACCTCGCGCTGGACGCTGTCGCCACGAATCCCCGGTGACTCCGTAGCGCCGGCCGTCACTGGTTACGAAGGCGATCCAGCCCTATTCAAAGGCGCTTTGCGCAGCAATGGCGGTGAATCGAGGATTCCCGCACAGAGTGTGGACGGGCAAGCGGGTTAACATAATAGATACCCGTTCCCAGCCGGTGCAGTGATGCCCGATACCAATCAAGCCGAAAGCCGCCCGTCGCCGGAGGCGCTGCTTGCCGAGGCGCAGAAGGAGAAGCGCGGCAAGCTGAAGATATTTCTCGGCGCTGCGCCTGGTGTCGGCAAGACTTACGAAATGCTGCTTGCGGCGCGCAGACGCAAAGCAGACGGCCTCGATATCGTCGTCGGTGTGGTCGAAACCCATGGCCGCAAGGAAACCGAAGCACTGATCGACGGACTCGAAGCCGTCCCGCGCAAATCACTGCCCTACAAGGGGCGCGTGCTGGAAGAGATGGATCTCGATGCAATCCTGTGGCGCAAGCCGCAGCTGGTTCTCGTCGACGAGCTGGCACACACGAACGCCGAAGGTGCGCGCCATCCCAAGCGCTATCAGGACGTCGATGAATTGCTGGAAGCGGGCATCGATGTCTACTCGACGCTGAATATTCAGCATCTCGAAAGCCTCAACGATGTCGTCGCACGCATCACGCAGGTGCGTATCCGCGAAACCGTGCCGGACAAGGTCTTCGATACGGCCGACGAAGTCGAAATCGTCGATCTGACGCCGGAAGAACTGATGCAGCGCCTGCGCGAAGGCAAGGTCTACGCCGAACAGCAGGCAGAACGCGCGCTGCGCAATTATTTCAAACAGGGCAATCTCACAGCGCTGCGCGAACTGGCGCTGCGCCGTACCGCCGAACGCGTCGACGATCAAATGCGCCAGTACATGCGCACGCACGCGATCCGCGACACTTGGGCGGCGGGCGGCGAGCGGCTGCTGATCTGCGTCAACGAATCACCGGCAGCGGCTGGACTCGTGCGCGCCACCAAACGCATTGCCGATCGTCTCAGTGCGCGCTGGTTCGCCGCCTATTTCGAGACGGCGCGCACGCACCAGCTTACCGAGGCGGAGCGTGATCGCGTCGCACAGACTCTGCGCCTGGCGCAACAGCTCGGCGGCGAAACGCTCACGCTGCCGGGCGGACGCCATATTGCCGACGACGTCATCGATTTCGCACTCGACAACAACATCACGCAGATCATCGTCGGTAAAACCGCGCGGCCGTGGTGGTTTGAATGGCTGCACGGATCCGTGGTGCGCGACCTGGTCCAGCGCGCGCGCGGTATCAGCGTGCATGTGCTCGCTGAGTCTCCAAGCGATGCGCCGCCACGCAGCGAGCTCTCACCCGCCGATCGCGTCCAGCGCGCCATGCGCATCAGCGTCGGCAACGTTGCCGAGTTGCGCGAACAAGGGCTGGGCTATCTTTATAGCGCCCTGGTCGTCGGTCTGGCTTCGCTGGTCGGACGCGGCGTGCTGCTGCTGGTCAAACTACCGAACATTTCACTGGTATTCCTGGCGGCGGTGCTGTGGAGCGCAACGCGCTACGGTCTCGGTTCTTCGCTGTTCGCATCAGTGCTGTCGATGCTTTGCTACAACTTCTTCTTCGTCGAACCGCTATACACCTTCAACATCAGCGACCCGAGCCAGCTGCTGGCACTGATTTCATTCTGCGTCGTCGCCGCACTGACCAGCACGCTGACCGCACGCGAGCGCGTGCAGGCGCAAGTTGCGCGCGAACAAGCAACAAAGACCGCCGAGTTGTACGCATTCGCGCGCAAGCTCGCCGGCATCCGCAAACTGGACTCGTTATTGAATGCGACCGCCGCCCAAGTGTCGACGATGCTGCATGTCGATACCGTGCTGCTGGTACCGGACACGCAGAGCGGCGTTCTGAAATTGCTTGCCAGTTCTCCTGCCGGGCTTGCGCTCGACGATGCGGACCTCGCCGCCGCCGCGTGGTGCTGGGAACACAGTCAGCCCACCGGCCGCGGCACCGATACGCTGCCCGGTACGCGGCGCCTGTTCCTTCCTCTCAGCACCGGGCAGGGCAAGGTTGGCGTCATCGGCGTCAGTCGCGACAGTCCGAGCTTTTTGCTGACGCCGAACGAACGTCGACAGCTCGACGCACTGTCCGATCTGGCTGCGATCGCCACCGAACGCATCCGCCTCGCCAAAGACGTCGATCAGGCACGCATGCTCGCTGAAACTGAGAAGTTGCGTTCCGCGCTGCTGACCTCCATTTCGCACGATCTGCGTACGCCGCTCGCGTCGATCATCGGGGCCATTTCCAGTCTGCGTTCCTACGGCTCGCTCTATGACGAGCATGCGCGCGATGAAATGCTGGCGACGGCGCTTGAAGAGGGCGAACGGTTGAATCGCTATGTCGCCAATCTGCTCGACATGACTCAGCTCGATGCGGGCGCACTGGAGCCGAAGCACGAAGCTTGCGATCTTCAGGATGTGATCGGCGCGGCACTGCGACGCACGTCGAAGCAGCTTGCCGGTCACAAAATCAAGGTAAATGTGCCGGCGAACTTCCCGCTGCTGACGCTGGACTTTCTGTTGATGGAACAGGTGATGGTAAACCTGCTCGACAACGCCTCGAAGTACACACCGGCAAATACGACGGTGGAAATCAGCGCGCAACGCCACAAGTTCAGCGTCGTGCTGGTCGTGCGCGACGAGGGACCCGGTATTCCGGACGAGGACTTGCAGCGCGTATTCGACAAGTTCTACCGCATTCGCGAAGGCGACCGGAATCGCTCCGGCACCGGTCTGGGCCTGGCGATCTGCCGCGGCTTCATTGAAGCAATGGGCGGCCGCATTTACGCGCGCAACCGTACCGATCGTTCCGGCACCGAATTCGTCATCGAGTTTTCGCCGGAATTGATCTCCGAAAACCCGAAGGCCGAAACGGCGTGACCTCCTCAACCGCCGCCGGCTGCATCCTCATTGTTGACGACGAGCCGGCGATCCGGCGTTTGTTGCGCACCACACTGCGCGTTCACGAATACGAAGTGCTCGAAGCCGCGACAGCGGCCGAAGCACTGGTCACCGTCGCGTCGAGAAAAATCGACGTGATAATTCTCGACCTCGGCCTTCCGGATGCCGATGGCAACGATGTCATCCGCAAAGTGCGGGAAAATCTGACGCTGCCGATCATCGTGCTGTCCGCGCGCAACGACGAGCGTGGCAAAGTGGCGGCGCTGGACGCTGGTGCCGACGATTACGTCACCAAGCCATTCAGCGTCGAGGAGTTGATGGCGCGCATCCGCGCAGCGCTGCGCCACCACGTGCAGGCGCAGGGCGGACAGCCCGTCTTTCACAGCGCGAATCTGACGGTAGACCTCGTGCGGCGCATCGTCACGCGCGATGATACCGAAGTAAAACTATCGCCGAAGGAGTATGCGATTCTGCAGCAGCTCGTCATCCACGCCGGCAAGGTGCTGACGCATCGGCATCTGCTGCGCGAAGTCTGGGGCAACGAAAATGACGATGACGTCCCCTACCTACGCGTATATATCCGCCAATTGCGCGCCAAGCTCGAAGAGAATCCTGAACAGCCGCAGTTGATCGTTACGGAAGCTGGCGTCGGCTACCGGCTGCGCGGCGAGGATTGAAATCTACAGCGATCGTTACCGGCCGCGAACACCGAGCGGAGACGATCAGTTCGCCAAAGGTTCCGGTTCTTTATCAGCGCCCGCCAAGTGCGCGGCCAGATCGTCGGGCGGAATGTAGCCCGGCACCATCTCGCCGTTGGGCATGATCATCGCAGGTGTTCCGCGTACGCCCAGTTCGGTACCGAGCTGGTACTCCCGCGCGACTGGATTCGGGCAGCTCTTTTTCTCAACGTCCTGCCCGAGCTTGGCCTTCGTCAGCGCCGCTTCGCGATTATCCGAGCACCATACTGACTCAGCGCGATACCACGAATCGGTATCAGGACCGGAGCGTGGGAAAAATGCGTAGCGGATGGCGATACCCTTGGCGTTAAACTCCTGGATCTGGCTATGTAGCTTGCGGCAGTAGCCACAATCCACATCGGTAAACACGGTCACTACATACTGCGCCTTGACCGGCGGTTTGGGCGCGAATTCGATCATGTTCTGGTTGCCCAGCGCGTTCAGCGCTTCCAGACGGTCGGCGCGGCGCTGGTTCTCGGTAATTTCTTCGCGACTCTTGAGATCGATCAGGTCACCGCGCAGCAGATAGCGTCCGTCGGCGCTCGCATACGCGAATTCGTGACGGTGCTTCACTTGGTACAGCCCCACAACCGGGGACGGCGTCACGTCATCCGGATCGACTTTCAAAGCCTTCGCGATCGTGGCGCGCGCATCATCGGGCACAGCGGGCACTGGGCCGGCCGCGAATACACTGAACGAAGCAATCACTGCAAAAGCGGCGGCAAAAGTGGATTTCATGGCAATGCAGGCATAATCAAGAGCATCAGTATGACAAAAAAGCCCATTGTGAGTTCTGCAGATACGATCGCAGTGCAGCATTCCGATTGATTCTGGCACCGACGTTGCCCGTAAAGACGCATGGAGCTGACCGACAAACTCATCTTCGTCGCCGGAACTCTGTTCATGCTGAGCATTCTGGCGACGGCATTCACGCCACGGCTCGGCGCTCCGCTGCTGCTGGTCTTTCTGGTGGTCGGGTTGCTTGCCGGCGAAGAAGGACCGGGCGGCATCGTTTTCAACGATTTCCGCATCGCCCACCTTGCCGCGACGGCGGCGCTAGCGGTGATCCTGTTCGACGGTGGCATGCGCACCGCAATGGACAGCTTCCGTGTCGGCTTGCGACCCGCGCTGATGCTGTCAACAGTCGGGGTTCTGATTACGACCTGGATCGTCGGCATATTCGCGGGCCGGCTGTTGCATCTATCGCTTGCTGAAGGGTTGCTGATCGGCGCGATCATCGGCTCGACCGACGCTGCGGCGGTATTTTCGCTGCTGCACACCAGCGCGGTGCATCTCAACCAGCGCGTCACCGCTGCGCTGGAGATCGAATCCGGCACTAACGATCCCATGGCAGTATTCCTAACGCTCGGATTAATCCAGTATCTGCAGCATCCCGAGTCCTATACCGCGCTGATGGCGGTCGAGCTGTTCTGCCGGCAGATGGGACTGGGCCTCGCGTTTGGCTGGCTCGGCGGTCGCGCGTTGGCTTGGGCAGTGAACCGTCTCGAATTGAGCGATTCGCTCTACCCACTGCTCGCTGTTTCCGGCGGCCTGCTCATCTTCGGCGCCACCTCCACGCTCGGCGGAAGCGGCTTTCTGGCCGTATATCTAGCCGGTATTGTCATCGGCAACCGCCCGCTGCGCGCGTTCGGCGCGATCCGGCGCTTTCACGACGGCATCGCCTGGCTGTCGCAAATCGAAATGTTCGTGATTCTCGGGCTGCTTGCCACACCCAGCCGGCTGTTCGGCCTGGCACTGCCGGCGCTCGCAATTGCGTTACTGCTGATCGTCGTCGCGCGCCCGGTCGCGGTCTTCCTGTCGCTGCTGCCATTCCGGTTTCCGTGGCGCGAGCAATGCTATATCGCCTGGGTCGGCCTGCGCGGATCGGTGCCGATGGTACTGGCGACGTTTCCGTTTCTGGCCGGTCTTCAGCACGCGCAACTGTTCTTTGATATCGCTTTCTTCATCGTACTGGTGTCGCTGGTCGTGCAGGGCTGGACCATCGCGCCAGCCGCACGCCTGCTTGATCTGCAATTGCCGCTGCCATCCGCGCGCATCCGTCGCATCGACATCGATCTGCCTGGCGTCAGCGGCTATGAAGTGGTCAGCTACCATTTGGGCGCAGACAGTGCGCTGATTGGCCAGAAGCCAAAGAGCGTGCCGATCCGCGACGTCTCGCGGATCGTCGGCCTGTCGCGACAGGGCCGGTTGCTGCCTTATCGCGAATGGGGCGTTCTACAGGTGGGCGACTATGTTTCCCTGCTTGCGGCACAGACCGAACTGCCAGTACTCGACGAAATCTTCAAATCCGTGCGACCCGAACGCGCCGCCGGCCAACAGCATTATTACGGCGAATTCACGGTCGATCCGTACGCTCGCGTCGATGCGCTGGCGGCAGCCTACGGCATCGAAGTACCCGTATCCGCGAACGAACACACACTGGCCGGCTTCTTCCACCTGCACATGCGCAATCCGGTCGTGGGCGATCGCCTGCGCCTCGGCGCGATGGAACTGGTGGTGCGCAAAATGGACGGCGAGCGCATCACACAACTTGGGCTGCGGCTGCCGCACGAATAGACCCAGCCAATTATGCTCAAGCCCGCGGATGATGACGCGCGTGCAAGGCCTTCAGCCGCGCCCGGGCAACGTGGGTATAGATCTGGGTCGTCGATAAATCCGCGTGTCCCAGCAGTGTCTGCACCACGCGCAGATCGGCGCCGTGTTCGAGTAGATGGGTTGCGAACGCGTGCCGCAAGGTATGTGGGGACAATGGCGTGGTGACGTCGGCGGCACGCGCGTGAAGCTTCAACCGCATCCAGAAATTCTGCCGCGTCATCGGCTCGCCGCGCCGCGATAGAAACAGCCAATCCGATGCCGCACCTTCCGCAAGTTCAGGACGCGCGCCGCGCAGATAAGACTGCACCTGCTCGATCGCATGCTCTCCCATCGGCACCAAGCGCTCGCGCCCGCCCTTGCCGACCAGACGCACAACGCCGTGTGCCAGGTTGACTTGGGGAATACGCAGACCGACCAGTTCCGACACGCGCAGACCGGAGGCATACATCAACTCCAGCATCGCGCGATCGCGCAACCCGAGTGCATCCACTGCGGGCGCGTGCAGCAATCGTTCCACCTGCGACGCCGATAGGGTCTTGGGCAGCGGGCGTCCCAGTCTCGGCATCTCCAGCCGTGCGGTCGGGTCATCCGCACGCAACCGCTCGCGCAGCAAATATCGATAGAAACGCCTGCAGGCGGTCAGGAACCGCGCCTGCGAACGGCTGCCGAATGTAGAATCCGTTGCTCGTGAGGACCGCGCGAGACGCGCGGCCAGATAGTCTTTCAGATCTTCCTCGCGCGCGGCCGCCAGCTTGGTATCTCGCCTGCCGCACCAGCGCGCAAACAACGCCAGATCGGAGCGGTAGGCGGCAAGACTGTTCTTCGCTAGCCCGTGTTCCATCCAGAGCGTGTCGAGAAAGCGCTGGAGGATCGCAGCATCGGCGGCAGCGAGGGCGGGCGGATCATCAGACGTGGACACGCCTATATAATAATGATTGAAATCCTTTCCGATAGGGACGCCCGCGGCCTCGCCGGCTGCCGCGCGTTCTGTATTTCGCGAATGACTCCATGACTTCTTCGGGAAAAAGCTCGCCGCGCGAACGTTACGCGGCCGACCTGCAGCGGCCAGACTTTTCCGCCGATGCGGCCCAGGCGGCCGCCATCGACGCGCTGCAAAAGATCTATGAAGAATTGATCGCAAATCCGCCGAAGCGGCGCTTTGGGCGCACGCGCCTGCCATGGCCCGCGGTGCCTGGCCTGTACATGTGGGGCGGTGTCGGACGCGGAAAAACCTATTTGATGGATGCGTTCTTTGATGGGCTGCCGTTCCGGCGCAAGCGCCGTACGCACTTTCATCGCTTCATGCTTGATGTGCATGAGCGGCGTAAACACTATCCGGACCAACGCGATCCATTGCTGCTAGTCGCCGAGGAAATCGCGCGGACCGCGCGGGTACTCTGCTTCGACGAATTTTTTGTCGCCGACATCGCCGACGCGATGATTCTCGGGCGACTGTTCGAAGCACTGTTCACACACGGCGTCACGCTAATCGCCACCAGCAATGTCGCCCCCGACGATCTCTATCGCGATGGCTTGCAACGTGATCGCTTTCTGCCGGCCATCGCTCAGCTGAAGAAAAACACCGTGGCGCTGAACGTCGATGGCGGCATCGACTACCGGCTGCGCACACTGACCGGAGCGAATCTCTATCTATGTCCAGACGATGCGGCGGCCGAAGTAGCGCTGCTCGATCATTTCCGGCACCTCGCCCCGCATCACGAGCGCCCGGAAAAATCCCTCATCGTCAACGATCGAAAACTCCACGCCCGACGCATTGCCGACGGCGTCGCCTGGTTCGATTTTGCCGACTTGTGCGAAGGCCCGCGCGCAGCGGCCGACTATATCGAACTCGCCTGCCTGTTCCACACGGTCGTGCTGACACGCGTACCCCAGTTCGGCATGGCGACGGACGATGCGGCGCGGCGATTTATCACGCTGATCGACGAATTTTACGATCGCGGCGTGAAACTGCTGATCGGCGCGGCAGTGCCGGTGACGCAGCTCTATGCGGGTAAGCGGCTCGCATTCGAATTTCAGCGGACGGTGTCGAGATTGACCGAAATGCAGTCGCAGGAATATCTCGCCAAGCCACATTTGGCGATTCTCTCTCGCCTCTCTGATATCTGAGAACCTCACGGCCACCCGCCGAGCGCCGCGGACCTTCGAGAGGCCCTTATCAAGAAACATGAAGTAAGTTGATGCAGGTAAAGGTTTCTAAAGGACTTAACAGTTCGGTCGCGCGATTTCGCTGCCCGTTTGTCCGGATTTTCCGCCCGGTTAACACCAACACCTATTGAACTCCATGCTGCACTGCGATCAGACTAATGTCCCTTGGCAGCGGTCACCCAGCACATGGCGCATACGGAAATGCCAGAAATGCCGACCCTATTGATCGCCGATAGCAATGCGGATGAGCGCGCCTATTACAAGCGACTCATCAACGAAAGCGGCGATATCTTCAACGTGACCGAGGTGGACAGCGGTCGCGGCGCGCTCGAAATCAGCGAAGCCAATCCGCCCGAATGTATCCTGCTGGACTTGGAAACGCCCGGCGTTTCCAGCATCGATTTCCTCGAACGACTCAGAAGCAAGAACCAGTGTTCGGCCGTCGTTGTCGTCACCCACGTCGACGACAGTCTTCTGTCCGTCGAAACCCTGAGGCAGGGTGCGGATGATTGGCAGGTACGCGATCGGCTCACGCCGGATAGCCTGCGCCGTGCGATCCGCCGTTCGATCCATACGCGTTCGCTGGAAAGGCAGTTGCAGACGCAGCGGGAGCGACTGCAACTGTTCTTCCGTCTCGTCGATCAGAGCAGCGATGCGCTACTGGTCGTCGATACCGACGATAATTGTCTGATTGAAGTCAACAATGCGACCGCAACTCAGTTCGGCTATCGGCAAGGCGAGCTGCTCGGCTCCGATTATCGTGAACATCCGCTGTTTGAAGGCGCACGCGAAGGTCTCGACAGTCTCAGTGCCGAAGATGCATCAGTGGATCAGGTGCGTTTCGAATGCGATCTGCGCTGCCGCGATGGACGCCAGACGCCAGTGGAATTGAACGGCAAGCGCATTAATATCGGCAGCAAGAGCTATGTCGTCGCCATGATCCGCGATATCAGTGCGCGGCGAGCCCTTGAATTGCATCTGCGACGGCAAAGCCTGGTCGACAGTCTGACCGGTATCGACAACCGTCGCGCCTTCGACTTGCGCATGGATGCCGAGTGGGCACGCGCATCGCGGATCATGGCGCCTATCGCACTGATCATGATCGACGTTGATCACTTCAAGGCCTATAACGATAGTTGCGGCCACGTTGCCGGCGACGATTGCCTGCGTACGGTTGCGCAAACCTTGCAGCACATCTTCCGCCGTGCCGGCGACCACCTGTCCCGCTACGGCGGCGAGGAATTTTCCGGCATCATCGCGCACGCCGACGTCGATGGCGCGCTGCGCACCGCCAGCGCCGCGCTCGAAGCCGTCCGCGAGCTGCGTATACCGCATCCGGCGTCGCTGGTATCCCCCTATGTCACTATCAGCCTAGGCGTCGCCGTGCAGTTCGTTGACTCCTCGCAATCGCCGAGCGTATTGGTGCGGCGTGCCGATGAGGCCTTGTACAAAGCCAAGAATGCGGGACGCAACCGTATCGAAATCGCCGCCTGAACGCCGCGCCGCGGCCCGCCACGGCGATTTCACGGCGGTTTTTGGGGCCGATTCGACCCTCGTTTATGCTATAACGCACGCCCTAAATCCGTTTTTCAGCAGCAAGCCATGAACGCGCACGACAGACCCCGTCCACACCCCCTCGCCGGCACCCAAATGACCGGGGCGGACATGGTCGTCCAGGTACTGGCCGACGAGGGGGTCGATGTCGTCTTCGGTTATAGCGGCGGCGCGATTCTGCCGACTTACGACGCCATTTTCCGCTACAACCAGACTCATGCCAGCGATGGTCGCGAAACAATGCCCCTGATCGTCCCGGCCAATGAGCAGGGCGCGGGCTTCATGGCCGCCGGCTATGCGCGCGCCAGCGGCAAGGTCGGCGTGGCGGTGGTGACCTCCGGTCCCGGCGCGACCAATACGGTCACGCCCGTGCGCGACTGCATGGCCGACTCGATCCCGATCGTCGTCATCTGTGGTCAGGTGCCGACCGCCGCGATCGGCTCCGATGCTTTCCAGGAAGCACCAGTCAGCAACATCATGGGCGCCTGCGCCAAGCATGTGTTCCTCGTCACCGACGCGACGAGACTGGAAGCGACGCTACGCACCGCCTTCGAAATCGCGCGCACCGGCCGCCCCGGTCCGGTGGTGATCGACATTCCGAAAGACGTGCAGAACTGGAGCGGCGTCTTTCTGGGCACCGGCCTGCTGCCGATTCCCGGCTATCGGGCGCGTCTGCGTGCGGTCACCGAAAACCTCGTTGACGAGCCGTCGAGCGCGCGGTTCCTTGACATGCTCAAACAGTCGAAGCGACCGCTGATCTATGCCGGCGGCGGCGTCATCCACGCCGATGCTTCGCGTGCACTGCGCGAGTTCGCGCATGCCTTCGGCATTCCGGTGACGATGACGCTGATGGGACTGGGCTGTTACGACACGACCGAGCCGCTGTCGCTGCACATGCTCGGCATGCACGGCACGGCCTACGCCAACTACGCCACGGATGACTGCGATTTCCTGATTGCCGTCGGCAGCCGCTTCGACGACCGCGTCGCCGGCGTGCCGGCTAAGTTCGCGCGCACGGCAAAGTTCATCGCCCATTTCGATGTCGATTCCGCCGAAATCAACAAGGTCAAGCATGTGCATTGGCATCACCTCGGCGAGATGGCGGGCGCGCTCGACACGCTGCGCGAGTACGCGCGGGCACGTAAGTTCAAGCCGGATTACAGCGAGTGGCACCGGCATATCGCGGAGCTGAAAAAAACTTACGCGATGAACTACGACCGCGCATCGAAGCTGATCCAGCCGTATGCGGTCATCGAGGAGCTGAACAAGCACACCAAGGGAGAAGCGATTATCTCTACGGGCGTTGGCCAGCATCAGATGTGGGCCGCGCAGTATTTCGATTTCCGTGCGCCGCGGCTGTGGCTGACCTCCGGCTCGATGGGCACGATGGGCTTCGGCCTGCCGGCCGCGATCGGCGCGCAATGCGCGCAACCGGGCAAGACCGTCATCAACATTGATGGCGACGCCAGCATCCGCATGAATCTCGGCGAACTCGAAACCGTGACGACCTACAACCTGCCGATAAAAACGGTAGTGCTCAACAATTTCGGCGATGGCATGGTGCGGCAGTGGCAAAAGCTGTTCTACAAGGGACGCTTCTCCGCCAGCGACAAGAGCTTGCACAAGAAGGACTTCGTCGCTGCTGCCAAAGCCGACGGCTTCGAATGGGCAAAACGACTTGACCGTAAGGAAGATATTGCGGCGCTGGTTGCCGAATTCATCGCGTTTAAAGGTCCCGCGTTCCTCGAAGTCATCATCGATCCAGACGCTGGCGTGTACCCGATGGTCGGGCCCGGCATGAGCTACGTGGAAATGATTACGGGCGATTTCATTCCCTCTCGGGATCCGCCGCCGGTTAATCGTGAAATCGACAAGACTCAAATGTTCTGAACGGCACGGCAGATACTTTTGAATTATAAGTAAGGGGGAGTTCCATGCGGAAAAGCGTGGTGGTGATGATCGCAGTCGCTTTATGCGGCTGCGCGAAATCGATCAAGCCGGAGGCCGAGCCGATTCTCATCGTCGCGCACGATCCGCAGGGAAAGTGCACAGCGATGGGCGACGTCGAAGGACATCAAGGCAACTGGCTCACCGGCTTCTTCACGTCGGATGCCGATCTCGAAGTCGGCGCACAAAACGATCTCAAGAATCGTGCGTCGCAGAAAGGCGGCAACGTTATTCTGGTCACGGCCGATCCGACTTCCGTAAGCGGGCTGTTCGGAAAACAAAGCGTGAGCGTCAGCGGTACGACTTATAAATGTCCGTCGTGGCGTTGATCGATCACCCAATCAAATCCATTTTTGTCTGAAAAACCCATGCTTAAGCACAACAGCTATTTCGAAGGGGCGGTCCAGAGCATCGGCTTTGATCGCAACGGACTCAAAGCGACGGTGGGTGTCATTGCGCCGCGGCAGTTTCACTTCAACACCGACGCTGCCGAGCGTATGACCGTCGTCAGTGGAACGCTGCGCGCGAATGTCGCGGGAACAGGCTGGGTGGTTTATCCGGCGGGAACCTATTTCGAAGTTCCCGCCAAGAGCGGCTTCGATGTCGAAGCGGTCGGCGGTCCGGCCGCTTATCTTTGCGAATTTCTGGGGTGATGTGAAAGCGAGCCCGGGTTCCCCCGGGCCGCTTACTTTGCAGCGGGAGTAGCGCGTGCCGCTGGCGGCGGCAACGGCGGCGGCTGATCCAAACAGCTCCAGCGGGTTTTCCCAGGCTTGTCTGGGTTCGGTACTTTTTGCCCGAAGGGCACCGGGTTGGCGGATGCGGGCGGGATGGTGAATGCATCAGGCGATGACGTGATCGTCAGATTGCCGGCGGACGCAATAACCGGCACCGACGGCGCATATTCGTACGACTGAGGCTTGGCGCAGTAGCGATTGGCGCTGCAACCTGCGGCGGCGATGATCGCGACAGCCAATACAAGCGGAGTCGGATGTTTCATCGCGCACTCACTCCGGCCGCCTTAAGCGCCTCGCGCACCGTCGGCTCGTATTGCTTGGCAAGCGGCACCAGCGGCAGGCGGATGCCGGTGCCCATGCGGCCCATGGCGTGCAACGCCCACTTCACCGGGATCGGGTTTGGCTCCACGAACAAGTCCTGATGGAGTTTCGCGAGCTTCGCGTCGATAGCCTCCGCACGTGCGCGATCGCCCGCCAGCGCGGCGGCACACATCTCGTGCATGAGTCGCGGCACGACGTTGGCAGTAACGGAAATATCGCCCTTGCCGCCGAGCAGGATCGATTCGCGCGCGGTCGCATCGTCGCCGGAGTAAACCGCGAATTCGCGCGGACACAGTTCCAGCAATTCGCGGATGCGCTGCAAGTCGCCCTTGGCTTCCTTGAGCCCGACGATGTTCGGGACCTCGGCCAGACGCGCAACCGTGGCCGGCAGCATGTCGCAGCCGGTACGGCCCGGCACGTTGTAAAGAATCTGCGGAATTTCAACCGCTTCCGCGAGCGCACGGAAATGGCGATACAGCCCTTCCTGCGGCGGCTTGTTGTAGTACGGCGTCACCAGCAGGCAAGCATTGGCACCAGCCGCCTTGGCGGCGCTGGTCAATTCGATCGCCTCACGCGTGGAATTGGCGCCGGTTCCAGCAATCACCGGGATGCGGCCGCGCACGCGCTCGACGACGCGGCGCACAACGCCAATGTGTTCGTCGACATCCAGCGTCGCGGATTCGCCCGTCGTACCGACGGCGACGATCGCGTCCGTGCCCTCGGCGATATGCCAGTCCACCAGTGCATCGAGCGTCGGATAGTCGATAGTGTCGTCAGCCGACATCGGCGTAACGAGGGCGACGATGCTGCCCTTAATCATATTCGGGAAAATGCGTCGGTTAAAGATCGAGAAGTATACCCGAAGGCCGTAATATACGGCCCCTCGCCCACACCTTGGCGGCGCACCCGTACCGGTGCCGGAATGGCCGGCGCCCCGGCAAATCCATTACTATTGGCCTGCAATGTCTGCCCCTGACAACCTCCTTTCGATCTCCGTTCTCGCCCAACCGCGCCCGCAGCTCGCGCTGGAACTTTTCCGCGCGATCCGTGAACGCGGCTGCGAAGTCGAGGACTGCCGCCTCGCTCCGATCGGCGATCGCATCACCGCCAATCTTGTCGTTTCCGGCAATTGGAGCGCCCTCGGCCGTCTGGAAACCGCGCTACCCGGCATCGCCGAGAAGCTCGATCTTCAGGTGCGCTTCCAACGCTGCGGTTCGCGCGAGCCGAATCCGGACTATCGCCCTTACGCGGCCGATGTGATCGCTCCGCAGCAGCCGGACTTGCTCGTCCATCTGCTGGAGTTTTTCCACGGCCAGGATGTGCAGGTCGCGGAGATGTCCACACAGAAGTACCAGTCCTCGCATACGGGCGCGGGGATGTGCGGCGTGCAATTCGTGCTGCACGTCCCGGTGAACCAGCATCCGCAGGCCCTGCGCGAATCATTCATGGATCTCTGCGACGATCTGAACGCGGATGGCATGCTGGACCCGATCAAGTCGTAATCCCCTTTCTGCTGCCGGATCTACCATGACGCTGGATGTTGGAGACAAACTGCCCGACCTGACGCTGCCGGCAAATGGCGGTCGTAAGGTATCGCTGAAAAGCGACTTCAAGGATCGCAAGCTTGTGGTGTATTTCTATCCGAAGGACAACACGTCCGGCTGCACGCTCGAAGGCCAGGATTTCGCACGGCTCTACCCGAAATTCAAAGCCGCGGATGCCGATGTCGTCGGTATTTCGCGGGACAGCGTCAAATCCCACGACAATTTCTGCGCGAAATTCGGCTTTCCGTTCACATTACTTTCCGATACGGGCGAAGCCGCTTGCGCGGCGTTCGGCACCATCGTCGAAAAGAGCATGTACGGCCGCAAGTACATGGGCATCGACCGCAGCACCTACCTCTTCGATGGCAAAGGCCGACTTCGCCAGATATGGCGCGGGGTCAAGGTCAAAGGCCATGCCGAAGAGGTACTCGAGGCGGCAAGCAAGCTTTGAACGTTGTCCGCCTTTTCCCTCACCTACCCATCCCGCCGGCCGATAACCTCGGATATCGGCCACCGTCAGACCGGAGCTATCCGGCGCACGCATGAAGAAAAAAATATTCGTTCTTGATACCAACGTGCTGATGCACGATCCGAGCAGTCTGTTCCGCTTCGAGGAACATGACTTGTTCATTCCGATGGTCGTGCTCGAAGAGTTGGACGCCGCCAAGAAGGGCACCAGCGAAGTTTCGCGCAACACGCGGCAGGTCAGCCGTTTCCTCGATGATCTGATGCGCAACAAGAATCATGCGCAGATCGAGGAAGGCCTGCCGTTACCGAGCCTGGCCAAAGCAGCAATGCCGCTTAACGGCACCGCCTCCAACAACGCAGCCGCGACCGGGCGCCTGTTTTTCCAGACACGGCCACCGGATACATCGCTGCCGGAAGTGTTGCCCGGCAACAAGCCGGACAACAGCATCCTGCTGATCACGCTGGCGTTGCAGACCCAGCATCCGGGACGGCGTATCACATTGGTGTCGAAGGACATCAACCTGCGCATCAAGGCAGCGATCGTCGGCGTTCATACCGAGGACTATCACAACGATCAGGTTCTCGACGATCTCGATCTGCTCTATACCGGATATACACAGTTGCCGCCGGACTTCTGGCAGACGCACGGCGAAATGATGGAGTCCTGGCAGGACGAGCGCGGTCGCGCCTGCTACCGGGTGTCCGGCCCGCTCGTCGAACATTGGCACGTCAACGAGTTTCTTTACATCGCCGACGATTCCGAGCGCGGCCTGGAGCTGGTCGTACAGTCGGTCGGTAAAGACACCGCGACGCTGCGTGTCATCCGCGATTACCGCAGCGGCAAAACGCCGGTGTGGGGAATACATGCCAAGAACCGCGAACAGAATTTCGCGCTGAATCTGCTGCTCGATCCGGACGTCGATTTCGTCACCGTGCTCGGCACCGCCGGCACCGGCAAAACGCTGCTGACGCTCGCGGCCGGCCTTGCGCAGACGCTCGATGAACCGCGCTACCGCGAAATCATCATGACCCGCGTCACTGTGCCGGTCGGCGAGGATATCGGCTTCCTGCCCGGCACCGAAGAGGAAAAGATGACGCCGTGGATGGGCGCACTGATGGACAACCTCGAAGTGCTGACGCAGACCAGTAACTCCGGCGACTGGGAGCGCGCGGCGACCAACGATCTGCTCGCCAAACGCATCAAGATCCGCTCGCTGAATTTCATGCGCGGCCGCACCTTCCTGAATCGCTACATTATCATCGACGAGGCGCAGAACCTGACCTCGAAGCAGATGAAGACGCTGATCACGCGCTGCGGTCCGGGCTCGAAGATGGTTTGCCTGGGCAACCTCGGCCAGATCGATACACCGTATCTGACCGAAACCACCTCCGGCCTGACTTACGTCGTCGATCGCTTCCGCGGCTGGCCGCACGGCGGTCATGTCACGCTCGCACGCGGGGAACGCTCGCGGCTGGCGGCACACGCGTCCGAAATCCTTTGAGTAAGCGCCATGCTCCGCAAAATGGCTCGCGGTGTAAAGGACGGCGCACTTGCGTTGTCCGCCAAAGCATTTTTGAACGACCGCTTCCGCGAATACGGTGAAGTGATTGAATGCTCGATCGATACCAGCGCCACGCGCCTGTCGATCACCGCGATGCTGACCGGCGAACGCGAGCCAATCACGGTCGCCGTCGAGCACTACACCATCGAACCGGAAGGCACCGAGCGCTATATCGTGCTGCATAAACTCAGCAGCTCGCGCGCCTGGATCGGCGCCCTGCTCTCCCGCCTGTTCTCGGGCAAGCGTTACAAGATTCCGGCGGCGGTCACCAAGCTGCTCTAGCCTGCCCCCGCTTCAATCATCCCGATGCACAAGACGCAGCAGATAGTTGCCTGATTTTTCGTCGCGGTCGACAGCGAGCAGGCCGCTGGCGCGCGCGGTTTCGAGCAGTTCGCGGAAGCTGCTGAAGCCATAAGCGGATTCGCTGAAATCAGGCCGGCGGCGCTTCAGTGCCTGCTTGACCATCGAGGCCCACAGCTTGTTTTCCTCGCCGCGCTCAGCGACCAGCGCTTCCACGGTTTCAATCAGCAGCTGCGTCGCTTCCTGGCGACGCGCGTCTTCGGCGCTGGCGGGCTTGGATGGTTTCGCCGCCGATTTGCCGGATGCGACCACTCCTTCCGCCTTTTTCGCGGCGCGCCGCTTCTTCTGCTCCTGTGCTTGCACCAGATCGTCGTAGAAGATGAATTCATCGCAGTTGGCGGTGAGCAAATCGGATGTGGACTTGCGCACGCCAACACCGATCACAACCTTGTTGTTTTCGCGCAGCTTCGATACCAGCGGCGAGAAGTCAGAGTCGCCGGAGATAATGACGAAGGCATCGACGTGCGATTTCGTGTAGCAGAGGTCCAGCGCGTCAACGACCATGCGGATGTCGGCCGAATTCTTGCCGGACTGGCGCACATGTGGAATTTCGATCAGTTCGAAGGCGGCCTCGTGCATCACTTTCTTGAAATCCTTATAGCGTTCCCAGTCGCAATAAGCCTTCTTGACGACGATGTTGCCCTTGAGCAGCAAGCGTTCGAGCACCTTGGCGATATCAAAACGCGGGTAATTCGCCTCATGCACGCCGAGTGCGACGTTTTCAAAATCGCAGAACAAAGCCATGTTCTGAATTTCGGGGGGAGCGGCCATCGGGAGCGCCTCACGCGTCGGAGAAAAGGGCTGCAAGCTTACCCTAAGGCCGCCACAGTTCCTTGACTGGCATCATTGATGATCGATCAATAGGGGTCGGAACCAGCTCCCGACGAGACGATCAAGCCTGAACCATCTTCGACCATAGTGTGCAGCCAAACCCGGTAGCGAACGCGCTGCGTCGGAATTTGCCAATGTGCTCAGCGCAATGGTGCTCCAAGCAAGAAAGCTTCCTGCGGATCGAGCTTTAATTTCGCCGGATCGATTTCCACGCGCTTGCATTGCGGCTCATCAGGATCGGGCCGAATGTTGAAACCGAGCGATCGGCACAGTGCCAACATCGAATGATTTTCGGCGAGCACTTCGCCATATACCGTTTTGATGCCGCGCGCGGCGGCGAATGCAAGCAAGCACTCCATGAGATGACGACCGAGTCCTGCTCCGCGCTGGCTTTGATGAACGAGAATCGCGTATTCAGCCTGCACACCATCCGCATCGGCGATCAGATGCGCGAGTCCGACAATGTCGGCACCCGAGCTGTCGCCAGTCTTGGCCACCAAGCCCAGTTCGCGGTCGTAATCCACCTGCGTCAGACGCGCCGCCATAGCGTGAGAGAAATACCGGAGTGTCTGAAAAAAGCGCAGACGGATCGCGTCCGGATCGGTGCCTTCGAGCATGCGGATGAACGCCGGCTCGTCTTCGGGCCGAATCGCGCGAATATGGAATATTTTTCCGTCCGCCAGTCGCGCCTCGTGGCTGAGGGCCACCGGATACGGTGCCAACGCCAGACGTTTGCGGTCCGGCGGCGGATTGCCGTCGATCAGCGCAAAAACTTCCGCGAGCCGGCACCTTGCTTCTTCCGGCGAAGCAAACAAAGTCACGCGCAGCGCAGCGATGCTCGGTTGTTCAACCGCTAAGTTCGCGAGCCGCAATAATGCGAGGGACAAGCGCTGCAGATCACCGCCCGCGTCGGGTTCGGACCAGTGGAAACCGGCGGCTTCGAGCAAGCGGCACGTGAGCAGGCCATCGAGTGGTGGGAACCCGTAAGCGATCGGCACTTCGATACTTCCCGCTTCAGCCTGCACCGACAGATAGGTGCCGAACTCCGGGTGACGCTGGATGGCGACGCGGATACCGGTACCCGTGCGCCGCGTACCGGCGGCGCGGCCGACACCGTACTCTGCAAGCAAGGCAAGCGCAGCGCGTGTGTGTTTCGACTTGTCATCAGCTTTGGCGAGCTGTACCAGAATCGCATCGACACGTTCCTGACGCAGCACGTGCCCTTCCCACAGCGGTGGCGTCTGCGTCAGCAGCTCCTGAGTCCATCGATGGCGGCGCAGCGTGGCAAGCGCGTAGGCAGCATCATCGAGCGATGCGAATGTCGCCACACCACGCGCGGCGCAGAACGCGCGCGCCTGCCGCGCAGTGGCGAGCCCCAGCCAGACCGTCAGTATCTTCGAGATTTGCGGACTTTCGCTGATCGCTTGTGCGACCGCTTCGTGTGGCTGACCCGGTTCCGGGCTATGCACGAGCAGAACGGCATCGGCCACGCCGCGCTCGATCAGCAAGCTCACAACGGTGGCAATCTCCTGCGGCGGCAGGGTACCGACATCGACCGCGTCGCCGATGAAGCGGGCCAGTGGCAAACGATCGCGCAGTTCGCTACGCAACGCCTCGGCGACATCTGCGAGCGTGATCCCGTGCCGCAATAGAGCATCGACTGCCAGCGCGCAAAGACCGGCGCCGTTGCTGACAACGACAACGCGCGCGTTGCCGAGAGTGCCGAGACGTTCAAGAGCTTCCAAGGAATCGAACAGCCCACTGAGCGTCTCGCATTCGACCAAACCCGCGCGCGCAAAGGCAGCCGAACACACGGGATCAGGTCCCCGTCCGGCAGCGTCGCGCGCATTGGCGGTGCGCGTCTGCAGAATCGTGACCGGCTTGGCACGCGCGACCGCGCGCGCGGCCGACATGAAACGGCGACCGTCCGCGACGCGCCCGAGTTGCACGACTACGCCGCGCGTAGCCGGATCGACAGCGGCATAGTCGAGCAAATCGGCGATGCTGACATCCGCCTCGGCGCCGGTCACCGCCAGCCAGGAAAAACCCAGATTGCGCCCCTGCGCCCAGTCAAGCGCAGCAGCAGCGACGGTGCGCGACTGTGCAATCAAGGCGAGGTGGCCCCGCTTCAGCGCCGCTGCATAGGCGCAGCCGTTGAATCCACCCGCAGGCGCGGCGATTCCGGCCGAGCGAGCGCCGAGGATGCGCAAGCCGACGGCGCGCGCTGCCACCAGGGCATCGCGGGACACCGGGACGTCCGTAGCTGAGATCAGGCCGCGGCATCCCCGGCTGGCGAGTTGCGTTAACACTTGAGGCCGCAGCTGGCGGCCGTCGAAGCCCACCGCGAGATCAGCCCGATCCACCGCATCGGCCGTGTCCACGCGACGCCAGCCATCCGCTTCCGCGCCCACCAAAACACGTCGCTGCGGCGATAACGAGGCCGCGATGTTCGAAAACAATTGACGTTGTCCGGGGGTACGCGGCTCGCCCAATACCGCAACGATTCCGGGGCGGAAGAAAACGTCGAGGTTGCGTACCGTCACGGGTCGCCGGGTTTCGCGGGAATTCTGCGTTATTCGACGAATGGCCGCACGAAGGCTTCGACGCTGCGCGCCAGCGCATGCACGTCATAACCGCCTTCGAGCGTGGCCACGACACGTCCGCGGCAGTGGCGTGCGGCGAAGTCGCGGATCCATTTGCCGATCCAGCCAAAGTCCTCGTTCTGCAAGCGCAGATTGGCCATCGGATCCGCCGCATGCGCGTCAAAGCCGGCCGAAATCAGAAGCATCTCCGGCGCGTGTGCTTCCAGTGCCGGCTGCCAGCGAGCGATCACGGCCTTGCGAAAAGCGTCACCGCCGGCGCCGGCGGGCATTTCGGCATCGACAAAATGAGTGATCGAATGATCAGACTGCCAGCCTGGATACAGAGGATGTTCGTAGGTCGAACAGAACAGCACGCGCGGATCATCACGGAAAATATCTGCCGTGCCGTTGCCGTAATGTACGTCGAAGTCGAGGATCGCCACGCGCGACAATCCGGACGCGAGCGCTTGCGCGGCGGCGACGGCGACGTTGTTGAAGAAGCAGAAACCCATGGCTTGGGCGCGCTCGGCATGATGGCCCGGCGGCCGCACCGCACAGAACGCCAGCCCACCGCTTTGCTGCCCAAGCACGATATCGACCGCGCGCACTGCGGCGCCCGCCGCCAGCAGCGCGGCGCGCGCGGTGTGACTGTTCATCAGCGTATCGGGATCAATATGGCGATAGCTGCCCGCTTCGACCGGAATCAGAATGCTGTCGATCAGCGCCGGATCATGGACGCGCGCCAACGCCGCGCGCGACGCTGGATTCGCAAGCTCGCGCATGAACAGTGGCGAAAGACCTGCCGCGAGCAGCCGATCCTCGATCGCCTGCAAGCGTTGCGGCGATTCCGGGTGCATCTCTCCCATCTCGTGTAGAAGGCAATCGGGATGAGTAATCCAGGTTACTGCGTTCATGCACGCCGCTCGCTACCTTTGCGTTGCCGTTTGGCACGGTACATCGCCTCGTCGGCGGTGCGCAACGCGTCGTAGGGGCTGATCCCCGGCATCGGATGAACGTGGCAGACACCAATACTCACCGCCAGTCCGCGCGAGCCGAATTCCAGCGCATCCTGAACCAGGCGATCCTCAAGCTCGCGGGCGCGCTGCGCCACCCATTCAACGTCGACGTCGTACCAGACCGCTGCGAATTCGTCTCCACCCAGACGTCCGGCGGCGTCGAACGGGCGCTGTGCAAGATCACGCAGAATCTCGGCCAGACGCACCAGGCTGCGATCGCCTTCCTCGTGTCCATAGTTGTCGTTCGTGGCCTTCATGTTGTCCATATCGGCGACCACCAATCCGATAGCAACACCGTCGCGCATCGCTTGGCGCCAAACCTTCTGCATGTGGCGATAGAACGCGCGGCGGTTCAGTAGATCGGTCAGGCTGTCGGAATAGGCGAGATCGCGCAGCTCATTGCGCAGCAGAAAGTTCGCGCGCGAAATGTAATCGAATCCGTAGAAACCGATGATGCCGAGCAGATTGGCGGAGGCGACGAACACTACCTCATATCCCAGCATCGGTCGCGCCACCGGAAACTGGAACAACACCGTGATGAACGCGGCGGCGATGAGGATCCCGCAGGTCAGCGCCTGGTACACCGTCAGACCCGATGCGAAATAGGCGCCGATCGTCACCAGCACGACGCCGTCGTCCGGAATCATGCGGCCGTTCTTCGCATTGACATAGATCAGACTGACAATCGACCAGCCGAACGCCACAACAGCGACGAACATCGCTCTGCGGAAATATTGTGCCAGCGATGAATGCAGCGACAGCAACGCCGGCACGGCGAGAACAAGCATCGCCACGATGAGCATCGCGCGCACTGAGGGTGTGAGAGCCGGTGTCGGCGAATATGCATCGACAACCATGTAAAGCGCCGCCAGCAGTTCGGCCATCACCGCGATCCAGCGATAGCGGGCCTGGTGAGTCGGCAGCAACGATGACTGATAGCGGGTTTCGAGTTCGGGCAGGAAACGGAGCATCGAAAAGCCGATCCTGCGCTGCAGCGCAAAGATATTGCGGCTTTCGCCAGTCAGCTTCCGCCTGCGCGGGAACAGTTGCAGCAAGCTCGCCCCCAGTCCCTTCCAGCAATTCAAAGCCTGCAATCTACAGATTCCGTGTTTCCATCATAGCGCTGCCGAACGCGCCATTGAACATCCTTTTAATTCTGTAGGAAATGGAACTCCATCACTCAAAACCACTCACCCAAGCCGGAACGCCGGAAAGGGAAACGCAGGGGCTCAAGCGAGCGCTTACCTTCCATTGGGCGATCGCTGTTCAGCACTATGCAACCGCAAACGGATAGCGCGCGCCACTCAGTCTGACGACGCGGTAGCCTCATAGGCTGGTCACCAAAACGTATCCTCAGAAATTGGAGTAGTTCGGTCCGCCGCCACCTTCCGGCGCAACCCAGTTGATGTTCTGCGCCGGATCCTTGATATCGCAGGTCTTGCAGTGAACGCAATTCTGCGCGTTGATCTGGAAACGCTTGCCGCCATTGTCGGAGGCCACGACCTCATACACCCCGGCAGGACAGTAGCGCTGCGCCGGTTCGTCGTACATCGGCAGATTCTTTTGGATCGGGATAGTCGGATCGAGCAATTTGAGATGAACCGGCTGGTCCTCCTCGTGGTTCGTGCTCGACAGGAACACCGACGACAGCTTGTCGAAGCTGAGTTTGCCGTCCGGCTTCGGGTACTCGATAGGCTTGCTCTGCGATGCGGGTTTCAGTGTCGCGTAATCAGGCGTCCGGTCATGCAGCGTGAACGGCAGCTTGCCGCGGAACCAGTTCTGATCGATATAAACGAACGCGGAACCGAAGAGCAGGCCCAGCTTGTGCATCCCTGGAGCGAAATTGCGATCGCGATACAGCTCGTCATAGAGCCAGCTCGCCTTGAACTTTTCGACGTAGCCGCTTAGCTCATCACCGCCCACGTTGTGCGCCGATAGCGCCTCGACCACCGCATCGGCCGCGAGCATGCCGGATTTCATCGCGGTGTGGCTGCCCTTGATCTTCGAGAAATTCATCGTGCCCAGATCGCAACCGATCAGAGCGCCGCCCGGAAACACCATTTTGGGCAGAGAATTGAAACCGCCCTTGGCGATCGCGCGCGCGCCGTAGACCAGGCGCTTGCCGCCCTCGAGGTAGCGCTTGATGACGGGATGGTGCTTGAAGCGCTGGAATTCGTCGAACGGCGACAAATGGGGATTGCTGTACGAAAGATCCACGATCAGGCCAACGGAAACACGGTTGTCTTCGATGTGGTAGAGGAACGAGCCACCAATGGTGTCGTTGCTCAGCGGCCAGCCGGCACCATGGACAACCAACCCCTGCTCGTGCTTCGCCGGATCGATCTCCCAGAGTTCCTTGATGCCGATTCCGTAATGCTGTACGTCGGAATCCTTGTCGAGCTGATAGCGCTTAATCAGCTGCTTGGCGATGTGGCCGCGGCAACCTTCCGCGAACAGCGTGTACTTCGCGCGCAATTCGATGCCGGGCGTGAAGATCCCTTCTTTGTGATGCCCCTCCCGGTCCACGCCGAGATCGCCGATAGTGACGCCGCGTACGATGCCCTGGTCGTCGATGATCGGCGTCTGGGCCGCGAAACCTGGATAGATTTCGACACCGAGACCTTCCGCCTGAGTACCCAGCCAGCGGCACAGATTGCCCAGCGAAATAATGTAATTGCCCTCGTTGTGCATGGTCCTCGGCACGAAGGGACCGGGCACCTTGATCGAGCTCTCCGCGCCGGTGAAGAAATAAATCTCATCGCGCTTGACCGGCGTGTTCAGCGGCGCGCCGAGTTCCTTCCAGTTCGGGAATAACTCGTTCAGGGCGCGCGGCTCGAAGACCGCACCGGACACGATATGCGCGCCGATTTCCGAGCCTTTTTCGACCAAGCACACGCTGATCTCCTTACCGGCTTCAGCCGCCTTCTGCTTGATGCGGCAGGCTGCAGCGAGTCCGGACGGACCGCCGCCGACAATGAGGACGTCATACTCCATTACATCGCGTTCTACAGACATGGCAGGGGATCAGCGAGCGGTGGTTGAAGAGGGATATTCTAAAAGCCCGCGCGTGACAACGCGACCCGCGCGTGTCAGCAGGCCCGGAATCAGCCGCGGGCGCGCGCCGCAACCAGCGCGGCAACCGCGTCATTGCGCAGGCGGGTCAAATTGGTCTGTGCGCCGATTTCGAGGCCGAGATCATTGACGTAGCCGTTCTTGAGCCCATAGACCCAGGCGTGAATCAATAACGGCTGCCCGCGACTCCACGCGTCTTGCACCGTCGGCAGGGCCGCGACATGAATCGCCTGCTCGATCGCATTGAGTTCACAGACAAAATCCTCGCGGTGGCGAAGATCGGTTTCACGCTCGATAAGCGGTTCGTGCTGCGATAGAACCTCGCGCACATGGGCAATCCAATGATCGGCAATGCCAATGCGACGCTGCTCGAGCGCGGCATGCACGCCCGCACAGCCATAGTGGCCGGTGACGATGATGTGCTTGACTTTGAGCAGATCCACCGCGAACTGAATCACGGACACGCAGTTGAGGTCGGATTGCACCACCACATTGGCGATATTGCGATGCACGAACAGCTCGCCCGGCAGCAGTCCGACGATCTCGTTGGCCGGCACACGGCTGTCCGAACAACCGATCCACAGGTATTCCGGGGCCTGCTGGCGGGCCAGACGCGGAAAGAAATCCGGGTCCCCGGCACTGACGCGCTGCGCCCATTCGCGATTGTTGATCAGCAGCTTTTCCAGAGAATTCACGTCCACTCCTGCGATGGTCCGCCGACCGGCCACCGTCTTCGTTGGTTCATTCATACCTAAGATACAGCAAGAATCGCGTCAGGCCGGCGGCTCTCATCCGCCTGGCAGTACCCCCACGCGCAATAGCATCGCAAGGACCGCCCCGGCGAACAAGCCGGCGACCGCGTCATCAAGCATGATGCCGAAGCCGCCGTGAACGCGCCGGTCCAGTATACGTATGGGCCAAGGCTTCCAGATATCAAAGAGCCTGAATAGCAGGAATGCAGCACCAAGCCCGATACAACGCGCGCGGAACGATGGCGCCGGTGCCCACAGCAGCGGCGCAGCGGTGATCAGAAAACCAATAATTTCGTCGAATACGATACCCCCATAGTCATGCACACCAAGCCGGCGCGCGCTGGCTCCGCACACAGCGCAACCGATTGCGAACAAGGCGGCCGTGGTGAATAAGTAGGTCACTACTCCGCACGGGGCAAGCAACCACCAGCATGGCAACCCGATCAGGGTGCCGAAGGTGCCGGGCGCGAAAGGCGCCAAGCCCGCACCCAGGCCGAACGCGAGGAAGTGTACCGGCGACGCAAACACCTCGCGCGCGCGCGGACGTGGCGAAGTCGCGCCTCCGCTCATGAAAAATGCCTGTAACCCGTGCCTTGCCAGTCCACGTAGCGGCCGGATGCATCAATCCAGTGCAAGTCACGGACATCTTTGACACGGCCGATCTCGGTTAGTGGCACATCGAGCGCCGCGCGCGCGCGTTCGACCGCGTCCGACGGCAGACAGATGCAGAGTTCGTAATCGTCGCCGCCCACGGTTTGCAGCGACCAGCGATCTGCTCCGGCCGCCGCACGCTCCAGTGCTGGAGAGGCCGGTAGACGCTCCAGCCACACATCCGCGCCGACGCCGCTCGCATCGAGAATATGGCGAAGATCACCAGCGAGTCCGTCCGACAGATCGATTGCCGCGTGTGCCAGTCCGCGCAGTGCGATGCCGGCCGCAACGCGGGGCTGCGGCCGGTTGAGCCGTTCGATCAAATAGCGCGCGTCGCCGCTGACGTCACGCACGCCGGCGGACCCAGCGCTCCACAAGCGCAAACCGGCGGCGGCGTCGCCAAGCGTGCCGGTAACACAAACGGCATCCCCGGAACGCGCGCCGCGGCGGTTCAGCGCCTGCGCAGGAGGTGCAACGCCGATTGCGGTGATCGTGATTGACAGTGCGCCGCGCGTGGTGTCACCGCCGACCAGCGCGACGCGCTGCTGCCGCGCCAGCGCGCCTAGTCCGTCCGCGAACTCCTTCAGCCACGCGGAATCCGCGGATGGCAGCGTCAACGCGAGTGTGAACCAACGCGGCTCGGCGGCTGCAGCAGCAAGATCGGAAAGATTCACCGCCAGCGCCTTCCAGCCGATGTCGAAAGGCGGGGCGTCTTCAGGGAAATGACGTCCGCAGATCAGCGTATCGGTTGTCACTGCCAGCGCTTCGTTGCCGGCAGCCTGTAATAGCGCGCAGTCATCGCCGATGCCGGCCAGCAAACCAGGCGCGGAGGGTGCCAGTGCGCCGAAATAGTTGCGGATCAGTTCGAATTCATTCACCACGAATATCCGATTTCATCCGCAGGTGAGAATTGGAAGGGCGTAGGCTGCCACGCGGCGCAGCGCCAATCCTTAATTGCGAGCCGAGCGGGCGACGAGGACGCGAGCATACCGGCCCCGGCGGCGCGACTCAATGCGCGACCCTACCTGACACTGGAAATAGGCCCCGAGGGCAGCGTGCATCTTTCGCCGCCAGTGAGACACGCATAAAAAACGGCTGCGTCACGTAAATGACGCAGCCGAATTGAACTGCTTGATTTAACGCGGGAGCGCATCGCCCCCACGCTGCAATTGCGCTGTTACTGCATCTTGAGAACCGTCATGCTCCACGGCGGCAGGGAAACGGTCACGGTCGAACCCACCGTGCCCAGCGACTGGGAAACCGGTCCGGTCCATACGTTGTTCTTCGAGTCGTCGTATTGTTTCTTGCCATACGTCACGCTCGAAGCGCTGAATGACGTGCCAGACGCGTTGGAAACTCCAACGGTCACGCTCGTCGTTGCCGACTGATCCAGATTGAACAACATCAGTGCATAACCGGCACCCTGCGTCGCTGAGTAGACACGCACGTTCGGAAGCGACGAAGCAACCGTAGTGCTCAGCATGCTGTTTCCCGGAACCGCAAACTGCGACACCAGATTGGCCGCCTGCCCGTTCGGCAGAACCACGCCGTCCAGAATCGTCGGAGCGCCGGTGTTGCAATTCGACCAGTTCGAAGAGATCTGATCGTAGCCGCCGAAATTCTGCCAGCCGTAAAGACTGGAGGAATTGTTGCCGCCGGAATTGCAGCCGCCGCCGTAACCGAACCACCACGTCGCCATCTGCACGTTGTTGTTCAGCACCTCACCGAACGCCATACCCTCGAACAAGGCGTTGACGATCGACATGGTCTGCTTGCCCTGGTTGAAGGCGACCGAGTTGAACTCGCCGATCAGGATCGGCGTAGTCGCCGGCTTGCCCGCCTGCGTCAATTCGCTACGCACCGTGCTGATCGTGCTCTTCAGATCTGCAGGCGCTTGGTTCAGCAAGTAGCTGTCGGACTCCTGCCCGGGCTGCTGCGCATACCAGTGCAGCTCAACGAAATCGAAGGTGGAGAGCGGAAGCATGGTTTTATCCCAGGCATCCCAGTAGTCCCAGCCCGCGCCTTCGACGACCACACCAATCTGCGCGGTCGGATCCTGCGCCTTCATCTGCTTGTAGTACCCGCTCGTGCCCGATACGGCATTGGCGTAAGTCGTACCATCCCACGGCTTCGTGTGCAGATCGTACTCCCAACCACCGAACACTTCGTTGCCGACCGTCCAATAATGGATGTTGTAGTTGTGGGCCTTGACATACGCCACCCACGCGGCAGCTTCCGCCGGATCACCACCACCGTTGCAGGTCTTGTTGGAACCGTAGTTGACGGTGATCGCCGCTTCGTAGTTGCCGGGCACCAAGATCAGGTTCACGAAATTATCGAACGTGCTGTTCGGATTCATGTACATGCCATTGCAGTACGAATTGTCCTGCCAATGGTAGGCATCCGAATTCGATCCGCCGGGCCAGCGTATGAAACGGGCGCCCGTGGCCTTCATAGCGGAAAGACTGCCGCCCTGAGTGATGTCGAAGAAACCGGCCATGTTGGTACCGGTCTGCCGCGACGAAATCGGCGCGATTTTCGTAGAGCCATCAACAACGATCTGCGCCGTGCTCGTGGTGTTTGTCACGGTCAGATTGGTCGTATTGCTGGCAGAGCCGCCGGCTCCAGTGCAAGCCAGCGTGTAAATCGGCGTACCCGTGACCGTCGGCGTCACGCTCTTGCTGCCGCTGGTGGCCAGCGAACCGCTCCACGCACCGCTCGCGGTGCAAGCGGTGGCATTCGTGCTTGACCAAGTCAGCGTCGACGATTTGCCCAGCGTGATCGATGCCGGGCTGGTCGCCAGACTGACCGTCGGCACTGCCGTAGCGTTCGTCACTGCCACACTGGCCGAACCGCTGGCGGAGCCACCGGCTCCGGTGCAGGTCAGGGTGTAAACCGGCGTACCCGTGGCCGTCGGTGTCATGCTCCAGCTACCGCTGGTAGCGAACGAGCCACTCCACGCACCGCTCGCGGTGCAGGAGGTTGCATTCGTCGTCGACCACAGCAGCGTGGCAGACTTGCCCAGCGTCATCGAAGTCGGGTTTGCAGAAAGACTGACGGTCGGCACTGCCGTGGTGTTCGTCACTGCCACACTGGCTGAACCCTTGGCGGAGCCACCGGCCCCGGTGCAGGTCAGCGTGTAAACCGGCGTACCCGTGGCCGTCGGCGTCACACTCCAGCTACCGCTGGTAGCGAACGAGCCACTCCACGCACCGCTCGCGGTGCAGGAGGTTGCATTCGTCGTCGACCACAGCAGCGTGGCAGACTTGCCCAGCGTCATCGAAGTCGGGTTTGCAGAAAGACTGACGGTCGGCACTGCCGTGGTGTTCGTCACTGCCACACTGGCTGAACCCTTGGCGGAGCCACCGGCCCCGGTGCAGGTCAGCGTGTAAACCGGCGTACCCGTGGCCGTCGGCGTCACACTCCAGCTACCGCTGGTAGCGAACGAGCCACTCCACGCACCGCTCGCGGTGCAGGAGGTTGCATTCGTCGTCGACCACAGCAGCGTGGCAGACTTGCCCAGCGTCATCGAAGTCGGGTTTGCAGAAAGACTGACGGTCGGCACTGCCGTGGTGTTCGTCACTGCCACACTGGCTGAACCGCTGGCGGAGCCACCGGCTCCGGTGCAGGTCAGCGTGTAAACCGGTGTGCCCGCGGTTGTCGGCGTCACACTCCAGCTACCGCTGGTGGCGAATGAACCGCTCCATGCGCCGCTCGCGGTGCAAGAGGTTGCATTCGTGGTCGACCACAGCAGCGTGGAAGACTTGCCCAGTGTGATCGATGTCGGACTGGCGGTGACACTGACCGTCGGCGCGGGCGCCATGACCGTCAGGTTCGTTGCGGTCGAAGTCGAGCCGTTCGAGCCCGTGCAGGTCACCGTATATTGCGGCGTACCCGTGGTTGAAGGGGTCACACTCTTGCTGCCACTGGTGGCCAGCGATCCGCTCCACGCACCGCCGGCGGTGCACGAGCTGACATTGCTGCTGGACCAGTTCAGAGTAGCCGATTTACCCAGCGTGATCGCAGTGGGATTGGCCGTAAGAGTCACTGCCTTGGAGGCAGTGGTGACCGTGAAACTATCGGGGGATGAAGATACTTTTTGCGGATTGGATACGGAAACGCCATGGGCGCCGCTCTGCGCATCCGCTGGCACCGTCGCCTTGACCTGCGTATCGCTCACAACCGTGAGCGCTGCGTCAGAGACGTTACCAATCTGAACCGCCGTCAACCCGGTAAAACCGGAACCCGTGATCGTCACAACCGTGCCGGCAGGACCGGACGTCGGTGTGAAACTACCGATGCTCGGCTGTGCATAGGGCGTGCTCGTGACTTGCAGGCTCGCTGAACCCGCGACTGAACCACCGGCGCCGGTGCATGCGATCGGATACTTATAAGTTCCAGCGGCAGTCGGTGTGACGGTGAGGCTGCTGCTCACCCCCAGCACTCCGCTCCATGCGCCGCCAGCGGCTTTGCAAAGCGTTGCATTCGCTGCATACCAACTCAGCGTAGCCGACTGACCCACCACGATGGATTTTGGACTGATCGTCAAATTTACTGTGGGCGCCGTTGCGGCGGGAACGGCCGAAGCCTCGAAGATAAAAGGGGCAATTACAACACCCATAACTGCACGAAACTTGTCCATGTTGACCTATAAGATGATATGGCGCTTTTAAAAAAAGCAAAAACACACGCAAATAATATGCGTGCCCATTCACAAGCCCGGATACCGGTATCAGACCGACGTGACGCTACCGTGACCTATTTGCGCTTGGGACAAAGCGAGTCCTATAGGAAGGACCTCTAAACACCAAGCGGCGCCATCGTAGTCAGCGATAACAACTGATGCGCGCGCAAAAAGCTTGAGCGGTGCAAAACGCGTGATCAGTGGCTAACGATTACCCAAACCTTTTTTATTGATCAACCCTTGATTCTATCTGCTCAACCTGAATCGAAACTTAAGATCGTAAAAAAATGCTGACGAATACTTGTTTACCTTGATAAATAATGCCACACATTAAAAATCATAGCTTTTCCCCACCATTTTGCAACCCCCTGGGAAAAGCGTCGCGTATTACCAGCACTACATTTGTGCGAACCTGTTTACATCAGGCGTTTTCATTGTGGCTCGGCATCGGCTTTGCCGTACGACGACCGCCGAATCTAACCGGCCCACTCGGATCAAGAAATCGCGGAGCGCCGTGGTTCCGTGCGGTCACGATCAATGACAGAACGCACTGCCGTGAACAACTGATGCACACTATGCGGTCATCCGGCTAGCTGGTGTCGCCAACCGCGAGTGTCTTGCGCTGCCATCACCGTTCCCCTGCTCAGTGAGAGCCCACAGTCCACGCCACTCAGTTTTGTCGCGATGCCGAGTCATCCATCGGCAGTAATTCGATGCGTCTAAATTCAATCGGAAAACCGTTGGATTGGACGGAAATGTAGCCCGATACGAGGGCCTTGTCGGCGCCCTCTGCCAGCAAGCGGTGAACATCTGCGTTGCCTTCATCGAGCGTAGGATTCGTATATTCGACTACCAACGCCCCGTTGACGATCTGCCGGACGCGTATGCCGCCATCGACTTCAGCCATGATGGTAGTCCACTGGTCATCACGAATGGTCACGTCACTGACCTTAGAACATTGTCCCTGAAGCGGCTTGCCATCGATTAATACGCGCGTCCCGTTTTGGCATACGTTTCCCGTCGGCCTGCTGCCGAAGTACCACCCCCCAACAATATCGAACTCCGCAGACACCGGAAATTGCTGCTCCTTGCGCATAGTCTCAGGGGCTTGACTATGCAGCTGGATCCCACTGTTCTTATATGCCCATCGCGGTGCACCGACCGCCAATGAGCCGACAAAACGGTACTCCGCGCGGATCCAGTAATGGGAGAATTTTTTCTTATAGAAGAGACTGCCGAAGCGATTGCCAAACTTGTCGTACTGCTCATAGGAAACCTTCAGCAGTCCGTCTTCGACTCGGAACGTGTTTCGGTAGTTATCGCCGAGATCCTGCCCCGCGATCTTCACGATCCAATCGTCAAGATTCCTGCCATTGAACAGACTGATCCAGTTGCCAGCTGGGGCAATAACCTGGGTCTTCGGTTTAGGTGCACACGATGCTAACGTGAATAGCGTAGCAACAATGGCAATTGTCCGGATCACGACGGCCCTGTGGTTTCGGAAACCCCGGCGCGCAGCGCGCACTGTCAACATGGACGTCCGCTCAAGTCGTTGATTGTGGATCGGTGGGTGGGCGCGCAAACGGATTGCCACAGGCACGCATTGGATCATAGAGATTCACGTACCGTACCGTACGAGAAACATCTGCCCCATTCTGAAAGAAGTCACTCGACAGCAGATATAACGTGGCGAGGTTGTCTTCCATGCGCTGCCGACGCGTGCGTTTGTCGTCGGAGAATCCCCAGTGCGTGGTCGGTTTGGCGAGCATCGATCGTATGCGCCCCTTAACACGAAGCCAGCTTGGGCGTTTGGCCAGCAACGCAGCCACCTTGTCCTTTGCAAACGCGCGCGGCCCTTCTTCATCTAGCTTGAGAAAGCTCAGGCGCCGGCGGACGGCCGCCGCTATTTCGGCCTCGTTGATTAATTCCGTACCCAACGCCCCGACGACCACGAAAGCGACAGCACCCAACCCTCCCAACAGGAAATTGCGACGTTTGATCATTAGGAGTTCCGTCCTAATATATGGTTCGCGGCCCACAGCGAAAGCGCGGACACCGTAAGGGTTGGATAAGAGGGACTTGCGGTTGGGTACGAACTCGAACCCAGAACCAGAAGATTACGATATTTATGGTGCACCAAGTAACGATCGACGACGCTGGTGGACGGATCATCGCCCATTACGACCGTTCCTTGGATGTGGGCAGCCGTCGAGCCCAACTCGGTCGATACGAGACGTTCAATGGGCAGCGCCTCTGACAGCTTATCGATCATGCGCGGAATCTGATTGGCCGCTTTCATGGCGTAATCCGAGTAGTTCGCGAAATGTACGCGAGCGAGCCTGGGGTCGTTCGGGCTGACCGTAACGGTATTCGCGTCGCTTGGAATGTCGTCGAACAAAAAGCCGAGCATCAAACGCTCGGTCCATCGGCCAGGCTCCAGTCTCAAGGTGTCATCGGGTCTACTGGCAAATGGCACATTCCACGTTTCGATCATACATGCCGCGTGGTCGCGACGATGTTCGCCGTCGTAGAACAAGTACCCTAGTCCCGATAACACTGTACTTCCGTTGTAGCTCTTGACACCCTTTAGATCGAGTGTGACGTATACCGGCATCTGTTCGTGGAGACGACGACCAATAAGGGGATGATCAAATCCGGAGCGCAAGAGGATATGGGGATTAAATAGTGCGCTGGCTCCAAGCACGATCAGATCGCCGGTATCCCGCTTGCTCGCGCCGTTTTGAAGATAAGTGATTCCCTGTACTACATTGGCTGCGGTATCGACTGCTTGCACTTCGGATCGCAACTGAAGTGTCACCCTGGGATCTTTATAGATGTGTGCCAAACCATTCTGAATCGTGAACTTTGCATCGACTGGACAATTGGAGCAGTAGCCAGTCGCGCAACAAATCCCGCGCGTCCCCGTCGCGACACTTGCTCTGGCAGTGGCCATCTGGTACCAATCGTTAGGAAAGCGCTTCTTTAGAAGCACGTCTGGATCGGAAAAACGGTGTGGCGGCAACGGGAATGGCCTCGATCGAGGCATGGGGCTTTCACTGGGCCCAGAAACCATCATGACCTGCTCTACCATGCAGTAGTGCTGTTCCAGATCGTCATACGACATGGGCCAATCCGTACCGATGCCGTAGCGCGATTTCAGCTTGAAATCCCCGGGCATCATCCGGGTGGTACCGCCCATCCAGCACTTGGAATTCCCGCCGAACCCTGGACTGGTGTACCAGTCCTTCAACGGGTTGTCATTCTCGTAGACCTCTTCCGGGTCGATACTCGAGTGACGACGGTGGGTCAGCTGCCAGGCCTTGGTATCCTCATTGCCGCGCTCCAGAACAAGAATCCTGGCATTGCGCGGAGCATGCTCGAGATACCGCATCAAAAAGAAGGATGACGCAAAAGACGTTCCCACGATCACTACGTCGTAGTGTTCACTCATCCAGCTTCACCCCGTTTGGCCCCAGCAGCATCGTGACACATAAATAACGCATGATTCCAGGCCTATTGCGGACCGGAGAAAGCGATGACTGCAAGACCACAGCAGGCGGCGTGGAAGATTTCGGACGAGGAGCGCAGTGACCTGGATACTTATCTGCGATCACGGAAAACGAAATAGCCTGTTAAGCTTGCGGTTCACAAGTTGATTTACAAAACTGTAAAGATCGCGAGTGCTCGGTTTGAGAAGTTCGCAAAACTTTAACGACCTCGCACGGCATTATGACCGACACAGAACCCTCGGGAACTGGGATACATTCATAAATTCAGTGAGGTAAGTCCACAGGTTTTCCAGGGGAACCAACAAAGATTTGACCTAATGCGATAGTCGAGTTGTGCCGGCGGTGTCGCAAGATGCGAGAGTTGTTGGCACGAAATTATTGCCGAGAGCGGCATCAGTAAAGTGCTTTTGCTTTGTGGTGATTGGTGCTCTTGAGCGTCTGCGCAGCGCATAGCTCAGGCGCCCGGCTTTGGTGGGAAGCATTGACTTGAGAATAGAACCGAACCGATGAGCCGTTTCAGATAACCGCGCGCCCGGCGCGGAAATATGACCGTTCGTCAGGGTTGGCATTGGGATGAAGGGGCAATTGGCCGAAAGACTGGCGCAATTCGCCGCTTGGTTTATGCATTGGCATTAACCGATCTTGCAGGACTGAAGAACTTCGGCACTGGCAACGACTGAGACAGGTCATCGCTCGGTTGCCGTGGACAGGGGATGAAAATGGGAACAGTTTTCGCACGTTGCAGCGCTTTTCTTATCGTTATGTTTCTTGCAGCGTGCAGTGGCGGGGGCGGAAGTGCGGATACTTCCGCGTCTGGACCGATACAGACTCCCAGCGGTGATCCACCAATTGACGCCGGAACCCTGTCTTTTTCCCAATCCGCTTACATAGTAGCGCAAGGCAGTGGGACGTTGCAGGTGATCGTAAGCCGCACCAGTGGTAGCAGCGGTGCAGTCAGTGTGACCTATGCTTTGAGCGACGGTACAGCTCGCGCCGGTATCGATTACACCGCCACAGCCAGTGTGGTCAGCTGGGCAGATGGCGATAATGCCGACAAAACAATCTCGATACCGATTAGCAACGCAACGCCATTCGTCGGGAGCAAGACTTTCTCGATCGCACTGCAGTCAGCTTCGGTTACCGGTGGTGCTGCGATCGGTACACCGAACAGCGTAGCGGTGACCATCAACGGCGACGGCGTGGCCGGCTCGCTGGCTTTTTCGAGCGGAGCGTACACGGCACTGCAGGGTAGCGGCTCGCTGCAAGTCGTGGTCAGTCGCGTTGGCGGCTCCAACGGTGCAGTCAGTGTGGCCTATGCCACCACCGACGGTACTGCAGTGGCTGGCGCTGATTACACCGCAACAAGCGGCACGCTGAACTGGTCCGATAGCGATAGCGCTCCCAAATCGATTCCAATACCCGTAAGCAGTAGCACACCATTCCTCGGGAACAAAAGTTTCTCCATTGCCCTGACGTCGCCCGCCGGAGGGGCAAGTCTCGGCGCGCCGAGCACCGCCACTCTGTCTATCAATGGCAGCCTCGTCTCTGTGGCAGGAGCACTGTCGTTGTCGCAGGCAGCGTATGGAGTTTCGCAAAGTGGCGGCGCGGTGACCGTGACACTGAATCGCAGTGGCGGTTCGAATGGTGTCGTCAGTGTTCACTACGCCACGGGCAATGGTACGGCGACGGCTGGCACGGAGTACACGGCTACCAGCAACACGGTCAGCTGGGTGGATGGTGATGCATCGGCGAAGACCTTCACGGTCCCGATACTGAGCGGCAGTCCGTTCACCGGTACCAAGACATTCACTGTGACGCTGACGTCGCCGACGGGCGGTGCCACATTGGGCACGAGCAGCGCGACAGTGACGATCACGGGCACCGGCGTGGCCGGTTCGCTGGGTTTTGCATCGGCGACGTACAGCAGCACACAGACTGGTGGCACGGTAACGGTAACGGTGACGCGTGGTAGCGGCGGCAACGCTGCGGCGAGCGTGGGCTATGCCACGAGCAACGGCACGGCGGTATCGGGAACCGATTTCACTACGACGAGCGGCACGCTGAGCTGGGCGGCGGGCGACACCGCGTCAAAGACCTTCAGCGTGACAATCGCCAATACTAGCGGCAACCCCATCACCGGTACCAAGACGTTCGCTGTGACACTGACATCGCCAACGGGCGGGGCCACACTGGGCACCAGTAGCGCGACGGTGACGATCGCCGGCACCGGCGTGGCCGGCTCGCTCGGATTATCTGCGGCGAGCTATGCAATGACGCAAACCAGTGCTGGCACCTCGGTGACGATTACGGTCAATCGTGGCGGCGGGGGCAACAGCGCGGTCGGCGTTTCGTATGCGACGAGCAGCGGCACGGCCAGCGCCGGTACCGATTACACCAGCACGAGCGGAACGCTGAGCTGGTCTGCGGGCAACACCTCTGCAAAAACCTTCACGGTCCCGATACTGGGCAGCAGTCCGTTCACCGGTACCAAGACATTCACTGTGACGCTGACGTCGCCGACGGGCGGTGCCACATTGGGCACGAGCAGCGCGACAGTGACGATCACGGGCACCGGCGTGCCCGGCTCGCTGGCACTATCAGCCTCGGCCTATGCGGTGACGCAGACCAGTAGCGGCACGAACGTGACGATCACGGTCAACCGTGGCGGTGGCGGCAACACGGCGGCGAGCGTCACTTATTCGACGAGCAATGGCACTGCGACAGCGGGCACGGATTACACCAGCAGTAGCGCTACGCTGAACTGGTCTGCGGGCGACACGGCGGCGAAGACCTTCACAGTGCCGATACTCGGCAGCAGCCCGTTCACAGGTACTAAGACGTTCAACATCACGCTGTCCGCCGTCAGCGGCGCCACTCTGGGCACCAGCACTGCTACGGTGACGATCACCGGTGCTGGCGTAAGCGCAGGTTCGCTGGCCTTCTCGAGTGCAAGCTACTCAATCCTGCAGATTGTCGGCATTAATCCGGTGACGATCACGGTCAATCGTACGGGCGGTTCAAGTGGTGCGGTCAGCGTTGACTATGCCACGAGCAATGGCACGGCAATAGCGGGGATACACTTCACCGCACAAAGTGGCACGCTAAACTGGGCAGCGGGCGATACCGCGGCGAAGACCTTCACAGTTTCGATTCTCGGAACGACGCCTTTCTCCGGTAGCAAGACTTTGAATGTGGCGTTGTCGTCAGTTGCCGGAGGCGCATCGTTGGGGACTCCGAACTCTGCGGTCGTGACGATCGCCGGCAGCGTTGTAACCCTACCTTCTGCCGTTACGAATCTGCAACTGATCAACCAGGGTGGTCCGACGAACGACACCAACCCCTTGAGCAACTACCAGGGAATCAGCTGGGGCGCTGCAACAGCGGGCAGCTATCCGGTGTCCTCCTACAAGATCTATCGCAACGGCG